>DASSTE010000046.1:0-63447 GCA_035708085.1 Gammaproteobacteria bacterium | reverse complement strand
TGAAGCCGGAATATGGCGTCGGCAAGGTACTGATCGAAATTTTTGAAAAGACGGTCGAAGAGAAGCTGATCCAGCCGACGTTCGTTACCGCCTACCCGACCGAAATTTCGCCGCTGTCGCGCCGTAACGATGCGGACCCCTCGGTGGTAGATCGCTTCGAGCTGTTCATCGGCGGCCGCGAACTCGCCAACGGCTTCTCCGAGTTGAACGATCCGGAGGACCAGGCCGAACGCTTCCGCGAACAGGCGGTCGCCAAAGCCGGCGGCGACGAAGAGGCGATGTACTACGACGAAGACTACATTCAGACGCTCGAATACGGCATGCCGCCGACGGCCGGCGAGGGTATCGGCATCGACCGCCTGGCGATGCTGTTCACGGATGCGCCGTCGATTCGCGACGTGATCCTGTTTCCGCTGATGCGGCCGGACGGCGGGCGAAAATAAGACCGGTGAGCAACTACAAAAATGCGCTCGAAGGCGAAAGCCTACCAGGTCAAGCAGGTTCGCAGCGTCATCTTGAAGTACAAGCTCGGAGAGACAGATGTCGCTGAAGCTTTGGGACGGCCGGTTCCGCTGCCGACGGCCGCCTGATGTATGCGTGAAACTTACCGGGGTTCCGCATTAGAGGGCGCGACGGCTAACACGGCAAATCCCCGTTGCGGATGGAGCGCGCTCTGCACGACGACGGCAGAGATGTTTTCGTCGAGATCGAGCGATTCGCCCGGCTGGGCCGGCTCGCTCCTGAACAGCAGTTTCAGCCGACGCTTGACCTGGCCGCGGTAGTGTGTGCGCGCGATGATTTCCTGGCCGGCATAACAACCTTTTTTGAAGTTGATCGCGCCGAGTTCGTCGAGATTCAGCATTTGTGCGACGAATTCGCCGCTGGTTGCCGGGCTCAGCAGGGGAATCTCTGCGAGTGTGTCGAGCAGGCGCCAGGTTTCCGGTTCGGCGCGCTCGCATTGCGCGCTTAACGCATCCCGAACTGCGGCTAGCGGTCGATCCTTGCCGTACAGTTCGAAGCGGTTGCCAGCCTGACTCGGGACCCGAATCGCGATAACGTCGTCGTTGGCGCCGGCTTCGTCGACCGCCACCGGCGGCGCAATGCCCGCCTCACCCAAAGCGGTCGCGGCCGATTCTCCGGCGATGCCACAGCCTGCGAAATCATCGGCCGGCTCCAGCTCGACCCGCGAGCGCAGGATGTACTTGCGCAGCCGCTCGATGATCGGCATCTGCAGGTCGCGGGGCAGGGACAGCATCAACGTGTCCTGAAGTTCGAACAGCCGCATCAGCGCGAGCGTGCGGCCCTGCGGCGTATTCAGGCTCGTCAGCTGGCTTTGCGCGGGAGTCACCTCGCGCACGTCGTTGCTCAACTGGCCTTGCAGAAAGGCGCGGGCATCCGCGCCGCTCACGCGGATCAGGGCGCGATCTTGCAGCTCGCAAAGTACCGGTCTGTCAGGCTCGTCGGTCATGGCGAAATGTCAGTCAGGGTGCAGACTATGGTAACATTCCGCTGTTATCGCACCGTAATCACCTGATCCCGCTCCCGCTCGGCGTCAAGGACTGCTGAATGGACGATTCCGTCAAAAACGAGCCGAAGGACTCTGAGTCTTCTTCGGACACCACCGATCAGCACGATGCTGCCAAACCGGTGAAGGAACATGGCGGACCCAAAGGGCCGGAGCCGACCCGCTACGGCGACTGGGAAAAGAAAGGCCGGTGTATCGATTTTTAGAGGCGCTCCACTCCAATGAAAACTGCTGACAGACCTCTCTCGCCCCACCTGCAAATCTACAAATGGCCGCTGACGATGGCGACGTCGATCATGCATCGCGCGTCGGGCATGTGGCTGTCCGTCGGCTCCGCCGCGTTGGTCTTCTGGCTGATCTGCGCCGCGCTCGGACCGGACAGCTACGCGATCGCGCAGGGCTTTTTCCACTCCGGATGGGGCATCGCGCTGCTGATGCTGTGGGCGATGGCCTTCTTCTATCACCTTTGCAACGGCATTCGCCACTTGTTCTGGGATGCCGGCAAGGGTTTCGATATCCACGTCGCGCATAACGTGAGCTGGGTGGTGATCGGCATCGCCGCGGCGTGCACGATCGTGACCTGGATCTTCGGCTTCATCGTCATGGGAGGCGGAGCATGAGCAATTATCGGACGCCGCTTCGCGAAGTCCGCGGCTATGGCGCGGCCCATCACGGCACCGGGCACTGGATCGCACAGCGTTTCACCGCGATCGCGCTGGTCCCGCTGCTGCTGTGGTTCTGCTTCTCGCTGCTGTACACGATTTTTACCGCCGACTACGCGGGCGCGATCGCCTGGATACACCAGCCCTGGATCATGCTCGCGCTGATCCTGCTCGTCGCCGCCGTTTTCTATCATTCGGCGCTCGGTTTGCAGGTTATCGTCGAAGACTACGTCCACACGAAGTGGCTGAAGACCGCGACATTGATTGTCCTTCGACTGTTCAATTTTCTGCTCGCGATCGCCGGCATTCTGGCCGTGCTGAGAATCGCGTTCGTTGGAGTTTGACGCATGGCCAACGCCAAAGCATATGAAGTCATCGATCATCGTTATGACGTCGTCGTTGTCGGCGCCGGTGGCGCCGGCCTGAGGGCGACGCTGGGGCTGGCCGAAAAGGGGCTTAATACTGCCTGCGTCACCAAGGTATTCCCGACGCGCAGCCATACGGTGGCAGCGCAGGGCGGCATCGCGGCCTCGCTCGGCAATATGGGCGAGGATCACTGGGCCTGGCACATGTACGACACCGTCAAGGGCGGCGACTACCTGTCCGACCAGGACGCGGTCGAGTACATGTGCCGTGAGGCGCCGCAGGCGGTCATCGAACTCGAGCATTGGGGCGTGCCGTTCTCGCGCACCGACTCCGGCCGCATTTACCAGCGCCCATTCGGTGGCATGACCACCAACTTCGGCGAAGGCACCGCGCAGCGCACCTGTGCGGCGGCGGACCGCACAGGCCATGCCATGCTTCACGCACTCTACCAGCAGAGCCTCAAGCACAACGCCGAATTTTTCATTGAATATTTCGCCATCGACCTGATCATGGACGACGACGGCGCCTGTCGCGGCGTGATGGCGTGGGACCTGACCACCGGCACGCTGCACCGCTTTCAGGCGCACATGGTGATCCTCGCCACCGGCGGTTACGGCCGTGCCTATTTCTCCTGCACCTCCGCGCACACCTGCACCGGCGACGGCAATGCGATGGCACTGCGTGCCGGCATCCCGCTGCAGGACATGGAGTTCGTGCAGTTCCACCCGACCGGTATTTACGGCGCGGGCTGCCTGATCACGGAAGGCGCGCGCGGCGAGGGCGGTTACCTCACCAACGCGGACGGCGACCGTTTCATGGAACGCTACGCACCGAATGCGAAAGACCTGGCATCGCGCGATGTCGTCAGCCGTGCGGAGACCATGGAAATCCGCGAAGGTCGGGGCGTCGGCGAGCACAAGGATCACATCTTCCTGCACCTCGAACATCTCGGCCCCGAAGTGCTTCACGAACGCCTGCCGGGCATCTCCGAAACCGCGCGCATCTTCGCCGGCGTCGATGTCACGCGCGAGCCGATCCCGGTGCTGCCGACGGTGCACTACAACATGGGCGGCATTCCGACCAACTTCCACGGCGAAGTCGTCACGCTGAAAGACGGCAATCCGGATTCGGTCGTTCCGGGGCTGATGGCCGTCGGCGAAGCCGCCTGCGTCTCGGTGCACGGCGGCAACCGATTGGGCTCCAACTCGCTGCTGGACCTGGTCATCTTCGGCCGTTCCGCAGCCTACCGCTGTGCGGAAATCATCAAGCCCAACACGCCGCACGGCAAGCTGTCCGACAGCTCGAAAGAAAAGATCCTCGACCGCTTCGACAAGGTGCGTTACGCCAACGGCGATCAACCGACCGCCGCCATTCGTGCGTCGATGCAGAAGGTCATGCAGGAGGACGTCGCCGTCTTCCGCACCGCCGAAACGCTGGAGGAAGGGCAGAAGCGCCTGAACCGGGTGGTCGAATCGTTCGACAAAGTACACGTCACGGATCGCTCGCTGATCTGGAACAGTGACCTGGCGGAGACCTTCGAACTGGCGAACCTGTTGGCGAACGCGACCGTCACCGTCAGTTCCGCGATCAACCGCAAGGAAAGCCGCGGCGCCCACGCCCGCGAGGACTTCCCGGATCGCGACGACGAAAACTGGATGAAGCACACGCTCTCGTGGCTCGGCGACGACGGCCAGGTCAAGCTCGACTACCGGCCGGTTCACAGCTACACGATGAGCGACGAGATCGAACCGTTCCCGCCGAAGAAGCGGGTGTATTGAGGAGTTAACTGAATGGCACAGTTCACGCTGCCGAAAAACTCGAAGATCGGTAAGGGCCAACATCACCCCGCGCCCGAAGGCGCGAAGAACGTCAAGCGGTTCCGGATTTACCGCTACGATCCCGACTCCGGCGAACGGCCGCGCACCGACACCTACGAAGTCGACCTCGACAAGTGCGGGCCGATGGTGCTCGACGCGCTGCTCAAGATCAAAAACGAGATCGACTCCACGCTGACCCTGCGCCGCTCCTGCCGCGAAGGCGTCTGTGGCTCCTGCGCGATGAACATGAACGGTAGCAACGGCCTGGCCTGCACCACCGCGATCGAAGACTGCAAGGGCGAAGTCAAGGTCTATCCGCTGCCGCACATGCCGGTCATCAAGGACCTGGTGCCCGATCTCGATCGCTTCTACGCCCAGTACGCGTCGATCGAGCCGTGGATCAAGACCCAGACGCCGCCGCCGGCGGACAGCGAACAACTGCAATCGCCCGAAGATCGCGACAAGCTCAACGGCTTGTACGAGTGCATTCTTTGCGCGTGCTGCTCGACCGCGTGCCCGAGTTACTGGTGGAATCCGGACCGCTACCTCGGCCCGGCGGCGCTGCTGCAAGCCTATCGCTGGATCGCCGACACCCGCGACGAAGCCACCGGCGAGCGGTTGGACGCGCTCGAAGATCCGTTCAAGCTCTACCGCTGCCACACCATCATGAATTGCGCCAACGTCTGCCCCAAAGGCCTCAACCCGGCCAAGGCGATCGGCGAAATCAAGCGGGCGCTGTCGGATCGCCGGATTTGAACGACAAGGGCCGCCTCAGGTGGCACTGCCGCCGCGGCATGAAAGAGCTTGACGTGCTGCTGGAGGGCTACCTGGCCAATCGGTACGACGCCGCACCGCAGCCCGAACGCGATGCCTTCGTCGAACTGCTGATGCTGCCCGATCCGCAGCTTCTTGATTATCTGACCGGCCGCGCCGCGCCCTCGGATGCGGCCAGTGTTGATGTTGTCGAAAAACTTCGAGCCTCGCGTCGAGCTTGAAATCCGGCCGCAGCCGCTTTGGCTGTGGTGTTTGCTCGCGATTCATGTGCTGTCAGCCGTGGCCGTCTGCGTTCTCGCCGTCGGTGTCGCTGTGCGCGTGGCGCTCTCTGTTGGAATCATGCTGAGCCTCACGCGCCAATGGACGGTGCATTGGAAGCGGACGGCGCCGCGCGCGATCCGTTCACTCGTCTGGCAGAGCGACGGCCGCTGGCGGCTCATCGACGGCCGCGGCACGACGTTCGGCATCCTCGAAGATTATTACCTCGGCTCCCACCTCGTCATTCTGAAGTTCCGTCATCATCCGGCGGTGTTGCTGTGGAGCGGCGGCACGCTGTCGGCGCCGTTGCGCCGCCTGCGCACGCGCCTGCGCCACGGCGAGATTGGTGTCGCCGCGTCCCGAATCTGACGCCGTCGAACTCTCTGCTACAATGCGGGCTCGTGGGGGAGAAGGCGGCGGGGCAGCCGTCGCGGATGCTCGATTTGGGGCAATATGACCACCCATTATTCCCAATGACACTATTGAACCGATCAATCGGTACCAACGGTCGCCTGACCGGGCTGAACTGCGCGAACTATCCGTTCGCGGTTTTGTCTATGGACAGTGTAGTTGCCGATGGCTAAACGTCCGACCGACGATGTGCTGGTCGAACGCGTGCGCCAGGGCGATCGCGCGGCGTTCGATGCGCTCGTAATCAAGTACCAGCAGAAAATCGTCAAGCTGGTATCGCGCTACGTGTCGGACCCGAGCGAGGCGCTCGACGTGACCCAGGAAGCCTTCATCAAGGCCTACCGGGCGATGGCGTCGTTTCGCGGCGAGAGCGCGTTCTATACTTGGTTGTATCGGATCGCGATCAACACTGCCAAGAATCATCTGGTTGCCAGGAACCGGCGACCGGTCGAAAACGGGCTGGACCTGCAGGATCCGGATCAGTACGACATGCAGGCCCGGGTCAGCGACCTCGATACCCCCGAGGACCTGGCGCTGACCGAGGAAATCCGGCAGACGGTCGATCGGGCGATCGCCGACCTGCCCGAGGACTTGCGCACCGCGATCATGCTGCGCGAACTGGAAGGCATGAGTTACGAGGAAATCGCCGAAGCGATGGAGTGCCCGGTAGGTACGGTGCGTTCACGGATTTTCCGGGCGCGCGAAGCGATCAGCGGCAAATTGAAGCCGCTATTGGAATGAATGGTGGGTTGAGCCATGACAGAAAGGCTGCGTGAACAACTATCCGCACTGGCGGACGACGAACTCGATCACGGCGAGGTGGCTTTGCTGCTGCGCCAGTACGGCGGCAGCGACGAACTGCGCGGCTGCTGGCACGCCTATCACGTGATCGGCGAAGTCATGCGGCGCGGCTTTCCGACTGCCGATGCCGGTTGCATCGCAAATCGTGTCAGGGCCGCCCTCGATGCCGACCCGGTAGCCGAACCCGCCGCGCGAGCCGGCGCGCGCCGCCGCTGGATGAAGGTGTTGCGGCCGGTCGGCGCCGCCGCTGTCGCGGCGTCCGTCAGCCTCGTGGCTGTCATGCTGGTGCGTGCGCCGGCTCCCGCCGGCAGCGGCGCGGCGCCGGCCGAAGTCGTGCCGCCCCAGGCGCGCGCGCCGCGCGCGAACTTCGATTACGCCGCCGTGTCCAGCGTGCGCTGGGACCAGGGCTCGCCGGCGGTGCGCCGCGAACTGAACGAATACCTGCTCGACCACAACCAAGACGCGCCGACGCTGGGCCGCCAGAGCATGCTGCCGTACCTGCACCTTGCCACGTTCTATGCTTCCGCGCCGCCGCCCACGGATCATCGCGCCGGGGCGCCGCGCGCCGGCGAGGGTCACCGGGAATGATGAATCGCAAGGCGGCGGGCTTCGCCATCGTCTGGTGTGGCCTGTTGGGTGCGCTGCCCGCGTTTGCCGCAACCCGCCCGCCGGCGGAGCCGGTTTCCGTGCCGGCCCTGTTGCAGCGCATGACACATGCGCTGGAGTCCTTGAATTACACCGGCAACTTCGTCTATCTGCACCAGGGTGAGCTGGAAGCGATGCACGTCGTGCATCGGGTTGACGCGCAGGGCGACGAGGAGCGGCTGACCTCGCTGACCGGCACGCCGCGCGAAGTCATCCGCAGGCACAAGTCCGTCGAATGCGTGCTGCCGCGCAAGCAGATGGTCATAGTGCACGACTACCGGCCGGAGAGCCGATTTCCAATCATTCTTGCGCCCCACTCAGATACACGGGACCTGTCAAAATACTATCAGCTGAAGCGTCTCGGCCATCAGCGCACCGCGGGGCGCGATTGCGTCGTTGTCGCGCTGCAGCCGAAAGACGATTATCGTTATGGTTACCGGCTATGGCTGGATTCGAAGACCGATCTGCTGCTGCGCTCGGAACTGGTCGATGCGGGCGGCACCACGATTGAGCGGGTCATGTTCACGCACGTCGAGTTGCCGGACAAGATTCCGCCCGAGGAAATCAAGCCGAGCGTCGATACGCGCGGCTTCATCCGGCGTCCGCCCGACGCCGGCGACGCGCCGGCCGGAACGGCGCAGAACGTGGCCGTCAAAGTCGCGAACCTGCCGCCCGGCTACAAACTGACGGTTGATGAGATGCAGCATCTGGCGGATATCGATGCGCCGGTGCGGCACCTGGTCTTCACCGACGGGCTCGCGTCGCTGTCGGTTTTCGCTACGCCGCATAAGGACGGCCGGGATGCGCTGAACGGGCCATCGAGCCGCGGTCCGGTTAACGCCTACGGCCGCCTGCTCGACGGCTACCAGATAACGGTGGTGGGCGAGGTGCCGGCGGCGACGGTAAAACTCGTGGCGCAGTCGGTGGAGATTGACAAACGCCAGTGATATACAGGCGATTGTCTCTGGGGAGGGGGATTGCATGATTCATTGTTCGCGCGCCGGCGCGTGGCGTGTTTTCGTGGCCGCGTGTCTGCTGCTGTTCGCATGCGGCGCCGCCGCTGCGGGGCTGCCGGATTTTTCGGCGGTGGCCGGCGAGGCCGCGCCATCGGTCGTCAATATCCGCATCGAGCGTATCGGTTTCGGCGCACCGCCGGGCTACGCCGCGTCGAACGGCAGCGATGACAATGGTGCGACGGCGATGGGCTCGGGCGTCATTATCGACGCGGACGGCTATATCCTCACCTGTGCGCACGTCATAGAGGCGGCAAGCTCGGTCGAGGTGACGCTGGCAGACGGCCGTCGCTACCAGGCCAAGATCGTCGGCGCGGATCGCGACAGCGATCTCGCACTGCTGAAGATTCCCGCCAAAGGCTTGCCGGCCGCGAAGCTCGGCGATTCGGACGCACTCAAGGCGGGCCAGTGGGTGGCTGCGATAGGCTCGCCGTTCGGGTTGCAGAAATCCATCACCGTCGGCGTCGTCAGCGCAACGGACCGGCACCTCGCGAGCGAAAAATACGTCCCCTTCATCCAGTCAGACGTGCCGATCAACCCGGGCAGTTCGGGCGGTCCATTGCTGAACCTGGCCGGCGAAGTTGTCGGAATCAATTCCGAAATCTACAGCCAAAGCGGCGACTACACCGGCGTGTCGTTTGCGGTGCCGATCGACCTCGCGCTCAACGTCGTGCGCCAGCTCAAGGCCGACGGTGCGGTCAGCCGGGGCTGGCTGGGCGTGAATCTCCAGCAGGTGACGCCGACATTGGCCCAGGCGACGGGCATGCCGATGCCGGTGGGCGCCGTGGTGACCGACATCGTCAAGGCGAGTCCGGCCGCACAATCCGGCCTGCATCCAGGCGATATCATCGTCAGCTTCGACGGCCACAAGGTATCCGCGCCGGACGATTTGCCGCCGCTGGTCGGACGCGCCGCCGTCGGCGAGCCGACGCCGATAACCGTACTGCGCAATGGCGTGCGCAAGCAGCTGTCCGTGACGATCGGCCTGCTGAAAAACGAGGCCGACGATTTTACGCTGGTGGTCGATACCAGCCGCATTGACCGCTTCGGTCTCGTCGCGCGCAACCTGTCCGAAGACCAGCGCCGGCGGCTGGATATAAGTCATGGGGTGCTGGTGCAATACGCGTCGGGCGCGGCCAAGCGTGCCGGCATCGTGCCGGGCGATGTGATTCTGCGCGTCGCGCGGTCGCGCGTGCGCAGTGTCGGACAGCTGAACAAGCTGGAGCGCGGGCTGAAGACGGGCGAATTGGCGCCGGTCCTGGTGCGCCACGAGGACGGCACGCGCTTCGTGGCGCTGAGGACGCCCGCGCCATGACCGCGGCGCTGACGCTCTACAGCCGTGCCGGCTGCCATTTGTGCGAGGCGATGCAGCAGGAATTATCGACGCGCTGTGCCGGCCGCGACGTGCAAGTCGAGATGGTGGACGTCGACTCGTCGCCGGAACTGGCGCGGCGCTACGGTTTGCGTGTGCCGGTGCTGGCAGGGGTCGACGGCGAGTTGTGCTACGGTCGGCTGGATGACGACGCACTGGAAGATTATCTGAGGGGGTAAAAGGTAAAGGGTGAAGGGTGAAAGGTAATGTACAATAGCCGACTCCCTCCAACCCTTGACCTTTTACCCTTAACCCTTGAGCCTTGACCTCGTCTTCATGGAGCACATCAGAAACTTCTCCATCATCGCCCACATCGATCACGGCAAATCCACCCTGGCGGACCGTTTCATCGAAATTTGCGGTGCGCTGACCGACCGCGAAATGGCTTCGCAGGTACTGGATACGATGGAGCTGGAGCGCGAGCGCGGCATCACGATCAAGGCGCAGAGCGTGTCGCTCGATTACGCGGCGCGAGACGGCAAGACTTATCGCCTGAACTTCATCGATACTCCCGGCCACGTTGATTTCTCCTACGAAGTGTCCCGTTCACTGACGGCCTGTGAAGGCGCATTGCTGGTCGTCGACGCCGCGCAGGGCGTCGAAGCGCAAAGCGTCGCCAACTGCTACACGGCTATCGACGAGGGGCTTGAGGTGGTGCCGGTGCTCAACAAGATCGACCTGCCGGCGGCCGAGCCCGAGCGCGTGATAGCCGAGATCGAGGACGTCATCGGCATCGAGGCGCGCGACGCGGTGCGTGTCAGCGCGAAGACTGGCGAGGGCGTCCCCGAATTGCTTGAACAACTCGTGCAGCGGATTCCGCCGCCGAAGGGTGACCGCAACGCGCCGCTGCAGGCGCTGATCATCGACTCGTGGTTCGACAAGTTCGTCGGCGTCATTTCGCTGGTGCGCGTGATGAACGGCCGCATCGAGCCGCGCCAGAAAGTGCAGGTGATGTCGACCGGGCGCACGCACCAGGTCGATCGGGTCGGCGCGTTTCGCCCGAAGATGACGGATGGCGATGCGCTCGAAGCCGGAGACGTGGGTTTCATCGTTGCCGGTATCAAGGAGATCGACGGTGCGCCGGTCGGCGATACGATCACCGCGGCGGACCGGCCATGCGCGAAACCGTGGCCGGGCTTCAAGCAGGTGCAGCCGCGCGTGTTCGCCGGCCTGTTTCCGGTCCGCGCGGAAGATTACGAAGCCTTCCGCGAAGCGCTGCAGAAGCTGCGCCTGAACGACGCGGCGCTGTATTTCGAGCCGGAAACGTCGACCGCACTCGGCTTCGGTTTTCGCTGCGGCTTTCTCGGCATGCTGCACATGGAAATCGTGCAGGAACGGCTCGAGCGCGAATACGAGCTGGAATTGATCACGACCGCGCCGACGGTCATATACGAAGTGCTCACCACGGTCGGCAACGTTATTGCGGTCGACAATCCGGCCAAGCTGCCGCCGCCGAACGAAATCGAGGAAATTCGCGAGCCGATCATCGAGGCGAGCATCCTGGTGCCGCAGCAGCATCTCGGCGCGGTCATCACGCTGTGCGAGGAAAAGCGCGGCGTGCAGAAGCGGCTGCTGTATACCGGTTCGCAGGTGTCGCTGGTGTACGAGTTGCCGCTGTCCGAAATCGTGCTTGATTTTTTCGACCGGCTGAAGTCCGTCAGCCGCGGCTTCGCCTCGTTCGATTATCATTTTGTGCGGTTCCAGGCGGCGCCGCTGGTGCGGCTCGACGTGATGATCAACGGCGACCGTGTCGACGCGCTGGCGATTATCGTGCATCGCGAGGAAGCCTACGCGCGCGGGCGCACGCTTACCGAAAAGATGCAGGAAATCATTCCGCGGCAGATGTTCGAGGTCGCGATCCAGGCTGCAATCGGCAATCATATTATTGCTCGCTCCACGGTGAAGGCTTTGCGCAAGAACGTGACGGCCAAGTGTTACGGCGGCGACATCACTCGCAAGCGCAAGTTGCTCGAGAAGCAGAAGGCGGGCAAGAAGCGCATGAAACAACTCGGCTCGGTGGAAATTCCGCAGGAAGCGTTTCTGGCGGTGCTGCGGGTTGAAAAATAACAGGAGACAGACCGCATGAGTCTGAGTTATACCTTTGCCTTGATCCTGGTGCTCGGCACCTGCCTCACCGGCATCGTCTGGCTGGTCGATCGCTTTGCGTTTGCGCCGAAACGACGCGCGGCGTTCGAGGCGGCGCAGCAGGACATGCCGGAACAAGTCACGGACAACAAACCGCGCGATCCGGTGCTGGTCGATTACGCGCGCTCGTTCTTTCCCGTCTTCCTGATCGTGCTGGTGGTACGCGCCTTTATCGTCGAGCCGTTCCACATTCCGTCGGGATCCATGATTCCGACGTTGCTGGTAGGCGACTTCGTGCTGGTCAATAAGTTCGCCTATGGTATCCGGCTGCCGCTGACGCACGCCAAAATCATCAGCATCGGCGAGCCGCAGCGCGGTGACGTGGCGGTATTCCGCTACCCGCGCAATCCCAGTGTCGACTACATCAAACGTATCGTCGGGCTGCCAGGCGACCACATCGTCTACAAGAACGAAACGCTGTACATCAACGGCAAACGCATCAAGGACACGCCGCTCGGCTGGTACTCGGGACCGACCGTCAGGGAAGCGCGGGTCAGCGTCGAGCATCTGATGGGCGTCGATCATAAAATCCTGACGATGCCGAACATTCCCGGCAAGGAAGGCAGCTGGGTGGTGCCGCCGCACGAGTACTTCGCGCTGGGCGACAATCGCGACAACAGCGAAGACAGCCGCTACTGGGGTTTTGTGCCGGAGAAGAACCTGGTCGGCAAGGCGTTCATCATCTGGATGAACTGGGACGGCTTCCCGTCGATGCCGATGTGGAGCCGCATCGGTACGGGTATCGATTGAGGCAGAAAATTATGAATGGGAGTATCGATCAGCGCGGGATCAGCATGATCAGCATCCTCGTGATCGTCATCGTGGTGGGGTTTGTCGGCCTGATCGCGGTGCGGTTGTTCCCTGTGTATTACGACTATTTCGCCATTTCATCCATCTTCAACAATGTTGAGCAGCATGAGCACGGCCGGTCTCCGGCGGCGATTCGCGATACGATCGAACGACGCTTCGAGGTGAATGCAATCAACGCGGTATCGATTCACCAGGTCAAAATTACGCCCGCCCGCGATGGCGGGTCGAATGTGTCGCTGCATTACGAAGAGCGCGTGCCATTTATCGGCAACCTTAGCCTGGTCGCGTCGTTCGACAAGAATATCGAGGTGCCGCCAAGTTGAGGCTTGAGACGCTGCTTGCAGATCGGCTCGGGTATGAATTCCGGGATCACGATCTGCTGCAACGCGCGCTGCGTCATCGGAGCAGCGGCAGTCGCAACAACGAACGCCTGGAATTTCTCGGCGACGCGGTCCTCGGACTGATTATTGCGAAGGAGCTGTTTCATCGCGACCGTGACTTCAATGAAGGCGACCTGAGTCGCCTGCGCGCCAGCCTCGTCAATCGCGATGCGCTCGCGGCACTCGCCGCGGAACTGTCGCTGGGGGAATACGTCGATCTGGGCCCCGGTGAAATGAAGTCCGGCGGTCATCGCCGCAAATCCATTCTGGCCGATACGCTCGAGGCACTTCTTGGCGCCATTTATCTCGATGGCGGTTACGCTGCTGCAGAAACGGCTATCCAGCGACTTTATCGCGATTCATTGGCACACCTCCCTGCGCCGGACACGCTGAAAGACGCCAAGACCCGCCTGCAGGAACATCTTCAGGCACGCAGCCAGCCTTTGCCGGTTTATGAGATGATCGAGCACCGCGGTCCGCCGCACGACCCCGTTTTTACCGTCCACGCGAGCATCGAGGCACTCAGCCTGAATGTCACCGCGACCGGCCGCAGCCGTCGGCTGGCGGAACAGAAGGCAGCGGGAGAACTGCTGGACCACCTTATCGATGAGTGATTCGAACATTGAATTTCGCGCCGGCTTCGTCGCGTTGATCGGCCGGCCCAACGTCGGCAAGTCGACGCTGCTCAACCGCTTCGTCGAACAGAAGATCAGCATCGTGTCACGCAAGCCGCAGACGACGCGGCAGCGGGTGCTTGGCATCAAGACTACATCGAACGCACAACTGGTGTTCATTGACACGCCGGGCCTGCACGGCGGGCAGCGCAAGGAAATCAACCGGCAGATGAATCGTGCCGCGGCCGGCGCAGCGCTCGATGCCGATCTGGTGCTCTGGGTGGTCGAGGCGCCGCGCTGGCAGGACGGCGACGACTTCGTACTGCAGCGGCTGGCCGACAGTCCCCATCCAGTCGGCATCGTGGTCAACAAGATCGACCGGGTGAAGCCGCGCGACAGGCTGCTGCCGTACCTGCAGGAGATCGCGGCGAAGCGTGACTTCGCCTTCGTCACGCCGGTCAGCGCGTCCAGCGGCGAGAACATCGAGCGCCTCGAGCAGGTCGTTACGGCGCATCTGCCGGTATCGCCGCCGCTGTTTCCGGCGGACCAGGTGACCGATCTGCCGCAGCGGTTGTGGGCGGCGGAAATCATTCGCGAAAAGTTGCTTGAAGTCCTGCGCGAGGAACTGCCGCACGCGGTCGCCGTCGAGGTCGAGAGCTGGCAGGAGGAGGGCAAACTGCTGAAGGTGAGCGCGGTGATCTGGGTTGAACGCGACAGCCAGAAGGCGATCGTGATCGGCCGCAAGGGTAGCGTCCTCAAGTCGGCCGGCCAGGCTGCCCGTCTCGACCTCGAGCGGGAACTGGATCAGAAAGTCTTTCTCGAGCTCTGGGTCAAGGTCAAAAGCGGCTGGACCGACGACGCCCGCCGATTGCGTGAGCTGGGTCTCGGCGGCGAATAGGTTCGTCCGCTCATGGACCGCGTCCAACTCCAGCCCGCCTACATTCTTCACCAGCGCCCGTGGCGCGACAGCAGCGGCCTGATCGAAGCCTTCAGCCGCCCGTTCGGCCGCATCGGCCTGATCGCCCGCGGCGCCCGCCGTCCCAACTCGAAGCTAAAGGCGGCGCTGCAGCCATTTCAGCCGGTGCTGCTGTCGTGGACCGCCCGCGGCGATCTTGCAACACTCACCGGCGCCGAAGCCGCCGGCGCACCCGTCAGGCTGACCGGCTCACGCCTGCTGTGCGGCTTCTACGTTAACGAGCTCTTGATCCGCCTGCTGCATCGCCACGACCCGCATGCCGAACTGTTCGACGATTACGCGCGCTGCCTGGCCGAACTCGCCGGCACCGGCAACGAAGAAATCCCGCTGCGTCTGTTCGAAAAGCGCCTGCTCGCCGCGTGCGGCTACGGCTTGAACCTGACGATCGAGATTGATTCCGGTGCTCCGGTTCGTGGCGACCGCGACTACGAATACGTGCTCGAACAGGGGCCACGCCTCCACGAACCCGGCGCGGCAGGTTCGACGCTAAGCGGCACGTCACTGCTCGCACTCGCGGCGGACCAACTGGATGACGAACGGGCATCGCGGGATGCGAAGAAGCTGCTGCGCGCGGCAGTGGATCTGTATCTGGGTGGGCAGCCGCTGAAAACGCGGGAGGTTTTACGGGCCTTGCGGCGGTAGGGTCTGGCATGGCGGTGGGCTTTTGCGGATCGTCCTGGCGGCGTATATTGAAGGTATGCTGTTGATAAGGTACTGAATTTAATGCGCAAATCTCTTATGGCGGCGGCTGGCGCGCTGGCCGTCGCTGGCATGCTGCAAGGCTGCGCGAGCGTGCCCGGCAGCTATTACGACTCGCGCTACCAGCCACCGCCCGGCTACATTCTGGTACCGGCGCCGGAAGGCTACGGCAGCTATTACGGGCCCTTTTACAATCCGTACAACTGGGATCCGGGCTTCTCGACGTATTACCTGGACCGCGGCAATCCGTTCTACTTTCCGTTTTATGCGCCGTTCATCTACGGATTCTCTCATCGGCATCCCCGGCCACAGCCGGAGCAGCCGCCGTCGCCGCATGTGAACCCGGCGCCGAAGGCAGGCGGTACGTCGGACCCCCGTTTCACTCCGCCCCCGGACCTGTACCGCGATTTCCGGCACCGCTCGCCGCATAACAGCTTTCCGGACGACCGGCACCTGCTCAGGCCGCCGAACTGGCGAGATCCGCGACCGGAGCGGCCGGCGACGATGCCACCGCCGAATCTGCCTCGCCGTGCGGTGCCGGCTGTCCAGACGCCCATACCGGCGCCGGCGCCGGCGTCCAAGCCGCGCCGCCACGGCCAACTGCCGCCGGGCGTGCAGCCGCAGCCGCCACGCTAGCGTTCTGAACTTATTCGGCGCGTGCGGCCTCTAACATAACCACACCGCCTTCTAGAAAAAAAGGAAGCCGCATGTCGAGCGTTCGTCGTCTTGCCCTCGTTTTGTTCCTGCTCCCGGCCGCGCTCTACGCGGTCGCAGCGTCCGCGGCCATTCCCAAACAGGCGTACAACGCGCTGCAGTGGCGCAATATCGGCCCGTTTCTCGGCGGCCGCTCCATCGCGGTCGCGGGCAACGCGGCGACACCCGACACCTTCTATTTTGGCGCCACCGGCGGCGGCATCTGGAAAACCACCGACGGCGGCAACACGTGGCAACTGGTGTCGGGCGACAAGCTCAACACCGGCGTGATCGGCGCGCTGGCGGTGGCGCCGTCCGACCCCAACGTCGTTTACGCCGGCACCGGCGAGTCGGCCATTCGTGGCGACATGGCCACCGGCGACGGGATGTACAAGTCCACCGACGGCGGCCATACCTGGACGCACATCGGCCTCGACGACACGCATGTCATCAGCCGCATCGCGGTCGATCCGCACGATCCGGATACCGTCTATGCCGCCGCGCTCGGCCATGTGTTCGGTCCGAACGACGCGCGCGGCGTTTACAAGTCCACCGACGGCGGCAAGACCTGGCACAAGGTTTTGTACGTCAACGACAAAACCGGCGCGATCGATGTCGAGATCGACCCGCACAACCCGCGCGTGCTGTACGCGGCGATGTGGCAGGCTTACCGGCGGCCGTGGATGCTGTCGAGCGGCGGCCCCGGCAGCGGGCTTTACAAGAGCACCGACGGCGGCGCGCACTGGACGAATATTTCGCAGCACCCCGGATTGCCGAAGGGCGTGCTGGGCAAGATGGGTATATCGATTTCCGGCGCGGATTCGAGCCGCGTATACGCGCTGGTCGAGGCGAAGAACGGCGGCGTGTTTCGCTCCGACGATGCCGGCAAAACCTGGCAGCGCGTCAACCACGATTCGAAGCTGACGCAACGCGCCTGGTACTTCACCCGTATCTATGCCGACCCGCAGAACAAGAATGTCGTCTACGCGCCGCAGGTTGCCGGCGTGTTCAAGTCCACCGACGGCGGCAAAACATTTGAAGCCTTGGACTTGCCGCATGGCGACGTCCACGCGCTGTGGATCAATCCGAAGCAACCGGAGGTCATGATCGCCGGCAATGACGGCGGCGCGGCCGTCAGCGAGGACGGCGGCCAGTCATGGAGTTCGGAACGCAATCAGCCGACCGGCCAGTTCTACCACGTCGCGCTCGACAAGCAGTTCCCGTTTCACGTCTACGGCGCGCAGCAGGATCGCGGTTCGGTCGAAGTCGCGAGCGCGAGCAGCAGTTACGGCATCAGTGCCGATGACGTCTGGGATGTCGCCGGCGGCGAAAGCGGCTTCGTCGTGCCGGTGCCGGGCAAGCCGTGGATCACTTATGGCGGCGGCTACAGCGGCTACCTGATTCGCTACAACCGCCGCGCCGATCAGCGGCGCCTGGTCAACGTGTGGCCGGAAAACCCGATGGGCCATCCGGCGAACGATCTGAAAGAGCGCTTTCAATGGACCTTTCCGATCATGATCTCGCAGCATGCGCCGCACGCCCTTTACGTCGCGTCGCAGTATATTTTCCGCAGCACCAACGGCGGCATGAGCTGGACGCGCATCAGCCCCGATCTCACGCGGAATCTCAAGGACAAGCAAAAGTCGTCGGGCGGGCCGATTACGCAGGACAATACGTCGGTCGAATATTACGACACGGTATTCGCGCTGGCCGAATCGCCGGTCAGGCAGGGCGTCTTGTGGAGCGGCTCCAACGACGGCCTGGTCTATGTCTCGAAAGACGACGGCAAGCATTGGCGGAACGTCACGCCGGACGGACTGCCGAAGCTCACCACGATCAGCATCATCGAGCCGTCGCATTTTGACGCCGGCACCGCGTATCTCGCCGCGCGCCGTTACGAGCAGGACGATTTCAAGCCGTACGTTTATAAAACCACCGACTACGGCGCGCACTGGACCCGCATTACCGACGGTCTGCCGGACGATCAGTCGAGCTTCGTCGTGCGCCAGGACACGCAGGACAAAAACCTGCTGTTCGCCGGCACACTCGAAGGTGTGTACGTGTCGTTCAACGGTGGCGATCATTGGCAGCCGCTGCAACTGAACCTGCCGCCGGTGCCTGTGCGCGACATCGCCATCCAGCCACGCGCGAGCGCGGTCGTGCTCGCCACCCACGGCCGCGGGTTCTGGGTATTGGACGACATTCAGCCGCTCCGGGAAATGTCGGAGCAGGTTGCCCGTGCCGATCATCACCTGTTCCAGCCGGAGCCGGCGTACCTGACACGCGGATTCCATTTCGACAAGGCGCTGGCGTACGGCATGGGCGAGAACCCGGATAGCGGCGTCGTTGTTTATTTCGATTTGAAAAACGCGCCGCCGAAAGACGAAAAAGTCTCGCTGGCGTTCATGACCGCCAACGGTGACAAGATCGCGAGCTTTTCGAACCAGACGGATGCGCACGGCAAGCCGCTCAAAAAGAACAACGACTTCTACCCGCCGAAGGAGCCGCAGCAGCCGGGCGTGGTGCCGGCGCACGCCGGCATGAACCGCTTCGTCTGGGACATGCGCTATCCGGACGCAACCAAGGTGCCGGGCGCGGTGATCTGGTTCGGCTCGATGCGCGGGCCGAAGATCGTGCCGGGGACGTACAAGGTAAAGCTGACGATCGGCAAGGACAGCGTCACACGCAGCTTCCAGGTGCGCGAGGATCCGCGTTCGCAGGCGACGCAAGCCGACCTCGACGCACAGCTTGCGCTGCTGAAGAAAGTGCACGCGAAGCTCGATGCGACCGACAAGGCAATCCTGCGTCTGCGCAAGGCGCGCGACGAGATCAACGACTATCTCGGCCGGCTGAAGGACAATCCGCACGCGGCGGAGATCAAAAAGACCGCGAAGCCGATGATCGCGAAGCTCACCGACATCGAGGACGCGTTGATTCAGACGAAGTCGCATTCGGGCGAGGATCCGCTCAACTACCCGATCCGGCTCAACAACAAGCTCGCCGCACTGGCCGCGGAAATCGGCAGCGGCTATGGACGGCCGACGCGCCAGGACTACCAGGT
The DNA here is from genome assembly GCA_035708085.1 of Gammaproteobacteria bacterium. Taxonomy (GTDB): domain Bacteria; phylum Pseudomonadota; class Gammaproteobacteria; order Natronospirales; family DASSBR01; genus DASSBR01. The sequence continues at coordinate 44,425 of DASSTE010000046.1, read as the reverse complement.
ATTCGGAGCACTTTCGACGCGGGTGGACAAGCAGTTGCAGATGTTACGCGACGTGCTGCAGCAACAACTGCCGAAGCTCAACCGGATGATCGACAAGAGCGGGATCGAGCCGATCGCTATACATGAGAGTTGAGGACGCTGATTCGGCCCTGATCTGTATTACAATGAACGGCATCAAATGGTGCCGAGGAAAGGACTTGAACCTTCACGGGGTTACCCCCACTGGCACCTGAAGCCAGCGCGTCTACCAATTCCGCCACCTCGGCATACGGCAGCGTTTGAATCACTGCCGGGAAGGCGCGCCATTTAAACAGCCGGTCGGCTTGATGTCAATGGCCGGGCCTCATGAATCATTCCCCGACGAGTTATGGCAAAAAACAAGAAAAATTGGCGCAGCGCCGATCCGCACGCAGCACGCGAAGCCCACAAATACGAGCGGCCGATTCCGAGCCGCGAATTGATTCTCGATCTGCTCGAGGAACTGGGGGCGCCCGCCGATTTCCCTACGCTCGCGGACAGGCTCGATCTTTCCGACGAGGTTGATCGCCGCGCACTTGATCGCCGGCTGAGCGCAATGGTGCGCGACGGACAGATTCTGCGCAATCGGCGTGGCGACTATTGCCTGACGCGGCATTTGCCGGTGGTTGCCGGCACCGTGATCGGCCATCGCGACGGCTTCGGCTTCCTGCAGCCGGACGAGGACGGCGAGGATGTTTTTCTGCCGCCGGGACAGATGCGCGAGCTGATGGACGGCGACCGCGCGCTGGTGCGCGTCAGTAGCGAAGACCAGCGCGGCCGACGCGAGGGCCGGCTGGTGGATGTGCTCGAGCGCCGCCCGGCGGAGCTCGCCGGCCGCTATTTCGAAGAGCAGGGTATCGGTTTTGTGCATCCGGACCATCCGCGCATGCATCATGACATCCTGATTCCGCGCGAGCGGCGCGCGAACGCGCGCTCCGGCGAGATGGTGCGGATCGAACTGGTGGAGTATCCCACCCGCCGCACGCAGCCGATCGGTCAGGTGGTCGAGGTGCTGGGCGATCAGCGGGCGCCGGGCATCGAGATTGAGTTGGCCATCAGCGCCCACGGTCTGCCGCATCAGTGGCCCGAGGCGGCGCTGGCGGAAGCGGAAGCCTATGGCGATGAAATTCCGCGCGACGCCGTCTCCGGCCGGCTGGACCTGCGCGAGCTGGATTTGGTCACGATCGATGGGGCCGACGCGCGCGACTTCGACGACGCGGTTTATTGCGAGCCCGTCCAGCGGGGTTGGAAGCTGATCGTCGCAATCGCCGACGTCAGCCATTACGTGACTCCGGGTAGCGCGCTGGACGAGGAAGCTGAACTGCGTGGCACTTCGGTGTATTTCCCCGACCGCGTGATCCCGATGCTGCCGGAAGCGCTGTCCAACGGCTTGTGTTCGCTGAACCCGGACGTGGACCGGCTGTGCATGGTTTGCGAGATGCGCATCGACCGCGGGGGCAAGATCACCCGTGAGACGTTCCACAAAGGCGTCATGCGCTCCGCCGCCCGCTTGACCTACACGGAGGTTGCGGCGGTTATTGCCGGCGACAAGGCCGCGCGTCGGCGGCGGGAGGCGCTGATCGGGCGCCTTGAGGCACTGCACGGTCTGTATCGAACGCTGCGCAAGGCGCGCGACGCGCGCGGCGCAATTGACTTTGAAACCACCGAGACGCGCATTGTTTTCGATAGCGAGCGCAAGATCACGGCAATCGAGCCGACCGAACGCAACGACGCGCACAAGCTGATCGAGGAGTGCATGATCGCGGCGAACGTCGCGGCCGCAAGGTTCCTCAAGCAGCACAAAATGCCGACGTTGTATCGGGTGCATGCCGGGCCGAACGAGGAAAAGCTGACACAATTGCGCGATTTCCTCGGCACGCTGGGCCTGAGCCTCGGCGGCGGCGACAATCCTGAGCCGATGCATTACGCGAAGCTGCTGGAGAAAATCACCGGTCGCGACGACGCGCACCTGATTCAGACCGTGCTGTTGCGCTCACTGTCACAGGCGGTTTACAGCCCCCGGCTCGAAGGCCATTTCGGCCTCGGCCTCGAATCCTACGCGCACTTCACTTCGCCGATCCGCCGTTACCCGGATTTGCTGGTACATCGTGCTATCGGCCACGTCCTCGACGGCGGCGGACGGTCGGATTTCCGCTACGGCCCGCGCGACATGGAGCGCCTCGGTCGGCATTGCTCGGAGACGGAGCGGCGCGCCGACGAGGCCACCCGCGATGCGGTGTCGTGGCTCAAAGCCGAATTCATGCTCAACAAGGTCGGCGAAGAATTCGACGGACTGATTACCGGCGTGACGTCATTCGGCCTGTTCGTCGAGCTCAAGAACCTGTTCGTCGAAGGGCTGGCACATGTGTCGTCGCTCAGCAACGATTATTACCGCCATGACGCGGTGCGCCATCAGCTGGTCGGCGAACGTAGCGGGCAGGTTTATCAACTGGGCGATGCGCTGCGCGTGCGCGTGCTGCGCGTGAGCCTCGACGACCGCAAGATCGATTTCGAGCCGGTCGGCAAGGCGGCGACCGCGCGCAAGCGGCGGCGCGTCCGGCGATGAGTGAGTCGATCGTCTATGGCATTCACGCCGTGGAAGCGGCGCTCAGGCGCAACGCGCTCAGCCGGTTATGGCTGTTGCGGGGGCGGAGCGATCATCGCGTGGAAATCCTGGCCGCTGAAGCGTCGAAGCGCAACGTGCCGCTGGAGCTTCTGCCGCGCGACGAACTCGACCGCCTGGCCGGTGCGGCTACTCATCAGGGTGCCGTGGGCGAAGTCCATGCGGCGGCGCCGGGCAACGAACAAACGCTGGAGGCGTTGCTCGACGAGTTGAGCGGCCCGCCGTTTCTGCTGGTACTCGACGGCGTGCAGGATCCGCACAACCTGGGCGCGTGTCTGCGCAGCGCGGCGGCCGCCGGTGCTCACGCGGTGATTGCGCCGCGGGATCGCGCCGCTTCGCTGACGCCGGCCGCGCGCAAGGTGGCGAGCGGCGCGGCGGAGATCGTGCCATTCGTGCAGGTCACCAATCTCGCGCGTACGTTGCGCGGTCTGAAAGAGCGCGGCATCTGGACGGTGGGGCTCGCGGGCGAGGCGGATCAGCCGCTGTATGATTTCGATCTTGCCGGGCCGCTCGCGCTGGTGCTGGGTGCCGAAGGCGGGGGATTACGGCGGCTTACGAAGGAGCATTGCGATTTTCTCGCGCATATTCCAATGACCGACGCGGTCGCGAGTCTAAATGTATCGGTGTCGGCTGGTATCGCGCTGTTCGAGGCCGTGCGGCAACGGCGAGCTCTATTCTCGTAATCACATTCAGCCGCAATTGAACCTGTTTGGCCAGACTGATACCATCGACTGTGCGTGGCATCCGATCTTTCAATTGGGGTAAGTCGGATGTCGATCAACCCAAACAATCAAATAGGGGTAATAATGAAGAAATCCATTATCGCAGCACTGCTGCTCTCCGCCGGTCTCGCTTTCACTGCTTTTGCGGGCCAAGTCAACGTCAACAAGGCCGATGCCTCCACGATTGCCAAAGAATTGAGCGGTATCGGCCTGGTCAAGGCCCAGGCGATTGTCAAGTACCGCGAAGCGCATGGCCCGTTCAAGTCGCTGTCCGATCTGGAGAAGGTCAAGGGCATCGGCGACAAGACGGTCGCGGAAAATAAGGACAACATCCTGTTTACGAACCCGAAGAAATAGGTAAAATCTCACCATTGTGCGCGCTTCGGCGGGTGCCGGAGCGCGCTTTTTTTTGCTGTCTTTATTGAGTGAAAGGATTCAATTGTGACTATTCGAAAAGCCGTTTTCCCGGTAGCCGGGCTCGGCACCCGCTTTTTGCCGGCCACCAAGGCCAATCCCAAGGAGATGTTGCCGGTCGTCGACAAGCCGCTGATTCAGTACGCGGCGGAGGAGGCCGTTGCCGCCGGCGCAAAGGTGCTGATTTTCGTCACCGGGCGCAACAAGAATTCCATCCCGGATCATTTCGATCGCGCCTACGAGCTGGAAAACGAGCTGCAACTGCGGGGCAAGGAGGCGCAGTTGCGCATGGTGCAGGACCTGGTGCCGGCCGACGTGCAGTGCGTATACGTGCGTCAGCCGGAAGCGCTGGGGCTGGGCCATGCCGTTTTATGCGCGGAGCCGGTTGTGGGCAACGAGCCTTTTTTTGTCGTGCTGCCCGACGATCTGATCGACGACGGCGATCGCGGCGTGCTGACGCAGATGCGCGATGTCTATGAGAAACATCACAGCAGCCTCGTCGGCGTGCAGCAGGTGCCGCACGAGCAGACGTCGCGCTACGGCATCATCGATTCGGAGCCGGCCGACGAGCGCCTGTTCAAGATGCGCGGCATGGTCGAGAAGCCGCAGCCGGCGGATGCGCCGTCGGATCTCGGCGTGGTGGGCCGCTACCTGCTGACGCCGCGTATCTTCGATTTGTTGCGGCAGACCGGCAGGGGCGCGGGCGGTGAAATCCAGTTGACCGATGCAATTGCCGCGTTGCTGAAGGAAGAGCCGGTGCACGGCTTTCAGTTCGAAGGCACGCGCTACGACTGCGGCAACAAGCTCGGCTATCTGATGGCGACCGTCAACTATGGGCTGGCGCACCCGGAGCTGGGCGCGGGCTTTCGAGAGTTCCTGAAGTCGGTTTAGCGCGTCGCGGCGCCGATCCGCTCCAGCAGTGCCTCGCGCAACCGCACTTCGGCGGCGTTATCCAGCGCACGGCCGTTTGCGGTAATGAAGAATACGTCTTCGGCGCGCTCGCCGACGGTCGTGACTTTCGCGTTTTGCAGGTGAATCGCCTGCTGTTCGAGTACCCGTCCGATTTCCGACAGCAGCCCGGGCCGGTCGCCGGCCGCGATCTCCATCACGGTGCGGCGGTTGCGGGTGTCGGCGGCGAAGGTGACCAGCGGCGGCGTCGAGAACAGACGCACCTGGCGCGGGGCACGCCGCGTCACTGTCATCGGCGGCGCGCCGGGCCGGCCGATTTCACGCTTCAGGATCGCCTTGATTTCAGCCAGCCGGTCCTCGTCCGCGATCGGTTCGCCGGTGTCTTCCAGCACGACATAGGTGTCGAAGCTGACTCGTTCGCCGACCGGCACGATGCGTGCGTCGACGATCGTCAGGCCGAGCTGGTCGAGCGCGGCCGTCGCGCGGCCGAAGGTCGGTTCGTCGCGCTGTGAATACACCGAGATCGCGGTGCCACCGCGACCGCTGTCGGTGCGCAGCATGATTGTTACCGACTCGGCGGGATCGCGTTCGGCGAGCGCCCCGGTGTGCCAGGCAATTTCATCGGCAGTGTGCTGGAGAAAATAATCTTCGGTCAGCGCGGCCCAGACGGCATCGACCCGCGCCTCGTCCAGTCTCGTTGCGAGCAGCGCCCGGGCGCGTGCCTGGGTTTCGGAAATCAGCTCGTCCTTGTCGATCGGGTTTTCCAGCCCTCGCCTGAGCGCGCGCTGCGTGTTCGCATACAGTTCGCCGAACAGGCTGGCCTTCCACGAATTCCACAGCGAGGGGTTGGTCGCGCGCACGTCGGCAACCGTCAGAATGTAAAGCAGGTCGAGGTGAATCTGGTCGCCGACCAACTCGGCGAACGCGTTGATTACGGCCGGGTCGTTGATGTCCTTTTTCTGCGCGGTGACCGACAGGCTCAGGTGATGCGTCACCAGCCAGCTCACCAGCCGCGCATCGTAGCGGCCGAGACCGTGGTCGATACAGAACTGCTCGGCGTCGACTGCGCCCAAGGTTGAGTGATCGCCGCCGCGCCCCTTGGCGATATCGTGAAACAGGCCGGCGAGGTAGGCCACTTCCGGCTTGTCGAGCGACTGCATGATGCGGCTGCACAGCGGGAATTCGTGGTCGTGGCGACTGAGCGCGAAGCTGCGCAGGTTACCGACCACGAACAGAATGTGCTCGTCGACCGTATAGGCGTGAAACAGGTCGTACTGCATGCGCCCGACGATCTCGCCGAACGCCGGCAGATAGCGGCCCAGCACCCCGTAATGATTCATCCGCCGGAGTTCGTGACTCAGGCCGCGCGGCTCGCGCAGGATCGCCATGAAGCAGGCCCGCACGGCCGGGTCGGCACGAAACGCGTCGTCGATCACGCCCAGGTCGCGGCGGATCAGCCGGATGGTGCGCGCGCTGATACCGTTCAGTTCCGGGTGCTGTTCGAGCACCAGGAACAGTCGCAGCAGGGCCCGCGGGCGGCGCCGGAAAATGTCGTTTGAGCGCACTTCGAGAAAGCGGTGGCGGACCTGAAAGTCGTCGTCGAGCGGCTTCGACGGTGCTTCCGGGTCGAGCAGGATGGCCTCCTGGAACAGTTGCAGCAGCATCTCGTTCAGGCGGCTGAGCGACATCAGCGTGCGGTAATAGCGCTGCATGAACTGCTCGACGCCGAGCAGGTGGGGATTGTCTTCGTAGCCGAACAGGCGCGCGACGCGCAACTGGTGGTCGAACAGCAGCCGGTCCTCGCGCCGGCCGGCGATCAGGTGCAGCGCAAAGCGCACCCGCCAAAGGAAATTGCGCCCGGCTGTCAGCGCCTGGAATTCGTCTTCGGTCAGAAAGCCGTGCTCGACCAGCCCGTGCTCGGTTGCCGCGCCGAAATGGCGCTGCGCCACCCAGACGATCGTCTGGATATCGCGCAGCCCGCCCGGGCCCTCCTTGACGTTGGGTTCGAGCTTGTACGCGGTATGTTCGAACTTCGCATGCCGCGCCCGCTGCTCCCGCCATTTGGCCTGGAAGAAATCGGCCACCGGCCACACGCGGTCCGGCGCGACGGCCGCGCGCATGTCCGCATACAGGGTTGCGTTGCCGGACAGCAGGCGCGATTCCATCAGGCTGGTGACGATGGTGATGTCGTCCGCCGCCGCGGCCGTGCAATCGGCAACCGTGCGGACGCTGTGGCCGACATGCAGGCCGATGTCCCAGAGCAGGGCGAGGAAACGTTGCAGGGCATCCCGGTGGCGAGCCGGTGCGTCCGGCGCGGCCAGGATCAGGATATCGATGTCGGAGCAGGGGTGCAGTTCGCCGCGACCGTAGCCGCCGACCGCGACCAGCGCCATGTCGTCCGGCGCGGCGCAGCAGCGCCGCCAGGCGGTCACAATCAGGTTATCGACGAGCGCGGCACGTTCCTGTACCAGCGCGACGACATCTTCTCCGGCGCGGAAGCGGTCCGCGAGCGCCCGGTCTCCGGCGGCAAGCGAATGACGAAGTGTCGTTTCGAGCGGCGTTTTCATCCGAAAGTAGCTAGGAGCAAGTCGCCAGGACTGAGTGTGGAACGCCTTTTTTTACTCAGTCCTGGCGACTAGCTACTAGCGACTAAACCTCTCCGCCCGAGCGCATCGTCAGAATCTCGTGGCCGTCGTCGGTCACCAGGATCGTATGTTCCCATTGCGCCGACAGCGAATGGTCCTTGGTGATGACCGTCCAGCCGTCCGGCATCAGCTTGACGTGGCGTTTGCCGACGTTGACCATAGGTTCGATCGTGAAGGTCATGCCTGTCTTGAGTTCCATGCCGGTGCCGGGCGCGCCATAATGCAGCACCTGCGGATCCTCATGGAAAATCCGGCCGATGCCGTGGCCGCAGTATTCGCGCACGACCGAGCAGCCCAGCCCCTCGACATAGCGCTGGATCGCGTGGCCGATGTCGCCAAGGCGCACGCCCGGCTTGACCATGTCGATACCCAGGACCATTGCGTCGTGGGCGATATCCACCACGCGGCGCGCCTTGATCGACGGCTCGCCGACAAAGAACATCTTGCTGGTGTCGCCATGCCAGCCGTCCTTGATCACGGTGACGTCGATATTGATGATGTCGCCGTCCCGGAGCGGCTTGTCGTTCGGGATGCCGTGGCAGACAACGTGGTTGACCGAGGTGCAGACCGACTTCGGAAAGCCGCGATAATTGAGCGGCGCGGGCGTCGCGTGCTGCACGTTGACGATGTGTTCGTGGATGATCGTGTTGATCTCGTCGGTCGTCACGCCCGGCTGGATATGTGGCTCGATCATCTCCAGCAGCTCCGCCGCCAGCCGGCCGGCGACGCGCATTTTGTCCTGTTCTTCGGGCGTTTTGATGGTGACTGGCATGGCGATATCTAACGTGGCGGATTGAGAAGTCAGCCGCGCTATGGTATAAAGCGCGCTCTTTTTTAGCAAACGTCGGCGGGATAACCCGCGTCGTTATTAACTTCTCACATACGCCGGCACATGTCGCCGGGTGCTCCGTCCCGAACGGAGTTGCGGCATGGGACGTATGGAGGCTCAACCCCAAATCAGGAGCTTGAAGATCATGGCGAACGTATCCATGCGCCAGATGCTGGAATGCGGTGTGCATTTCGGCCACCAGACGCGTTTCTGGAACCCGAAGATGGCCCCCTACATCTTCGGTCATCGCAGCAAAATTCACATCCTCAACCTTGAAAAGACGTTGCCCGCCTATAACGAGGCGATGAACTACGTCTCGAAGCTGGTTTCCGACGGCGGCACGATCCTGTTCGTCGGCACCAAGCGGGCGGCGGGCGATACCATCGTCAAGGAAGCAGAGCGCTGCGGCATGCCTTACGTCAACCACCGCTGGCTGGGCGGCATGCTGACCAACTACAAGACCGTGCGCCAGTCGATCAAGCGCCTGGCGGAGCTCGAGACGATGGCTGCCGACGGCACGTTCGACCGGCTGGTCAAGAAGGAAGTCGTCGGCCTGCGCCGCGAGATGTCCAAGCTCGAGCGCAGTCTCGGCGGCATCAAGGACATGACAGGGCTGCCGGACGCGCTGTTCGTGATCGATGTCGGTTACGAAAAGATCGCAGTGCGCGAGGCGAACAAGCTTGGCATCCCGATTATCGCGGTCGTCGACACCAACAATTCGCCGGACGGCATTGACTACGTCATCCCCGGCAACGATGACGCCATTCGCGCCATTCAGCTTTACGCGGCCGGCGTGGCCGATGCCGTGCTGCTGGGCCGCGAAATGATGCCTCAGATCGGCGGCGAGGGCGATGAGTTCGTCGAGCTGGACGAGGAAGGCAACCCCACTGGCAAGGCGCCGGGACGCAAGTCCGCCCGGAAGGCCGCGCCCAAGCCGGCGAAGAAGCGCACCGGCAAAAAGACGGCGGCGAACAAGGCTGAAGGCGAAGCGACCGAAGCCGAACCCGCGACTGAAGTCGTCGATGCCGGTGCGGCTGCTGCCGAAGACGCCGAAGCCGAGACCACTACGGCCTCGAAGGACGAGCCTGCCACCACCGAGCCTGCCCGCGAGGCGCCGGCAGTCGAGGATCAGGGCGAGGCTGGCGAAGACGCGGCAAAAGAGGGTAAAGGGTTAAACGGTTAAGGGTGAAAGGTCGGGAACCTGCCCTTAACTCTTGCCTTTAACCTTTTACCTTTTACCGATGAGGAGAAATGATGGCTGATATTTCCGCCAAACTGGTCAAGGAACTGCGCGAACGCACCGGGGCCGGCATGATGGAGTGCAAGAAGGCGCTGGTCGCGACCGGCGGCGATCTCGACGCCGCGGTCGAGGAAATGCGCAAGAGCGGGCTCGCGAAAGCCGACAAGAAGGCCGGCCGCGTGGCTGCCGAAGGCTGCATTGTGCTTGCCCAGCGTGAGGGCAAGGCAGTGCTGGTCGAGATCAATTCGGAAACCGACTTTGTTGCGAAGGATGAAAACTTTCGCCAGTTTGCCGATGTGACTGCCAGGACCGCATTAAATGGTGAAGTAAATGATGTCGAGGCACTGAAAGCAGCCGAGACTGAATACGGCAAGACGGTTGAGGAAGGGCGCCAGTGGCTCGTCGCCACCGTCGGCGAAAATGTACAGTTGCGTCGCGTGGCGAGCATTGTCGGCAACAACCATATCGGCGCTTACCTGCACGGCGATCGAATCGGTGTCCTCGTTGAAATCGAGGGCGGCGATGAGACGCTGGCGCGCGACATTGCGATGCACATCGCCGCGAGCCGGCCGGTCTGCGTGAAGCCGGAAGACGTGCCGGCCGAGACTATCGCCAAGGAGCGCGAGATCGTCGCGGCGCAGGCAGCCGAAAGTGGCAAGCCGGACAACATCATCGAGAAGATGGTCGAGGGCCGGATGCAGAAGTTCCTCAACGAAGTGGCGCTGGTCGGCCAGCCGTTCGTCAAGGATCCGGACAAGAAGGTCGGTAAGCTGCTGATCGAGGCCAATGCCAAGGTGCTTCAGTTTGTCCGCTTTGAAGTCGGCGAAGGCATTGAGAAGAAGGCCGAGAATTTCGCCGACGAAGTCATGGCCCAGGTCAAAGGAAAGGATTAGTGGTAAGCGAATCCGTTGGTGGCTCAAGCGCACAGCCGCCGGGGGCTGAATATCAGCGGATTCTGCTCAAGCTGAGCGGCGAAGCCCTGATGGGCGACGCCGACTACGGCATCGATCCCAAAGTCATCAAGCGCATCGCGGCCGAAATTCGCGATGTCGCAGCGCTCGGTGTCGAAATCGGTGTCGTCATCGGCGGCGGCAATATCTTTCGCGGCGCGGGACTCGCCGACGCCGGCCTCGATCGCGTGACCGGCGACCACATGGGCATGCTGGCGACGGTGATGAACGCGCTCGCCATGCAGGATGCGCTGGAACGCGCCGGCGTGCATGTGCGCGTGATGTCGGCGGTGCGGATCAATGAGGTGTGCGAAGATTACATTCGCCGCCGCGCGGTCCGGCATCTCGAAAAGGGTCGGGTGGTGATTTTTGCGGCCGGTACCGGCAATCCATTTTTTACCACCGATACCGCCGCTTCGCTGCGCGCCATTGAGGTCAATGCCGAATTGCTGCTCAAGGCCACCAAGGTCGACGGGGTATATTCGGCGGACCCGAAAAAGCACCCGGATGCGGTGCGCTACGAACGCCTCACCTTCGACCGGGTGCTGGCCGACAAGCTCGGGGTGATGGACGCGACAGCGATCGTGATGTGTCGCGACCACAATCTGCCGCTCAGGGTTTTCGACCTCAATCACCCCGGCGATCTGCTGAGGATCGTCTGCGGCGCGCGCGACATCGGCACGACCGTCGACAACGGAGAATAGAACCATGCTGGACGACATCAAGAAAGACGCCGGCGACCGGATGAAGAAGTCGATCGCGTCGTATAGGGAGGATCTCGCGAAGGTCCGCACCGGGCGCGCGCATACCAGCCTGCTGGACCACGTAATGGTGCCGTATTACGGCAACGACGTGCCGATCAACCAGGTCGCCAACGTCGGCGTGGGCGATTCACGCACGCTGACGGTCACGCCTTGGGAAAAGAATATGGTGCCGGTCGTCGAGAAGGCGATCATGACGGCGGACATGGGGCTCAACCCGGCCACGGCCGGCAACGTGATCCGCGTGCCGCTACCGCCGTTGACCGAGGAGCGCCGCCGCGAACTGGTACGCGTGGTGCGTGGCGAAGCGGAGAGTGCGCGCGTGGCGGTGCGCAACATCCGCCGCGATGCGCTGGCGGACCTCAAGTCGCTGCTCAAGGACAAGGACATCAGCGAGGACGACGAGCGCCGTGGTCAGGAAGAAATCCAGAAGCTGACCGACCGCGCCGTCGCCGATATCGACGCAATACTGGCGGACAAGGAAGCCGAGCTGCTGGAGGTATAGTGGCTTGGCCACCTGTGCTGAAAAAGCCATCCATGACTTTTTCAGCTACTTCGTTTCCGCACGCTGACCGATGCTGAAGCAACGGCTGCTAACGGCGCTGATCGCAATTCCGGTCATTGTCGCGCTGGCGCTGTTTGCGCCGCGGGGCGTCGTGGGCGGCGTGCTCGGCGCCGTGGTGCTGGCGGGCGCATGGGAATGGACGGCCTTTGCCGGCTATGCCCCAGCATCCGCCAAGTCTCTCTACTTGCTGCTGACGACCGCTTTTCTGGTCCTCTGCGGATTCACCCTGCAAATTCCCGATTTCGCCGCGGCGGTAATCGCGGTCGGCATCGCCTGGTGGCTGCTGGTCACGGTCGGCCTGGTTAGCTACGGCGTAGGCCGCGACGGCGGTCGCGCCGCCGGCATGTCTTCCACGCTGATCGGCCTGTGCGGCCTGCTGACGCTTGTACCGGCCTGGGAGGCCGTGGTGGGCCTGCGTGGCATGGCCGACGGCACGGCGCGGCTGTTCTTCCTGCTGCTGTTGATCTGGGTCGCGGACAGCGGCGCCTATGCCGCCGGCCGGCTGTGGGGCCGTCGCCGCCTCGCACCGCGCATCAGCCCCGGCAAAACCTGGGAAGGTGTCGCCGGAGGCCTGATTTCCGCAGCGATCGCCGGCGTCGGTGGCGGGCTGTACTTCGGCTGGCCGCTGCAGTATTTCGTGCCCATCTGTATCCTGACGGCGATATTCTCTATCATCGGGGACCTGAGCGAGAGCCTGTTCAAACGCCTGATCGGCATTAAGGACAGCGGCAACATTTTCCCCGGCCATGGAGGCGTACTTGACCGATTCGACAGCCTGAGCGCTGCCGCGCCGGTCTTCTATGTCTGCCTTTGGGCGCTGTCGTTATGAACGATTTACATGCGTTGGCTGTCGAAATCTGGCATGCTCGGCAGCCGGCCCGACGCCGCAACCTGACCTAAACGATGATTCCCAAATCGAGTCCATGCTCAACACGCTGATCACAATCGGATCGTTTCTGCTGGCGATCGGCGTGCTGATTACCGTGCACGAGTACGGCCATTTCCTGATCGCGCGCTTGCTGGGGGTCAAGGTACTGCGGTTCTCGATCGGCTTCGGCAAGCCGCTGGTGATGTGGCATGGCGGCGGCGCCGACCGGACAGAGTACGCCATCGCGCCAATCCCGCTCGGCGGCTACTGCAAGATGCTTGACGAGCGCGAGGGAGAGGTCGATGCGTCCGAACAGCATCGAGCCTTCAACCGCCAGCCGTTGCCGAAGCGCGCGGCGATTCTGTTCGCCGGACCCGGCTTCAACCTGCTGCTTGCGGTGATCTGCTACTGGGCCGTGTTTATGACCGGCGTGCCGGGCTTGCGGCCGGTGGTCGGCGTCGTGACGCCGCATTCGCCCGCCGCCGAGGCCGGCATCAGCAAGGGCGATGAAATCGTTGCGGTCGGCGGCGCGGCGACGCCGACCTGGCAGGCCGTGGAGCTGGGGCTGATCAATGGTGTCATGAACGGCGGGCCGCTGTTCGTGAAAGTGAAACCACCGCAGGGGGCGTCGCGGACGCTTGAGTTGCAGCCGGAAGAAAGCAGCAAGGACCTGACCAAGCCGGGCAAGCTGCTGCCGGGCCTGGGCCTGACGATCTGGCGACCGACGGTGCCGGCGGTACTGGGCCAGGTGGTCGATAACGGCCCGGCAGCCTTGGCCGGCCTGCAGGTGGGCGACAAGGTTGTCGAAAGCGGCGGGCAGGCGATCAAAAACTGGCATCAGTGGGTGCAGTTTATCCAGCAGCGGCCGGATCAAACCGTGCCGGTGACCGTCATTCGCAATGGCAGCCGCCTCAAGCTGCATTTGCACATCGGCGTCATCCAGGGGGGCCAACACGGGCAGCGCATTGGCCATATCGGCGCGGCGGCGCGAGTGCCGCCCGGGTTCCACGACCGGATGTTCACCATTCAGCAATACGCGCCTCTGCCCGCGCTTGCCCGCGCATTCGGCCAGACCGGCCAGTTTTCGTGGCTGACGCTCAAGACGATCTGGGGAATGATTGTCGGGCAGGTCTCGTGGAAGAGCCTGATGGGACCGGTCGGCATCGCGCAGTATGCCGGCAGTGCCGCGAGTGCCGGCCTGACGGCATTCGTAACGTTTCTCGCGCTGATCAGCATCAGCCTGGGGATCGCCAACCTGTTTCCGATTCCGATGCTGGACGGAGGCCAGTTGCTCTACTGCGCGATCGAATGGATCAAGGGCCGCCCGCTGTCGCTGCGCAGTCAGATGCTCGGCCAGCAGATCGGCATCACGCTGCTGCTGGCACTGCTCAGTTTTACCGTATTCAACGATTTAACCCGCATCGCGGGGTAAGGAGATCCGGATTGCCTTTTTTACGCGCCCTGCGCCTGATTCTCGCCGTGCTCATGATCGGCGCCGTGCTTACGCCGGCGTTCGCGGCCGACGAAACATTCACCGTTCAAAATATCGAAGTGCACGGATTGCAGCGTATCTCGACCGGAACCCTTTACACGTACCTGCCGATCAGTGTGGGCGACCAGGTGAATGCTGCGCGCATTCGCAACGCGATCAAGGCGTTGTACCAGACCGGGTTCTTCGAAAATATCCAGATGCGGCGCAGCGGCAATACGCTGATCGTCGACGTCAAGGAGCGGCCGTCGATTGCGAACTTCACCATCGTCGGCAACAAGGCGATCAAGACTGAGGATCTCGACAAGTCGCTGAAAAAGGTTGGATTGGCCAAGGGCCGGATTTTCAGCCGGTCGGTGCTGAAGGACGCGGTTCAGGAACTGAATCGCGCCTATTTCAGCCACGGCAAGTACAGCGTCAAGATCGACACGCACGTGCGCAACATCGGCAACAACCGCGTCGACATCACGATCAACATCTCCGAGGGCGTCGATACGACGATCAAGTCGATCAACATCGTCGGCAACACCGTGTTCGACGACGCCACGCTGCTGGATCAGTTCAAGCTGCAGCCGACGCACTGGTTCTCGCTGTTCCAGAGCAGCAACAAGTACGTCCGCGAGACGCTGTCCGGCGACCTCGAATCGCTGCGTTCGTATTACATGGATCGCGGCTATGCGGATTTCCACATCAACTCGGTGCAGATCACCATTTCCCCGAACCACAAGCACATCTACATCACGATCAACATTCACGAAGGCGAGGTGTACAAGGTTCGGAAGATCAAGTTCGCCGGCCAGCTGATCCTGCCCGAGAAGAAACTCAGACAGCTCGTGTTCGCGCAGCCGGGCATGACGTTCTCGATGGGGCGGGCGACGGCGAGCGCCAACCTGATGGGCGACGTGCTCGGCAATAAAGGCTTTGCTTTCGCCAAGATCAACCCGATCCCCGACGTCGACCGCAAGACGCACCAGGTCGACGTGACGTTCTACGTTCAGCCCGGCAAGCGCGTTTACGTCCGGCACATCAATTTCAACGGCATGCCCGATACCGACGATGTGGTGTTCCGCCGCAATATGCGCCAGATGGAAGGCACCTGGCTGTCGAACGTCGATCTGAAGCTGTCCAAGTTCCGCCTGCAGAACCTGCGGATGGTCAAGGACGTCAAGGAAAGTACCGATCCGGTGCCCGGTTCACCGGACCTCGTCGATCTGAATTACGACCTGACGGCGCGGCAGGCCGGCAAGTTCATCTTCGCCGTCGGTTACTCACAGTACTTCGGCGTGTCGCTGAACGGCCAGATCCAGCACAACAATTTCCTCGGCGAGGGTGATATCGTCAACCTGAGTCTCTACACGAGCCAGATCAGCGAGTTGTATGACATTTCGTTCACGAAGCCTTATGCCACCGTTAACGGCGTGTCGCGAACTACGCGGCTGTACTACCAGCACAGTTCGGAGCTGATTCTGAACAGTTCGCCGCTGGATACAAAGTCCTACGGTTTGAGTCTGACCTACGGCATCCCGATGTCAGAGTTCGACAGCTTTATTCTGGGGGGCAGTGCGAGCAATACGGACCTGGTGACCAACAAGTTCGGCAGTTCGCAGGAATATATTGATTTTGCCTCGGATCCGAACAATGGCGACGTGTACCAGACTATTCTGGGACCGGCCATCCGCTACCGCCAGCTGGACTTGATTACCGGCTGGACCCATCGCACATTGAATCGCGCGCTGTTTGCGTCTCGAGGCAATCAGCAAAAATTCGGTCTGGATATTGCCACGCCCGTCAGCGACGTAAAGTATTATCAATTCAGCTTTGAATCGACAGACCTCGTGCCGATCGGCGGCGGCTTCCTGTACCGGCTGCATGCCGCGGTCGGGCTTAACAAAACCTACGGGGACTCGCATACTGTACCGCCGAACGAGCACTTTTTCGTCGGCGGCGCGGATACCGTGCGCGGGTACAAGGGTGGCTACCTCGGGCCGCTCGACAGCAACGGCTATCCGTCGGGAGGCAACTTCGAGTTCTATGCGCAGAATGAAATCATCATCCCGTCGATCCTGGGCGTGGGTGGCGCGGGCTCACCGTCGTCGCGATTCAGCTTTTTTGTCGATGCTGGTAATGCATTCGCCGAACCGGGCGATTTCCAGTTCAACAAGTTGTACGAATCATTCGGTGTTGCCGGTATGTTCGTGACGCCGCTCGGAGTCATGAAAGTGAGCCTTGGCTGGCCGATCGGCAGCGCGCCGGATTATGCGCGCGAGGTTTTCCAGTTCACGGTTGCACAACCTTTCGACTGAGGCATTTCGGATGAAGCCCCTTGTTTGTCTGATCGTGTTGCTGAGTGTCGGTTTGTACGGTGCGGCGGCAAGTGCCGCCGATCTCAAGGTCGGCGTTGTCGACCTGCAGAAGATTTTGCAGGACGCGCCGCAGGTCAAACAGGTCAAGGCTCAGCTCAAGAAGGAATTCGCGCCGCAGCAGCGCGAACTGCTGGCGATGCAGCAGGACTTGCAGGCAGTCGAACAGAAGCTGACCAAGAAAGGCGCGACGATGAGCGACTCGGAGCGTGAGGCGGCCAACGTCAAGGCGTCGACACTGCAACACGAGATCCAGCAGCGTCGCAACGACTTTCTCGACGACCTCAACTTGCGCCGGAACCAGGAACTGAGCAAGCTGCAGCGGCTGGTGCTCCAGGAGGTCAACAGTTACGCCGACGAAAACCACTTCGACCTGGTGATCGGCGACGGCGTGTTCTATGCCAGCAAGCGCATCAACATTACCGACGAGATCATCAAGCGGCTGGGGCGCGACTTTGCCGAGGCCAACAAGAAAACGGGCAACAGCAAGACCAAAAAATCCGATAAATGACAACTAGCAATAGATACGTTCATACGCTGGGGGAAATTGCGACGATCTGTGGCGGGGAGGTGCGGGGCGACCCCGACACGCCGGTCAGCGCCGTTGCGACCTTGCAGAATGCAGGTCCCGGCGCGATCAGTTTTCTCGCCAACTCCCGCTATCGCAAGTTCCTGGCCGGCACGCGTGCCGCCGCCGTAATACTGGCCGCCGGCGACGCAGACGCCTGCCCGGTGGCCGCGCTGGTCACGGCCGATCCGTACGTCGCCTACGCCAGGGCGGCGCAGTTGCTGGCACCGGCGGCACCGATCGAGCCGGGTGTGCATCCGGCGGCCGTGGTGGCGGAGGGCGCGCAGGTGGACGCCGCGGCGCAGATCGCGGCGGGTGCGGTCATAGAGGCCGGCGCGCGTATCGCCGCAGGTGCGTTCGTCGGACCGAATTGCGTCATCAAGACGGGCGCGAACCTCGACGTTGACGCGCGCCTCGTGGCGAACGTGACGATTTGCGAGCGGGTCCGCATCGGCGCGCGCACGATCATCCATCCCGGTGCGGTTATCGGCGCCGACGGCTTCGGTATCGCGGACGATGGCGGCCAGTGGTTGAAAGTGCCGCAGGTCGGTAGCGTCGTGGTCGGCGCGGACGTCGAAATCGGCGCCAACACGACGATCGACCGCGGCGCGATCGAAGACACGATCATCGAGGACGGCGTCAAGCTCGATAATCTGGTGCAGATCGGCCACAATGTCCGAATCGGCGCGCATAGCGCGATCGCCGGCTGTTGCGGTATTTCCGGCAGCGCCGTGATCGGGCGACACTGCATTCTCGGCGGCCGCGTCGGCGTGGTCGGCCACATCGAAATCGCGGACAACACGGTCGTTACCGGCGCGACCGTCGTCAGCCGCTCAATTACCGAGCCCGGCGTGTTTTCCGGCAGCATGCCGATGGACACCGCCCAGCAATGGCGCAAGAACAGCGTGCGCATCCGCCAGCTCGACGACCTCGCGCGGCGGGTGCTCTCCCTCGAAAAAAAGTCAAAGGATCAAGATTGATGAGCGACAAACCGGCCGATCGACCCGTCATGGACATTCATGGCATTTTGCAGCAGTTGCCGCATCGCTACCCGTTTCTGCTGGTGGACCGCGTGCTGGATTGTACGCCGGGCGAGTCGTTGACGGCTATCAAGAACGTGACTATCAACGAGCCGTTTTTCCCCGGCCATTTTCCCCACCGGCCGGTCATGCCGGGCGTGATGATACTTGAGGCGATGGCGCAGGCGACTGGACTGCTGGCGTTTGAGACGCTCGGCCATCCGCCACCGGACAACATCCTGTACTACCTGGTCGGCATCGACGGCGCGCGCTTCAAGCGGCCGGTCGAGCCGGGCGATCAACTGGTGCTCAAGGTGCAGTTGACGCGTGCGGTGCGCAGCGTCTGGCGCTTCAAGGGCCGCGCCGAAGTCGACGGCAACCTGGCTGCCGAAGCGCAGTTCATGTGCGCGTCGAAGGATTTGTCGCCTTGATTGACTGCAGGGAGATTGATGAGCGCGCCATCGTCGATCCGGGCGCGCAACTGGGGGAGGATGTCAGAATCGGGCCGTTCGCGGTCATCGGTGCGGACGTCGAGATCGGGCCGGGCACCTGGATCGGGCCGCACGTCGTGATTCGCGGCCCGACGCGGATCGGCCGCGAAAACCGGATCTATCAGTTTGCGTCGATCGGCGAGGATCCGCAGGACAAGAAATACGACGGCGAACCGACGCGACTCGAGATCGGCGATCGCAACACGATTCGCGAATACGTGACCATCAACCGCGGCACGACCCAGGATCGGGGTGCGACCACGATCGGCAACGACAACTGGATCATGGCGTACGTGCATATCGCCCATGACTGCGTGATCGGCGACGACAACATCCTCGCCAATGCCGTCACGCTGGCAGGGCACGTGCATATCGACTCGTTCGCCAATCTCGGCGGCTTTACCAAGGTGCACCAGTTTTGCCGCATCGGCCGCTACAGTTTCTGCGGCATGGACACGGGGCTTACGCGCGACGTGCCGCCGTACGTGACTGCGTCCGGCATGCCGGCGCAACCGTTCGGCATCAACAGCGAGGGCCTGCGCCGGCGTGGATTTGCTGCCGAGCAGATCGCCAATATCAAGCGCGCCTACAAGCTGCTGTACCGCAACGGCCTGCGGCTGGAAGAGGCACGCGAACAGATCGCCGAGCTGGCGGCGACGCAGCCCGAAATCGTCGTGCTGTCCGAATTTCTGGAAAACAGCGAACGCGGGATTATTCGCTAGGTAATGATCACCATCGGCCTTGTCGCCGGGGAAAGCTCCGGCGATCTGCTGGGCGCCGGCCTGATCAAGGCGATCCGCGCCCGTCGGTCCGATGCGCGGTTCGTGGGCGTCGCCGGGCCGGCGATGGCCGCCGCCGGATGCGAAGTGCTGGCGGACAGCGAGCAGCTTGCGGTCACCGGTATCGCCGAGGTCATCGAACACCTGCCGGGCCTGCTGGCGTTCCGCCGCCGCCTGGTGCGCGAATTCACCGCTCTCAAGCCCGACGTCTTCGTCGGCATCGACTCCCCCGACTTCAACCTCGGCCTCGAGGCCCGCCTCAAGACGCGCGGCCTGCGCACGATCCAGTACGTCAGTCCGTCGATCTGGGCGTGGCGGGCCGGACGGATCAAGACGATCGCAAAGGCGGTCGACCGGGTGCTCGCACTGCTGCCGTTCGAAAAGGACCTGTACGACGCACGCGGCATCGACGCTGTTTTCGTCGGTCATCCCTTAGCCGATGAAATTGCCGCCGTGCCTGGCCGCGCTGAAGCTCGACAACGGTTGGAATTGCCGCCTGACAGCAAAATCCTCGCGCTGCTGCCCGGCAGCCGGCGCAACGAACTGGATCGGCTCGCACCGGTATTCCTGGCAACCGCGGAGCGGTTGAGCGCCCGTTTTCCCGGACTGGTCGTAGCCGCACCGATGGCGTCGCCGACACTGGCAGCCCATTTCGATTCTCTCCAAAACGGTCGCGCCTATAAATTGGACCTGCGTCTGATCGACGGCCGCTCGCGCGAAGTTATGGCAGCGGCCGATGCGGTCCTGCTGGCCTCCGGCACGGCAGCGCTCGAAGCGATGCTGCTGGCCCGGCCGATGGCGGTAGCTTACCGATTGGCGCCCGTGACTCGGGCAATCGTGCAGGGCCTGGGGCTGCTCAAGATCGAACACGTGTCGTTACCGAACCTGCTGGCGGGGCAGGAGATCGTGCCGGAATTCCTGCAGGAGCGTGCGCGGGCGGATCTGCTGGCGCCGGCCATGGCGGCATTGCTTGACGATCCGGCTGCGCGCGCGCACCAGCTGGACGCATTTGCACCCATTGCAGCAACCCTCGCCTGCGACGCCAGCAGCCGGGCGGCGGAGGCGGTGTTGGAGATCTCGGGTCAAGGGTTAAGGGTTAACGGCAGAAGGGAAGAATGAAATGCACTCTTCTTTCCAATCTTTCACCGTTAACCTTTTACCCTTAACCTATCGCGCATGAAACGCTACTCCGAGATCGATGGTTTTACCGCCGGCGTCGACGAAGTCGGCCGCGGACCGCTGGCGGGGCCGGTCGTGGCGGCCGCAGTGATCCTCGATCCGGGGGCAATCCGCATCAACTGTCTGCGCGATTCGAAGCGCGTCCCCCCGGAAGAGCGCGAACGGCTTGCGGCACGCATCAAGGCGCGCGCACTCGGCTGGGCGGTGGGTGTTGCCGAAGTCGATGAAATCGACCGCATCAATATCTTTCAGGCCTCGCTGCTGGCGATGGCCCGGGCGGTCAGCGGCCTGCCGGTTGCGCCGCGGCGGATACTGGTCGATGGCCTGCATTGTCCGAAGGTGCCGATGCCGTCGCAGGCGATCGTCGGCGGCGACGACCTCGTCGTATCGATCAGCGCGGCATCGATTGTCGCCAAGGTGCATCGCGATGCGCTGATGGTCGAGATGGACGGCCAGTGGCCGGGTTACGGCTTTGCCTCCCACAAGGGCTATTCGACGCGCCAGCATTTCGCCGCGCTGGATTCGCTCGGCGCCTGCCCGATTCATCGCCGCAGCTTCGCGCCGGTCCGGCGCTGCCTCGATCTGGCGCTGGACGAAACGACAGTCGAGCCGGATCTGTTCGAACCCGAATTCGCCTCATGAACTTCGTCCACCTGCGAATTCACACGGAATTCTCATTGTCCGACAGCGTCATCCGCATTCCGTCGCTGATGGACGCGGTCGCCGCCAGCGGGATGCCGGCGGTGGGTCTCGCCGACCAATCCAACCTGTTCGCGCTGGTGAAGTTTTACCGGCAGGCGCAAAAGCGCGGCATCAAGCCGGTCATCGGCGCCGACTTATGGGTGCGGGCGGAAGAGGCACAGGACCCGCCGCACCGGCTGACACTGTACTGCCGCAACCGTGTCGGCTATTTGCAGTTGTCCGAGTTGATTACGCGCAGTTTTCGCGAGGGCCAGCATCACGGCCTGCCGATGATCGAGCGCGACTGGCTCGATGGCCGCACCGGCGGGCTGATCGCATTGTCCGGCGCACGCGAGGGTGAAGTCGGTCGCGCACTGCTGGCGGGGCGCGAGGATCTCGCCGTCGCGGCTGCTGAGCGATGGGCCAGCCTGTTCCCCGACGCGTATTACCTCGAGCTGACGCGCACCGGCCGCGATGGCGAAGAGGCCCACGTCGCCGCCGCGGTGGCGCTGGCAGGCAAAAAGAGCCTGCCGGTGGTGGCTACCAACGACGTGCGCTTTCTGAGCCGGGACGACTTCGAGGCGCACGAGGCACGCGTCTGCATTCACGACGGCCGCACGCTCGACGACCCACGGCGCGCGCGACGCTACAGCGACCAGCAGTACCTGCGCACGGCCGACGAAATGGCGGCGCTGTTCGACGATCTGCCTGAAGCGCTGGAAAACAGCGTCGAGATCGCGCGCCGCTGCAACCTGGAACTGCGGCTGGGGGAAAACTTCCTGCCGGCGTTTCCGGTACCGGACGGCAGCGATGTCGAGACGCATCTCAGACGCGAGGCGGGGGCGGGGCTCGAGGCACGCCTGGCTCGGTTGCCGCTCGCCGAGGGGGAAGATGCCGAAGCGCGCGACAAGCCTTACCGCGAGCGCCTGGAGCGCGAGCTCAAGGTCATCGTCGACATGGGCTTTCCCGGCTATTTCCTGATCGTCGCCGACTTCATCCGCTGGTCGCGCGGACATGGTGTGCCGGTCGGCCCCGGCCGCGGTTCCGGCGCCGGTTCGGTCGTCGCCTGGGCGCTGGGTATCACGGACCTCGACCCGCTGGCCTTCGACCTGCTGTTCGAACGCTTCCTGAACCCGGAACGCGTGTCGATGCCCGACTTCGACGTCGATTTCTGTATGGAAGGGCGTGATCGGGTTATTGACTACGTCGCCGAACGCTACGGCCGCGACCACGTCTCGCAGATCATCACCTACGGCACCATGGCGGCGCGCGCGGTGGTACGCGATGTCGGCCGCGTGCTCGGCCATCCCTACGGCTATGTCGACCGCATCGCCAAGATGATTCCGTTCGAGCTCGGCATGACGCTCGACAAGGCGCTGGAGCAGGACGAGGAATTTGCCGCCGCCTACCGCGACGACGACGAAATCCGTTCGTTGATCGATCTGGCGCGCAAGCTGGAGGGCCTGACGCGCAATGCCGGCAAGCACGCCGGCGGCGTGGTCATCGCGCCGGCGCCGCTGACCGAATATACGCCGCTCTACGTCGAACAGGGCGGCGGCAACGCCGTGACCCAACTCGACAAGGACGATGTCGAGGCGGTCGGTCTGGTCAAGTTCGACTTCCTCGGCCTGCGCACGCTGACGATCATCGATCGCGCGGTCGCGACGATCAATGCCGCGCGGTCGGAACAGGGCGAGCCGCCGCTTGACATGGCGGCGCTGCCGATGGACGACAAGGCGACCTTCGACCTGCTGAAGAGCGCCGAAACGACAGCCGTGTTCCAGCTCGAATCGAGCGGCATGAAAAAGCTGATCCACAAGCTGGAGCCGGATTCCTTCGAGGACGTGATCGCGCTGGTCGCGCTGTTCCGGCCCGGTCCGCTGCAGTCGGGCATGGTGGACGACTTCATCAACCGCAAGCACGGCAAAGCCGAGGTCGTTTATCCGCACCCGAGCCTCGAGCCGGTGCTGAAGCCCACCTATGGCGTGATTCTCTACCAGGAACAGGTGATGCAGGCCGCTCAGGTGCTGGCCGGCTACACTCTCGGCGGCGCGGACCTCTTGCGCCGCGCGATGGGCAAGAAAAAGCCCGAGGAGATGGCCAAGCAGCGCAGCATCTTCGTCGAGGGCGCGACCCGGCATGGCATTGAACCGGCACTTGCGACCGAAATTTTCGACCTGATCGAAAAATTTGCCGGCTACGGCTTCAACAAGTCGCACTCGGCCGCCTATGCGGTGCTGACGTATCAAACCGCATGGCTGAAGGCACACTACCCGGAAGCCTTCATGGCGGCCGTGCTGTCGGCGGATATGGACCACACCGACAAGGTCGTCACGCTGATCGACGAAGCGCGCAGGATGAAGCTCGAAATCCTGCCGCCCGACGTCAACGAATCCGACTACACTTTCACCGTAGCCGGTCCGCGCGCGGTGCGCTACGGCCTGGGCGCAATCAAGGGTGTCGGCAAAGGCGCGATCGACATGCTGATCGCCGAGCGCGCCCAAGCCCGCTTCCGCGATCTCGACGACCTGTGCCGCCGCATCGATACCCAGCGCGCCAACCGCCGCTTGCTCGAAGCACTGATTCGCGCCGGCGCGCTCGACAGCCTTGGGATGCACCGGGCCGCGCTGATCGAGGCGCTGGGCGAAAGCCTGCAGCGCGCAGAACAGCAAAAGACGGCGCTGGAGGCGGGCCAGAACGACATGTTCGGGCTGACCGAGCCCGCAGAGATCGAAGTTGCCGCCGCGACAGCCGCGCCGGACGTTCCCGAATGGGACGATCTCACCCGCCTCACCGCCGAAAAGGAAACCCTCGGCCTCTACCTCACGGGCCATCCGATCACCCGTTACGAAACCGACCTCGCATACATTGTGACCTCAACCATCGGCGCGATGATCGCCGCCGAACCGGAGCAGATGAACGGCAACGGGCGCTACGGTTCGCCCAGGCGCGACGTCACCGTCGCCGGGTTGGTCGCCGACATCCGTCGCCGCGGGAACCGCGTCAGCCTGACCCTCGACGACCGCACCGGCCGCATCGAAGCCACCTTGTTCGACGACATCTGGCAGCAGCACCGCGCGCTGATCGTCAAGGACCAACTGCTGATCTGCGAAGGCAAACTCGGCTTCGACGAATTCATCAACGGCTACCGCGTCACGGTGCGCGGCGTCTACGGCATCGACGCGATGCGCGACAAACTCGTGCGCGCGCTGGTGATCGATTGGCAAAGCGATAAGTGCGCCCGCGCCGACTTCATCGGCGGCCTGCAGGCCGCGCTTGCGCCGTTCAAGGGCGGCCGTTGCCGCGTCGCGATCCGCTACCGCGGTCCAACGGCCCAGGCCGACCTGCCGCTCGACGACGAATGGCGGGTTAAGCCGACCGAAGCGTTGCTGACGAGCCTCGCCGAACTGGCGGGTAACGACGCGGTAAAACTCAGGTACGGCCGGCCCGAGGCGCCGCCGCAGTTGCAAAGCGCCTAGTTGTTCTTGCTCCGGGACACCTCACCCAACCCTCTCCGGGAGGGAGAGGGAGCTGGATACGCTTGCTCCCAGCTTGCTGATAAGCTAGTTTGTACCGCCGATTTTCGGGCGCGACATGAAGATAATGAACCTCAACTTTCTCGAATTTGAACAGCCCATCGCCGAACTCGAAGCGAAGATCGAGGAACTGCGCTATGTCGGCGACGACTCTGCGATCAATATCGGCGAAGAGATCGATCGCCTGCAGGCCAAAAGCCGCGCGCTCACCGAATCGATCTTCACCAGCCTGACACCCTGGCAGGTGTCGCAACTCGCGCGCCACCCGCAGCGCCCGTATACGCTCGACTACATCGCCCGCATCTTTACCGACTTCGAAGAATTGCACGGCGACCGCATGTATGCCGACGACCCGGCCATCGTCGGCGGTCCGGCGCGCCTTGACGGCCGGCCGGTCATGGTCATCGGCGAGCAAAAGGGCAGGGACACCAAGGAAAAAGTCCGCCGCAACTTCGGGATGCCCAAACCCGAAGGCTATCGCAAGGCACTCAGGCTGATGCAACTCGCTGAACGCTTCCACCTGCCGATCATCACCTTCATCGATACTCCCGGCGCCTACCCGGGTGTCGGCGCCGAAGAGCGTGGCCAGAGCGAAGCCATTGCCCGCAACCTGCTCGTTATGCCGGAACTCAAAACACCGATCCTCTGCACCGTCATCGGCGAAGGCGGATCCGGCGGTGCGTTGGCCATCGGCGTCGGTGACCGCCTCGCCATGCTGCAATATGCAACGTACTCCGTGATCAGCCCCGAAGGCTGCGCCTCGATCCTGTGGAAGAGTGCGGACAAGGCCTCCGACGCCGCGGAAGCGATGGGCATTACTTCCGACCGGCTGAAAGACCTCGGCCTTGTCGACGCCGTACTCGAAGAACCGCTCGGCGGGGCCCACCGCGATCCCGACGCGATGGCCGGCACGATCAAGAACTACCTGCTCGAACAGCTCGATGCGCT
The DNA here is from genome assembly GCA_035708085.1 of Gammaproteobacteria bacterium. Taxonomy (GTDB): domain Bacteria; phylum Pseudomonadota; class Gammaproteobacteria; order Natronospirales; family DASSBR01; genus DASSBR01. The sequence goes on along the minus strand of DASSTE010000046.1, from coordinate 18,831 downwards.
CGACGACAACAGCATCGACGACATGCTGGCGCTGCGCGACCGGCGAATCATGGCATACGGCCAATACAAGGGCTGACCGGCTAGTCGCTAGCAGCTAGTGCCTGGTGCTGAGTGGTCAGAGGTACGGGGTGAAAGGTGAGCGGCGATTTATTTTCACCCGAACGATTGCTTGATGCACTGGGCGACAAGAGCGCGGCAACCGGATTCGTTGTCGCTTTCAGCGGTGGGCGTGACTCAAGCGTCTTGCTTCACGCCCTCGCCACGCTGCGCGGTGGGCTGCCGGCGCCGCTCCGCGCCATGCACATCAACCACGGTCTGCACGCTGACGCCGCAGCCTGGGAACGCCATTGTCAGGCATTCGCGGCGGCGCTCCACAGCGACTATATCAGCAGAACGGTCGCGATCGACTCAGCCGACTCGCGCGGCCTCGAAGCCGCCGCGCGCGCGGTGCGTTATGCCGCGCTCGACGCCGAGCTGCGGCCGGGCGAATGGCTGCTGACTGCTCATCACGCCGACGATCAACTGGAAACCGTCCTGTTGCAACTACTGCGCGGCGGCGGCCCGGCCGGCATCGCCGCCATGCCGGCGCGAGCGCCGTTCGGTTCGGGCTTTCTGGTGCGACCGCTGCTCGCATTCGATCGACAAACGCTGACTGCCTATGCGGAAGCTAATGGCGTCGATTGCGTGGCGGACCCGAGCAACATCGACCCGCGGCGCGACAGAAACTACCTGCGCCACGAAATCGTACCGGGTCTGAAGCAGCGCTGGCCGGGCGCCACAGTCACCATCGGTCGCGCCGCGCGGCATGCCGCGCAGGCTAAATCGCTGTTGCGCGATCTGGCGGCGCTCGACCTCGACCGGATCGCAGAACCCGGCTCGCCGAGTTTGCCTGTCGAGGCCGTCCTGGCACTGGGCCGGGCGCGGGCGGAAAACCTGCTGCGCCACTGGCTGAAGCAACGCCGGCTGCCGATTCCGAATACGCGCCGCCTCGACACGCTGCTCAAGCAGGCCACCGAGGCCGCGGGAGACAAGGCGCCGCAAGTGATCTGGCCGGGCGCCGAAGCGCGCTGCTGGCAAGGCCGGCTTTACGCCTTTAAGCCGCTGGACGAGCCGACCGAATTGCCGACGCGCTGGCACGGCGAACCGCTGGAGCTGGGTTTCGACCTCGGCGAGTTGCGCGCGACCACAGGTGCGGACGGACTCCGAACGGACGTAATTGCCGAAGGGGTGGAGTTACGCTGGCGCCGCGGTGGCGAGCGCATCCGGCCACTCGGCCAGCCACATCATCGCAACCTGAAGGACTTGCTGCGCGAGGTCCGCGTCGTCCCATGGATGCGCAAGCGAATCCCGTTGCTGTGGTTCGACGATGAATTGATCGCAGTAGCCGATCTGTGGATTGCCGATGAATTTGCCGCGCCTGCAAATGAAACAGGCGTGCATATCCAGTGGCAAAAGCCCCCGGACCTCTTCTTGTAGCTTCTTCCTGCAAGTTCGATTGCACCGGCTCGGATAACTGCGTTATCATGTGCGGCTCGGCGGCTACCGGTAACGCTCGGCCGCCTTCCTTGCTCCACCGCAATGCGGGGAGCCGTCAGACCGAAAGGAAACACAATGCGACATTACGAAATCGTGTTTCTGGTCCACCCGGACCAGAGTGAACAAGTTCCCGCCATGATCGAGCGGTACCGCTCGATGATCGAATCCGGCGACGGCAGCATTCACCGCCTCGAAGACTGGGGCCGGCGCCAGCTTGCCTACCCGATCAACAAAGTCGTCAAGGCGCACTACGTCCTGATGAACATCGAATGCAGCCAGGAAACGCTGGACGAAATTATCGGCGCGTTCCGGTTCAATGACGCCGTGCTGCGCCACCTGGTCATCAGCCGCCAGAAGGCAGTGACCGAGCCGTCGCCGCTCGCCAAGTCCGACGAGAAGGAAGATCGGGACGAAGAGCGCGACAACAGCCGCCGCTCCGGGAATGACGACGACGACGGCGATAACGACGACAGCAACGACGACGACTACGACGGCGATGAGGACGAAGAGGACTCTGCCGACGAAGTGGCCGAGTCGGAGAGGAGTTAAGCCATGTCACGTTATTTCCGCCGCAGAAAGTATTGCCGTTTCACCGCCGAAGGCGTGGAAGAGATCGACTACAAGGATCTCGCAACGCTGAAGAACTACATCACCGAAACCGGCAAGATCGTACCCAGCCGGATCACCGGCACGCGTTCGTTCTATCAGCGCCAGCTTTCGACCGCAGTCAAACGCGCCCGGTTTCTGGCCTTGCTGCCGTACACGGATCGTCATTAATCGCAGCCTGTCGCGGCCTGCGCCGTGACGTACGGATAGATGAAGGAATTCCTGGCCTGGCTGATGCGCAGCCGGGTGGCGCGCGTCGGCATGGCGGCGTTGCTCGGGCTGGTGCGCATTTTCGGCCCGTTCAGCGGCGGCGTGATTGCGCTGGTGGTCCTGCGCCACGGCTGGCTGGAAGGACTGCTGACGACGCTGGGTGCAAGCCTCGTGCTGGGGGCGGTCGAGATCGGCCTGGTACATAGCGGCCTGTTCCTGCTGACTCTGCCGACGCTGCTGCTCTGGTGGATGATCATCGGACTGGCGCTGGTGCTGCGGCGCACCGCCTCGCTGGCGCTGATGGTGCAGGCGGCGACGGTGCTGGGTTGCCTCGGCGTGGCGGCGTTTTTTTTGGTGAACCCGGACCCGCTCGAGTTCTGGGTGCCGTTGTTGAAGGTGTTGCTGCAACCGGCCATCAAGGCCCTGCCGGCGATACCACCGGAGCAGTGGGCGTTCACCATCAGCGACATGGCGATGCGCATGACCGGCATGCTCGCGGCGTCACTGGTGATGACCAGTTCCCTCGCCGTGCTGTGCGGGCGCTGGGGCCAAGCGGTACTGTATAATCCCGGCGGCTTTCGCGAGTCCTTTTACCGCTTGCGAATGGGATGGCCGGCGACGATCGCGGCCTCGGCCATCTTCGTGCTGAGCGCGCTGATCGGCAACGGGCTGTTCGGAAATCTGTCGATCGTGTTGCTGATCATGTTCGCCTACCAGGGACTGGCCGTGATCCACTCGGTCGCCGCTTACAAGCGATTGAATGTCGGCTGGCTGGTGGTGCTGTACGTGCTGCTCCTGTCGATAGTGATGACTCTGTATGTACTCGCGATCGTGGCCGGACTCGGCCTGATCGACAACTGGTTTGATATACGCGCGCGCATGACGCGCCAAAGGGCCTGATAGGTGACAAGATGGAAGTAATTCTGCTCAAGAAAGTAGACAACCTTGGTAATCTCGGCGACAAGGTCGGCGTGCGGCCGGGCTACGGGCGCAACTACCTGATCCCGCAGGGCTTTGCGGCACCGGCGACGGCTGAGAATGTGGCCGCTTTCGAGGCGCGCCGCGCGGAACTGGAGCGTGAAGCGGCCCAGGCGCTGACAGCGGCCGAGGCGCGTCGCGCGGAACTGGAAAGCATCAGTATCGAGATTCGCGTCAAGGCGGGCGGCGAAGGCAAGCTGTTCGGCTCGGTCGGCACCGCCGATATTGCCGATGCGATCACCGCGGCCGGCGCGCCGATCGAGCGCAAGGAAGTGCGCCTGCCGGAAGGGCCGATCCGTACCGCCGGTGAGCACGAGGTCGAACTGCACCTGCACACCGACGTCAATTTGCGCAAAACCGTCACCGTCATCGGCGAAGATTGACGGCCGTTCGCGGGCTCACGGGCGGTTGCTTGCGGCCCCGCCTGCGCTTGACTAGAGTAACTCCCTGGTAGCGTCGGGGGCCGGAGCAGCATGCCGGGGGCAGTCACTAAAATTGACGACAACACGCACGGCGACCGGCTCCGCGTGCCGCCGCATTCGGAGGAAGCCGAGCAGGCCGTAATCGGCGGCCTGATGCTCGATAACTCCGCCTGGGACCAGATCGCCGATCGCCTCGACGCGGAAGACTTCTACCGCCACGATCACCGCCTCATCTTCGAGGCCATTCACGCTCTGTCCGAAGCCAGTTCGCCCTCGGACGTGGTGACGCTCGCCGAGTGGCTCGACAAGAACAATCGCCTGGAACAGGCCGGCGGGCTCGCTTATCTCGCGGGTCTGGCCAAGGACACGCCCACCGCCGCCAACGTACGCGCTTACGCCGATATCGTCCGCGAGCGCTCGGTGTTGCGCCAGCTCATCCGGATCGGCGGCGAGATCGCCGACAGCGCATTCAATCCCGACGGCCGCAGCGTCATCGAACTGCTCGATAACGCCGAGCAGCATGTCTTCCGGATCGCCGAGCAGGGCACTCGCTCGCGGCAAAGCTACCGGCCGATCAAGCAACTGCTGCGCGAGGCGGTCGATCGCATCGACACGCTGTCGCACGCCGATTCGACCATCACCGGCGTCGCCACCGGCTTGAAAGAATTCGACGAAATGACCGCCGGTCTGCAGCAGGGCGATCTTGTCATCGTTGCCGGCCGCCCGTCGATGGGCAAAACTTCGTACGCAATGAATATCGTCGAGAACGCAGCGATTCGGGACAAGGTTCCGACCGCCGTTTTCAGCATGGAAATGTCCGGCGAGCAGCTCGCGCTGCGCATGATTTCGTCGCTTGGACGCATCGATCAGACGCGCGTTCGCACCGGCAAGCTGCAGGAAGAAGACTGGCCGCGGATCAGCTCGTCGATCGCGTTGATGTCGGATGCCAAGATGTTCATCGACGACACGCCGGCGCTGACGCCGACTGAGATCCGCGCCCGTGCCCGACGCCTGAAGCGCGAGCACGACATCGGTCTGATCGTCATCGACTACATGCAGTTGATGCAGATTCCCGGCACGCGGGAGAACCGCGCGACCGAAATCTCGGAGATTTCGCGCAGCCTGAAGGCGCTCGCCAAGGAGTTGCGCGTGCCGGTCATCACGCTTTCGCAGCTCAACCGTAACCTCGAACAGCGTCCCAACAAGCGGCCGGTCATGTCCGACCTGCGCGAGTCGGGTTCGATCGAGCAGGACGCTGACCTGATAGTGTTCATCTATCGCGACGAAGTCTACAACGAAGACAGCCCGGACAAGGGTACGGCCGAAATCATTATCGGCAAGCAGCGTAACGGCCCCACCGGCATGGTGCGTGCAACGTTCCTGGGCCGCTACACGCGCTTCGAAAACTACATTCCCGACAACTTCGACGAAGGGTACTAATGAGCCGCGACTGTCGCGCGCTGATCGACCTCGGCGCGCTGCGGCGCAATCTCGCCGCGGTGCGCGCGCTTGCCCCCGACAGTCGGGTCATGGCGGTTGTCAAAGCCAATGCCTACGGCCACGGGTTGCCGGTCGTCGCGCGGGCGCTCGCCGATGCCGACGCGTTCGCGGTGGCCTGTATCGAGGAAGCACTGGCCGTGCGCGAGGCGGGTCTGACGCAGCCGGTGGTGCTGCTCGAGGGCGTCGGTAGCGCGGATGCACTGGATGCCGCGCTGGCCCATCATTTTGAAGTCGTGATTCACGATCCCACCCAGTTGCCGTTGCTGGCGCGGCTGCAAGAGGCTGACGCGCTGACAGTCTGGCTCAAGGTCGATACCGGCATGAACCGGCTCGGTTTTCCGGTCGCCGCGGCACGCGATACGTGGCGGCAACTGAGCGCGCTGCCGGGCGTGCGCCAGCCGATCGGCCTGATCACGCACCTGGCGAATGCCGACGATCCCGCCGACGATTTCAGCCGCGTACAGATCGAGCGCTTCAACGCCTTCGCCGCCGATTTACCCGGTCCGCGCAGCATCGCCAACTCCGCCGGTATCGCCGCGTGGCCGGCAAGCCATGCGGGCTGGGTGCGTCCCGGGATCATGCTGTATGGCGTCTCTCCGTTGCTCGAAAGCGTTGGGCCGGATCTCGGCCTGCGCCCGGTGATGACGGTCTCGACGCGGCTGATCGCAATCAAGCAGTTGGCACCGGGCGACCGCGTCGGCTACGGCGGAACCTGGGTGGCGCCGGAGACCATGCCGATCGGTATCGCCGCGATCGGCTATGGCGACGGCTACCCGCGCCACGCGCCCAGCGGTACGCCGGTGCTGGTCAACGGCCGGCGCCAGCAACTCGTCGGCCGCGTGTCGATGGATATGATTGCCGTCGACCTGCGCGGCAACGACGCGGGGGTAGGCGACCCTGTCTCGTTGTGGGGCCGGGACCTGCCGGTCGAGGAGATCGCGCGCGCCGCGGGGACGATTCCCTATGAACTGCTTTGCGGCGTAACGCAGCGGGTCAAGTTTAAAACAGAGTAGCTAGGACTGAGTCGCTAGGACTGAGTAAAGAGAAGCAATCTTCAGCACTTAGTCCTAGCGACTTGGCACTAGCGACTTTATGAGCGTAAGCCTTAACAATGCCGAAACCTAAAACAACTTATGTTTGCCAGTCCTGCGGCGGCCAAAGCGTCCGCTGGGCGGGGCAGTGCTCGGAATGCGGCGACTGGAATACCCTGGTCGAATCGGTGGTGGCGCCGCCGCCGGGCAAAGCCGCGCGGGCTCCGCAAGGCTACGCCGGTGAAACGCGGGTGCGCCTGCTGGGCGAGGTCGGGGCCGAGACGCTGTCGCGCACGCCGACCGGCATCGGCGAGCTGGATCGCGTGTTCGGCGGCGGCCTGGTGCTCGGCTCGGTGGCGCTGATCGGCGGCGACCCCGGCATCGGCAAATCGACGCTGCTGATGCAGGCGGCGGCGCATCTGAGCGGCGAGCATGACGTTCTGTACGTCACCGGCGAGGAATCGCTGACGCAGATCGGCTTGCGAGCGCGCCGGCTTGGCGTCGCGGTCGAGCGCCTGGGCGTGGTCGCGGAGACTTGCGTCGAGCGCATCGTCGGCCTGGCCGAAGTCGAAAAGCCGCGCGTTCTGGTGGTCGACTCGATCCAGACCATCTTCACCGAGACCTTGAATTCCGCGCCGGGCGCCGTGGCGCAGTTGCGCGAGTCGGCCGCGCAACTCGTACGTTTTGCCAAGCGCACCGGCACTGCCGTGCTGCTGGTGGGGCACGTCACCAAGGAAGGCGCGATCGCCGGGCCGCGCGTGCTCGAGCACATGGTCGATACGGTGCTCTACTTTGAGAACGACGCCGGCAGCCGCTATCGCGTGGTGCGCGCAGTCAAGAACCGCTTCGGTGCGGCCAATGAGCTGGGCGTCTTCGCGATGACCGAAACGGGTCTCAAGGAAGTCAAAAACCCGTCGGCGATTTTTCTGGCGCGCCATCCGGAGCCCGTCAGCGGCAGTTGCGTCACGGTGACCCGCGAAGGAAGCCGGCCACTCTTGATCGAGGTGCAGGCGCTGGTCGACGAAAGCTCGCTGTCGAATCCGCGGCGCGTCGCGGTCGGCTTCGATACAAATCGGCTCGGCATGCTGCTCGCGGTGCTGCACCGCCATGGCGGCATCGCCGCTGGCGGGCTGGATGTCTTCGTGAATGCGGTCGGGGGCTTGAGAATCAACGAAACGGCGGCCGATCTGCCGATCGTTCTGGCCGTGTTGTCAAGCCTGCGCGACAAGCCGTTGCCCACGGAAATGATCGCGTTCGGCGAGATCGGTCTGGCAGGCGAAATCCGGCCGGTCTACAACGGGGAAGAGCGGCTCGCGGAAGCGGCGAAGCAGGGTGTCCAGCAGGCGGTGGTGCCGGCCGCGAACGTGCCGCGCAAACCGCTCGCCGGTCTCAAGGTGATTCCGGTCAAGCGACTTGCCGAAGCAATCGATCAGGTTTGATCGGCGCTAGCGGGACAGCTCTTTCTGCACCAGCGCGCCGGATTTCTGCAGTTCGTTGTAATGCTTTTTCAATACCGGCAATGTCGCCCGTGCCAACTGCTTGACCTGCTGGGACGATCCTTGCGCGATTTCGCGCTGCGTTTTCCGAATTGCCTTCTTATGGCCTTCGCGTTCCTTGGCGGTCCACATTTTGTCGAACTCGCTGCCCGACATCGAGGCCAACTGGTGCAGCGTGTGCTGCTCCTTCGGCGACGCCTCGGAGGGTAGCGCGACGCCCAGTTCGTGCGCCGTTTGCCGGAGCTTCGAATCCAGCCGTTGATGATCCGACGCCAGCATCCGGCCGGCGGTATCGACGACCTTTGCGCGGCCTTTGCTCTGCGCCAACGTACCCGCCTTGATTTCCTCAAGGTTGATCTGGTGCGCCGTCTTGATCCAGGCCGTGTCCTGCGGCGACAGGTTGTTCGAGTTGGCGGCGTAGGCGCTGGCGCACAGCATTGCCAGCGCCATCGCCGCAATCATTGAAGTCCATTTCCTGTTCATCCTATCCTCCTGGTGTGCCCGATCTCACTTCAGCTTGGTTTCCGCTTTCTGCAACATGTTCAAATGCGTTTGCAGCACCGGCAGCGTTTTCTGTGCCAGCTGTTTGACCTTGGGCGACGACGCCCTGGATATCTCCATTTCAGTTTTGTTGATGGCCTTCATATGGGCGTGCAGCATCGCACGGGCCCAGGTTTTGTCGAACTTGGCGCCGGATTTGGTTTGCAGCATCTGCATCGTCGCGATTTGCTTCGCCGACGGCATGTCGGGGAGCGAGACGCCGAGGGCATGCGCGGCTTGGGTGAGTTGCCTGTCGAGCATCCGATGATCGGAAATCAGCGTGTGTCCGACCTGCTTGATGACGGCCGCCTTGCCTTGTTTCTCTGCGAGTTGGCCGGCCTTGATTTCGGCCATATTCACCTGGTGAGCCTTCTTCATCCAGACTTTGTCGTGGCGCGACAGCTGGTTGCCGCCTGCGGCGTACGCGCTGAAAGAGGCGACCGGCGGGGCCAGGACGATCGCCAGCAAAATCCATTTTGCCTTCATGACCTGATTGCTCCTTTTGTTTCAGCCGTTCCAAATTAGCATCGCCGCGCGCGCGGCAACAATCAGGGTGAACGCCTTTTGCAATAGGGGAAGTGTTCAGGAGCCGGCCGGCGGCTTCGGGATCGGCCGCATCCGCACGGTTTTGACGACATTGTCGCCCGTTTGCACGATCTCGATGCCGTAGTCGCCGATGCGGACGCTGGTCCGCGGCTCCGGGATATCTTCCAGATATTCGAGGATCACGCCGTTCAGCGTTCTGGGCCCGTCGGCCGGCAGTTGCCAGTTGAGCGCGCGATTCAACGAGCGGATCGCGATGCTCGCGTTGATGAGATAGCTGCCGTCGGGCTCGGGGAAAATATCCTTGTGGCTGGCCGCCGGGTCGGTCGTGAATTCGCCGACGATTTCCTCGAGGATATCCTCCAGCGTCACCAGCCCCTGAATGTCGCCGTACTCGTCCACGACCAGGCCGATGCGGCGGCGCACGTTCTGGAAGTTGATCAACTGGCGGTGCAGCGATGTGCCCTCCGGAACGAAATACGGCTGGCTGGCGAGCTGTCGCAGCGAGTCCCGATCCAGCGCTCCACGCGCGAGCGGCCTGAGCACCTGGCGTAGATGAATCATGCCGATGATCTCGTCGATGCTGTCGGAGAACAGCGGCAGCTTGGTGTGCTGCGACTGGGTGATCTGGGTGACAATGTCGTCCCAGTCGTCGTTCATGTCGATGCCGGCGATCTCGTTGCGTGGCACCATGATGTCTTCGACCGTCGCTTCTTCCAGATCCAGGATGTTAAGCAACATGCGCTGGTGGCGCTTCGGAATGATGACGCCGGCCTCGACCACCACGGTGCGCAGTTCTTCACGGCTGAGCGGCTGGCCTTCCGCCTCGTTCCGGCGCACGCCGGCGAGAAACAGCAGCCCGTTGGCGATCGCGTTGACGATCCAGACGATCGGATACAGGATCTTCAGCAGCGGCACGTAGACGTACGCCGCCGGGTAGGACACCTGCTCGGGGCGGAGCGCCGCCAGCGTCTTCGGCGCGACTTCGACGAACACCAGCACCACCAGCACCAGCAGGCCCTCGGCGAGCGCCAGTGTCGCCTCGCCGCCGACCCGCATCGCGATCACCGTCACCAGCGAGGAGGCGACGATATTGGCGACGTTGTTGCCGAGCAGGATCAGGCCGATCAACCGGTCCGGCTGCCGCAGCAGCCGTTCGGCCAGTTGAGCACCGCGATGGCCCGCGCGTGCACGGTGACGCATCCGGTAGCGGTTGATGCTCATCAGCGCCGTCTCGGTGCCGGCGAAAAACGCCGACGCGATCAACAGGAAGATCAGGATGCCGATCAGCAGGCTTAAGGGGACGTCTTGCATCACGCCGGCAGACGATGCTGCCCGAACACCAGTTCCAGTACCAGTTTGCTGCCGAAGTAGGCCAGCACCAGCGCGACGAAACCGCCGACCGTCCAAGCCGTCGCGGTGCGGCCGCGCCAGCCGAACCGCCAGCGGCCCCACAGCAGCAATGCGAACACGAACCAGGCGACGATCGACAGCAGCGTCTTCTCGGCGAGCTTCTGCGCGAACAGGTTGTGCAGGAACAGAAAGCCGCTGAACAGCGCCAGACTGAGCAGCGCGAAGCCGGCACCGATGGTCTGGAACATGAACTGCTCCATTACCTCGAGCGGCGGCAGGATACCGATCAGCCGCTCCGTCTGGCGGTGGCGCAGGCGGTAATCCTGCGCGGCGAGCAGCAGTGCCTGCACCGCGGCGATCGCTAGCAGGCTATACGCGGACAGCGACACGATTATGTGCGTATTGAGCCCCCAGCCGGCGTCCGGAATCAGCAGCGCGTCCGGCGGCGTGAGCCACATGCCGAGCACGCTCGCGCCGACCACCGGAAAGATGATCAGGCCGAGGTTGATGACCGGCTGGCGCAGGCTCGCGACCAGGGTGATCAGCACGATTTCGAGGCCGATCAGCGAGGCGCTGTTGAAGAAACTGAAATCGACGCCGTGCGCGGTGAACATCAGGCGGTAAAGCGCGTACGCCTGCAGCGCGGCGGCGGCCAATGCGGAGGCGCGAATCGCAAACGCGCCCGGAGCCCGCACGGGCAGACGCCGGCGAGACTGTAACAGGACGCCTCCGCAGGCGGCGAAATACAACGCGGCGCTAATGCCCGCGGTAATCGAGACGAGACTTGACAAGTGAGGCAATGAATCCCAATTCAATCCGGCGAATGATAACCGCGATTTGCATCGGCGCGAAAGCAGCCATCCGCGCTTGTTATAATGATGCCTTTCGCCAGCCCATTTCCCTGCCATGTTCGACCAACTCAGCGACCGCCTGTCGCAGACTCTCAACAAGGTGCGCGGCCGCGGCCGCCTGACCGACGACAATATCGCCGATGCGCTGCGCGACGTGCGCCGCGCATTGCTCGAAGCCGACGTCGCGCTGCCGGTCGTGAAGACCTTGCTCGACCGGATCCGGGTGCGCGCGCTCGGGCGGGAAGTCGTGAAGAGCCTCAACCCCGGTCAGGTGTTCGTCAAGGCGGTGCACGAGGAGCTGACCGCGGTACTGGGCGGCGACAGCGCCGAGTTCCCGGTGCGCACCGCACCGCCGACTGTGATCCTGATGGCCGGCCTGCAGGGCGCCGGCAAGACGACGACGGCGGCGAAGCTTGCCGGCTGGCTGGCGCGCGAACAGAACAAAAAGTCGCTGCTGGTCAGCGCCGACGTCTATCGGCCGGCGGCGATCGATCAGCTTGAGCGTGTCGCAGCGCAGGTGGGTGCGGAAAGCATCCGCCCGGCGAGCGACAATCCGGTCAAGATCGTCAAGGCGGCGCTCGACGACGCGCGCCGTCGGATGGTGGACGTGCTGATTGTCGATACCGCGGGCCGCCTGCACGTCGACGCGGAGCTGATGGACGAGATCAAGCGCATTCACGCCGCGATCGAGCCCGCCGAGACGATCTTCGTCGCCGACGCGATGGCCGGCCAGGATGCGGTCAATGTCGCGCGGACGTTTGACGAAGCGCTGCCGCTGACGGGCGTGGTGCTGACCAAGGCGGACGGCGATGCGCGCGGCGGCGCGGCGCTGTCGATTCGCGAGGTGACCGGCAAGCCGATCAAGTTCCTCGGCGTCGGCGAGAAGCTCGATGCGCTGGAGCGGTTTCATCCGGAGCGCATCGCATCGCGCATTCTCGGCAAGGGCGACGTGCTGACGCTGGTCGAGGAGGCGGAGCGCAACGTCGACAAGGCGCAGGCCGAAAAGCTGGCCAACAAGCTGCGCAAGGGCAAGGGCTTCGACCTCGCCGATTTCCGCGACCAGCTGAAGCAGATGCAGTCGATGGGCGGCATGGCGGCGATGCTGGACAAGCTGCCGGGCGCGAACAAGCTGCAGGCCGGCGTCAAGAACCAGATGAACGACCAGATGGTCAAGCGCCAGATCGCGATGATCGATTCGATGACGCCTAACGAGCGCCGCCACCCGGCGATTATCAAGGGCTCGCGGCGGCGGCGTATCGCCACCGGATCCGGCACGCAGGTGCAGGAGCTGAACCGGCTGCTGAAGCAGTTCACGCAGGCGCAGAAGATGATGAAGAAAATGTCGCGCGGCGGCATGGCGAAGATGATGCGCGGTATGGGTGGGCAAAGGCCCTTCTGAATAGTTAATCCTTCACTTTTCCGCCAATTCCAGTACAATACGCCGTTTGATTTCGCGCCGCCCTTCCGGCGGTGTTTACACGAGGTATCGATCGAATGGTGACGATCCGGTTGGCCCGCGGCGGCGCCAAGAAGCGTCCTTTTTATCACGTGGTCGTGACTGACAGCCGCAATGCGCGCGACGGGCGCTACATCGAGCGGCTCGGGTTCTTTAACCCGATCGCCGTCGGCGGCGAGGAAAAGCTGCGCGTTGACACCGAACGGGCGCAGTACTGGCTTGGCCAGGGTGCACAGGCGTCCGAGCGCGTGTCGAAGCTGCTGAAGCAGGCCGCTGCCAGCGCCTGATTCGATCGGGATGGCCGGCCAACCGGTGGTTCTCGGCCGGTTGAGCGGCTTGTATGGCGTGCGCGGCGCTTTCAAGGTGTTTTCATACACCGAGCCGCGCGAGGCGATTTGCGATTATGCCGAGTGGCTGGTGCGCCGCGATAACGAATGGCGCCCGCATCGGCTGATCGAGGGCCGCCGCCACGGCCGGACGGTGGTGGCGCGGCTGGAGAGCGTCGACGATCGCGATGCGGCGGCGGCGCTTCTGGGCGCGGATGTCGGGGTTTGGCGCGAGGCGCTGCCGACACCGGCGCCGGGGGAATATTACTGGGCCGATCTGGTCGGCCTGGACGTGGTGACGACAGGCGGCACCAGTCTGGGCCGTGTGGAGCGGCTGTTCGATACCGGCGCTAACGATGTGATGGTCGTCGCCGGCGAGCGGGAGCGCTGGCTGCCGTTTTTGGCGGACACGGTGGTCCGGAATGTCGATTTTGTCGCCGGCGTGATCGAGGTCGACTGGGATCCGGAGTGGTAGATGCGTTTCGACGTCATCACGATTTTTCCGGAACTGGTGGCGATGGTCGGCCGCTGCGGCGTTGTCGGCCGCGCGGTCGAGACGCGCCTGGCGGAAATCGCGATATGGAATCCGCGCGATTTCACCGCAGACCGGCATCGCCGGGTGGACGACCGGCCTTACGGCGGCGGCCCCGGCATGGTGATGCAGGCGCAGCCGCTGACGGCGGCCGTCGAGGCGGCGCGCGGTGCGGATGACAGGCAGACGGAGGTCGTTTACCTGACGCCACAGGGCAAGCGTTTCGATCAGGCGCTGGCCGAGGACTTCGCGCGCCGCGAGCGGCTGATTTTGATCGCCGGCCGCTATGAGGGCGTGGACGAGCGCTTCGTCGAAGCTCAAGTCGATATGGAGTTGTCGCTGGGCGATTTCGTCCTGAGCGGCGGCGAACTGGCGGCGATGGCAGTGATTGATGCGGTCACGCGGCTGTTGCCGGGGGCGCTCGGCGACGAACGCTCGGCGGCCGAGGATTCGTTTGCGGATGCACTGCTGGATTATCCGCATTACACGCGGCCGGAGCGCTTCGACGAACGCGACGTACCGGCGGTGTTGACGAGCGGGGATCACGAGGCGATCCGCCGCTGGCGCCTGAAACAGGCGCTGGGCCGGACTTGGCTGCGCCGGCCGGAGTTGCTCCAGGGCGAGCAGTTGGATGCGGCGCGGCAGGCGTTGCTGGAAGAATTTATCGCCGAGCGAGGCGATGCGGGCAAAGATTGATAATTGAGGACAGGGCCATGAGCAACATCATTCAACAGCTTGAAGCCGAGCAGATGACGCGCGAAGTGCCGGATTTCGCGGCGGGCGACACCGTCGTCGTGCAGGTTCGGGTCAAGGAAGGGGACCGCGAGCGTATGCAGGCGTTCGAGGGCATCGTGATCGCCAAGCGCAATCGCGGCCTGAACTCGACGTTCACGGTGCGCAAGATTTCGCATGGCGAAGGCGTCGAGCGCGTATTCCAGACCTACAGTCCGAGCCTCGGCGACATTACGGTCAAGCGCCGTGGCGCGGTGCGGCGCGCCAAGCTGTACTACCTGCGTGACCTGCGTGGCAAGGCCGCGCGCATCAAGGAAAAAATCTAACCCGCATGATGCGGAACGGCAGTTGCGGAAACGGGCGCCATCGAGCGCCCGTTTTTGTCTCGGTAGTGTGTGCCGCAGCGCTGGTCGCCCCGGCCGTATTTGCCGATGGAACCGCGCCGCATGCGGCGCTCGCCATCGCGCGCACCGGCGCCGTCGACCTCGCGCTGCAGCAAGTGGCGGCCGGAGAAACCGCAGCGCAAGACAATCCCACCGACTGGGCGCAATGGGAACGCGTCCGCATCGAAATCTACCAATCCCAAGGCGACTGGCAGGCGGTGGTCAAGCGCGTCGCCGCGTTGCCCCGGTCGGCGCCTGCGACGCTGCGAGCCTGGGCGCTGGTGCAGGCGGCTGAAGCGCAACTCGCGCTGGGGAACGGCGCCGCCGCCCGCCGCGCGCTGCAGGCACGGCTGACGATGGCAAATGCGGATGGAAAGTCGGCCTGGACGCAGGTCGATCGGCTCATGGTCCGCAGCTTTATCCTCGACGGCCGTTTGAGTCAGGCCATGTCTCTCCTGAAGGCGCGCCGCCGGCAGTATCCGGACGCACCGCACGGCCGGCTGGATCGGCTGCAGGCGCGCCTTGCGATCCTTCAGCATGATCCGGCGCAGGCTTATGCGTTGCTGGCGAACACACAGGATGACGCGTCCCGGCCGCTCAAATGGCTGGGCGGCTTGCGCGCCGGCAAGCTGGAGCCCGCTGCCGTTATTACACAGTGCCGGGCATTTGCCGCCGGCGCCCATGCACCGGCGGCACGCCGGGCGGCACTGATTGTCGGCGCCGAAGCGGCGCTGGACGACCGGAAGCCGGCCGAGCGCATCGACCTGCTGGAGCAGGCGGTGACGATTCCGGCGACCGCGTACGACCGCCAGCCGCCATTCGCGCTCGATGCCGACGACGTCTGGCAGGCGCTGCTCGGGCTCGGCCAGACGCTGGGCCATCAGCAGGGACTGGCTGATCAGGCCGATCTGATTGCGGCAGCCGGCAAGGCCCAGCCGATCAATGCTCAGGCGCTGCTCGCTGCGGCTGCGTTGCATGCGACGGACGCTGCCGTCCGCGCTCAGGCGCAGGCGCAGCTGGCATCCTTGCTCGCAAAGCGGTCCAACGGACACGAGCTGCTGCGGCAACTGTATCTGCACTCGCAGCATTTCGCGTCGGCGTCGGCTGTGCCGGCGCCGGTTCGATATCAACTGGCGGATGATGCGCTCGCCGACGGGCAGATGCGGCTGGCCGCGAAGCTGCTGGCGACACTGGATGAGCCGCCGCCGGATGCCGATGCGAGCCAATGGCGGCTCGAACGTGCCCGCGCATTCATTCTCGGCGGCAAACCCGATGCCGGTGTCGACGCCATCGCGGCATTGTTAAGCAGCGGCGCGGCATTTTCCTTCGATGACCTGCAACCGAGTCTGTTTGCGTTGCAGGCCATCGGCCGCGATCGTGACGCCGTTCGCTTCTTCCGGGCTTTGCTTTCGCGTCGGCCGCCGCCGGAGATGCGCCAGAAGCTGCTGTTCTGGCTGGCGGACTCTTACGCGGCACAGGGCAAGCAGGCGACGGCGGCGAAGCTGTATCTGCAGTCGGCGACGGCGCTGGATTCGGCGTCAATGAACCGGTGGGCGCGCACCGCCCGGTATAACGCCGCCGGCGCGCTGGCAAAGGCCGGCCTGATCGCCGACGCGCGCCGGGTCTACCGGCGTTTGCTGAACGCTTCCGGCGATCCGGCCCGCCGCGCGGCGCTGCGTCAGAAGATCGCGGCCCTTGGCATGGCGCGCGACTGAGCTGACAAGTGCCTCATTGGGATCGCGCAGCCGCCGTCGATACCCACTGCAACGCCGTCACCGCATCCAGGGGCTTCCAGTCGCCACCTTGTTTGATCATCGGCGTCGTGCGGCCGGTGTACTGGATAATCTCGCCGGTCTTTTTGTCGAAGGTGAAATAGACCGGGTCCACGAGCAGACCGATAATGAAGCTCGACGGGTCCATCTTGACGTTCACCACCTGCCGACCGTTCCAGTTGTCTTCCCCCGACTTGCTCAGGCTGAAGCCGACCGTCTCCTGGCGCGGAATGACAAGGTAGCGCACGTTCAGCGTCTTGCCCGCCATCAACTCGTTCCAGTGCGCCTGCATGTAGGCCGTGATGTCATCGTTGATGACGGTCGGCCCGCTGAGTTGCTCATCGCCGGTCTTGGTATTGCCGTTATCGGTGTAGCTGAAGTGGACCTTCCCCTTGCCGGCTAATGCATTACCGTCGATCTTTAGGCTGCCGTGCGCGTTGATCTGCCTCTCCTCCAGCGTATAGCCGACGAGGTTGCCGTCGCGGTAAGTCGCCTTCTCGACTGCCGCGACGCGCCCGTCAGGATAGCTGTAGGTGCGCACCACGTTGAGCAACGGCCCGTCGCGATGTGCCGTTCGTTTGAAGGTGTACAGAAGCTGCGGCTTTTTCGAATCCTTGCTGTACACCCGGCCGACGAGGGTCTTGTCGGCGTGGTGTTCGATGATCGAGCTGGCATTGACATCCGGTTGCGCGGCGAACGCCGCCTGCGCCAGCAACAGCGCGCCGCATGACAGAATGACGGGGAAAGCGATCTGCTTGCGCATGGGAAGCCTCTCGTTCAGGCGAAACCGACTGTTCCGTCTGCAAGCATAGTACACGAAAGGCGTCCGCGCGCTAGGTCGTCTTGAGCCTCCGGTACTTGATCCGGTGCGGTGTGTCGGCATCTGCACCCAGCCGCCGCTTGCGGTCGGCCTCGTAGTCGGCGTAGTTACCCTCGAACCAGACGGCCCGGCTGTCGCCCTCGAACGCGAGAATATGAGTCGCGACGCGGTCGAGAAACCAGCGATCGTGCGAGATCACCACCGCGCAGCCGGGGAACGTAAGCAGGGCTTCTTCCAGCGCCCGCAGCGTTTCGACATCGAGATCGTTGGTCGGCTCGTCGAGCAGCAGCACGTTGCCGCCGCTCTTGAGCAGCTTGGCGAGGTGGACGCGATTGCGCTCGCCGCCGGACAGGCTGCCGACATGCTTCTGCTGATCGGGTCCCTTGAAATTGAACCGCCCGACATAGGCGCGCGACGGCGTCTCATAGCTGCCGACGGTGATGATGTCGTTGCCGTCGGAAATCTCTTCCCATACCGTCTTGTCCGCATCCAGCGCATCGCGGCTTTGATCCACGTAGGCGATTTTGACCGTCTCGCCGATCCGCAGCTCGCCCGCGTCCGGCTGCTCCTGCCCGACGATCATCCGGAACAGCGTCGTCTTGCCGGCGCCATTCGGGCCGATCACGCCGACGATGCCGCCCGGCGGCAGATTGAAATTGAGATCGTCGACCAGCAGGCGGTCGCCGAACTGCTTGCGCACGCCCCTGGCCTCGACGACCACGTCGCCCAGCCGCGGGCCTGGCGGGATGTAAAGCTCCTGCGTCTCGTTGCGCTTCTGGAATTCCATCGACGACAGCTCTTCGAAGCGCGCGAGTCGGGACTTGCTCTTGGCGTGTCGGCCCTTCGGATTCTGCCGGACCCATTCCAATTCCGCCTGCATCGCCTTGCGCCGCGACGACTCCTGCTTCTCCTCGATCTCGAGCCGTTTTTCTTTCTGTTCCAGCCAGGACGAATAGTTGCCTTCCCACGGAATACCGTGGCCGCGGTCGAGTTCGAGAATCCACCCGGCGACGTTGTCGAGGAAGTAGCGATCGTGGGTGACGGCGACGACCGTGCCCTTGTATTCACCGAGAAAATGCTCCAGCCACGCGACCGATTCGGCATCCAGATGGTTGGTCGGCTCGTCGAGCAGCAGCATGTCCGGCGACGACAGCAGGAGGCGGCACAGCGCGACGCGGCGGCGCTCGCCACCGGACAGCTTCGTTACGTCCGCCTCCCAAGGCGGCAGCCGCAGCGCCTCGGCGGCGACTTCGAGTTGATGTTCGAGGCTGTGGCCGCCGGCAGCCTGCAGGATGTTTTCGAGCCGGGCCTGCTCGGCCGCGAGCGCATCGAAATCCGCGTCCGGTTCGGCGTAGGCGGCGTAGACCGCGTCGAGCTGTTCCTGTGCTTCCTTGACGCTGCCGAGTCCTTCCTCGACATTGCCGCGCACGTCTTTGGCCGGATCGAGCTGCGGCTCCTGCGGCAGATAGCCGATGTTGATGCCGGGCTGCGGGCGCGCCTCGCCGTTAATTTCGGTATCGATGCCGGCCATGATCCGGAGCAGGCTCGACTTGCCGGCCCCGTTCAGGCCCAGCACGCCGATCTTGGCCCCGGGAAAAAAGGACAGCGAAATGTCTTTCAGGATTTCGCGCTTGGGGGGCACAACCTTGCCCACCCGATTCATGGTGTAGATGTATTGCGGCATCGGAGTCTGAAGCGATGAACGAAGCTCTCATTATCCTTAAAAGCGGTCGTGGTTGCCATG
>DASSTE010000045.1:0-34572 GCA_035708085.1 Gammaproteobacteria bacterium | reverse complement strand
CGCCGAACGCATCCGCCTGCCGCGCGACGGCCGCGGCGCCGGCGCCGCCGGCTGGGCGGAACGCTACGCGCGGCGGCTGGCCGATTACGCGCGGCGCTACCCGCTGCAGTGGTACAACTTCCATGACATCTGGCGTGACGGCGCGCCGGCGTCGCGGCCGCAGACGACGCGGCGGCGACGGCGGCGCGATCCGGCGCTGCAAAGGAATTCCTGATGACGACGGCCATTTACTCCTTCTCCCTCAGGAAGAAGGCCGGGATGAGGAGAAGTAATTTCAGGGAGAGGGTTCTGATGTTTGCCGCTGCCTTTGCGCTGCTTTTGTTTGCCGTGCCCATACAAGCCGGCGCCGCGCCCACCGCCACCTTCGCCGCAACCTTCGTGCAGACGCGCACGTTACCGGGCTTCGACACGCCGATCGTCAGCCATGGCCTGATGCGCGTTAATCCACACGGCTTTTACTGGGAAATCAAATCGCCGTATCACTACCTATTCGCGATGCACGACGGGCAGGTACGCGAAGAGCTGCCGGATGGCACCAAGCGTCAGCTCGATCCCGACCAGAAGCCGTGGCTCGCGGCGGTCGAGCATATTTTCGTCAGCACGCTGTCGGGCGACCGCTCGCAGTTGCAGCGCTATTTCAACGTCGAGGCGGAGCCATTAAAAACTGGTACCCGCGTCACGCTGACGCCGAAGCCTGGCGCGCTGGCGAAGGTGATAGGGCGGATTGAAGTGATCGAGTCCGCGCCAGGGCGTCCCGAGCGGCTGCAAATCAGGGAGAAGTCGGGGGCTCGCATGGATATTCGCTTTACGCCCGTTACCGACAAACCGTGAGCTGGTCCAAAGCGGCGCGATGGCTTGTCTGGGCCATATCGCTGGGCCTGCTGTGCGGTTTCGCCTGGTCGCGGCTGGATCTCGCCCAGCCGATCAACACCAACATCCTCACGCTGCTGCCGGCGCAGAACGACTCCGCAGCACTCACGCAGGCCACCGAGCGTACCCGCAACGCCTTCGTCCATGAACTGCTGGCGCTGGTCAGCGGCACCAATGCCGCCGACACGCGTGCGGCCGCCGAAGCGGCGCGGCGCGCGATGCTCGCGGCGGGTCTGCAGGCGGAAAATTCGGGACAGACGTTCGAACAGGCGCAGCGGGTTTTTCAGCGGCATCATTTCGCCCTGCTCAATCCGGCCCAGGCGAAGCACCTGCGCGGTGGCGGCGCGAAAGCGCTGGCCACCGACGTGGCAGTATCGCTCGCGAGCCCGGCCGGCATGGTCAGCGCAAACGGCCGCGACCCGGGCGGCTACCTGACGCAGTTTCTGGCCGACCTGCCGCGACCGTATCCCGACTTTCTGCCCAACGGGCCATTCCTGTCCGCCACGCGCGACGGCCGGCACTACTTTCTGCTGCGCCTGGAAGTGCGCGGCGCGGCATTCGCGAAGCAGGGGTCGGCGCTCGCAGCCGCGGCGGTCAGTGAGGCGCGCAACGCCGTGCAGCAAGCCTGCGCGGACTGCCGCTTCGAAGCCACCGGCGCGCCGCTGTTCGCCGATGCCGCGCGGCGGGAAGCCAAATCCGAAACGATTTGGCTGACGGTGATCTCGACATTGCTGATCATGGCGCTGATCGCGTTCGTGTATCGCAGCTTCGCACCGCACGTGCTCGCGGCGCTGCAACTCGTCGCCAGCGTCGCGGCCGCCGCCGCCGCGGTCATCGCGATCTTCGGCTCGATCAATATCCTGACGCTGGTATTCGGCACCACGCTGCTCGGCATCGCGATCGATTACGCGTTTCTGTATTTCGCCGAATACTGGTTCGGCAGCAGCCCGCCGCGCAACGTGATGCGCAAGATTCGGGGCGGCCTGGGCGTGGCGCTCGCCGCCGGTGCGCTCGCATTCGCGTTTCTTGCCGGCACCGGCTTTCCCGCCCTGATGCAGATCGCCGTGTTCTCGGTCGCGGGCC
This sequence comes from Gammaproteobacteria bacterium, assembly GCA_035708085.1. Classification (GTDB taxonomy): domain Bacteria; phylum Pseudomonadota; class Gammaproteobacteria; order Natronospirales; family DASSBR01; genus DASSBR01. The sequence goes on along the minus strand of DASSTE010000045.1, from coordinate 32,619 downwards.
TGCTGGAGGCTGGACTGGTAGTCGCGTTGATCTTTCCGGTCACGCTGACGCGGCCACCGACCGTTGCCGCGCATCCGGCGGTGAATTGGCCGCGACGCTTCATTGCGCGCGCCTGCCGGCCCTCGCACTGGCGCTACATCATGCCGGCCGTGCTGCTCGCGCTTGCCATCCCCGGCTGGTTTTTTCTCCACGCCAGCGACGACGTGCGCGAGTTGCAGCATTTTCCGCCGCGGCTGATGCACACCGATCAGCACATTCGCACGATCCTCGGCCGCTTTCCGCCGCCGGGATTCTTTCTGATCGAGGCGCCGGACTTGAACCAGGCGCTCGCGCGGGAAGAGACCCTGTTCGCGCACGTTGCGCAACAACTGCCGCAGGCCAATGCAGTGGGGCTGTCGCGATTTCTGCCGTCGACGGCGCGGCAGCAGGCGAGTCTTGTCGCGTGGCAAAGCGTTTTTGCGTCGCCGGCGAAGTTGCGCGCGGCGTTCGCGCAAATGGGGCTGCCGCCGGCACTCGGGGATCACATCGAAACCGCCTGGCACGCAGCGCCGCGCGATCCGCTGACGGCGCAGGAACTGTTTGCGGCCGTACCCGACCTGCACAAGTTCGTCATTCGCACCAATGACGGCGTCGCGCTGCTGGCAACGGTTTTCGGCCAAAGCAATCTCAACGCCGCCGCCCTCCGGCAGGCGGCCGCGGGCCTCGCGAATGTGCAGTTCGTCGATCCGCTGGCACGCATCGCCGACACCTTCGAGCGCATCCGCGTGCGCGCAAGCTGGCTGGTGGTGATCGGCTACCTGCTGATTTCCGGAATCCTCGTCTGGCGTTACGGCCGCCGCGAAGCACTCCGCATGCTGTGGCCGCCCTTACTCGCGCTCGGCGTGACGCTGGGGGCGCTCGGCTGGATCGGTGTGCCGCTGAACGTGTTCGTGGTGGTCGCGCTGATCCTGATCCTCGGCCTGGGGCGCGACTATGCCGTGTTCCTGCGCGAGGTCGGCGCGCGAGAGCGTTCGCCCGCGCTCGCCGTCACGCTGTCGGCGATGACCACGCTGCTGTCGTTCGGTCTGCTGTCGCTCAGCCAGATCCCCGCGCTTTCCGCGTTCGGTCTCGCGACGCTGATCGGCATACTGGCAAGCTACCTGAGCGCACCGTTATCCTTGCCACCGGAGCGGGAGAACCCATGAAACCGACGGAAACCTGCTGTAGGAGCGAGCGCTGCTCGCGATTATTGAACATCGCGGCCAGCGGCCGCTCCTACGTTCTGATGCTGTTTGCGGCAACGCTACTCGCCGGCTGCGCGACGTTGCCACCCGCCGGCTGCGTCCGCCTCGGCCCCGACAACCACTTCTGCCTGCTGCCGCCGGCGGCGCTGCCGCAGGTGAGCGCGGCACACCTGGTCACGATCCGCCGCAACGGCAAGCGGCAGACGTTCATGGGGCGCTTGCAGATCAACCACCAGGCATTGCGGCTCGCTGCGTCGAGCTTGTTCGGCGCCGGCCTGTTCACGATCACCTGGGACGGGCACAGCGTCACCAGTGCGCCGCAGGATGCGCGCGTGCATCCGGACCTGATTGTCGCGATGCTGGAACTCGCCATCGCCGATCCCGTGGCGCTCCGGCCGCGGCTGCACAACCTGACGCTCAAGTTGAGCCACGATAGCGAGCAACGCGACCTGTACGCGCACGGCCGCCTGGTCGCGGATGTCGTGACCGGACCCAAACCACCGGCAAAGGCCTATATCGTCATGACCATTCCGCCGGCGCACATGACGCTGGTGCTGCGACCATTGAAGGAGCCGAAACCATGACCGACCAGCCGCGCAGACACGTTCTGGTGACCGGCGCGAGCGGCGGCATTGGCGCGGCGATCGCGCGCGCGCTCGCAGCCGACGGCTTCGACGTCACACTGCATTACCATCGCAACTCTGCGCGGGCCGAAGCGCTGGCGCAGGAGATCGCTACCGCCGGCAGCCCCGCGCACACTGTGAGCTTCGACCTGACCGATCGCGACGGCGTCCGCCGGACGCTGGAAGCGGAGCTGGCAACGCACGGGCCGTATTGGGGTGTAGCGCTGAACGCAGGCATCGCCGCCGACAACGCCTTCCCGGCGATGCCGGGCGAAGACTGGGACCGCGTCATCGGCGCCAATCTCGGCGGCTTCTATAACGTGCTGCAACCGCTCGTCATGCCGCTGGTGCGGCTGCGCGACGGCGGGCGCATCGTCACGATCGCGTCCGTCTCCGGCCTGATCGGCAATCGCGGCCAGACCAATTACAGCGCCGCCAAGGCCGGCGCGATCGGCGCCAGCAAAGCGCTCGCGCTGGAACTCGCGAGCCGCCGCATCACCGTCAACTGCGTCGCGCCCGGCCTGATCGACACCGGCATGGCGGACAGCGCGCCGACCGACGAAATGCTCAAACACATCCCGCTGGGCCGCGCCGGCCGGCCGGAGGAAGTCGCCGCGCTGGTGGCGTTTCTGTTCAGCGAACCCGCGGCCTACATCACCCGACAGGTGCTGTCGGTGAATGGCGGGCTGTGTTGAATGGACAAGGCCGTGGATGCGAGGCAGCTTTACTCCGACAAGCTCGATGCCTACGTACGGTTCACCGCCGGGTTTCTGTCTCCACAGGCGTATCAGGCGTTTTTCGAGCGTTGCGAATGGCTGCGTGACGATATGCGGATCATGGATGCCGGCTGCGGCACCGGTGTCGCGACCTTCGCGCTATTGGACGCGCTCCGGCGCCGTGGCTTTGGTCACCGCGAGGTCAACGCATTCGACCTGACGCCGGCCATGCTGTCGCGATTCGAGCAGCGGCTCGCGCAACAAGCGATCGCCCATGTCGAAATCCGACAGGCCGACGTGCTCAAACTGCAATCGCTGCCGGCGGACTGGACGGATTACGACCTGGTCGTATCGGTTGCGATGCTCGAATACATCCCCGGAGCCGAACTTGCCTCCGCCCTGGCCGGTCTGCGCGCGCGGCTGGCGCCGGATGGCCGGCTGCTGCTCGTCATCACCCGCAAGAACCTGATTACGAAATTTCTGATCGAGAAATGGTGGCAGGCGAACTGCTACAGGCGTTCCGAGCTCGTCACCGCATTTGAAGCCGCCGGCTTCGGCAAAGTCGCTTTTCACCGGTTCCCGTACACCTACTTCTGGCACAATCAATGGGCGTATGTCATTGAGGCCGGAGCGCGGCCTTGACGCAGCAACCGCTTCGCTACCTCGTGCGAACACCGAACGTGCAGACGATGCGGGCCGGCCACATGTTCGATGCCAATATCGGGCACACAGGCTGCGCGCGCGGCCATGAGCCCGGACGGCAAATATGCCATCGCAGGTTCAGCTAGCAACAGCAACGTGGGTGCTTTAATTTCGGCAAGCACTCATGCCGAATCCATAGTGCAGATTGCCAGCAGCGGCGCCTGGCGCCGCCGCGTAACTCCGGCCGTTTATCTTGTTTCAGGCGATGCCGCTAATCGGTACGGCGGGTCACTTCCACGAGGTGGTAGCCGAATTGCGTCTTGACCGGACCCTGCACTTCGCCGACGGGGGCGCTGAAGACGACCTTGTCAAACTCGGGGACCATCTGGCCGGGGCCGAATTCACCGAGCTCGCCGCCGCGCGCGGAGGACGGGCAGGTGGAATGGTTGCGGGCGACTTCGGCGAAGTCGGCGCCGCCCTCGATCTGTGTCTTGAGGTCCTGGCAGACGTTTTCGTTATCGACAAGAATGTGGCGGGCGCTTGCTTTGGCCATGATGTGACTCTCCATCGGGGATTGCGGCCCGGGCGGGCCGATGAAAACCGCCATTGTAGGTGCGGCGGTCTGGCGGCGCTAGATCGAAGGCGCTGCCGACGAATAGCGGCCGATGTCGAACAACTCCTCCTGCACCGCGAAATCTTCACGATCCACGAAGCCCGACAGGCCGACCCCGACCAGCCGGTAGAGGTCGTCAGCGGGGCGCTCGACCCGCGCGCGTAGCGCGCACGCCAGGTCCGCTACGTCCGCGGCCGAAGCCGGATATGCCGGCGGCGTAAAGCTGCGCGTGAGGATCTGGAAATCGGCGGTCTTCAACTTGAGTATGACGGTGCGCGCGATTCGGTCTTCCTCGCGCCTCGCGGCGGCCCAAGTCTTTCCTGCCAGCCGGCGGATATGCGGTTCAATTTGATCGAGCGTCAGGTCGTGCTCGAAGGTATCTTCGGCCGAGACCTGTAATGTCGGCCGGTCCGGCTCGACCGCCCGGTCGTCGATGCCGCGCGCGAGCTCGTACAACCGCCGTCCCCAGCGGCCGAAGCGCTGTTCAAGCGTGGTGGCCGGCACCGCGCGCAAGTCGCCGATTGTGGCAATGCCCATTTCGGCGAGCTTGCCGTTCGTGACCTTGCCGACGCCGGGCAATTTGCCAACCGCGAGCGGCGTCAGGAATGCCTCGACGCGCGCCGGCCGGATCACCATGAGCCCGTCCGGCTTGCGCCAGTCCGACGCGATTTTCGCAAGGTACTTGTTCGGCGCGACCCCCGCCGAGGCGGTCAGGCCGGTTTCCGCGCGAATCTCCTTGCGAATGGCCTGCGCGATCGCGGTTGCCGATGGCAAGGCGCGCCTGGGCGCGGTGACGTCGAGGTAAGCCTCGTCGAGCGACAGCGGTTCGATCAGGTCCGTGTAGCGCGCAAAAATCTCCCGCACCTGCCGCGACACGGCCTTGTAGCGCGGGAAGTCCGGCGGCACGAAGATGGCCTGCGGGCACAGCCGCTCGGCCCGCGCGGCGGGCATCGCCGAGTGAATGCCGAAGCGGCGCGCTTCGTAGCTCGCGGCACAGACGACTGAGCGCGCGCCGCGCCAGGCGACCACCACCGGCCGGCCGCGCAGCGCCGGATCGTCGCGCTGCTCGACGGATGCGTAGAACGCGTCCATGTCGACGTGCACGATCTTGCGTTGCGGTGCGGCCATCGACGCTATTGTATCGCGGCTCTAACAGGGTGCTGAAAAAGCCCATCCATGGGACTTTTCAGCACGAAAACTGAAAATGTGATTTCCAGTTTTCTTCATTTTTCAACCGCTTACAGTGATCGAAAAATGCCGGCACGTCCGTGTACCGGACTAGCAGGCCGTTTTTCAACAGCCTGCTAGCCGTCCATGATTGTCTGAAAGCCGCCGTAGATCATGCGCTTGCCGTCGAAGGGCATGTCGGTCATCTCTTTCATGCGGGGGTCTTCCATCACCTTCTTCATGCCGGCATCACGCGCCTCTTTCGAGGGCCATTCAATCCACGAGAACACGACCACCTCGCCGTCTCCAGCTTTCACCGCGCGGCGAAAGTCGGTGACCTTGCCGTCCGGCACATCATCGCCCCAGCATTCAACATGCCGTATTGCGCCGTATTGCTTGAACAGCGGCAGCGCCTTTCTGGCGCTGTCCACATAGGCCTGCTTTTTGTCCGCGGGTACCGGGACCACGAAACCATCAACGTAGTTCATTGCATTCTCCTCCATGCACTCGTCTTTCTCTTGTCAGTCGTTTGGGAGGCCCGAATTTCGACAAAAGTCGAGCTTAGTGGCTGAACATGTCGTCAGATGCCCCGAACGGCCGCGCGGTTTGGCTGGATCCAGCCACCTCGCAGCGGCAGCCTCAGCAATAGATGCGTGCTGGGGCGTGCTCGAACGTGCCCAGATTGCCTGTCCGGTTCACGCATTTATAGTGGGCGATCAATGAGCACGAATACACAACCCGTTTCGGAATAAACGTCGGAATGCACGGATCCCGGGCTAGCTACACTCGCCCACCCCGGACGCAGGCGCTCCCCCGCCAAAGTAAGTTCGCCTTCAAGAATATAAAGGAACTCCGGACATTCATGCTCATGGACTGGAAGCCGTGCGCCCGGCGCGAATCGGACGATCTGCATTTCCAGGCCATCGGCAACCGCAACGTCTTTGACAAATACTCCAGCAGCAAAGGTCGATGGCTTCCAAGGAATATCCTCGCATTGCACACATAAAAGCTTACCGTGATCAAGCTCATTCATGGCGTTCTCCAATTGAATCTAACGCAGGCAGCTTTCAGCAACTGCCTACTGTTTTCCGCTGCTGCTGCCGCTCTCTTGCATATGGATCAATACGCCAACTTCCGCAAAAACCTTTGAGTACAAAAAAGTATTGTGCGGCCTGCCCTGGAGTTTGATTAGCGTTACGTTCTTGCCAGCTTTTGTCGCCTTTGCCTGGTATTGCTCGGCAAATTTGAGAGGCGCCACTTTGTCCTTAGTACCCGTCATCAAAACTACAGGCACCTGGTCAGACATGTCTTTTATCTGTGCGATTGGCGATAGCGAGGGAACCTTGAGTTTGCCTTTGAACAGCGACATCCCGGTTAAGCGAAACACGCTCTGGCGCCAATCGTTCACATAACCGCACGGACATGACACCAATAAGGCGGCATCGATCAACCGGGGGTGCCTCCCGAGGATATTTGCCGTGATCGCTGCGCCCCCTGAATGGCCGGCGACGATCACCTTTTCCGCCTTGTATCGGCGCTTGAGCTAGCCTATAGCGGCGGCGATCGCATCTGTATCCCGGGCATTCCAGTTGTCCCCGTCCCGATACCCGATATCACCCTCAGAATGATTGCCTTTCGGATCAGTGTAACCCGGCCGTACCAGCCCGACTGCGGCCACGTTCTGATTCGTTCCAGCCACTTTCGACGCGAATATATATTGATAACCTGGGTGTTCATATGGCGGAGGCCCATCTCCATGAAGAACGACCACCAGAATGGGATGTGAGCTAAGTTTTTTGCTAGAAAAGGCACGGGCGAACAAGCGGTATGGGCCGCCTTGTACCCACAATGCCTCGCCTTGCGATGGCGGCGTTGCCGATTGACCCATCGTATGAAACGAAATCAACAGCGTACCCAGTGCGAAAACAAGGAAAGGGATTTGCTTTTGTATCATTTTCCAACATGCCTATGGTTGCAGCATAAATCTAAATCCGGTGCCTGATGGGCGCTCTGCCCCGGATAAAACGCGTACACGAATTTTTGGTGCGAAGGCATTATCCGCAATAATCGTTCGACTTGGTATTCGTCGCTAAATCGAGCAGCGTGCACCCGCATTACATGTCTTTGGCAGTGTGAGCGTTTACCTCAATCCACCTCTGCCCGTTGTATAGCAGCTGCTGCGGTGCGTTCAGCGTCACCCGATAGCCCATGTCGCGAAGCGAAAATTTCGTGATGGCAAATCCTACGGGCATTGAGCGGCCACAATCCAGGCACTCGAGTCGAACCACACGCCGCTTCTCGTAGTATGCGTCGCAAGAAGGCTTCGTAGTCTATCTAGTGAGCGCTCTCGATTGCTGCCGTTCAAAGTTCTGAGCGTTTCCTGCACCAGCACGAATTTCGATACGAACGCAAGTGCGCTATCGGTATCGGGGCCGTAATACACTGGTTCGTGCACCTGATCAAAGGTCACGTCGATGAATCCTGCTGTGCGCAGGATGTGCTGCACTATAAGCGTATTTCCGAGGGAGAACGGTTGCCGGGCTCTAGAATCGTTGACTGGCGCCACTTCGCCGCCTGCGAGGGCACGCGGGATCGCCACCGCCCACTCGTTTTGCTCGCGATCCTGCCATACGATCATCACCAGACGCCCGACAGAGCGGAGCGCTAGGCGGATATTGCTGAATGCTGAAACGGGATCGCGGAAGAACATTGTCCCAAAGCGGCTGATCGCGATGTCGAATTGGTGCGGTGAAAACGAATGCCGCTCGACTTCGGCGCACACGTAATCCACATTCCCCAGGTTGTCCGCGAGAGTGAGTGCGCGAGCACGGTGGATCATTTCTTCCGAGTGATCTATCCCGACGACACGTCCCTCGTTTGCGGTTTGCGCCGCGTCTCGCGTGGTTTCGCCGGCGCCGCATTCTATGTCGAGGATATTGTCCCTGCGACCAATGCGGCAAGCGGCGCGGAACGCGGCGTGGTGACGGCGCAACTCGGAGTCGTAGTCAATCATTGGTGAGTGGCGCCCATACTCCTCAGCCGCGCGTGCCGATCAATAAGGAATCGACGTTCGGAGACTCCAGGACAAGCGCTGTCGAAATATTCTTATTACGGACACGATTAATCGCTTCGTTCAACTGCGGAAGCGGCATGACGTCAATATCGGGCAGAATGTCGTGGGTCGCCGCAAACTCAAGCATCTGCACGCAGTCCGTGCGGCTGCCTATGTAACTACCTCGGATACATCGTCGGCCATAGTCGTACAACAAGCCAGCTCGAAACGAAAGAGGTTGCAGAGGCGCGGCCACAAAGCACAACTGACCCTCGGGCCTGAGCATCCTGAGATACGAACCCAGGTCGAAGGGAACATTTAGCGTGGAGAGAATAAAGTCGAACTTCGCGCGGCAAGCTTTCAGGGATCCCGCGTTTGAGCTGTCGATATAGTCCGCTCCTAATCGCCGAATCGTGTCTCGCTTCTCGGGTGAGTGAGAAAACGCCGACACCCGGTGCCCCATGGCCCGCAGAAACTGGAGCGCCAAGCGCCCGAGGCCTCCGATGCCGAGGACTGCGACGCTTGCATTAGGACGAAGTTGGGCATGGGCACTCGCTGAGTACACTGTGAGACCTGACGAAAGCAACGGAGTAGCTGGAGCCGAATCGAGCCGCAACGGAAGCCGGAATGCGAACCTGCTATCGACGACGATATGCTCACCGAGTCCGCCATAGGCATTGGCACCAATGACCGTCTGATGTGGGCAGAATTGCTCTACGCCCCGGAGGCACGAGGAGCACTCGAAGCAAGCCCCGAGCTGGAATCCAATGCCGACGCGATCGCCGATCGTCAACTCGGCGACATTGCGACCCGTCTGCTCGACGTACCCTACGATCTCCGAGCTGGGAATGAGTGGAAACTGCGTGTCGCCCCAGTCATTATCGATGAACTGAATGTCCCCTCTCGTGATGCTGCGATGCGTAATGCGCACCAATACATCGTTTCGACCAACAGCCCTATGATAAGTGAAAGGTGTCGCGGCTTCGCCGCGTTTCCTGATTGCGAAGGCTCTTATTTCCAATGCCTTCCTCGGTGATGAATGACTTGAGCAAGTCCTTGTAGGCGCATGAATCAGCCGTTGTGGTACCCATCAAATCTTGCCGCGTGAGTCCGTGACGCCGCCTTTCCTATTGGTGCGGAAGCATTATCCATGATGCTTGTTCGGCATGATATCGCTTGCCAGGTTGAGCAGCGTGTAGGCGCGTTGCTTGCCATGGAATCTTGTACCGGACTGCGTTACCAGCGTCACGTCGCGCTCCACCATAATTTCGTCGCCGACAATAATGCCGTTGCAAATCGTCGTGTAACCACTCCAGTGTGTCTTGCCCGGGATGACCGAGACCTTGATCGATTTTCCGGTGCTGGTGGTAATGGTGATTGTCTTCAGACGTTGGTCGTCCAGCGACTTGCCGTCGCCGCTACCCTCGCGAACCAGCGTGACTTGATGATTGACCGGATCGGCGCGCAGGACGCGAACGTGCTCGACCCCGGGTGGGCCAATCTCCCACGGACGTGAGATCGTCGCCGCCCATGTCACCCCCGCATGCAGGTTTGCCGGCGGGTCTCCCCACAGCAGCGGATTGAACACCAGCCCGCTGGTCTCACGGTCGATTCTGCAGTGACCTTTCCGGCAGTACGTCATGTCGTCTTTGAGCAGTTTGATTTTAGCCGAGCCGCTCGAATTACCATCGACACGCCACGTCTCGTTAAAGACGACACCGTCTGAAGCGACCTTCTCGACTACATAGTCTGCCGTTCCGCTGACTCTGCGCACGTACGATTCGAATCCCTGCCCGCTGATTGATACAGCTTTTGAGAAGACGGTTGTCAAGTGTTCGCCGACCTTGAGCTTCGGCTTCAAATAGCCGTGAGCCGGGCGTGCACCGGCAAAGCCGGGGGCTACGAGGGGGAAGAGCAAAACAGTGATTAAACATATCTTCATGAGCTGACTCGCTTGCAGATCAGGGTGTCGCCGGTTTTCCATGTTCCGGCGCCGGTTTTGGCGGCATAGGTGACGCGGTAATTGGCATTCCCATGGCGCTTAAATACAAATCGGTCGATATAGCCGCTGGTCGCCGTGTTGTTCAGAATGAGCGTGTCGTTCTGCCAGCCCGGCGACACGTAGCGGCGTACGCCGCCGGAGTTGTCGAATATGAGTACGCGGAAACGGTTGACGGCCGCATCGTATCGCCACAGTTCGAGTGCCTTGTAACGATGCGGCGGATTGTCCACGTGACGCATCCTCAGCCAGTGGCCGTCCAGGATCGGGGTGGATACTTCGTGTGAGCTAATAGCCTTGCCGTTCGCAAATCGACCTGCGCAGGACCAGTAGCCTCTAAAGAACAGGAGCGGCCTGAGGCTGTCTTGCAGCGCCGTATGCGAAGCTTCAGCAGGTGCCGCCAGTGCAGTCGCCACCGCGAGTAGAGATGCCGAAATCAGCAGCAGCGCAGGAAAAGCGATGGCCTTTCTAGGTACGAGGGAACACATTGTGAAATGCCCTGTCACGCGTGGCAAACCCATGGCGCCAGCGGCGTCTTCCAGATGTTGTACTGCCCGTTATTCCAGACGGATGCGGCCGCGTTGTCGCGTTCCGCCTGCTGGCGCGTGCGCGGGAAATGGCTTGGCACCAAGCGTTCACTTGAGAAGTAAAGCGTTTGCTCGTCCGGCGACAGACGCGGCTCGGCATCCGATCCCGGCGAATTGACGATGGTGCCCATGTGCACCGGCTTGCCCCAGCCATTCTTGCCGCGGAACACGATGAACAAATCGATGCTGGCGGCTGGCTTGCGTCCGGAACCAAAGACCAGAAACCGCTCGTCCGGATCCACGGCCGGATCGACATCCGTGGTTGCTCCGGTGCTGAAGGGCAGCGGCGCCGGCGGCAGGTAGTGCCCATTGCGCCACTGCGATCTGTAGAGGCGAAAATGGCCGGTACTTTTATCCGGATGAATAAAATACAGACTGCCGTCTCCGGCGATAGATGGCGCGAACACACTCGTACCGGAATTTATGATGGCAGGTAGACGGTACGGCTTGCCCCAGCCGTTACCGTGGCGGTCTACGCGCCACAGGTTGCCGCCTTGGCCCGGGTGCCGCTTGCCGTTGAAAAAGCCGTCAATCGGCGCTCCGCCCGGCGCGATCGGCCGGCTGGAAGAGAAGATCAAATATGATCCGTCCGGTGCCATGGCCGGTTCCATGTCACTCCACTTCCCGGAGAAGGAAGCGATGACTGGCTTCGACCAATGGCCGTTGACGTGGTGCGATACCAATATCGTGCTTTCGGATGGCGTGGAACGCTGAAAGTAAACGGTACGTCCGTCGGGAGTGAACGCAGGGGCCGCTTCGTGCGAGGCGCGTGAAATGATGCCTGGAGCAAAAACAGTGGGCGGGTCCGCAAAAATCGCTGGGGACGAAGTCGTGGCAGGCGCCGCGTGCGTGGCGGCTGCGATCGCCAGTATCCCGATGACAAGGACGATGGATTTCCGGAAGGTGGGTCGCATGGTCGTATCTCCCGTTGGCTTATGAATGATCGACACCGCGCGCACGCAGGACGGCAGAAATGTCGAAGCGCCAGATGTTGCGCGAGCCGTTGAGCGGCGCGTGCAGTCTTTTCTGCAGCGAGGCGTAATCGTCGCGCGGCTTCGGGAAATGGACCTTGTCGCGGCGCGAACTCGACACGTAGAGCACGCCGAATTTGCGGCCGAGCGCCGGCGCGTTTTCGAGCGCGCTGCTGTTCACGTCGCCGGGCAGCCGTTCTGGCTTGCCCCAACTGCCGTCGGCGTTCCGAAACGCGATGTAGAGATCGGCGCGGCCGGCGGAGTCGCCTTCGTTACCGGCATAGATGAGGAATCGGCCCTCCGGGTCGATAGCCGGGTCCATGCGGTTGTGGTCGATACTGCCAAGATTCAGCCGCTGCGGTGTGGCGTAACCGGTATCGGTGCGGCGTGCGACGTAAATCTGGTAGAAGGCACCGGAATCCGGGCGGTGGGCGGAAAAATAGATGTCGCCGTTTTTCGCGATCGACGGGTTGTAGATCATGGCGCCGTCGTTGAGCGCACCGTCCACGTGTACCGGCCGGCCCCAGCTGCCGTCGTGCCGGCGCTCGACATACCAGAGGTTGGTCCCCGGGTATTTGTGGCCGTGAAAGGTGATCGTCACCGGCGTGCCGGCCGGAACAACGGGCCGATTGGATACAAAGTACAGGCGCTGGCCGTCGGGTGTCAGCGTCGGTTCAGAGTCGTGCCAGCGGCCGGAAAATGATGCCACTTGCGGCCTTGACCATTGGCCGCCTCGACGGTGCGACACCATGATCGTGTCATCGGCCTCGGCAAAATCGGAGCGCATGAAGTAAAGGGTACGGCCGTCGGGCGTAAGCGCCGCGGACGTTTCTTTCAGCCCGGTCGAAATAACACCCGGGCCGACCAGGCCGCCCGCGAATGCGGGCGAAATGGCGGCCGTGAGCACAAGAACCGCGAAGAGCGATTTAGTTCTATACATGCGACCTCCAGAAGGTTGGATGCTGTTGCTGCACGCACCCTACCGGCCGGCGGCGCAAATCGCCTGATGAAAAGCCGAACTTTTTCTGACAAAATCCTGACGAAACGGAATGATCGCCTTCCGGCGCACACCAATACCGCATGAATCAAGCCTTCGCCTCCACTGAAGCCACCTCGACCGACGCGGTCGATCTGGCGGGCTGGCATCTGGATGCACGGCTCAGCCGGCTGACGCGCGACAGCTTGGAAGTCCGGCTCGAGCCCCGCACGATGCAGGTGCTGGTGTGCCTGCTGCGCAGCCACGGAGAGCCGGTGACGCGCGACGCGCTGATGCAGGCCGTATGGGGACACGAGTATGTGACCGACGATGCGCTGAATCGCGCGATTTCGCGTTTGCGCAAAGTGCTGGCGAAAGAGCTCGATCAGGCGGCTTCGATCGAGACGATTCCGAAAGTCGGCTATCGCCTTACGGTCAAGTCGAGCGCGGAAGCCGGCATTGAAGCCAACGGAAGCCGGACGCGCCGGAAAGCTCGCTGGACGATGTGGTTCTCGATAGCTGCCGTGCTCGCGGTAGCTGTCGGCGTCGGCGTTTACGCAAATCGGCCCAAAGGTTTGCTGAGCGGCGCTTCGATTCGGGTGAGACCGCTGACGTCCCTGCCCGGAAGCGAAATCGAAGCGGCGCTGTCTCCCGATGGCGGAAGAGTGGCCTTTGTCTGGCGAAAAAACGCGGCTTCGCGGTGGCGGATCTATGTGCAGGCGCTGGACTCGCCGTCGCGCTTGCGGATCAGTAATGGTCCGGGCGACGATTTGCGCCCGGTCTGGTCGCCGGATGGCAACCGGATCGCTTTTGTGCGCCGTTCCGAAGCCGAGTGCGAAGTGCTCGTAGTGTCCGCGCTGGGCGGGACGCCCCGCCACGCTGCCGCCTGCAATCCGGCGCACGCCACAAGCCTGGATTGGGCACCGACGGGCGACGCCCTGGCGTTGACGGCCCCCGGCCAGCGGGGTCTGAGTCTAGTGCCGCTGCACGACGGCAGGCCCCGGTTGCTGACGCATCCATCGAAGGCCGTCGCCGGCGATCTCGATCCGGTGTTTTCGCCGGATGGACAATCGCTGGCTTTCATCCGCGCCCGCGCCATGGACGTCGACGATCTTTACGTCATTCCAACTGCCGGCGGCACGGCCAGAAGGCTCACGCACGATAATCGCTCCATTGCCGGCGTCACCTGGAGCGCCGACGGCCGCTTCCTCATCTTCGCGTCCAACCGTGGCGGCATGCAGACGCTTTGGCGTGTCGACGCACGCGGCGGGAGTCCCCAACGAATCAACGCGCCGACCGGCAATGCGGAAATGCCGGCGATGAGCCGCGATGGCCGGCACCTGGTGTACACGACCTGCGCCTGCCAGACCGATCTGTTTTCTCTCGATCTGCGTGCACCCGCAACGCCGCCCAGGCAAATTACGGCGACGACGCGCTGGGACTGGAAACCGCAGGTGTCGCCGTCGGGCAAACGAATTGCGTTCGCGTCGACACGAAGTGGTGCAATGGAAATCTGGACCGCTGATCGCGATGGCAGCCATCCGTTGCGCCTGACTCATTTCAACGGGCCGCTCGTGAGCAATCCCGCCTGGTCGCCCGACGGACGCGCTATCGTCTTTGATGCCGCGGCCGCGGACGGCAACATCGACATTTACCGGATCAGTGCGGACGGCGGACCGCCACGGCGGATGACATCGGGCCGCGGGAACGATCGCTTCCCGCACTTCTCGCCCGATGGCCGCTGGCTCTATTTTTCGGCGCGGCACGGCGGCCAATGGAATATCTGGCGGATGCCGGCCGCCGGCGGCAAGGCCAGCCAGATCACCTTCGGCGGCGGCTTTTTTGCGTGGCCTGCCAGCGACGGGTCCGTGTACTTTTCGCGCGTCGACGAAAGTGGCGTCTGGCATCAGGTGATCGGCGGGCAGCCGCGGATGGTGGTGTCGGATCTCGCTGCTCGCGATGACATGGCCTGGACAATGCGCGACGGCCGCCTGTGGTATATCCGCCGCGGCCCAAAAGACACGCCTGTACTCGCTGTCTACGATCCGGCGTCCGGACAATCGCGTCAAATTGTGGCGCTGCCGCGAACGCTGGCGTCCGGCTCCGGCATTTCGGTATCGCCCGACGGCAAGCTTATCTTTGCCGATACGGTGCGTGTCGGCGCGGATTTGATGCTGATCAGCCGGAAGGCTGCCGATCCGGCGCCTTGACCAGCGTCTCCTGCGCACTGACGGCACACCAATGGTCGCCGCGCTTTATAAAGATGTCGGTGAACCGGATACGTGCCGTCCAAGCATGCGGCTTGCCGGTGATCGTATTGAGGCCGGTGACAATCGCCGTTGTGCCGAACACCCGCACCTTGAGGTCGCTCAGCCGCTCCGACGCGATGCCGGGCGCGGCACGGCCGGCCAGTTGATCCGCCTTGGTGCGCAGTTGCCCTTTATACGACGTGTCGAGAAAGTCGTTCGCCAGGATACGCCGCAACGTCGCGACGTCGTGGTGCTCAAGGGCGTTCACCCACATGTGCTCCAGATGAATCAACGTGCGTTGCACGGTCGTGTTGTCGGCTGAAGCCGGCGTGGCGGCGGCGAAAGCCGCCGTCGGCAGTACCAGCATCAGCACGGCCGTTACCAGGTTCCTGTTCGTCATCTTTGTCGATCTCTTCTTATTGCCAGCTTCCCACCGCCCGCTGAGCCTTCTCGTTCAGCGGCCGCGCAAGCAGGCCGGTGTTGCTGATCCACACCTGGTAGCGGGCCCCGTCGGTCATCGGCAGATAGGTGGCGCTGCCGTAGCTGGCGTCGATGAATGGCAGCCAGCCGGCTTCATTATGAGCCAGATTCCAGAGGCTGATCCCTTTCGGGTCGCTCAAGCCGACCACACTCGGCGGTGCGGTCTGCGCCTGGTGCAGGTTGTCATAGCGACCGTGGATACGCTCGACGCGATAGAGCGGATCGAAGCCCAGCAGCGTCGCGACGCTTTTCCATTTGAGGATGCGCGCGTCGAGTTGCCACTCATCGCCGCGCAGCGTGACACGCCGGTCGCGGCCGTCGGGAAAATGCAGATCAACCGCGAATTGCTGCGGCCCCAGTTGCGTAAAGCTCAGTTTGGCCACCGGCCGCTCATTGGTAAAGCGCTGCCAGGTGAGCAGGTTGAGGCCGATCAGCAGCGCCAGGGCGGCTATGAGCGCAATGCAGCAGCCGCTCAAGGTTTGCAGCGAGCCGCGGACCAGTTGGCGGCGGCGGAAGCGCAACAGGCCGGACAGGATAACCAGCAGTGCGAACGCGGCGATTACGATCACCGCCAGATACAGCCAACCGCTTGTCCCCAGATTCATCATATGGTTCCGTGCGAGAGGGTCAGGAAGCTTAATACCTTATACTCTCGTTTTTTACCTGGTTCCGAGGAAGCGTCATGCGCCTGCTGCGCCTTTTTGCACCACTGGTACTCATAAGTTTGCTCGCCGGGTGCGGGCAGAAGGGGCCGCTGTATCTGCCGCAGACAAAACCGGCGCCGGCGGCCCATCCTGCCACGCCCGCACCGGCGACTGCCACGCTCCCGCAACCCGCGACCATACCGCCGCAATGACAACAGCCAGAACTCTCGTCCTCGTCGACGGCTCATCGTACCTGTATCGTGCCTTTTACGCGCTGCCGCCGCTGGCGAACGCGGCCGGCGAGCCGACGGGCGCAGTGTACGGTGTCGTCAACATGCTGAACAAGCTGGTCAACGATTACCAGCCGGAACATATTGCAGTGGTGTTCGACGCGCGTGGCAAGACGTTTCGCGACGAGCTGTTCGCCGAGTACAAGGCGAACCGAGAGGCAATGCCGGACGACCTGTCGGCGCAGTTCGAGCCGCTGCAGACGATTATCCGGGCGCGCGGCTGGCCGCTTTTGCAGGTGCCGGGCGTCGAGGCGGACGACGTGATCGGCACGCTGGCGCGACAAGCGTCGGAGGCGGGCCTCAAAGTCGTAATTTCGACCGGCGACAAGGACATGGCGCAGCTTGTCGACCGCAACGTGACGCTGATCAACACGATGAGCAACACGATCCTCGACACCGACGGCGTCAAGGAAAAGTTCGGCGTCGGACCGAAAGGCATCATCGACTACCTCGCACTGGTAGGCGATACCTCGGACAACATTCCCGGCGTGCCCAAGGTGGGACCGAAGACCGCATCCAAATGGCTGGCCGAATATGGCTCGCTCGACGGCATCATCGCGCACGCCGAGGAGATCAAGGGCAAAGTCGGCGAGAGTTTGCGCGACAACATCAATCAGCTTGAACTGTCGCGCCGGTTGGCGACGATTCGCTGCGATGTCGAGTTGGAATTCAAGCCGGAAGACCTGGTCGCGTGCGCGCCGGATATCGAGACGCTACGCGAGACTTATGTGCATCTCGGCTTTTCGAGCTGGCTGAAGGAGTTGCCGACCGAAACCGCGGCGGAAGCCGCGCGGGAGTATGAAACGGTGCTGACGCTCGACGCGCTCGAGCGCTGGATCGACCGGCTGCGCAAATCGGCGCTGTTCGCGTTCGACACCGAAACCACCAGCATCGATTACACGCAGGCGGAGCTCGTCGGGCTGTCGTTTTCGATCGAGCCTGGCCAAGCGGCCTACGTACCGGTCGCGCATAATTATCCCGGCGCGCCGGAACAACTCGATCGTGAGACCGTGCTGGAAAAACTGAAGCCGCTGCTGGAAGACCCGGCGCAGGCCAAGGTCGGGCACCATATGAAATACGACGCCCACGTGCTCGCGCGCTACGGCATCGAACTCAACGGCATCGCCTTCGATACGATGCTTGAATCCTATGTCCTCGACAGCACCGCCAGCCGTCACGACATGGACTCGCTGGCGCTAAAGTACCTGGGGCTCGAAACGATTCATTACGAAGACGTGGCCGGCAAGGGTGCGAAGCAGATTCGGTTCGACGAGGTCGATATCGACGCGGCCACCGAGTACGCCGCCGAAGATGCGGACGTGACGCTCAAGCTGCACCGCGAACTGTGGCCGCGGCTGAAAGCGGAACCTCGGATGGCCGCACTGCTCACCGAGCTCGAAATGCCGCTCGCGCGCGTACTGTTCAAGATGGAGCATACCGGCGTGCTGGTCGACTGCAACATGCTCAACGTGCAGAGCAGCGAAATCCGCACGAAGATGGCGGCGCTGGAAAGGGAGGCGCACGATCTCGCAGGCGGCCCGTTCAATCTGGGTTCGCCGAAGCAGTTGCAGCAGATATTTTTCGAGCAGCTGGGCTTGCCGGTGCTGCGCAAGACGCCCAAAGGCCAGCCATCCACCGCCGAGGACGTGCTGCAGGAACTCGCCGCCGAATTCGATCTGCCGCGGGTGATTCTCGACTACCGCGCGCTAAGCAAGCTCAAATCGACATATACCGACAGGCTGCCGGAATGCGTCTTTTCGGGCAGCGGCCGCGTACACACCTCGTACCATCAGGCGGTCGCGGCAACCGGCCGGCTGTCGTCGTCAGACCCGAACCTGCAGAACATCCCGGTGCGTACGGCCGAAGGCCGCCGGATTCGTCAGGCGTTCATTGCGCCGCCGGGCTGCAAGATCGTGGCGGCCGATTATTCACAAATCGAATTGCGCATCATGGCGCACCTGTCCGGAGACGCCGCGTTGCAAAAAGCGTTTTCGACCGGCGAGGATATCCATCGCGCCACCGCGGCCGAAGTGTTCGGCCTCGATCCAGAGAAGGTCAGCAACGATCAGCGGCGTTCCGCCAAGGCGATCAACTTCGGCCTCATCTACGGCATGTCCGCGTTCGGCCTCGGCCGCCAGCTCGGCATCGACCGCGGTCAGGCGCAGGATTATATCGACCGCTACTTCGACCGTTATCCGGGAGTCAAGCGCTTCATGGACAACACGCGCGCGCTGGCCCACGAACAAGGCTACGTCGAAACGGTGTTCGGCCGCCGCCTTTACCTGCCGGACATCAACTCGCGCAACGGCCAGCGTCGCCAGTACGCCGAGCGCACTGCGATCAACGCACCGATGCAAGGCACCGCAGCCGATATCATCAAGCGTGCGATGCTGGCGGTGCAGGCCTGGCTCGACAAATCCGGCATCGATGCACGTATGGTGATGCAGGTTCACGACGAACTCGTATTTGAGGTAGCCGAAGGTGCGCTCGATGAACTGCGCGCAGAGGCCACCCGGCTGATGGAATCGGCTGCGACCCTGGCAGTGCCGTTGCGAGTGGACGTTGGCATCGGCACGAATTGGGATGAAGCGCATTAATATAAACGGTGGCAGTCGCCGGAAAAGGTGCTATGCTGAAGTTGGGCAAAAAAATAATTTGAGGGAAAACCCTTGAATGGAAACAAAAAAGTGACGCAGTTCGAAAAAATTTTAAATTTTTAGCTTTGACCCATTGAACTTTTGGTTGCGGCGCCTTACTAATGACTGTGAGCGCCGCAATGACGCTCGTCCGCTCCCCTCCCTGAGCGGACAAGCCATCCGGTCTTCCCCAAGCCGGATGTGAACTTGCCCCGGTGTTTTCCCCCCTTTAACACCGGGGTTTTTTTTGCCTGAAAGAAGCCGCTGGCGCGCGGACAGAAATGTCTTTTATCCGTTCGCCCTGAGCCTGTCGAAGGGCTCTTCAGAAATCAAGAGTGCTTCGACAAGCTCAGCACGAACGGGAGTCCTGACTCAGCACTAGCCACCAGCGACTAGCCACTTTTCAAGCTTCGCGCGCGCTTCATCCACGCCATCACCTTTCAAGGCCGAAAACGTCTGCACCGACACCTGTTCCGGCAGTTCGCGCCGCACCGCCGCCAGGGAGGCGAGCCCACGGCCGCGGCTCAGCTTGTCCGCCTTGTTCAACAGAATGTGAACCGGCAGGCCGCCCGGCAGGAACCAGTCGAGCATCTGCCGGTCGAAAGCCGTGAGCGGATGGCGGATGTCCATGATCAGAAACAGCCCGCCCAGCGACTCGCGCCGGCCGAGGTAGCTTTCGATCATGCCACGCCAGCGCTCCCGCACGGCCTGCGGCACACGCGCGAAGCCGTAGCCCGGCAGGTCGACCAGCCGCGCCGCGTCGTCGAGCGCAAAAAAATTGAGCAGTTGGGTGCGACCGGGCGTCTTGCTGGTGCGCGCGAGCTTGCGAATGCCGGCGATGCGGTTGAGCACGCTGGATTTGCCGACGTTCGAACGGCCGGCGAAGGCGATTTCGACTCCGGTGTCCGGCGGCAGGGACGCCTGCGACGCCGCGCTTTTCATAAAGCGCGTTTGCTGGTAGGTGCTCATACTGATGCGCTGATGATTGTTGAACGGCCCTGCGGTAGAATACCGCTTTTGTTTTGCCCGCGCTTCGCGGCATGCCCGCTAGATTAGGTAAGGGAGCTTTCACACGTGATCAAGACTGTTCTGATGGCAGCGGCCATGGCCGGCGCGCTTGGCTACACGGCGGCCGCGAGCGCTGCCAACGCGACAGGCTATCCGCCGGGCAACCCGCAGGCCGGCCAGCAGAAGGCGGCGCAGTGCGCAGCTTGCCACGGCGCCGACGGTAACAGCGCCTCGCCTCAGTTCCCCAAGCTGGCCGAGCAGGGCCCGGCCTACCTCATCAAGGAACTCCACGATTTCAAGTCCGGCGCGCGCAAGAACGCGATCATGAACGGCATAGCCGCCGGCCTGAGCGACCAGGATATCGAGAATCTGGCCGCCTGGTTCTCCAGTCAGAAAATCGACCCGGGCGCAGCCAATCCCAAGCTCGTCGCGGCCGGACATGCGCTCTACATGGGCGGTGACCAGTCGAAGGGCATTCCCGCCTGCGCTGCCTGTCATGGCCCCACCGGCGCCGGCATGCAGCCCGCCGCGTGGCCGCGTCTGGCCGGCCAGCACGCTGAGTACCTGGTCAGCCAGCTCAAGGCCTGGCGCAGCGGCTCGCGCGCCAATGATCCGCACGCGATGATGCGCACCGTTGCGAAGAATCTGACCGACCAGCAGATCGAGGCGGTGGCGTCTTACCTGCAGGGCCTGCACACGGCCAAGGCGGCAGTGAACCCGCTCCCGGGACAGACTGCCGGCGAGTAGGTGATCCGTCCACGTCATATTGACGGGTTCAGAACGCCTGTGCGCTTCAAGCACAAGGCGCGCGACCGCGGCATAGCCGCACTAGCAGCATGAAGCTTCTGGTCGGGTTATTGATGGCATTCGCCGTGACCGCGGCGGCCTGCGCCGCGCCCGCCCAGCCGCAGTTCAAGGAAGGCGAGAATTACCGGCTGGTCGTGCCGGTGCAGCCGACCGACGCCGGACCCAACCAGGTCCAGGTGATCGAGTTCTTCTGGTACGGCTGTCCGCACTGCTACGCCTTCGAACCTTACCTTGAGAACTGGGCCGCCAGCCAGCCGGACAACGTGCTGTTCAAGCGTGTGCCGGCGGTGATCAACCCGGGCTGGAAACCGCAGGCACGCGCCTTTTACACTGCCAAGGTGCTCGGCGTCGCCGGCAAGCTCCAAAAACCGATTTTCGATGAAATTCATCTGCGCCATCACTTCCTGCATGACGAGGAAGGCTTCCAGAAATTCTTCGCGCAGTACGGCATCAGCAAAGACCAGTTTGACACCGCCTGGAACTCGTTCGCAGTCGACACGATGATGAAACAGGCCGCGGTGCTCGGCGAGCGCTATCGCATCATGGGGGTGCCGACGGTCGTGGTGGCGGGTAAATACATCACCGGCCCGACCATGGTGAAAAGTTTTCCGGAGCTGATTCAGGTAATTGATTTTCTGGTCAACAAGACGCTCCAAAGCAAGAGGTAGGACATGAAGTACAAACATCTGCTTGCGCTTATTGCGGCCGCCGTCGCCTCGCTCGCGCTGACGACCGGCGCCCTCGCCGCCGACGCGACGCCCCGCGCCGGGGTCAACTACCAGGTGCTCGACACGCCGCAGCCGACCAACGCCGGGACCGGGCAGGTTGAGGTGATGGAATTTTTCTGGTACGCCTGTCCGCACTGCTACGCCTTTGAACCTTACCTGGAAAATTGGCTCGCGAAAGACAAGCCGAAAGACGTCAAGTTCGTGCGCGTGCCGGTAATGAACGGCTTCCAATGGGCACATGTCATGGCGCGGGCGTTCTACACCGAAAAGGCGCTCGGCCTGGTGGACAAGCTGCACAAGGCGATCTTCGACGAAATCCACCGCCGCCGGCATCTGCTGAAGAGCAAGGAAGATTTCAAGAAATTCTTCGTGAAGCATGGCGTCGACGGCGATGCATTCGACAAGGCGTGGAATTCATTCACGGTCGCGATGAACATGAAGCGTGCCGCGAGTGAACAGAAGGCGTATCAGATCATGGGCGTGCCGACGCTCGCGATCGCCGGCAAATATACGTTGACGCTGCACCAGGGGCAGAATGACGAAGATATGCTTCGCGTCACCGATTACCTGGTCAAGAAAGAGTCGTCGAAATAAGCCATCGCGCGTTCGACGAGCGGGTACGGCACGAATATGCGCACCTCGCGCCGCACTACGACCGGCGCTGGCGTGTTTATCTCGACCGCTCACTTGAGGCCACGCTCGCCCGCCTGCCGATCGACGGCGGCGAATCCATTCTTGACGTAGGCTGCGGCAGCGGCGAGTTGCTGCACCGCCTGCACGCGCGCTATCCGGATACCCGCCTGACCGGCATTGATGCGTCGGCTGCGATGCTGACCACTGCCCGCGCGAAGCTTGCCGCGGACGTGCAGTTAGCCTGCGGCCGCGCCGCTATGCAACCTTTTCCAGGTGCCAGATTCGATCTCGTGGTATCGACGAGTGTGCTGCATCATCTGCCGGAGCCGGAAGCCGCGCTTGCCGAAATCCGCCGCGTGCTCAAACCAGGCGGGCGGCTGGTGCTGACCGACTGGTGCGGCGACTTTCTGTCGTGCCGGCTGATGCAGTTGTGGTTGAGAATCAGGCAGCGGCCGATCGGCCGCGTGTACCGTGGCGCAGAATGCCGGCGGCTGCTCAAGCGCGCCGGCTTTCGCGTGCGGCAGATCGATCGCTACAGGATCAATTGGCCATGGGGCCTGATGACGCTGACGGCGGAAACGTGATCACCCGACTTTATGCTACCGCCTCGAGAGCAGCGATGGAGTCGGCCATTGCCTCGATATCGGGAATCATCGGCGTTTCGCTCGCCATTCGCGGTCGCGCCAGCACCGGTCCATCCCACGGGTCGTCATCGTCGGCGCCCGCTTTTTTCAGGAAATTTGCGTTGACGCGCACCAGGTACGGATAACCCTGCAGCATCAGCCCGAAGGCGCGCTCCTTGAGGTTCGGGCTGATTGAATGCACCACCGCGAGGCGTGCCCGGTGCGTCACGGCCGGCACGGGACGGCCGCACAGCCCCTCGAACGAGACCAGCGAAATAGTCCCGTCGTGCCAGCGCGTGCGCCCGAGCAGCCACGGCGGCGCGTCGGAACCGGCGGGCTCGCTGTTGGTATAGCCCGTCACCTCCGCGATCGCGAGACGCGGCAGCAACAGCTTCGCGTCCGCGACCGGGATCAGCAGGCTATAGACCTCTTCGAGCTTCGTGGTCACCGCTCCCCTCCCCTAATCGATGAGTTGCTGTATATGTTTCAGCAACTCGTCTTCCTGATATGGCTTGCCGAGATAATCGTTGACGCCGATCTCCATTGCGCGACTGCGATGTTTATCGCCGGTGCGCGACGTAATCATGATGATCGGCAGTTCGCGCAGTCGCGCATCGTTGCGGATATTGGCCGCCAGTTCATAGCCGTCCATGCGCGGCATTTCGATGTCGAGCAGCATGATGTCCGGCGTCGTATCCTGTAGCTGCGTCAGCGCGTCGACGCCGTCCTTCGCCGTTGTCACCCGCATACCATGCCGCTCCAGCAGGCGCTGGGTTACCCGGCGCACGGTGATCGAATCATCCACCACCATGACCAGCTTGCGCGCGTCGACCTCCGCAACCGGCTGCTCGACAACCGTTGCCACCGCCTCGCTGCCCTGTAACCTGCGCATCAACGCCGCCGGGTCGAGAATGAGCAGAATGCTGCCGTCGCCGAGAATGGTGGCGCCGGACAGGCCGCGAATACTCGCGAGCTGCGGGCCGATCGACTTGACAACAACCTCGCGGCTGCCCTGCATCGATTCCGCCACGATCGCGCCGACCTGGTCACCGGAACGCACCAGCAGCACCGGGTACGTCACGCGGCCGCCTTCCGCCGGCGGCGGCGAAAAGCCGAGCAGCGCCGACAGGTGCTGCAATGGCCACGTGCGTCCGCCGTAGGTGAATTCCTGCAGTTCGCCGGCAAAGAAGCGGTTGAGATCGCGACCCGGGATACGCGTGATGCCGTCGATCGTCGGCAGCGGAATGGCGAAAGTCTCCTCGCCGGCAGTGACCATCAGTGCCTGCGTGATCGCCAGCGTAAACGGCAGCCGCAGCGTGAATTTGGTGCCGGCGCCGGCGACCGAATCAATCGCCAGCGTACCGCCGAGCTGGCGCACTTCGCTCGCCACCACATCCATGCCGACGCCGCGACCGGCCGACAGCGTCACCTCGCGGGCAGTGCTGAAGCCGGTTTCGAAAATGAACTGCATGATGTCGTTTTCGCTGAGCTGCGCGTCGGCGGTAATCAGCCCGCGCGCCACCGCCTGCTCGCGAATCGCGTCCAGATCCAGCCCCGAACCGTCGTCAATGATGTCGATGACGACCTCGGAACTTTCCCGATGCAGGCCGATCGTGATCTGACCGGTGACCGGCTTGCCCAGCCGTTCGCGCTCCGGCGGAGTCTCGATGCCGTGGACAACAGCGTTGCGCAACATATGTTCCAGCGGTGCGAGTACGCGTTCCAGCACCTGGCGGTCCATTTCGCCTTCGGCGCCGGACAGTTTCAGTTCGGCGTGTTTATGGCTTTCCTGCGCGGCTTGGCGCACCACGCGGCGCAGGCGCTGTGCGTGGTTCGAAAACGGCACCATGCGCGCACGCATCAGGCCGTCCTGCAACTCGGTCGTCACGCGCGACTGCTGTAGCAGCAACGTTTCCGCCTCGCGCGCCTGGTTCGACAGCAGACCCTGAATGCTGACCAGGTCACCGACCGATTCCATCAACGAGCGCGACAACTGCTGCAACTGCGAATAGCGGTCCAGTTCCAGCGGGTCGAATTCGCCGCGTTCGCCACCTTCCTGCTCATGCTGAAAGACGATTTGTGCTTCGGCCTCGATTTCGAACTTGCGCAACTGCTCGCGCACGCGCGCGACTGTCTGGTCGAGTTCAGACAGGTTGAAGTTCATCGTGCTGACCTGCTGCTCCAGGCGCGAACGATAAATACTTACCTCACCGGCGTGGTTCAGCGCGGCTTCCACCAAGTCCGCGCGCACGCGCATCACATCGGGCTGGACGCGCGGCCCGGCGCGACGATCTTCCTCGGGCGCGGGCCGGTAGTCCGCTTCTTCGTCTGGCGCTGTCGGCTGCGCCGAAGGCTGCACCGGCTCGGTCGCCTCGACCTCGCTCTCTTCCGACGTCAGCTCGACGTTGGTGATGATCAGGTCGTCGTTACGGTCGCGCTGATGGAGATAATCCAGCTCGTCCAGCAAATCGTCCGCGGGCGCGGGGGCCTGACCGGCGATGCTGCGCTCCAGCATCTGGTGCAAACGGTCGATAACGCGTTGCACCGCCTGCAGCATACGCTCGGACACGCGCACGCGGCCATCGGCGACGTGCGCCAGCAGCGTTTCGAGTTCGTGGCTGAGGTCGCCGAGCGGCATGAGGCCTGCCATGCGCGCGCCACCCTTGAAGGTATGCAAGTCGCGCTGCAGCGATCGGATGAACGTATCGTCGCTGAGATTTTCCTGCCAGCCCTCCAACGCCTCGTCGATGCTTTCGAGCAGTTCGTTCGCTTCTTCGAAGAAAATCGACGCCAGCTCCGGATCGAAATCGCGATCTACGACGGCCTCGGCAGGCTTGATTGCTTCCGGCGTTTCGACAGCTTCGCCGCTTGCCGCAGCCGGGAGCGTAGCCTCCGCGGCCGGGCCGGCAAATTCGTCCGCGACGAAATTGTGGATTTCGCTCGCGACGGCATGAATCTCTTCGGCAGACGGTTCCGGCGTCGATGGCGCCGCATGGTGTTTCTCAAGTTCGACCAGCCTGCCGGCCAAGGCGCCGAAGTCGTGCGCGGCGTCGGGCGGCAGCGCCAGATCCGCCACCAGTTGGCGCACCGCGGCGGCCGTCTCGCGCAGAATCGGCAGCACGTCGTGCGGCGCCAGTTCGTGGCGCGCCGCCGCCGCCTTCAGAAAATGTTCCGCCGGCTCGACCAGTGCGCAAATAGCTTCGGCGCCGGCCGTGTAGGCGCTGCCCTTCAGCGTATGAAAGGCGCGTAACAAGTCATCGCCGATGACACCGGCGCCACCACGCTCGCAGTCGTCGAGGAATTCGTCGATAACCTCCAGGTGGCTGGCGGCTTCCTTCTCGAAAATCTCGTACAGCGCCGGATCCATGGCCGGCTCCACGACCGGTTCAGACGTCGACTCGGACGCCGCTTCTTCAACGGCCGGCAGAACGGGCTCTTGCGCAGCCGGTGCTTCGGGCGCCGGGGTGGAGATATCCGCTACCGCCGCCTGCAGTTCGGGCGCAGCTTCCGGAGGCGTCTCGTTGCGACTGAAGGCTTCGGCGCGCCGCACCAGGATGTCGATGTCGGTGGTCGCCGCCTGGCCGGCCTCCAGTTCCTCAACCAGTTCCGGCAGCGCGGCCAATACGTCGGCAACAAGTTCGACAATCGCCTCACGCACCTCGACGGTACCGTCGATGACGCGATTGAGCATGTTTTCGACCGCCCACGAGAACTCGCCGATGCGACGCGCACCAACCATGCGGCCGCTGCCTTTCAGCGTGTGGAACGAGCGGCGAACGACCGTCAGGGCCTCGCGATCCTCGAGGTTACGCTGCCAGCGCGGAAAGTATTCGCCTAGCCGCCCCAGTTCTTCGTGCGCTTCCTCGAGGAAAATCTCGAGAATTTCGGGATCGACCTCGTCCGGCTCCGGCAACGCCGGCGCGGTAACCGGAGCCGGCGCCGTTTCGGACGGCGCTTCGGCCTGCGGTTTGGCCGGCTTCGACGGTACGTCGACCTGCGGCGGATCGGCTGATGGTACTTCGGGTTCCGGCGCCGGCGCGGCGGCGGACGGTTTGACCACCGCAAGCGACGGTGCTGCGTCGTCAATATCCAGCTCGGCAATGCAGGTTTCGGCGTTATCCAGCATCGACTGCGGATCGCCGCGGCCGTTTTGCACCGTTTCGAGATAAAACTCGACGCTGACCAGCGCATCCGCCATCCGGTCGAGCGCATCGGCCGACGGCCTCGCGTTGCCGGCGAGTACGCGCTGCTCCACAAAGCGACGAATGCCGTCGAGCACGGCTGCCGGCCGGTCCATATCGAGCAGATGGAGACCGGCCTGCACCTGACGCAGGTGATCCGGAATGCGCGCGGTCGCCTCGGCGGAGCCTTCGCCGCGAGTATATTCGGTCAGCGCGTCCTTGACGCGAGCGAGGTTAACGACCGACTCGCGAATCACCGCGCCGAACGTGTTCTTGTATTCGCTGTCGCGACCGCGCTCGGAGTTCTGTACTGCGGCCCGACGTTCGCCGGCGTCGGCAATCAGTTCCGACATGTCGCTGTCGAGTCGCGTTTCGATCGCCAGCAGTGCCTGCGCGACGTCCATCAGCGGCGCTTCATCGGCCTGGCGTTCGCCGTTGGAGACGGACTGCAACGTGTCGATCTGCACCGTCAACTCGCTGCGCAGGCCGCCGAGGCCGAGTACGACGAGCGTATCGCCAACCTTTTTTAACAGCTCGGCAAGCGGCGCCAGATCCTCAATGTTGCGCCGCCCGGTGCGGACGAAAATGTCGAGGCTGTCCTTGACCTGGATGATGTCCTCCTTGATCGCGGCCGACACGGTATGCATCAACTGCGCGTTGGGGCCGGACATCGCGGCGCGTGTCGCGTTGACTTCCTCTTCGCCTGGGAGCAGTTCCTCCAGGTTGAACGACTGCTTGATGCTCGCCACGCGCTCGCCGTTCGAGTTCGCGCGGCCGACGTAATACAGCAGGTTGTTGATCAGTTCGCGCGGCGGCTGACTGGCGAACTCGGCCTCGCTTGACTCGATGAGCCTCTTGATCTGGCGGTCGATCTGGCCGAGCATCTGCTTGAGCGCGACGCTCGCGGTGAGGCCGTCTTCCTGCAACGCCTCCAGCACCCCGCCGACGATCCACCAGAGCTCGAATACCGGTGGCCGACCCGCCGCCTGCTCGAACTGCCCCACCACTGCGGCCATCCGTTCAAGCGGGGCTTTGGCGCTGTCATCCTTGAACCAGGCGAGCAGTGCGGTCTGGAATTTGGGTCGCAACTTCTTTGCGAGGCCGGCGAGGTCTGCGCTTTTCGGCGCGCTGACGCTCGGCAGTGGCGGCAACTTGACGTCGCCACGCTCCTCGAGGTTGTGCGCGAACAGCGCGCCTTCGCTGAGCAGCGGCTGGTCGCGCACGCTGCGCAAGTCGTTGAGCAGCGACAGCAGCGCCAGCGGCATGTCGCGCTGACCGTTGATAACGCGTTCCAGGTAGTCGGGCAACTGCAGGATCGCCCGCATCAGGACTTCGAAAATTTCGTCGGATGCGTCGAGGCTACCGGCATAAATGCCCTTCGCAACCGCTTCCATTTCTTCGGCGAGCATCGCCGCGCCGTAGACTTCGACCACGCGCAACGTTCCCTGAATCTGGTGCAGGCTCTCGGCACACTGCGCCAGCGACTCGCGATCGTCGCGATCCTCGACATAGGCTTCCAGGCCCTGCCGGGCCCGCGTCAGCACGCCGTCGAGTTCGCTCTTGATCCAGAGCAGGGAATCGGTTGCGAGTTGGTTCATATTTTAAGAATTCTCGCGATCAGGCCTGTTGTCCGGCCAGATAAATCTCTTCGCGCTGATTCTCCGCCTCGATATCCGCTGCGTCCCCCGGTGGCTTCGGCTCCGCCTTGCGCGCCGGCGCGCGCTGTTCCGCTTCAACTTTGGCGTCGGGCGCTTGCCCCGGCAGCTTGAAGCCCGCGACCGACGTGCGCAACTGCGTCGCGAGTTCGGCGAGCTTGCCGATAGCTTGCGCGGTGGCGCTGGTACCGCGCGACGTGCGCGAGGTGATTTCCTGAATGCTGTTCATCGTCTTCGACACGTCGGCCGCAGCCTCCGCCTGCTGGCGCGCGGAATTCGAGATGCTCTGAATCAGCGTCGCGATGTTGTTCGAGACGTTTTCGATTTCATCCAGCGCCGACCCCGCGTTTTCGGCGAGTTCGGCGGTCGTTACCACGCCCGAGGTGCTTTCTTCCATCGACATGACCGCTTCGTTCGTGTCGGTCTGAATCGTCTTCACCAGCGCTTCGATCTGGCGCGTTGCATTCGCGGAGCGTTCCGCGAGGCGCTGCACTTCGTCGGCGACGACCGCAAAACCGCGACCCGCCTCGCCGGCCATTGACGCCTGGATTGCCGCGTTGAGCGCGAGAATATTGGTCTGCTCGGCGATGTCGTTGATAAGTTCAACGATGTCGCCAATTTCCTGCGAGCTTTCGCCCAGGCGCTTGATGCGCTTGGACGTTTCCTGAATCGTCTCGCGAATTGCGTTCATACCTTCGATCGTGCGGCGCACGGCCTGACCGCCGTTATGCGCGATCGCGACCGACTGGCGCGCGACCTGCGTCGAGCGTTCGGCGTTGGCAGACACCTGTTCGATCGAGCGCGCCATGTCGCTGATCTGCCCGCCGGCAGTTGCGATCTGGCGGCTCTGGTGCGCGCTGGCTTCGGCCAGGTCCGCAGCGGTGCTGCGGGTGCCGCGCGCAGCAGCGTCGACCTGCACCGAGGTGTCGTTGATCGTGCGCACGAGGTCGCGCAGGGCCTCCAGGGCGAAGTTGATGGAGTCCGCGATTGCGCCGGTGATGTCCTCGGTCACCGTGACTTCGACCGTCAGGTCACCGTCGGCGAGGCTACCCAGTTCATCGAGCAGCCGGAGAATGGCTTCCTGGTTGCGCTCGGTCTGGCGCTGCTGCATCGCAGCCGCCTTGCGGGCGTCGCCGTTCAGCAGGTAGATGTACAACGTGATCAGCAGGATGACCAGCGCGATGCCGCCGATGATGTAGCCGTACTCCGGCTGGAACGGACGCGCCTCCACCTGCTTATGATAAACGTCCTGCAGCTTGCTCACGTAGCCGAGCAGTTCGGCGCTCGCTCCGTCGATCTGCTTCGCCGCCTTGTGCGCCGCAACCATGTCGTCGGCCAGCGAAGTCAGCGCCTGCAGATTCTGCTTGAGTGAGGCAACCGAGGCGTTGGCGTGCGCGATGTCCGGCCGAATCGTCTCGACCCGGACCGGGCTGATATTGAGCGCCGGATCGCCGACCAGCAGACCCTGGCCGACGGCGAGGAAGCGCTTCAGGTCCGGCTCCAACCGCTGCGCCGCGTTGGCCACGTCGCCGGCGCCTCCGACCAATACATTGGTCTCGTTGATCAACCGCTGGCCGAGAACGCTCTGGCGGCCGGCCAGGTAGATCTGCCGCTGCGTCGCCGTCGAAGACTGAACAAGTTCGTTGGTGATGTTGTCCCACTGCTTGAGCAGGTCCGGCATCCCCGAATCAACGCTGGCCTCGATCTGGTTGGCGAGCATGATGGCATCGCGCTCGTCGAGGATTTTCTGGACGCTGTCGCGCGCGCCTTTCCAGGTGTCGTTGATCAGCGTGACCTGCTTCAACGCAGCGCCTTTGGCTGCGGGCATGAACGTGGCGGAATCGCCGCTCAGCATCATGAAGAGGTTATGGTCGAACTGCTGGCGGGCGTGCAACAGACGCTGGAAGGCGTCCTTATCGCCGGCGATCGCGAGATCCGTGTCCGCCGCGATGCTCTGCGAGTTCACCGCCTGTTCGGCCGCATAGCCGCGGAACTCGTCGTCGAAGGTGGATGTGAACGCGGATATGACGATGTCGGCGACGGCCGCCGCGATCGCGATCGACGCGACGATAACGAGCGCGACGACAAGCTTGTTGCGACCCGTTTTTATGGTATTCGTACTCATCTTTTTGCCTCACCCCTGGCCACAACAGCCGGCAGTCCTTTAACCGCCTACCTTGCCGCCTGCAGAAATGCGGGGCTTTCTATCAGCGCCCGCAAGTCGATTATTCCCCAAGCCTCCTCGCCACGGCGCCAGCCGCCGCGCAGCCACTGCGCGACCGCCGGCAGCGATCCGGTCTCGAAATCGCCGCCGTCGCTGTCGTGAAACCGCCGAAAACCGTACACCTCGTCGACCAGCAGCCCGGCCGGAATCTCGGCGTGATCGACGGCCAGCACCCGGCTGGAACGCGAAATCGAAGTCGCGCTGCCGTTCAGAAACGCTTTCAGGTCCGTGATCGGCAGCAACTGGCCGCGCACGTTGGCCACGCCCAGCAGCCAGTCTTTCGACTGCGGCAGCCGGTGTGAGCCCGGATAGGGCATCAGCTCGCGGATTTCCTCGCGCGCCGCCACCAGTTTCAGCTCGCCGATGCGAAAGCCGAGACCGACCCATTCATCGTCGGCGCCCAGTCCGGTGCGATGATCCGCCGCCACGGCTCGCGCACGCGCTTCCAGCGCCTTCAACAACTCGAAGGGCTGATCTGCGAGGTCGGCGAGCGCCGGCATCAGCCGCCGATTGCCTCTTTGAGCTTGCCGGTCAACTGCTCCTCGGTGATCGGCTTGACCAGGTAATCGACGGCGCCCTGGCGCATGCCCCAGATCTTGTCGGTTTCCTGATCCTTGGTGGTGACGATCACCACCGGAATGCCGCTGGTATCCGCGTCGCGCGACAACTGTCGCGTCGCCTGGAAGCCGCTCATGCCCGGCATGACAACGTCCATGATGATCGCGTCGGGCTTTTCGGCCTTCGCCTGGGCAAGCCCCTCCTCGCCGTTTTCGGCGGTAATCACCTTGAAACCGCCTTTTTCGAGCCAGCTCTTGAAGACATGCACTTCAGTCGGCGAATCATCGACAATCAGCACTTTGGACATTCACGTATCTCCACTTCGTTATTTAATCTGCGGCATTTATCAGGCCGCGGCGCCGCTGGCGTAGCGCTGGACGGCGCCGATCAGTTCGTCGCGGGTAAAGGGTTTGGTCAGGTATTGTTCGGAGCCGACGATGCGGCCGCGCGCGCGGTCGAACAGGCCGTCCTTGCTGGACAGCATGATGACGGGCGTCTGCCGGAATTGCTTGTTGTGCTTGATCAGCGCGCAGGTCTGGTAGCCGTCGAGGCGCGGCATCATGATGTCGACGAAGATGATGTCCGGCCGATTGTCGGCAATCTTCGCCAGAGCCTCGAAGCCGTCCACCGCAGTGACGACTTCGCAGCCTTCCTTGTTCAGCAGCGTCTCTGCCGTACGGCGGATCGTTTTGCTGTCATCGATGACAAGTATCTTGAGGCCCGTCATGTCGCTGGACGCCATGTTGCTCCCTACCTCCGGCCCGCTAAATCCCCGCGGGGACAATTAGTTCTATTCGGGTGCTGATGTTTTAGCATAATATTTAAGCATAATCCATTGGAACATCTGGGAAAGTCCCGATATTGCCGCCCTGAGCGGCCAGCTGCCGTTTTTCGCCATTGGTGCGGCGGGCTTGAACGTCTGTCGCGAAGCGACTTTGCGCGCGCAGCCGCCACGCCTACAATCGGTAACGGCTGCCAATCTTGAGACTTTGGGAAGGAACTGTAAACGTGGCAATCGTCCGTTCAGGGGTCGTTATGGACCCGATCGTCGGAATCAAGCCGCAAAAAGACACCACTTTGGCCATGCTGCTCGAAGCGGGACGCCGAAACTACGAATTATGGTATTTCGAGATCGGCGATATCTGGATCGCGGATGGCGTGGCCTGGGGCGCCGGAAGGCCGCTGATCGTGCGCGACGATCCTGAAGATTGGTTCACGCTCGGCGAGCGGCGAGAGTTCCCGCTCGGCGACCTCGACGTGATCCTGATGCGCAAGGACCCGCCTTTCGACATGGAGTACGTCTACGCGACCTACGTGCTGGAGCGCGCCGAGGC
>DASSTE010000044.1:0-2384 GCA_035708085.1 Gammaproteobacteria bacterium | reverse complement strand
AGTGAACTGATACGGCGCGATGGCATCGCCGCAGGCATAGATGTTCGGAAAGCGCGTCTGCAGGTAATCATTAACTTCAATCGTGCCGGCGCCGGTCAGCGGCACGCCGAGTGCTTCCAGGCCAAAACCGGCGACGTTGGCTTTGCGGCCGACGGCAATCAGCAGCGCATCGAAGGGCAGGGCGGCCGCGTCGTCCTCATGCCGGCAGACAAGCTGCTTTTCCCCCTCGGTAATGCGAACGGCGACGGCTTCATGTTCCGCCCTTATCTCGATTCCTTCCGACACCAGTTGCCGATAAACGTAATCGCCAGCGTCCGGATCTTCGCCCGGCAATAACCGCGCACCCATCTCCACCAGCGTCACGTTGCTGCCGAAGCGGGCGAAACATTGCGCCAGCTCGCAACCGATCGGGCCGCCCCCGAGCACGATCAGCCGCTTCGGCAGATTGCGCAGGTTCCAGATGGTTTCCGACGTGAAGTACTCAATCGCGCCAAGTCCGTCGATCGGCGGGACAAGCGGCCGCGCTCCAGTGGCGAGGACGATCGCGCGTGTGGTCAGGGTGCCTCCATTGACCGTGACGCTGTACGGGGATTCGATCCGCGCTTCGCCGTTAATGCACTCGACGCCAAGGCCGGTGTACCGCTCTGGCGAATCATGCGGCGCGACGGTGGCAATCACGCGTTGCACGCGATCCATCATGTCGGCAAAGTCGAAATCGACCGTCGCATTGCGAAAGCCGAGCGCCTCGGAGTGCCGCGCGTCGTGCAGGAAGCGCGCGGAGCGGATCAGTGCCTTCGACGGCACGCAGCCGGTATTCAGGCAATCCCCGCCCATCCGGTTCTTTTCGATGAGCGTGACCTTGGCTTTCACGGTTGCCGCAACGTAAGCGGCAATCAGTCCGGCCGACCCGGCGCCGATGACAATCAAGTTGCGGTCGAAATGCTTCGGCTTGAGATAAGGCCGATAAACGCGCCGCGCACGATAAAAATCGACGGCCTTCTTCGCAATCAGCGGAAACACGCCGAGCAGCACGAGCGAGCCGATGACATCCGCCGATACGATTCCGCTCAGCGAATGCAGTTGCCCCAGTTGCGTGCCGGCGTTGACGTACACAACGGTGCCGGCCAGCATGCCGATCTGGCTGACGAGGTAAAAGGTCAGCGTCCGGATCGGTGTCAGTGCCATCACGATGTTAATGACGAAAAACGGAAACAGCGGCACGAGACGCAGCGTGAAGAGATAAAACGCGCCGTCTCTTTCGATGCCGCGGTTGACTGTCCGCAACCGGTCGCCGAAGCGATGTTGCACCGCGTCGCGAAACAGGAACCGCGCGATCAAAAAGGCGCAGGTGGCGCCGATCGTCGAGGCGAACGACGCCAGCAGCGTGCCGATGCCGAGGCCGAAGATGGCGCCCGCGGCGAGGGTGAGCCAGATCGCGCCGGGCAGCGAGAGCGCGGTGACAAATACGTAAATGCCGAAAAAGATGGCAGCCGTCTGCCACGGGTGCGCGGCGACAACAGCGCCAAGGTGTGCGCGTTCGGCCTGCAGATAATGAAGATTGAGATAGCGGCTGAGATCGAATATGAAGAAGCTTGCGATCAGCGCGAGCACGACCAGCGCAATGAGAATGCGCAGGGCCACCTTTTTGTTGTTGCTACTCAACTAGTGAATTTTTGCTTGAGCTGCTGTAAAAAGTGGCGGACGCGCTTGGCGTTCTTGCCGATGTCGCTTTTGCCGATGCGCGACTCGGAGCGCATGTCGACGCGGGTGCCGGCGCCGTGCGGCTGGATCCGGATGACGACGTCGTCCTTGAAACCGAACCACAACGTCGTCGCCGTCGCATCGATCTTGTGCGTCGCCGGGTTCGCCGCCTGCACAACCCATCCGTTGTGCTTGACGAGCGCGAGCGCTGCCTTGAATACCGCATCCGGCGACGCGTCAACAAGCAGCGGCTTGATATCCGGATAGGCCTTCAACTGCTGCGCCGCGATTTCGGGGCCGCCGTAGACGGGCGAGTTCACTGCGTGTTGCCGCTTGGCGAGCAGCGCAGGATCGAAAGCCGGCGGATGGGTCGTGTCGGTGGTGATATCGTGAATCGGCGGCACGGACTGCGCCGTCTGCGCCCAGCCCCACGGCACGCCGATCGCGATGACGCCGATGATGATGCCGAGAATGCCCATCGCCCGCCACCGGCGCGCATGGCCGACGAACAGCAGGATCGTCCCGAACAGCGACAGGATCGCGCCCGCGCCACCGCAGTACGCGCCCCAGCGAATCATTTCGAAGGCGGTGCCGAGCCCCCAGAACCGGCCGTGATAGCCCGGTCCGGCGACCAGCACCATAATCGCGCCGGCGAATGCCAGCGCAAAGCCGATCCAGGTGAG
>DASSTE010000043.1:0-28737 GCA_035708085.1 Gammaproteobacteria bacterium | reverse complement strand
GCCTTGGTCGAGGCGACGCCGATCTCGGGCCCGGCGCGCGTCATCAGCGTGAGGCCCGATTCGCGCACCAGCGAGCTTTCCGGCACGTTGCAGATCGCGAGCGTGCCGCAGTAATTCGAATTCTCGCGCGCCGCGCGCAGCGCCGCGAGCGTGTCGGCTGTCTCGCCGGACTGCGACACGCTGACGAACAAAGTGCCTGGCGCCACCACCGGATCGCGATACCGGTACTCGCTCGCGATCTCGACATTGCACGGTAGGCCGGCGAGCTGCTCGATCTGGTAACGCGCGACCATTGCCGCGTGATAGCTGGTGCCGCAGGCGACGATGTGCACGCCGCGGGTCTGCTCGAACACCTCGCCGGCGCGATGGCCGAATCCGGCTTCGAGCACCCGGCCGTCGCCGATGCGCTCCGCCAGCGTGTCCGCTACCGCGTGCGGCTGCTCGAAGATTTCCTTGAGCATGTAATGACGGTAATCGCCGCGCTCGACCGCGTCGGCGTCGAGTTCGCTTTCCTTCACCGGGCGCTCAACGATCTGGCCCGTTTTATCGAGAACTTGCGCCGATCCGCGGCGGATGTCTGCAATGTCCCCTTCTTCGAGAAAGATAAAGCGGCGCGTCACCGGCAGCAGCGCGGCGACGTCTGAGGCGACGAAGTTCTCGCCGATACCGAGGCCGAGCACCACCGGGCAGCCGCAACGAGCGACGATCACGCGTCCCGGGTCGGCCTTCGCGATCACCGCCAGCGCGAATGCGCCGGTGAGTTCCGCGACCGTCGCCTGCACCGCGGCCAATAAATTGTTCCGGCTTTTCATGTGGTGGTGAACGCGGTGGGCAATCACCTCGGTGTCGGTTTCGGAAGCGAACTGGTAGCCGTCGCTTTCGAGTTCGGCGCGCAACTCGTCGTGGTTCTCGATGATGCCGTTGTGCACCAGCGCGATTTCGTCGGTGGAAAAATGCGGATGCGCATTGCGCTCGCTGGGTACGCCGTGCGTCGCCCAGCGCGTGTGAGCAATGCCGGTATGGCCACGCAGGGGTTGCGCCGCCAGCGCGGCCGCGAGTTCCTGCACCTTGCCGACTGCGCGCCGGCGCGCGAGCGTCGCGTCGCCGCTCAGTACCGCGAGACCGGCGGAGTCATAGCCGCGATACTCAAGCCGTCGCAGCCCTTCCATAAGCACCGGGACCACGTCCCGCTCGGCAACCGCGCCGACTATTCCGCACATTTGATTCAGCCCTGTGTTTGTATCGAAGCGATAGTTTACCTTCGTGCGGTACCGCGGGTAAGGTCGCTCCCGCTTGGCCACTCGCCACCCAACCGGTAGAATCTGTAAGATGTAGCTTGGGCAAAGGAGTGCACAAGATGAAATGGGTTCGCACAGGGATTGTGTGGTGTTCTGCCTACGCCGGTTACATGCTGTTTGCCGGCACCGTCAGCAGCCATGAACTGGCGACCTCGGCCGGACTGGCCGTCGGCGCGGTGACATGGTCGTTCATGATCCTGCACTGCTCGCCCCGGCGCTTCGCGATGACGCCCGCGCACGCGCTTGCCTGGCTGAAGGCGATCGGCAATTTGGTTCCGGCCCTCGGCCGAACGCTGATTCTCTTTGCCAAAGCCGCCGTACTCGGCGGCTCGCCCGGGCGGGCCTTCGAGCTGCCATTCCTGCGCGGCGGGGAGGACGATCCCGAAAATCGCGCGCGACGCGCCTCGGCGGTGCTGATTGCATCGCTGGCGCCGGACAGTTTCGCCGTGCGTGCGCCGCCTCATAAAGATCGCGTGCTGGTGCACACGATTGTAAGCGGCGACGCTTCCCGCGACCCGCGCTGGTTGACCTCGTGAGCGGCTGGCTGCTCGCCACGCTGGGGTTGCTGCCGGTGTTGGTCGCCGCAGTGGTGGCGGCCGGACGGGGCGCAGTGCCGGGGCGGCTGGTGGCAGTCCAGCTTGCATTGTCGGCCACAGTGCTCCTGCTGATGCTGTTTGAATTCGCGATCAGGCAGCCTTCCTCGCTGGATCTCGCACTCGCGCTGGCGTTGCTCGGTCTGCCGGGCACGCTGGTGCTGGTGCTGTTCCAGGAGCGCTGGCTGTGAGTCTTGCGGCCGCCTGTTTGCTGGCCTTCGCTGTGCTGATGGGCTGGATCGCAACGCTCGCCTTCCTGCGTCTGCGCACGCCGTTCGAGCGGCTTCACGCTATCACGTTCTTTAATATCGTCACCGGCGGCGCGGCTACCGCAGCGGTGATTGCCAGCGACGGCTTCACCCAGCGCACGTTCAAGTGCCTGTTGATCTGGCTGGTGATGGTCGGCGGCGGAGCGCTGCTGTCGCATGCCACGGCGCGCGCCTTGCATCTGCGCGGCGGAGAACGGTTGTGAGCTGGCTGATCGGCGCCGCGCTGGTCATGAGCGCCTTGTCGGGCTGGCTGGTGGTGATTTCGCGCGACCCCAAGCGGCAGGTGTTTGCGCTCTGCGCCAACAGCCTGGTGCTCGCGCTGCTGTTCTTCATCCTGCAGGCGCCGGATGTGGCGTTTTCCGAAATTGCCGTCGATACCGTCGTCGTGCCGCTGCTGTTTCTGATCGCGCTCGCCGCGATCGCGATCAACGAGGGACGACGATGACAACCCGCTGGCGGCTGATCGTGCTCGTCCCGGTCTTGCTGGTGCTGGGAACGGCCGCGACGGAAATCATTCTCACGCTGCCGTCGTTCGGCCATCCGCTGACGCGCTACGGCATGACCGTGAATACGCTGGCGCCGGCATTGCGCAACGTCTCCAATGCGGTGACCTCGGTCATGTACGATTTCCGCGGTATCGATACGCTCGGCGAGGAATCGATGCTGATATGCGCGGTCACCGCGGCGGTCATGCTGTTGCGCGGGCGCCGCGGCGAAGACGGGAACGAGCAAGCCGGTCGCGTATCGGGGCGCGCCTGGGCCGAGCGCTCCGATGCGATGGTGCTGATGTGCCGCCTGTTCGCAACCATGCTGTTCCTGTTCGGCGTGTACGTCGTGCTGCACGGCACGGTCACCCCCGGCGGCGGCTTTCAGGGCGGCGTCATCGCGGCCTCCAGCTTCACCCTGCTTTACCTCGGCGGCGGCTATATGGTGTGGCGGCGCATGCTCCACTCGCCGGTGCTGGTCGCGCTCGAAGGCGTTGGAGGACTGGCCTATGTGCTGTGTGCCGCGGTTCCGCTGGCATTCGGCTATTCGGCATTGCAGAACGTGCTGCCGCTCGGCAACTGGAAGGATCTCTATTCCGGCGGCTTGATGGTGATCATCAACATCGCGGTCGGCATTGCCGTGATCGGCAGCTTCGCGGCGTTGCTGCTGGAGTTCATGGAAGAGACGCGCGTGCCGAAGGGGCCGGTCGCCGAGGAAGACACGTGAGTGTGCTGGCCTGGTGCGTCGTCGCGTGGCTGCTGGGCATCGGCGTTTACGGCATGGTCACGTCGCGCAACTACGTGCACCTGATCGGCTGCCTGAGCGTATGCCAGTCCGCCACTTACGTGCTGCTGCTGGGCATCGGTTTCCGCTGGGGCGCCGGGCCGCCGATCTTCTATGACCATCCGCCCGGCACGCCGGCCGTTGATCCGGTGGTGCAGGCCTTTGTGCTGACGGACATCGTGGTGAGCGCAGCGATGACCGCGCTGCTGCTCGCGATCGCGCTGCAGGTTCACAAGAAGCGCGGCACGCTCGATACGCAGCACCTGCGCCCGTTGCGGCCCACAGAGTGACGGCGCTCGCGGTCCAGCTCGCGCCGCTGGGGGTCTTGCTGCCGCTCGGCGTAGCGTTTTTATTGCTGGCGCTGGCGCACTGGCTGCCCCCGCGCACCGCCGATGTCACTGCGCTGATTTTCTCCCTGATCCTCGTCGGCTTGTGCGGCTGGCTGGCGAGCCGGGCTCTGCACGGGCCGATCGTGCACTGGTTCGGCGCATGGTCGCCAGCCGTGTCCGGCAAGCCGCGCGTGGTGCTCGGCATCGGCTTCTCGGTGGATCCGGCGAGCGCCGCGGTAGCCGCATTCTGCGCGCTGATTTTCGCCGCGTCGTTTGTTTTCGCGTGGGGCTATTTCGATAAGGTCCATGCGCACTTCCACATCCTGATGCTGCTGTTTCTCGCCGCGATGATCGGCTTCTGCTTCACGCGCGACCTGTTCAACCTGTTCGTCTGGTTCGAACTGATGAGTATGGCGGCATTCGCGCTGACCGCTTATCCGCTGGAAAAAAGCTCGCTGGAGGGGGCGTTCAACTTTACGGTGACCAATGCCTTGGGAAGTTACCTGATGCTGGCCGGCGTCGCGCTCTTGTATGCGCGCACCGGCACGCTGGATTTCGTGACGATGGGCCGGATCATCGCGCACGGCGCACCTGATCCCGTGATCGCCGGCGGCTTCTGCCTGATCGCCGCGGCGCTGCTGACCAAGGCGGCGATCGTGCCGTTTCACATGTGGTTGTCGGATGCGCACGCGGTCGCGCCGAGTCCGGTGTCGGTCATCTTCTCCGGCGTAATGGTGGGGCTGGGCCTGTTCGGCCTGTTGAAACTGATTGCGATTGTGTTTGCGGCCGACGCGCAGATCATGGCGCTGGTGCACATCGGCCTGTTATGGCTCGGTATCGCAACGGCCATCGTGGGCGGACTGATGGCGTGGGCGCAGCGACACCTGAAGCGGCTGCTCGCCTTTTCCACGATTTCTCATCTGGGAATCATGTTGCTCGCGGTCGCCGCGGTCAATTCGACCGGCGTGAAAGGGTTCCTGCTCTATTTCGTCGGCCATGGGCTGGTCAAAGGGACACTGTTCATGGTCGCGGGCATCCTGCTCGCGCGTTTCAACTCGATCGACGAACTCGAGTTGTACGGCAAGGGCAAGGGCGTGTGGCCGGCCGGCATAGTCATGGGTCTCGCCGGCCTGCTGCTGGGCGGATTGCCGTGGGGGATACTGCATGAGGCGACCGACCACGTGCACAAGGCCGGGCACGGCATGGCGCCGGTCATCGCGATCGTTGTAGGGACCTCGTTGACGGGCGCCGCGGTGTTACGCGCGGCCTTGCGGATATTCCCGGGCTGGAGCGGCGTGCCCGGCATCGAGTTTGTCTCGCCGACCGAGCGCGAGCGCGAACAGCAGGACCGCCCGCTGTGGCTGATGCTGCTGCCGTGCGTGGTGCTGCTGGCTATCGCGCTGCTGCCGCCCGGCCTGGTGGAATCGTTTACCCACGACGCGGCAACCGGGCTGATCAGCAAGACGGCGGAGCCTTCCGGCGGCGGCACAATAATGACCGCCATCGCGTTTGCGCTGACCATACTGATTCCCGCCGCGTCGCTGTTGCGCCAACGGGCCACGCGCAGATGGGCGCGGGTGGCTGCGCGCATCGAGACGTTGCCGTTCCGGGCGTTGCACCGGCTGCACAGCGGCCGTGTCACGGACTACATCGTGTGGATGATGGTCGGGCTGGCGGTGATGGCCAGCGTATTAAGACTGCGTTAAAAGGCGGCGTCAGGTTCGCTTTTTCTCCGGCCGCTTCCAACCCTTGACGATGGTTTGCCGCGCGCGGCTGATCGCCAGCTCGTCGGCCGGCACGTCCTTGGTAATCGTAGACCCGGCGCCGACGGTGGCGCCCGCGCCGACCGTAACCGGCGCGACGAGCTGCGTGTCGGAGCCGATGAACGCGCCGTCGCCGATGACGGTGCGGTGCTTGTTGACGCCGTCGTAATTGCAGGTGATCGTACCGGCACCGACGTTGACGCCGCTGCCGACGCTGGTGTCGCCGATATACGTCAGGTGATTGGCCTTCGAGCCGCGGCCGATGTCGCTCTTTTTCACCTCGACGAAATTGCCGACATGCACCTCGTCGGCGAGCCGCGCCTCGGGGCGCAGGCGCGCGAAAGGGCCAATGCGGCAAGACGCGCCGATATCGGCGCCATCGAGCAGCGAGTTGGGCAGGATCTCGGTGCCGGCACCGACCGTAGTGTCGCGCAGGATGCAGTTCGGGCCGATATGCACGCCATCGGCGAGATGTACCTTGCCTTCGAACACGCAATTGACGTCGATCATTACGTCGCGGCCGCACGTCAACTCGCCACGCACGTCGATGCGCTGCGGATCGCGCAGTGTGACGCCGGCAGTCATCAGTGCCATCGCGCTGCGCTCTCGCAGGACGGCCTCGGCAACGCTGAGTTGAAAGCGGTCATTGACGCCCAGCACCTCGTCGGGGGGCGCGGTTATGCCGGTGACGGTGACACCTTCGGCGACCGCCATCGCGATGACATCCGTCAGGTAGTACTCGCGCTGGGCGTTGTCGGCATCGAGCCGGTCGACCCACGCACGCAGCAGCACCGCCGGCGCGGCCATCAGGCCGGTATTGACTTCATCGAGCGCACGCTCGGCGGCGGTCGCATCCTTGTCCTCGACAATCCGCACAATGGCGCCGGCGTCGTCGCGCACAATCCGGCCGTAACCGGCCGGATCGTCAAGCCGCGTGGTCAGTAGCGCGAGGGCGCCGTCGGCGGCCGCGCTCAGCGCCGCCATCGTCTCCGCGCGCACCAGCGGCACATCGCCGTACAGAACCAGCACGATATCGTCGTCGGGAATAGTCGGCAGCGCCTGCGCCACCGCGTGCCCGGTGCCGAGCTGCTCCGCCTGCTCGATCCACTCGACGTCGAGGTGATCGAGACTTTGCCGCACGCGTTCGCCGCCATGACCGTAGACAACGTGAAGCCGCGCGTCGGGCAGACCGGCGGCGGTAACGACAACGTGTTCAAGCAGGCAGCGCCCGCCGAGCGGCTGCAAAACCTTCGGCAGATCGGAATGCATGCGCTTGCCCTGGCCAGCGGCGAGAATGACGATGCTCGTGGGCATGAGTGTGATTACAGCCTGTTCCTTATGAGGCCGTAATCATAGCGGACGGGGCCGCGGGACGAAAAGGATCGCCGGTTCAGTGCCTGCTTTTCGCCCGTTTCGCTTCGTCTTGAAGATAACCCGCGCTGAGGGTCGCATGTTTCTTCGCCACCGGCAGCAAGGTCGGGTAGAACTGCACAAAGGTTGTGTCCACCGCCCCATGTGCGCGATGGCAGGCGTAGCAGTCCGCGCTCATCGGAATCATTTTGGCTGGTTTTGTGGGGTCATCGCCGCCGAATGCGAAGAAGGCCCAGCCGCCTTTAAACCGCTCTTTGTCCTTCACGTGTACCAGCACGCCAATCGCCTTGCCGCTTTGAAAATAGCCGTGACGATTGATCGAGCCCCTGGTGGAAGAGGGGCGAAATTCTTTTACTATCTGGGTCTTGTCCGGCCACGTGCCGGTTTTGAGGAATGCACGGTACGCGGCCGGATTGACGAAGACGTTGGAGAACGGCGGTTGGCCAAATTTACCCGCATGTTCCTGATAGCTCATGCCCAGATCGGATGTGAGGAATGTCCAATGGTAGTAGCCCTTAGGAAAAACAAGTCGACCATCTGGCGTATAGGCAGGTGCATGTTCGTTAGACCTCGAGCCATCCGCGAGTGCGGAGGCCGAAATGACCGATGTCGTCAAAAGGAGCGTCAGGAACAAGATGGCGGGTTTCTTCATGCGTGGTTTCCCCCCCGTTTGCATACGGACCGGCAAATGCAATGCGGACTGTGCTAGCGTCCAGCCTACAGTATTGAGGTCTTATGGTACATCGACTCGCGATTCTCTTCCTGCCGGCAGCCATGTCACTGTTGCTCGCGGCGTGCGCTTCGAGTGCGCACGTGCCGGAAAGCGCGGTCAGCCGATGCCATGCGCCCGAAGTACGCGAAGTCGTTGAGAGCTTCGGGCAGCGTCTGAAGGACGTATCGCTACTGGCGCCGGAGCCGATGGTGAGGCGAGGCATTCGGCAAAACTACGCGCCGCTGGTGACGCCGGCACTGCTTGATCGTTGGCTGGCTGACCCAGCGCATGCGCCGGGGCAGCGGGTGTCGAGCCCGTGGCCGGCGCGGATTGAAATCGGTTCCATTGAGGCTGCGGGCGCCCGTTCATGCATGGTCAAAGGCGACGTCGTTTACATGACCAGCGTCGAGTTGACGCACGGCGGCGTGGCGGCGCGGAAGCCGGTAGAGCTTCGCGTGCGGAAGGACGGTCAGTGGCGGATTAGCGGCTATTACGGACCGCAAAAGCGGTAGTAAAGCGGTAACGTTGTGCCTCTCGGGCACCTTAACCTTCTCCCGAAGGGAGAGGGTTAAGAGGCGGCGATTCTTTAGTGCTGCCGCATCGTGCGGCGCAGGTGCTCCAGTGCCTTCAGGCGGGCGATCGCCTCGGCAAGTTCGGCTTCGGCCTTGGCGATGTCCACGTCCGCCTGGCGATTCGCGATGGCTTCTTCGGCACGGCGCTTGGCTTCCTGCGCTGCCGCCTCGTCGATGTCGCGCGCCCGCTGGGCCGTGTCCGACAGGACGGTGACCATGTGCGGCTGAATTTCCAGCACACCGCCGGAGACGTAGAACACGAGGTCTTCGGTGCCGTCGCCGCGGCGCACGCGCACCGTGCCGGGCACCATGCGGGTCAGCAGCGGCGCGTGGCGCGGGGCGATGCCGAGTTCACCTTCTTCCGCCGGCGCGAAAACCATCTCCGCGGTATCGGAGTAAATCTGTTCTTCGGCGCTGACGATGTCGACGTGGAAAGTCATGGCCATAGTTACAACGTTTTGGCTTTTTCGACGGCTTCGTCGATGGAGCCGACCATGTAGAACGCCTGCTCCGGCAGGCTGTCGTATTCGCCATCGACGATACCGCGGAAGCCGCGGATCGCGTCCTTGAGCGACACGTACTTGCCCGGCGTGCCGGTGAACACTTCGGCGACGAAGAACGGCTGCGACAGGAAGCGCTGGATCTTGCGCGCGCGCTGCACGGTGAGCTTGTCTTCTTCGGACAGCTCGTCCATGCCCAGAATCGCGATGATGTCGCGCAGTTCCTTGTAGCGCTGCAGCACGCCCTGCACGGCGCGGGCGGTGTCGTAATGCTCCTGGCCGACGACGCCCGGGTCGAGCTGACGGCTGGTGGAATCGAGCGGGTCGACCGCCGGATAGATACCCAGTTCGGCGATCTGGCGCGACAGCACGACGGTGGAGTCCAGATGCGCAAACGTGGTGGCCGGCGACGGGTCGGTGAGGTCGTCCGCAGGCACGTACACGGCCTGCACGGAAGTGATCGAACCCTTCTTGGTCGAGGTGATGCGCTCCTGCAGGA
Source organism: Gammaproteobacteria bacterium (assembly GCA_035708085.1). Classification (GTDB taxonomy): domain Bacteria; phylum Pseudomonadota; class Gammaproteobacteria; order Natronospirales; family DASSBR01; genus DASSBR01. The sequence continues at coordinate 19,562 of DASSTE010000043.1, read as the reverse complement.
TGCCCATTTCCTCGGCCAGCGTCGGCTGGTAACCCACCGCCGACGGCATGCGGCCGAGCAGCGCCGAGACTTCGGTGCCGGCCAGCGTGTAACGGTAGATGTTGTCGATGAACATCAGCACGTCGCGGCCTTCGTCGCGGAAGTACTCGGCCATGGTCAGGCCGGAGAGCGCCACGCGCAGACGGTTGCCCGGCGGCTCGTTCATCTGCCCGAACACCAGCGCGACCTTGTCGAGCACGTTCGAGTCTTTCATCTCGTGGTAGAAGTCGTTGCCTTCGCGGGTGCGCTCGCCGACGCCGGCAAACACGGAGTAGCCGCTGTGCTCGATGGCGATGTTGCGGATCAGCTCGAGCATGTTGACAGTCTTGCCGACGCCCGCGCCGCCGAACAGGCCGACCTTGCCGCCCTTCGCGAACGGGCACAGCAGATCGATAACCTTGATGCCGGTTTCCAGCAGCTCGGTGCTGCCGGCCTGCTCGTCGAAGCTTGGGGCGTCGCGATGAATCGGCCAGTGCTCGTCGGCCTTGACCGGACCGGCTTCGTCCACCGGCTCGCCGAGGACATTCATGATGCGGCCCAGCGTGCCGGTGCCGACCGGAACTGAAATCGGTGCGCCGGTGTTTTCGACCGTCATGCCGCGGGTCAGGCCTTCGCTGACGCCCATCGCGATGGTGCGGACGATGCCGTCGCCGAGCTGCTGCTGCACTTCGAGCGTCAGGCCGGTTTCCTTGACCTTGAGCGCATCGTAGACGTTCGGCATCGCATCGCGCGGGAATTCGGCATCGACGACTGCGCCGATGATCTGGACGATCTTGCCGGTGGTGACTTTGGTTTGGTCTAGCATGTTGGCTTACCGTTTAAAGCAAATTCAAATTCTGTAACGCGGCGCTTAAACCGCCGCCGCGCCGCCGACGATCTCGGCGAGTTCCTTGGTGATGCCGGCCTGCCGGCTCTTGTTGTACGCGAGCTGCAGCCCGTCGATCAGTTCGCCGGCGTTGTCGGACGCGCTCTTCATCGCGACCATCTGCGCGGCCTGGAAACAGGCCATGTTTTCAACCACCGCCTGGTAGACCTGCGACTCAACGTAGCGCGTCAGCACGCCGTCGAGCAGCTCGGCCGATTCCGGCTCGTAAATGTAGTCCCAGTGCGCCTGCAGTTCCGGGTCTTCCTCGCCCACCACCGGCACGATTTGCTGCACGGTCGGCTTCTGGCTCATCGTGTTGACGAACACGTTGTGGGCGATGAACACGCGATCGACATTGCCCTCGCGATAGGCGTCCAGCATGACCTTGACCGGCCCGATCAGGTCTTCCAGGTGCGGCGTGTCGCCCAGCTGGGTCGCCTGCGAGACGATGTTGAACCCGAAGCGGCGGAAGAACGGCGGGGCTTTCGCGCCGATCAGCGTCAGGTCGATCTCGGCGCCGCGGTCGCTCCATTCGCGCATCGCGGTCAGCGCGCGCTTGAACAGGTTGATGTTCAGGCCGCCGCACAGGCCACGGTCGCTGGCGATGACGATGAAGCCGACGCGCTTGACCTGGTCACGCCCGACCAGGAACGGATGCTTGTATTCCGGGTTTGCATGCGAGAGGTGGCCAATGACCTTCTGCATCTTCTCGGCATACGGACGCGAGGCGGCCATGCGCGTCTGCGCCTTGCGCACCTTGCTCGCCGCAACCATTTCCAACGCCTTGGTGATCTTCTGCGTGTTCTGGATGCTGCGGATCTGCGTCCGGATTTCTTTCGCGCTTGCCATTAGTAAGCCGCGTTGGCCTTGAAGTCGGTCAGTGCCTTGCGCAGGCCTTCCTCGATCTCGGCATCGTATTTGCCGGTCTCGTTGATCTTGTCGAGCAGCGCCTGGTGTTCGGAATGGAGGAAGCTGTGCATCGCCGCCTCGGCCGCGGTGATCTTCTTGACGTCGACGTCGTCGAAGAAGCCTTCGTTGACCGCAAACAGCGAAGCCGCCATTTCGCCGACCGTCAGCGGCGAGTACTGCTTCTGCTTCATCAGCTCGGTGACACGCTGGCCGCGCTCGAGCTGGTCGCGCGTGCTCTTGTCGAGGTCGGAGGCGAACTGCGCGAACGCCGCCAGCTCCCGATACTGCGCGAGAGCGAGCCGGACGCCGCCGCCGAGCTTCTTGATGACTTTGGTCTGCGCTGCGCCGCCCACACGAGACACCGACAAACCGGCGTTAATGGCAGGGCGGATGCCGGCGTTGAACAGGTCGGTTTCGAGGTAAATCTGGCCGTCGGTAATCGAAATCACGTTGGTCGGCACGAATGCGGAAACGTCGCCAGCCTGGGTTTCGATGATCGGCAGTGCCGTCAGCGACCCGGTCTTGTCCTTGATCTCGCCATTGGTCGCCTTTTCGACGAAATGCGCGTTGACGCGCGCGGCGCGTTCCAGCAGGCGCGAGTGCAGGTAGAACACGTCGCCCGGATACGCTTCGCGGCCCGGCGGGCGCTTCAGCAGCAGCGAAATCTGGCGGTACGCCCAGGCCTGCTTGGTCAGGTCATCATAAACGATCAGCGCATCCTGGCCGCGGTCGCGGAAGTATTCGCCCATCGCGCAACCGGCGTACGGGGCGAGGTACTGCATGGCGGCGGACTTGGAGGCTGCAGCGGCGACGACGATCGTGTGCTCCAGCGCGCCTTCTTCTTCCAGCTTGCGCACCACGTTGGCGATCGAGGAGGCCTTCTGGCCGATCGCAACGTAAATACATTTGATGCCGGTGCCTTTCTGATTGATGATCGCGTCGATCGCGACGGCAGTCTTGCCCGTCTGGCGATCGCCGATGATCAACTCACGCTGGCCGCGGCCGACCGGCACCATCGCGTCGATGGCCTTCAGGCCCGTCTGCACCGGCTGGTCGACCGACTGGCGATCGATCACGCCCGGGGCGACTTTTTCGATCGGCGAGGTGGCATTGGTCTGAATCGGACCCTTGCCATCAATCGGCTGGCCGAGCGAGTCGACCACGCGGCCGAGGAGTGCTTCGCCAACCGGCACTTCGAGAATGCGGCCGGTCGCCTTGACTGTGTCGCCTTCGGAAATGTGGGTGTAGTCGCCGATGACCACGGCGCCGACCGAGTCGCGCTCGAGGTTCAGCGCCAGGCCGTACACGTTGCCGGGGAATTCCAGCATTTCGCCGTACTGTGCGGCGGTGAGGCCGTGAACGCGAACGATGCCGTCGGTGACGCTGACCACGGTACCGACCGCGCGGGCTTCCGCTTCGACATCGAAGTTCTCGATGCGCTGTCTGATCAGCTCGCTGATTTCCGAAGGATTGAGTTGCATCTTGATAACTTCCTATAAAGTCATTGCGGCCGCGAGCTTGTCCAGCCGGCCGCGAATCGAATCGTCGATGACCGTATCGCCCGTCTTGAGCACGGCGCCGCCGACCACGGCATCGTCCACTACGCAGTGCAGGCGAACGTCGCGACCCAGCCGGCGCTTGAGCCCCGCGATAATGGCCGCCTGGCGATCCGGATCGACTTCGACCGCCGAGCGCATTTCGACATCGACCACCGCTTCGGCTTCGCTGCGCAGCCGCTCGAACTCGGCTGCGATCTCGGGCACGCAGTCGAGGCGGTGCTTTTCGCTCAGCAGGCGCACCAGGTTGCGGCCGCGCGCGTCGAGCGCGTCGCCGGCGATTTCGATCAGGATGGCGGCGCGCTTTTCGCCGGTCACTTCCGGCGTTTCGATCAGCGCAGCCACGGCCGGCACCTGCACGATGTCGGTCAGCGCCTTGAGCGTATCGCCCCAATGCGCCAGCGCGTTGTCGGCCTGGGCGAGATCGAATACCGCTCTCGCGTAGGGCCGGGCGATGGTGGTCTTTTCGGCCATCAGAGCCTCGCCGCTATCTCGTCGAGCAGGTTCTTGTGCTTGTCCAGATCGATCTCGCGCCGGATGATGCGCTCGGCCGCCTCGATGGCAAGACCGGAAAACTTCTTGCGTAACGCCTCCTGGGCGCTGCGCGTTTCCTGCGCAATATCCGCCTTGGCGGCTTCGACCTGGCGCTCGCGCTCGGTCGTCGCCTGTGTCTTCGCCTCGTCGACAATCTCGTTGGCGCGGCGATTGGCGTGCTCGATGATGTCGAGCGACTTCTCGCGCGCTTCCTTGAGAATCTCCGCGGCGCGTTCCTTGGCGTTCTCGAGATCGGTCTGGCTGCGTTCGGCGGCGGCGAGACCATCGGCAATGCGCGTCCGGCGCTCGTCCATCGCCTGCATCAGCGGCGGCCAGACGAATTTCATCGTCAACCAGATGAACAGCGCAAAGCCGATCATCTCGCCGAGTAGGGTCAGATTAAGGTTCATCGTCCTCTACCTAAAGTTTGTGTCGGGACGGCGGAAATCAATGGCCGGTAGCCGTCACCAATGCCTGCACCTGGCTCACGAACGGGTTGACGAAGATCAGGAACAGCGCGATCGCGACGCCGATCATGGCCACCGCGTCGAGCAGACCCGCCATCAGGAACATGCGGATGGTCAGAATCGGCAGCAGTTCGGGCTGACGCGCGGCGGCTTCCAGATACTTGCCGCCCAGGATGCCGAAACCGATACCGGTGCCGAGCGCGCCCAGGCCGATCAGGATGCCGACGCCGATCGCCGTCATGCCGTTGATTTCACCAATAATGCTTACAAGGTTCATGGGTCCTCCCGAGGATCCAACAGGTCAACAAAAACTAAAAAACACCTACTCCTCATGCCCCGTCTCGTGCGCCTGGCTCAGGTACGCAATCGACAGCATCATGAAGATGAAGGCCTGAATCGTGATGATCAGCAAGTGGAACGCCGACCACGCGAACTGCAGCGGCCACGACGTGTACCACGGCAGCAGCGCCAGCAATACGAAGATCAACTCGCCGGCATACATGTTGCCGAAGAGTCGCAACGACAGCGAAATCGGCTTGGCCAGCTCCTCAACGAACTTGAGGAAGAAGTTGACCGGAAACAGCCATTTGCCGAACGGGTGCGTCAAGAGCTCCTTGACATAGCCCATGCCCTTGATCTTGAAGTTGTAGAACAGCATGAGCAGGAAAACGGTGATCGACATCGCGAACGTCAGGTTCAGATCGTTCGTCGGCACGACGCGCATGTACGGAATGCCGATGGCCCCGGCGATCCACGGGAAAAAGTCGACCGGAATGATGTCCATGAAATTCATCAGGAAGATCCAGACGAAGATCGTCAGCGCCATCGGCGCGATCATCTTGTTCTTCCCGTAAAACGAGTCCCGCACCTGCTGGTCGATGAACTCGAGCACCATTTCGACGAAGTTCTGCCACTTGCCCGGCACGCCGGTAGTGGCCTTGCGTGCCGCCCAGGCGAAGCTGAACAGAAACAGGCCGCCGAGGAAAAAGCTCCAGAACAATGTGTCGACATGCACGGCCCAATGACCGTGCCCGAACGTCAGGTACGTCAGGTGGTGATGGATGTACTCCGTCTGGGTTTCCGGGTGCGGATTACTCATTGGCCCAACTTCGATGTCGCTTTGATCAACACAACCCAATACACAATAAAAGCCGCGACATATGTGCCGAGCATCGCAATCGGCGATACGCGCAGCGTCAGGATGACCGCCGCGAACAGCGCCGCGGTCACCACGAATTTCAGGATTTCGCCGAAGATGAAGCCGTACAGCAGCTTCGCCGGCGTCGCATCGGCGCGAATCGTGCCGATACCCGACGCCATGACTGCGTTCGCCAACGCGGCGATCGCGCCGCCGACCAGTGCCGACCAGCCGGCGCGAAAGTCGAACGCGGCCCACAGCATCAGCCCGAGCACGACCCCCAGCCCGCATTGCCACGCGGCGATCGCCAGCATCAAGCGGCGCGCCGCGGCCGATCCCGTCGTGGCCATCGTGCGTTCCTTCGGGGCAACAAAAACGCCACTACACTTACCGGCTAGGTCGGCAGCGGGTGGCGTTATCATGGCAACCTCAAATTCTTGACAGCGCGCTATTATAATTCGTTGCCGCCGATGCGGCAACTTTCGCCGCGTCAGCGAATGTGTCCGAGGATGCCGTCCAGTTCGTCGAGACTGGTGTAACTAATGACCAGCTTGCCGCGGCCTTTGGGCCCCGGCTGCACGCTGACGCGGGCGCCGAGGCGCTCGGTCAGGTCTTCCTGCAGACGGCGGATATCCGGGTCGAGGCGGCGCGTGGGCGCCGGCGTCTTGGGCTCGCCGAGCCGCCGCACCAGCTTCTCCGTTTCGCGCACCGACAGGCCCTTCGCCGCCACTTCACGAGCAGCCCCGTCCTGGGCTGCGCCTTTGAGCGCCAGCAGCGCGCGGGCGTGGCCCATTTCCAGCCGGCCTTCCTCGACCAGCTTCGCCGTCGCCGGCGTCAGTTCCAGCAGGCGCAGCAGGTTGCTCACCGCCGCCCGCGAGCGGCCGACGGCCTCCGAGGCCTGCTGGTGCGTCATTTCGAATTCGTCGATCAGGCGTTCGAGCGCGCGCGCTTCTTCGAGCGGGTTCAGGTTTTCGCGCTGGATGTTCTCGATCAGTGCCATCGCAATCGCGGCGCGATCGGGGACATCGCGAATTACGGCCGGGATTTCATGCAAACCGGCCATTTGCGCGGCTCGCCAGCGGCGCTCGCCGGCGATGATTTCGTAGCGGCTGCCCTTGATCGGGCGGACGACGATGGGTTGCACTACGCCCTGGGCCTTGATCGAGTCGGCCAGCTCTTCAAGCGTGTCAGCATGCATGTCCTTGCGCGGCTGGTACTTGCCGCGCTGGATCAGGTCGACCGGCAGGGTCTTGAGGCTGTCCCCGGCTTCGGGCGCGGCTGTCGAGCTCAGCAGGGTGTCGAAGCTGCGGCCTAGTGCTTTGCGTTTTGCCATGTTTGCGGATTGTAGCAGTAAAATTGGTGCCGCCTACGGCGGCGGGTGGATTGGGCGGGGGTGTCGACCCCCTACGGCGAGTTACTTTCCTTACGGGGAAAGTAACCAAAGCCATGCGACGTATCGCTGGCTCCGAAGATCGGGCTGCGCTCGATGTCGCGGGAGAAGAAGCCGGCCGTCGGCTAAGAGAAAAAGGTGGGGCTCACTTCGTTCGCCCTCCGATCGTCCCCTCCGTTCGCCCTGAGCTTGTCGAAGGGTTCTTAATTGCTTTACTCCTAGGGGTCCACCGCTCTGCGGTGCTGTTGATTGCCCCTCACCCTGACCCGCTCCCCGTGGCGGGGAGAGGAAATAGCGCGCGGTTACGCTTGCGCTTTTGCCAGCTCCGCACGCCGCAGCAGTTCGCCGGCCAGCGCCAGGTAGGCCAGGGCGCCGCGGGAGGTTTTGTCGTGGAGCAGGACCGGGACGCCGTAGCTGGGAGCTTCGGCCAGGCGCACGTTGCGCGGGATCATCGTCCGGTAGACCTTGTCGCCGAAGTGCTCGAACAGCTGGTTGGAGACTTCGTTGGCGAGGTTGTTGCGTGGGTCGAACATGGTGCGCAGCAGGCCGAGGATTTCGAGGTCGGGGTTGGCGGCGCGGCGAATTTGCTCGATCGTGTCCAGCAGCGCCGACAAACCTTCGAGCGCGTAGTACTCGCACTGGATCGGGATCAGGACTGCGTCGGCGGCGGTCAGGGCGTTGACCGTCAGCATGTTCAGCGACGGCGGGCAGTCTATGAAGATGTAGTCGTAGTTGTCGACGATGTCGGCCAGCGCATCGCGCAGGCGGAACTCGCGCCGGTCGGCGTGCGCGAGGTCGATTTCGGCGGCGGTGAGGTCGGCGCCGCCGGGCAGCAGGTCGAAGTCGCCGGTGGCGCGTTGGATGGCGTCGGCCGCGGTCACTTCGCCGGTGAGGACTTCGTAGCCGTCCGCTTCCAGCTCGCGCTTGTCGATGCCGCAGCCCATGGTCGCGTTGCCCTGCGGATCGAGGTCGATCAGCAGCACGCGGCGCCGGGTCGCGGCGAGCGAGGCAACCAGGTTGACGGCGGTGGTGGTCTTGCCGACGCCGCCTTTCTGGTTGGTGATGGCGATAATCTTGCTCATGTTGGCTCCAGCACCAGCACACGGCGGCCGATCTTCGCGCCCGGCACCGTCAGCGGCACATTTTCGATCACGCGCCAGCTCGCCGGCAGCGCGGCCCGTTCCTCATCAGTTACGTTCCCCTTCATCGCGACCAGCCGGCCGCCGGCGCGCAACAAATGGCCCGCCGTGGCCGCGAAGTCGGCGAGGCTGCCGAAGGCGCGGCTGATCACCGTGTCGAAACGCTCGTCCGGTTCGTAGTCCTCGGCGCGGCTGTGCACGACGCCGACGTTGTCCAGTTCCAATTCGCCCGCGGCCTGGAGGCAGAAGCGGGTCTTTTTGCCGTTGGCGTCCAGCAGCACGACGTCCATCGCCGGCCGCGCAATCGCCAGCGGAATGCCGGGCAGGCCCGCGCCGGTGCCGACGTCGAGCAGCCGTCCGCCGCACACGAACGGCAGCGCGCTCAGGCTGTCGACGAGATGGCGGTTCACCATCTCCTCGGGCACGCGAATCGCGGACAGATTGTACGCGCGATTCCACTTGTCGATCAGCCGCACGAAATCGCACAGCTTGTGCCGCTGCGCCGCGTCCAGCTCGATGCCGAGCGCGCCGACGCCGCGGTCCAGTAACCTTTCGAGATTGCTCACAGACGATTGGGCGCTTCCAGCAGGTAGCGGGTCAGCGCCTGGCGGCTCTGGCCCTTGATATCGGTGAACTGCATCCCCAGGCAGAAGCGGTGCTGGGTGACGCGGCGCGTGTAAACCAGCCGGCACGTCGCCTCCAGCTTTTCGGGCGCGCGCGCCGTCGACGGCAGCGTGACGCGCAGATCGATCTCGACCGTCTGGCCGTGCAGCGCCGGAAACCCCTCCTTGCGGATGCGCTGCAATTCGTCCTCATTGCAGGCCAGTTGCACGCCGCCGTGACTGATGTTCAGCAGCCCGAGCTTGAGCGTCTGGCCGTCCTGCAGACCGGCCTCCGCCGGCAGGCCCTCGGCGAACCGCTCGTGGCGGCGGCGCTCGGCGCCATCGCCTCCGGCAGGCGGATCAACCGGCGGCTGCGCTGTTTTCTTCATCCTGTTCCTCCCAACGAGTGGCCTTTCAAGGCCGCTTCAAATCGTACCATTTTGTCCGATCGCCAAGCCGGTCATATTGACGGGAAGGCGTTTCAACATCAAGATTGCGGCAGGCACGGAGAAAACTATGCCAATACCCGCCGCCACCGACGTTCTGATCGTCGGCGCCGGGCCGACCGGCCTGACGCTCGCCTGCCAACTGGCTGCCCGCGGCGTGGATTTCCTGTTGATCGACCGCCTCTCGGCCGGCACCAACGAATCGCGCGCCGCCGTGATTCACGCCCGCACGCTGGAAATTCTCGAACCGCTCGGCGTAAACGACGCGCTGCACGCAGCGGGGCTCATCGTGCCGGGATTCACTGCGCGCGACGGCAGCCGCGTGCTTATCACCCTGCAATTCGACGGGCTGCGCACAGACTATCCGTACTTGCTGATGATCCCTCAGAGCGCGACCGAGGCGGTTCTCGCCGAGCGGCTGCGCGCGCTGGGCAAAACGGTGCATCGGCCGGCGGCATTGACGAGCGTCGAGCACGACGACCACACCTTTATCGTCGGTACGACCGCGCCCAACGAGGCGCCATCGTTCACCCGCTGCCGCTACGTCGTCGGCTGCGACGGCATGCACAGCGCTGTGCGCGAGTTCGCGGGCATCCCGTTCGAGGGCGCCGCCTATCCCGAGTCGTTTGTGCTCGCCGACGTGCACATGGACTGGCCGCTGCCGGCCGACGAAGCCCAGTTATTTCTCGCGCCCGACGGCCTGATGGTCGTCGCGCCGTTGCCGAGCTCGCGCCACCGGATCGTGGCGACGCTCCAGCCGGCGCCCGACCGTCCGGGCGCCGCGATCGTGCAGGCCATGCTGGACCGGCGCGGTCCGCCGGACGGCGCGGCGCGGGTTCGGGAAGTGGTATGGAGTTCACGGTTCCACGTGCACCACCGAATGGCGCGGCGTTATCGCGCCGGCGGCATTTTCCTCGCCGGCGACGCGGCGCACGTGCACAGTCCGGCCGGCGGCCAGGGAATGAATATCGGGATTCAGGACGCGCAGTTCCTGGGCACGCGGCTCGCTGACGTGCTGCAGGAAGGGGCTCCTGAAAGTGTGCTCGACGAATATGAACGGCGGCGGCGGCCGGTCGCCGCCAAAGTGGTGAAGCTCACCGATCGCATGACGCGCTTCGCGACCGCCAAGACGCCGTGGGAGCGGTGGCTGCGCAACGCGATCATGCGCACGGCCGGCAACATTCCGGTGGTACGCCGGCGGCTCGCCATGCAACTGTCGGAGCTGGCGACGCGCTAGGCCGTCTCGGGCGCCTTCATCGCGGCGCGCAACTGCCCGCGCAAGTGCCGGTAATCGGCATTCAGGATTTCAACCGCGGCGCGCAGTTCCGCCTCGCTCGCGTCGGCGGCGAGCGCTTCCAGGTGTTTGGCCGCGCGCGACACGTCGATGCCGCCCACGTAGCGGCTGGTGCCGGCGAGCGTGTGCGCCTCGCGGGCGATCTGGTCGCGGCCTTCGGCGCTGGTGCCGGCGAGGTTGATGGTCGCGATGCGGCGCGTGGACTCGCGCATGAACAGGCGCACGATCTCCGCATCGGCCTGGCGCGCCTCGGCGTCGTCGGCGCCTCCGTCGGAGGCCTCGACGGTGCGCGTCGGGTCCAGGTTCAGCCAGCGGCCCAGCGTTTCGCGCAGGCGCGCCGTCGATACCGGCTTGATCAGAATCTCATCGGCGCCGAGCTTGCGGCAGCGGGCGCGCTCGGCGTCGCTCGTCCCGGCGGTCATGATCACGATCGGCAACGCCTCTGCATCGCCGCCCAGCTCGCGCAGCCGGCGCAGCACCTCGACGCCGCTGATGTCCGGGAGTTGCAAGTCCAGCAGGATCGCGCCGTACGGAATCCGCGCGGCGGCCTTCAGCGCGTGCTGGCCGTTCGGTGCGGTGTCGACCGCCAGGCCCAACGTCGAAAGGCGGCGCACCGCTACGGCGCGTGCAGCCTCACCGTCCTCGACCAGCAATACGCGGTTGCGCGCGGTGCGCGCGGTGCTGGAATGGCGAGTGATCAGGCCGTGGCGCTGGCGCTCTTCGCGACTCAGGCCACGCATGGCGAGAATCTGCGTCAGCAGCGGCTTGAGGTCGGCCGGTGCAATCGGCCGGGTCAGGTAGCCGGCGAAGCCCTCGCGGGCGAGGCGCTCGGCGTCTCCGCGCGCGCCGGCGTTGGTGATGATCACCACCAGCGCGTCGGCGGCATCCGGATCGTTCACCAGGCTCAGGCCCAGATCCTCGCCGCCCTGGTCGCCCAGGAACATGTCGAGGAGGATGATTGCGAACGGCTCGTCGCGGCCCGCCGCGTCGCTGATTTTGCCGGCCGCCTCGATGCTGTCCGCAGCGGTGTCGACGATCATGCCGAGCGTTGCCAGCTGATCGGCCATCGTACGCCGGGTCTGCTCGTTCGGGTCGGCCAGCAGGATGCGGACCTTGTTGAGGCTCGCGGTGCGAATCAATGCCGGCGGCGCTTCTTCGGACGCCCGCAGCCACAGCGTGCACCAGAACGTGCTGCCCTTGCCAGGCGTGCTCTCTACGCCGATCTCGCCGCCCATCGCCTCGATGAGTTCATGCGTGATCGCAAGACCGAGGCCGGTGCCGCCGCGGCGGACGGCCGCCGAGCCGACCTGGCGGTACGGCTTGAAGAGTTCCGCCTGCGCCTCGGGCGAAATGCCGACGCCGGTGTCCGAGACCTCGATGCGCAGCATCCAGGCTTCACCCGCCGTCTCAACCAGACTCATCTGGAACCGGACCCGACCCGAATCGGTGTACTTGATCGCGTTGCTGACCAGGTTGATGACGATCTGGCGCAGCCGGCCGGGATCGCCGAGCGCGCGCGCCGGAATTTCCGGCGCGACCAGGCTGATCAGCGCGAGACCCTTGCGCGCCGCCTGGTCGCGCAACAGCGTCAGCGCGCCGCGCACGCAGTCGCGCAGATCGAACCCGATTTCTTCCAGCTCCAGCCGCCCGGCCTCGATCTTGGCGATGTCGAGCACGTCGTTGATCAGCGTCAGCAGGTTTTCGGCCGACTCGCGAATCACCTGCGCGTGCCAGTGCGCCTCGGCGGGTGGCGCGGGTTCGGCCAGCAGCTCGGCCATGCCGACGATCGCGTTCAGCGGTGTGCGCAGCTCGTGGCTCATGCAGGCGAAGAAATCGGTGCGCGCACGGCTCGTGTCGCGCGCTTCCTGGAGCGCCTCGCTGAGTTCCTCGGTGCGGCGGGAGACGGCTTGGTCCGCCTTCTCCGCCATCTGGAAGCTGGCGTACTGGCCCCACAACGCGAAGATGAACGGCATCGCGTCGAGCGCCCACAGCGCGAGATTGCCGCTCTGAGCCCCGGCAATGCCGACGATGGTCAGGCCCGCGTCGCTCAACCACGCGGTAAACAACGTTGCGACTACCACGGCGAAGGCGGCGATCGCCGCGCCGTAAAGGGCGTAGCGCGACGCAGCCGCGCGCAACAGCGCGCGTGAACTACCGGGATTATCGGCCCGCAGGTACCTGAATGAACGCACCATGGGCTTACTATGCCACGCCCAGCGCTACAAGTACCGCCACGCCGAGCAAAATCCGATAAACGGCAAAAGGGGTGTACGTATGGCTGCGAATGTAGGCGAGCAGCCACTTCACCGAAATGAACGCGACGATCAGCGAGACGACGAAACCGAGCGCGAACGCGTCCCAGTTGATCGCGACCGTCGCGCCGCCGGACAGCACTTTCAGAAATTCATAGCCGGTGGCCGCATACATCGTCGGGATGCCGACCAGGAAGGCGAACTCGGTGGCGGCGGAGCGGTCGCTGGTGCCGAACAGCATCGCCGCGAAAATCGTCATCGCCGAGCGCGACAGTCCCGGAAAGATGCCGGCGATCATTTGCGCGATGCCCACCAGCACCGCGACCAGCCACGTCACCTCGCTGCGCTCCGGCCGGCGCGCCGCCCACTGCTCGGCAAAAATCATCCAGATACCGCCGACGATCAGCGCCCACGCGACCGGCCCGATCGCGGTCGGCAGCTTATAGCCCATCTTGACCGCCAGCAGGCCGATCAGCACGGTGATCACGAACGCGACGATCAGCTTGAAGAGATAGTCGCGGTTGGCCGGGTCGCGCCAGTTCGTCAGCAGCGCCCAGATGCGGCGCCAGTAAATCAGCGTGATGGCGAGAATCGCACCGGCCTGGATGCCGACGTTGAACAGGTCCGAGCGCGCGCCGAGGCCGAAATGCTCCGCGATCAGCAGGTGCCCGGTGCTCGAGATCGGCAAAAACTCGCTGATGCCCTCGATGATGCCGAGCAGGATGACGTTCAGGAAATCGTGCATGCGCCCCCCTTAAGGTGGCGCTTAGTTTACCTGTTATTGAGGTACAAGCGAGCCCCCGAAAACGGGGGGAATTCGGCTTCAGGTGTTGGCGACGTAACGCTTCAGTGCCAGCGCGTTACGGACGGCGTGGCCCTCGGCGTCGTTGTTGAAATAAGCGTATGCGTCGATGCCGTCATTGGCGTAGTCGCGCAGGCGGCGGGCAAGCGCGGTCAGATATTGGGCGGAATAGCTGCCGGAATAATGCGCGCCGTGAAAGCGCAGGTACGTCCAGTTCGTCGTCAGGCGCCGCGGATGGTTGTCGATCATGTCGTGCACGCAAAGCGCGACGTGGTGCTTCTCCAGCAGGTTGAAAACCTCGTCGCACAACCAGCTCGGATGGCGGAACTCGAACGTCCAGCGGCAGGTGCGCGGCAGCGCCGCCATAAAGCAATCCAGCCGTTCGGTGTTCACCTGCCAGTGCGGCGGCAGTTGCACCAGCACCGGCCCCATCAATTCCGCGAGCGGCGCGGCGCGGTCCATGAATCGCTCGATCGGCTCCAGGCTTTTGAGATATTTGATGTGCGTGCCGAAGCGCGAGAATTTGACCGCATAACAGAAACCGGCCGGCGCCTGGTCGTGCCATTGGGCGAAGACGGAGCGCTCGGGCAGCCGGTAGAACGTGTTATTGATTTCCAGCGTGTCGAAATGGCGCGCGTACCAGCCGAACCAGTCGCGCTCCGGCATATCCGCCGGATAAAAGTCGCCCTTCCAGTGCTTGTAATGGAAGCCGGACGTGCCGATCCGAATTGCGCCTGCCATCTGCAAAGTCCGTTTGCTGGCGTTCGATCTTTCATTGTACTGACTGCGCCGGTCGCCTTGCAGGGCGCTGGTGCCGGTGCTAGATTCCAAGCGGCCCCGCCCTTGGAGACATTCATCATGCGCGCTGCCCCGCTCGTCGCTTGCTCCGTTTTTGCCTGCCTGGTTGCCGGCCTCGTCCAGGCTGCCGGCACACCGCAGCCGCCCCCGTCGCCGAAGCATCCGGCTTCCAGCACGCTGCATGGCGTCAAGATCAGCGACCCGTATCGCTGGCTGGAGGACGGCAACGCGCCGAAGGTCAAGCACTGGATCGAGGCGCAAAACGCGTACACCGACGCAATGCTGAGTGCGATGCCGCAAGGGCACGCTCTAAGCAAACGCGTGCGTGCGCTGGCGATCACCTCGACGCGCCGTTATTCACCCCTGCTCGCGGGCGGCACGCTGTTCTATCTGCGCCAGACGCCGCCGCAACCGCAACCGGTGCTGGTTGCACAGGCCTGGCCCAAGGGCAGGGCGCACGTGCTGGTGGACGTCAACGGCAAGGACCACCTCGCCATCACCGGTTATTGGCCCTCGCCTGGTGGCCGCTATCTCGCCTACGGCACCGCGAAGGGTGGCAGCGAACTGACGACGATTCATGTGCTCGATGTGAAGACGGGAAAACGCCTGCCCGACACGCTGCGCTGGGCCGGCGGCGGCACCTCGCCCAATGCGCTGGCGTGGGACGCGGATGAGCGGGGCTTTATCTACATGCGCTTTCCGCCGCCGCCGAAAAGACAGCCTGTCCGGCAGTTCAACGCCGAGCTGGTGCATCACACGCTGGGCCAGCCGGCGTCGGCGGACCGGATCGTCTTCGGCAAGCACTATTCACCGATCGCCGAATACCACCTGCTGAGTTCGCCCCACGCGAAACAGCTCGCGCTGCTGGCCTACGACGGCGATGGCGGTCCGGCGGATGTCTTCCTGCACCGCGGCCGTCAATGGGTAAAGGTGCTCGGCCACGACGCCAACGTGCGCGGCGCGACGTGGGTCGGCCAGCGGCTGCTCGTGCGGAGCTTCGCCGGCGCGCCGCACGGCCGGATCATTACGGTCAACGACGGCAAGATCCGGGTTGTGGTTCCGCAAAGCAAGGATGGTGCGCTGCAGCGTATCGAGCCGATCGCCGGCGGTTTCCTGGTCGTGCGCAGTTGGGGGCCGGAGTGGTGGATCGAGCAGTACGATAACCATGGCCGGTTCGTGCGCCGCCTGCCGCTGCCCGCGCACGGCATCGGGATCGGCGGGATCGCTTCGGAAGCCGGCCGGCCGGAGGCGCTCGTCAGCTACAGCGGCTGGACGCTGCCGTCACGCTGGGTCGTCTACAACGCCAGAACCGGCAAGCTGAAGACCGTGTTCGAGGTCAAGCCGGCGGCCGATTATTCGAAGGTTCGCGTGCACGTGATCGAGGGCGTGTCGAAGGACGGCACGAAGGTGCCGGTCACGGTGCTGTCGATGGCCGGCACCACGCCCAACGGCAAGCGCCCGACCATTCTCTACGGCTACGGCGGCTTCGACATTCCAGTGCGGCCCGGCTTCATCGGCTCGCGGCTGGCGTGGCTGGAGCGCGGCGGCGTGTACGCCGTCGCCAATATCCGCGGCGGCAACGAATTCGGCGAGGGCTGGCACCGCGGCGGTATGCGACTCGACAAGCAGAACGTCTTCGACGACTTCTATGCCGCCGCGATCGCGCTGGAAAAGGGCGGCTGGACCGACCGCGATCAGCTCGGCATCATGGGCGGCAGCAACGGCGGCCTGTTGATGGGCGCGGAGCTCACGCAGCACCCGCACGCGTTTCGCGCGGTCGTGTCGATGGTCGGCATTTACGACATGATCCGCCACGAAAAGGACTGGGCCAACGGCCGCTACAACGTGCCGGAATACGGCAGCGTCGACGACCCGGCGCAGTTCAAGGCGACGCTGGCCTACTCACCACTGCAAAACGTCACGCCGCACACGGCCTACCCCGCGGTCCTGATGACGACGGGCGTCAACGACCCGCGCGTCGCGCCATGGCAATCGCGCAAATTCACCGCCGCACTGCAGAACGCGACGACGTCGAATCTGCCAATCCTGCTGCTCACGCGCATGCATGCCGGTCACGGTGTCGATGCGTCGTTCAGCCAGCGCGTTGGCAACACCGTCATCGCGCTAACCTTCTTCGCGAACCAACTCGGGCTGGACTAACCCCGTGAACCAGGACCTCAGATCCATCGAGGTGACCACCATCGACGGCCGGCAGGAGACGATGGCCACATGGGACGGCAAGGTGCTGTTGATCGTCAACGTCGCCAGTCGCTGCGGCTTCACCCCGCAGTACGCCGGCCTGGAATCGTTATACCGCCGCTATCGCAACGACGGACTGGTCGTCCTCGGTTTCCCGTGCAACCAATTTGCACATCAGGAACCGGGCACGGAAGCCGAGATTCAGGAGTTCTGTTCGACTAACTACGACGTGACATTTCCGCTATTCGCGAAGATCGACGTCAACGGCCCGGACACCCACCCGCTGTACCGATACCTCAAAGCAAAAAGGTCCGGCCTGTTTGGTAACCGGATCAAGTGGAATTTCACCAAGTTCATCGTCGACCGCGATGGCCGCGTGTACAAGCGTTTTGCGCCGACGGTGACGCCCGACCGTATTGCCGGCGATTTGGCGGACCTCTTACGCAATTGACGATAGCACGCAGTGTCGGCCCAGAATCAACCGCGGCACGCCGCCTCGATGGCGGCGATGTCGATTTTTCTCATTTGCATCATCGCATCAAAGGCGCGCTTGGCAACAGCGGGGTCGGGGTTGGTGACCGCCTTCGTCAGGACGATCGGCGTTATCTGCCAGGACAGCCCCCACTTATCCTTGCACCAGCCGCAGGCGCTTTCCTCACCGCCGTTGCTGACGATTGCGTTCCAGTAGCGGTCTGTTTCGGCCTGGTCCATGGTCGCAACCTGGAACGAAAACGCCTCGTTATGCGTGAACGCGGGGCCGCCATTGAGGCCAAGGCACGGAATACCCAACACGGTGAACTCGACCGTCAATACATCGCCCTGCTTGCCGGACGGAAAATCGCCCGGTGCGCGATGGACTGCGCTGACGGAAGAGTCGGGAAAGGTCTCGGCGTAAAAGCGTGCCGCGTCCTCGGCACCGCCGTTGTACCAGAGACAAACTGTGTTCTTGGCGGGCGTTGTCATCTCACTTCTCCATTGAGATCGGAACTGGTGCCAATCCGGCACGGGCTGAACGCAATATTACGCACCGGATCGCGGGGATTTCTGAATGATGTTTGCATGACGGACAAACATGCGCCAAGCGCCATTCTCAAGACGCCACACATTTGTAAATCGCCGGCTGATCGGGTTTGAGCCAGCAGAATTGATCACCGTGTCGCCGCCCATGACGATTATCAGGTCCTTCGACCTTTCAATTTGCTCGATTTCTATTTCGTACGAAATATGGCTGATAATGCCTTCTTCGAGCAGAGCGAGGACCCGCTCCTTGTTGTGAATACGGTTGATAGGCGAATTGACAATGAGGTCGTCGGACCACAGTGAGTTAAGTGTTTCCAGATCGCGCGCAAGAAACGCCCTACGGCTTTGTTCTTCCAGTTCCGTAACGGCGGACATCCAATCGGTTGTCTCGTTTGTGTCTCTGGTTGCCATCTTTACTTCACCCAGTTGCCTTTTCCCGCTGATTCAGCTGATTCCAAAGCTGGCCCGGAGGCCTGCCGCCTGCTCTGAAGTGATTAGCCACACAAGGCCCGCGCAGTTGGCCATGACTGTACACCAGAAAACGAACTGAAATGGCTGCTTTTTAGTCTTGTGTCGGAATAGGCGCTGCGCGATCAGCGCGCCGGGCCAGCCACCAGTAACCGCGGCCAAATGGAGATGCGCCTCCGGGATACGCCAAGCACCGCGCTGCGCGGCGCTTTTGTCCGAGCCATACATGACGAAGGTGACGGTGCTTATCAGCGCATAAAAGCCAACGACCGTCAAAGGAGCGGCGCCTTCAAATACAGCGGCTGCCAGCGCGGCAAAAAATACCGCGGACAGACCGAGCGCAGGGGCCACGCCTAGCGGGCGTACCGTGTTGCGCTTGATCCCGCTCTGGAACGCTACTTGCTCGGCCCGAACCCTTTTTTGGACGTCGCGCGCCACCGCATAGGTCACCGGGTCATTTAGCTGCGGTCGACGTTGTCCTCGAGGGAACGAGCTGATGTGCACGAAGACTCGCGAACCGCCAGAGGATGGCGTAATGAAGCCGAATCCCTTGTCGTCGTTCTGTCGCCTCCCCCTAAAATCGGTCCAATGATAACTGGAGTCTCCGGGTACACTAGCACCCCAGGAGGCGACAGATGCGCAAGAGCAGATTTACCGAGAATCAGATTGTCCAGACGCTTAAACAGGTGGAAGGCGGCCGGCACGTCAAAGACGTGTGCCGAGAGCTGGGCATCTCTGATGCGACCTACTACACCTGGAAGTCGAAGTATGGCGGCATGGAGGCCTCCGACGTCCGCCGGCTGAAAGAGCTGGAGGGCGAGAACGCGAAGCTGAAGCGGATGTACGCCGATCTCGCGCTGGAGAACACCGCTCTCAAGGACGTAATCGCAAAAAAACTGTAGGTCCGGCGGAGAAACGCCCGCTCGTGGCCGCGCTCAAAGACGAGCACGGCCTGAGCGAGCGCCGGGCCTGTCAGGCGGTGGGATTGGCGCGCTCGGTAGCGCGCTATCAACCGAAGCCGGACCAGGACGAACCGGTCATCGCGGTGCTGCTGGAGCTGGCAGAACGATTCCCCGAGCGGGGCTTTAGCAAACTGTTCAAGCTCATCCGGCGGCGGGGCCACAAGTGGAACCATAAGCGAGTATGGCGGGTGTACTGCAAGCTCAAGCTTAATCAGCGGCGGCGCGGCAAGAAGCGGCTACCGAACCGCCACCCGACGCCGCTCATCGCCGGCGAGGCGATGAACCACGGCTGGTCGGCCGACTTCATGTCCGACGCGCTGTGGGACGGCCGCCGCTTTCGGACCTTCAACGTCGTTGACGACTTTACACGTGAGGCTCTCGCCGTTGAAATTGACCTCAACCTGCCGGCGACGCGCGTCATCCGCGTGCTCGACCGGATCGCCGCCTGGCGCGGTTACCCCGGCAAGCTACGGCTGGACAACGGGCCGGAATTTATCGCTACCGCTATCGCCGAATGGGCGGAAACTCACAACATCGAGCTGGACTTTATCCAGCCGGGTCGGCCGATGCAAAACGGCTTCATCGAGCGCTTTAATGGCAGCTACCGCCGCGGCGTGCTCGATATGTATGTGTTCCGAAACTTAACCGAAGTGCGCGAGCGAACTGAAATATGGCTGCGCGA
>DASSTE010000042.1:0-32355 GCA_035708085.1 Gammaproteobacteria bacterium | reverse complement strand
GCCGGTCTCGCTTCGGTAGCGGGGATTGCGCTTGGCAATCTTGGAAATGCTTTTGGTGCGTCCGTTGGGCTTGCCGCGTTATTTGCCGCCTCGGAAACAGCCTTTGTAGCAGTCAAATACGCAGGCGCGCTTTATCTGGTTTATCTGGGAGTTCAAGCGCTGCGGACTCCGACAACTGCGCCCCAACCTGTGCGGCCGAAGAACGCATGTTTGTTTCGCGCCTTCAGAGACGCTTTTGCCGTGGCACTGCTTAATCCCAAGATCACTGTATTTTTCGCCGCATTCTTGCCGCAGTTCATGGATAGAAGCGCGGCGCCGTTAGCTCGGAGTCTGGTACTAGCGGCGATCTTCGTAGCTATCGCCGCTGTTACAGATACCGTCTATGCCCTCGCTAGTGGCGCACTTGCAGGCGTGCTCGCACGAACGAAGCGGTTGCCAGAAATCGGCCGCTACTTGACGGGCATCGCGTTTATCGGCTTAGGAGCGTATACAGGAGTAGCATGGAAACGATAGGAATTGAAGATTTCATGAAGGTCGAACTCCGCGTCGGCAAGGTTGTCGAAGCAGAGCGCTTTGCCAAGGCCCGGAAACCGGCATACATCCTTCATGTTGATTTCGGGCCCGAGATTGGTGTAAAGAAGTCCAGCGCTCAAATCACCGATCTCTATCAGCCCGAAGATCTGAAGGGAAAGCTTGTTGTTGCCGTGGTGAATTTCCCTAAAAAGCAGATTGGCCCGTTCATGTCGGAGTGCCTGGTCACCGGGTTCCATAATGAAGCCAACCAGGTTGCACTTTGCGTGCCGGATAAGGCGGTCCCGCCAGGTTCGAAGTTGTTGTGATTCGCGCAGCAGACAAGACATCTCGGTTCAAGGCGGAACTGCTGCGCCCAGCGCAAGCCGCTGACAAGACTCTCAGTGCACCGAAGATCGCGGATGGCGGATAACGGTCGCACGAAGATCATTCCCGGGAAATCGCCGGAATCGGCGGCCATGTTGGCGAGCGTCAAACGGGCTATGGCAATTACCGGCAAGCTCAACCGTTTGACGTTCAACGAGGCGGAGGAAGTCCGCGCCTTGTTCAGCGACCTCATCGGCAAGAAGGTGGACGACAGCTTCTTGTTAATCCCGCCGTTCTACACGACAGGAGGCACCTACATCAGCGTCGGTCGCAATGTTTTCGTCAATCAGAAC
Organism: Gammaproteobacteria bacterium; assembly: GCA_035708085.1. Taxonomy (GTDB): domain Bacteria; phylum Pseudomonadota; class Gammaproteobacteria; order Natronospirales; family DASSBR01; genus DASSBR01. Next base: position 31,165 of record DASSTE010000042.1, on the reverse strand, counting down.
TGTACCTTTTATGATCTGGGCGGGATCGATATCGCCGACGATGTCATGATCGGACCGAACGTGAGCATCATCACGTCCGGCCACCCTGTAGAACCCTCTCGGCGGCGCAACTTCGTAGTCGCGAAGCCCATTGTGATCGGGCAGAACGTATGGATTGCAGCCGGCGTCACTATCATCGGCGGCGTAACAGTGGGCGAGCATTCGGTCGTTGCAGCAGGCTCCGTCGTCACCCGGGACGTTCCTTCAAATGTGCTTGTCGGCGGGAATCCGGCCAGAGTCATTCGTCCGATTGGGGGCTGACTCGGCCACCAGCCAGCGCACTGGTCAAACTACTTGTTTCGATAGTCGGTCGGCAACAGGACCTTGAACGTGGTTCCGCGGTCCGCTTCCGACTCGACCTGAAGAACTGCGCCCAGCAGGTCGCAAAGCCGGTGGACGATGGCGAGACCGATGCCTTCGCCGTGTGCGGCGATGTCCGTGGCCGCGTTCGGTGGCTGCGACCGCGTGGCGCCGGGCTGCTCCTGGACGCGATCGGAATGATCGGCTGCTTCGAGATTGGCGGCGTATTCTCCGCTGCTCGATGTGGCCATGCCCGGCCCGGTGTCGCGGACGTGGAATTGCCAGCGCCGGGGTGAGTTTTGACACCACTCGACTTCGACGCCGCCCTCCGACGTGTATTTCAACGCGTTGAGAATCAGGTTCTGCGCGATCCGCTGCACTTTCAACGGATCGCCACGCACTCGCAACGCGTCCGGCCCGCGCGCCTGCAGCTTTAAACCTTTGCTTTCGGCCGCGCTTTGCATCCCGTCGCACAGTTCCTGCAGCAGCGCCGCCGCATTGAAGCCGCTGATGGTACGCGTCTCGCGTCCGGCTTCCAGGCGCGCGAGGTCGAGCAGGTCGTTCAGCATTCGCGACAGGCTTTCGCTCGCATCCCGGATGCGCCCGACGATCGCCCGGACCTTGTCGTCGAGCGGCTGGCGCTGGAGGATGTGGGAAGCCAGCCGGATGGATTGCAGGCTGCCGCGCAAATCGTGCGAAGCCTCGTGCAGATTCGCGCTGCGAAGCTGATCCCGCTCGTCGCGCCTTTCGAGTATGGCTTCGAGGTCGCGCACCCGTGCCTCGGCCTGCACCTGCATCAGCGCGTTGAATTTGCCCAGGCTGTCCGCGATGGCGTTGTGGATGGCTTCCGACATCACCTCGTACGCCCACTGGAACGTCCCCGGATCCAGATCGGCCTCGTCCCACAGAGCGCCGATACGCCGCACCAGTACGCGGTGCAACAACGTCCACTCCTGAATGACCTCATTAATGCGGCGGCCCTGCTGCCAGCGATGGGCGCCGTGCTGCTGTGCCGTTTCGTCCGTGTCCTTCAAGTTGCCGCCGCGCAAGGCGGTATTCAGGTGATCGAGGAACTCCGGCATGTGGTCGTAGAACTCCGAGCGCGACGTCTCGGCCAGCGCCGAGTTGCCGCCGATCCGCTCCGCCTCCGCTTTCCACTCCTCCAGTACGGCATCGCGCTGCCGCACCAGGCAGTCGGCCAACGCGGTAAGACGAGCGGAGCGGTCGCCGGACATGTCAGGTTGTGCCGGTCGTCTGCTCCGCGCGATGCTGCGCCGGGCCCGGCTTGTTGCGCATGAGGTTGTGCGCGGTGTTGATCAGGCCGACGTGCGAAAACGCCTGCGGGAAGTTGCCCAGTTGGCGGTGCGTGCGCGGGTCGTATTCTTCGGACAACAAGCCGACGTCGTTGCGAATCGACAGCAGCTTTTCGAACAGTGCGCGCGCCTCGTCCTCCCGACCCATCATCGCGAGGTTGTCGGCCAGCCAGAACGAGCAGACGATAAACGCGCTTTCGGTACCGGACACACCGTCGCTACCCTCTTCCTGGGAATAACGCAGGACGAAGCCATCCTGCATCAGATCCTTTTGAACCGCCTCGACAGTGCCTTTGATGCGCGGGTCCTCGGGCGGCAGGAACCCCACCAGCGCCATCATCAGCAGTGCGGCATCCAACCCTTCGCCGCCGTAGTACTGCACAAACGTATTGCGCTTCTTGTTGAAGCCTTTTTCGCAGATCTCCTGGTGGATCGTGTCGCGCAGCAGGCGCCAATGATCGGCGTCGCCATCCAGCCCCTCGCGGTCGATCGTTTTGACGGCGCGATCCACCGCTACCCAGGCCATCACCTTGGAGAACGTGAAGTCTCGCGGCGGCCCGCGCATTTCCCAGATGCCGGAGTCCGCGTCGCGCCAGTGGTTTTCGAGATATCTAAGCAGCTCCAGTTGCACGTTCCAGGTATCGTCGTCCGGCTGCAGCCCGTGACGCCGCGCGGTGTACAAGCCGTCCATCACTTCGCCATACACGTCGATCTGCGTCTGCGTGTAGGCGCCATTGCCAATGCGGACCGGCTTGCTGCCTTCGTAGCCGGCCAGCCATTCCAGTTCCTGCTCCGGCAGGCGGCGGTCGCCGGCGATACCGTACATGATCTGCAGCTTTTCGGCGTCGCCGGCGGCCGCCCGCAGCAGCCATTCGCGCCAGTCGCGCGCCTCGTCCTTGTAGCCTGACAGCAGCATTGCGTACATCGTAAAGGTCGCGTCGCGCAACCACGTGTAGCGGTAGTCCCAGTTGCGCTCACCGCCGATCTGCTCGGGCAGCGACGTGGTCGCCGCGGCGACCATGCCGCCGGTTTCGGTGTCGGTCAGCGCCTTCAGCGTAATCAGTGAGCGCACCACCGCCTCGCGCCATTCACCTTCAACCGGGCAATTGCTGCACCAGTCGCGCCACCATTGCTCGGTTTCATCGAGCGTGTCCGCCGCGTCGTGCTCTTCCGGACCTTCCCGGTAGGACAGGTGCCAGGTCAGCACGCAGGGGATGGTCTCCCCCGCGCTGATCGTAAACTCGGCGACCGTGGTTTTTTCGCGGCCACGCAGGTCAAGCGGCGTGCGTAGCTGCAGCGCGTCAGGGCCTACCACTGCCTGCAGCCCGTAATCCTTGCGCCGCACCCACGGCGCGACCTTGCCGTAGCCGAAGCGGATGATCGCTTCCATTTCCATGGGCACGCTGCCCTCGATACCCTCCACGATACGAACCACGTCGACCACATTGGCATCCTCGCGCGGCAGCGGCATGAAGTCGATCAGCTTGACCTTGCCGGACTTGGTTTCGAACATGGTTTCGAGAATCAAGGTTTCGCCGCAATAGCCGCGCGTGGTTTTTTTCACTTCTTCCCGCGGCGCGATCAGCCAGCGGCCGTTGTTGCGGTCGCCGAGCAATGCGGCAAAGCAGGCGTCCGAGTCGAACCGCGGCAGGCACAGCCAGTCAATCGAGCCGTCACGGCCGACCAGCGCGGCGCTGCGCATGTTGCCGATCAGCGCGTAGTCTTCTATGCGTTGCGCCATGTCAGTTCCCTTTGTTGCTTTGTTTCGATGTCAGGTTATGGGCCGTGTTGATCAGTCCCACGTGTGAAAATGCCTGCGGCATGTTGCCGAGCAATCGCTCGCTGGTCGGGTCGTACTGTTCCGACAGCAGCCCGACGTCATTGCGTACCGACAGCAGGCGCTCGAAGATTTCCCGCGCCTCGTCCCGGCGGTCGAGCAAAATCAGGTCGTCCGCCAGCCAGAACGAACAGACCAGGAACGCTCCTTCGCTGGTGCGCCGGCCGAGCCAGTCGGAATAGCGCCAGACGAAGCCGTCCTGTGCCAGCTCCTTGCGGATGGCGTCGATGGTACCGACGATGCGTGGATCGTCGGCGGGCAGAAAGCCGACGATCGGCAGACGCAGCAGGGCTGCGTCAAGCGCCTGCGAATCGTAACGCTGCAGAAATGTATTGCGGGTAGCGTCGTAGCCGCGCTCGCAGACTTCCTGGTGAATCGTGTCCGCCAGCGCATGCCAGCGCGCCGCATCGCCTTTAAAGCCGAACCGCTCAATGGTCTTGGCGGCGCGATCCGCCGCCACCCACGCCATGGCTTTCGAATGTGTGTAATCGGATTGTTTGCTGCCCAACTCCCAGATGCCGGCGCCGGTCTCGCGCCAGTGGCCTTCGAGGAATTCCATCAGCCGCAGTTGCGCGGTCCAGTCCTCCTCGTTCATGTCGAGATCGTGTTCGTGCGCCGAATAAACCGCATTGATGATCTCGCCGTAGGCATCGATCTGGCGCTGCTGATACGCCTGGTTGCCAATGTGCACGGGCCGGCTGTTGTCGTAGCCGCGCAACCAGTCAAGCTTTTGCTGCGGAAACCGCCATTCGCCGTCGATGCCGTACATCGGCTGCAACTTCTCCGGATGCCCGGCCGACACCCGCAGCAGCCATTCGCGCCACAGGCGGGCTTCCTCGTCATAGCCGGAACGAATCAGCGCGTGCAGCGTGAAGGTCGCGTCGCGCAGCCAGGTGAAGCGGTAGTCGTAATTCTTTTTGCCCCCCGGATGCTCGGGCAGCGAAGTCGTCGGCGCGCCCACCATGCCGCCGGTTTCGCTGTCGGTCAGCGCCTTGAGCGTAATCAGCGAGCGAATCACCGGCTCGCGGTACTCATGCGTCTGCGAATACTGACTGCTCCAGTCGCGCCACCAGCGCTCCGTTTCATCCAGCGCCTGCCCGGGATCGCGCTCCTCGGGTTCCTGACGATAGGCGTTATGCCAGGTCAGCATGAACGGGATGCGTTCGCCTTTTGCGACCGTGAACTCCGCGGTACAAGCATCGCCGCCGGTATCCAGCTCGACCGGCGTACGCAGTTGCAGCGCATGCGGACCCGCGAGCACGTGCAGTCCGTAGTCGCGGCGCCGCGACCACGGCGGCACGCGGCCGTAGTCGAACCGGAACAGCGCCTCCATCTGCATCGGCACACGGCCCGAACGGCCCTCGACAATGCGCACGAGATCGATCGCCTGGCCTTTGGAGCGCGGCAGCGCCAGGCAGTCAATCAACGCGACCTCACCTGACTCGGTTTTGAAGGCCGTTTCCAGGATGATCGTCTCGCCACGATAATGACGTTCGACCGATTCGATCGCCGCGCGCGGTGCGATCGACCAGTGGCCGTTGTCGGGTGTGCCGACGATCGCGGCGCAGCAGGCCGACGAGTTGAACCGCGGCAGGCACAGCCAGTCGATCGAGCCATCACGGCCGACCAGCGCGCCAGTCCGCATGTTGCCGATCAGCGCATAGTCGTCGATTTTTTGCGGCACACGAATCCTTTCGCTTCTTTCATTCAGGCTTCACCCGATCAGCCATCCCCGGTACTGAAGGACGGATACAACGTCATTCCGCCGTCGACCACCAGCGTCGTGCCAGTGACATAGTCGGCGGCGTCGGAGCACAGCCAGACAACTGCGTTGCCGACGTCTTCGGCGTCGCCGATGCGGCCGTACGGAATCATTTCGAGCAACTTGTCGAGCGCGTCCTCGGTTGCCCATGCGGCGTGATTGATTGCCGTCTTGATCGCGCCCGGCGCGACGGAATTGACGCGAATCTTGCGCGACGCAAATTCCTGCGCCAGCGTCTGCACCAGCAGCATTACGCCGCCCTTCGACGCGGCGTAGTTCGCGTGCTTCGCCCACGGGATGCGCTGGTGCACCGAGCTGATGCAGACGATCTTGCCGGTGGCTTTCGAAATGCCCGGCTGCGGGCCGCGGCGCAGGTATTCGCGAATCGCCGCGCGCGAGCACAGGAACTGGCCGGTCAGGTTGACGTCGATGACCTTCTGCCAGTCGGCGAGGGTCATCTCGGTAAACGCGCAATCTTTCTCGATGCCGGCGTTGTTGACAAGGATATGGACAGTGCCGAACTGGTCGATCGCCTGTTTGAACATGGCTTCGACCTGATCTTCACGGCTGATGTCGGCTTCAATCGCAAGCGCGCGGCCGCCCCCCTCCTTGATTTGGCCGACGACGTCGTCGGCCGGCGTGCGGCTGCCGATGTAGTTGACCACCACGGTCGCACCAGCCTCGGCCAGGGCGAACGCGGTTTGCCGGCCTATACCGGTGCTGGCGCCGGTTACGATCGCGACCTGCTGTTGAAGGGAGTGGGTATGATCAGCCATGGCGGTCCCTCGCCTTGTTGACTTGTTGTTACAAGGCTACCATGAACGGCCATTCTTCGGTAGGAGCGGCCTGAGCCGCCCCTACCGGCTGTTGAGGTTAATCTTCGGCTTCGTCCTTCGCTTTCCCGTACTTCCTTTCGACCTTGCCGGCGTTCTTTTCGACCTTGCCCTTGAACTCCGTCGATTTGTCGTCGGTCACCTTGCCGGCCGCTTCCTTGGCCGAGCCCTTGACTTCCTTTGCTGCGCCCTTGGCGCGATGTTCGTCCACCATCGTTATCTCCTTCATGAATCAGCGATTGGCTACGCCGCTTTGAGATGCTCTTCGCGGTCGTGCATTTCGTGCTGGAACTCCTCGGCGATCTTCTCCGCCTGGTCCTCGGTTAAAAGCTTCTGCGCCTGCGGAAACAGCACGTTTTCCTCGTCCTCGATGTGGTGCACCAGCTCCTGCTTGAGCTTCTTGAGCGTCCGCATCCACTGCGAGTCGGTCGGATCCATCTTCATCCACTGGCGCAGCCCCTCGTTAGCCTGCTCGTGCTCCTGCTGGTGCTCGCGAATCTTGTCGCGAACCTCGTCGTATTTTTCCAGCCGCTTATAGAAGCATTTCGACTCGGCCTCGTGGTGCGCGATCACCTCGACCGCCACCGTGTGGCCCTTTTCGCGGCGCATCTTCTCGTCGCTTTCATCCGAGGATTCCAGCTTGTCGAGAATTTTGCGCGCTTCGCTGTGAACCTTCTTCAAGACTTCATAAATATCCTTTGCCATGGGTCACCTCATTCCGTTGGGAGGAGCGCATCGCCCCCGCACGCAAAGACTCGCAAGCGCCCGGCAGGCGGTCAATCAGCAACATTACCCACCCCACCTCGGGTTTGTGCCCCCTCGGAACCGGGCGTCGCTATTGCTATAGTGACTCACACGACTTTTCGGCATGGAGGCCACATCATGAGCAGCGAAACAGTTGGCGATTTTCTTCTCAAGCGGCTCTCCGCCTGGGGCGTCAAGCGGATCTTCGGTTTCCCCGGCGACGGCATCAACGGCATCCTCGGCGCGCTCAACCGTGCCGGCGACCAGTTCGATTTCGTACAGGTGCGCCACGAGGAAATGGCGGCGTTCATGGCTTGCGCGCACGCCAAGTTCACCGGTGAAATCGGCGTCTGTCTTGCCACCTCCGGCCCCGGCGCCATCCACCTGCTGAACGGCTTGTACGACGCCAAGAAGGATCACCAACCGGTACTTGCTATCGTCGGCCAGCAGGCGCGCACTTCGCTCGGCGGCGACTACCAGCAGGAAGTCGATCTGACATCGCTGTTCAAGGATGTTGCCAACCAGTACGTACACATGGCGACCGCGCCGGCGCAGGTGCGCCACCTCGTCGATCGCGCGATTCGTATCGCAAAAACCGAACAATCCGTCACCTGCCTGGTAATCCCGAACGATCTCGCGGAAATGAAGGCGGTGGAGACGCCGCCGCGCGCGCATGGCACCGTGCATTCCGGCGTCGGCTACACGTCGCCGCGCATCGTGCCGGCCGAAGACGACCTGAAGCGCGCCGCCATGGTGCTGAACGAAGGCAAGAAGGTCGCGATGCTGGTCGGCCAAGGCGCGCTCAATGCCACCGACGAAGTCGTCGAAGCCGCTGAAAAGCTCGGCGCCGGTGTCGCCAAGGCGTTGTTGGGTCGCGCCGCGCCGCCGGACGACCTGCCGTTCGTGACCGGCTCAATCGGTCTGCTCGGCACCAACCCGAGCTGGACGCTGATGAGCGAGTGCGACACGTTCTTCATGATCGGCTCAGCGTTTCCATATTCCGAATTCCTGCCGGAAGAAGGCCAGGCACGCGGCGTGCAGATCGACATCGACGGACGCATGGTCAGCATGCGCTACCCAATGGAAGTCAACCTGATCGGCGACAGTAAGGAAACGCTCAAGGCGCTGCTGCCGCACCTGAAGCGCAAGGAAGATCGATCCTGGCAGGACTACATCAAGAATGAAGTCGCCGAATGGTGGAACGTCGTCGAGGCGCGCGCCAAGGTAACGGCAAATCCGATCAACCCGCAACTCGTGTTCCACGAACTGTCGCCGCGGCTCCCCGACAACTGCATCCTGACGTCCGATTCCGGCTCCGCCGCCAACTGGTACGCGCGCGACCTGAAGTTCCGCAAGGGCATGATGGGTTCGTTGTCGGGCGGGCTGGCGACGATGGGCCCGGGCGTGCCCTACGCGATTGCCGCCAAGTTCGCGCATCCCGACCGCGTCGTCATCGCGCTGGTAGGCGACGGCGCGATGCAGATGAACGGCATGAATGAAATGATCACGATTTCCAAGTACTGGAAACGCTGGAGCGACCCGCGGCTCATCGTGCTGGTGCTCAATAACCGCGACCTGAATCAGGTGACATGGGAGCAGCGCGTGCAGTCGGGCGACCCGAAATACGAGGCATCGCAGAACATCCCGGATTTCCCGTACGCCGAGTATGCCAAGTTGATCGGCCTGACCGGCATCAAGGTCAGCGAGCCCGACCAGATCGGCGGCGCCTGGGATCGTGCGCTTGCCGCCGACCGCCCGGTGGTGCTCGAAGCCGTGACCGATCCCGACATCCCGCCGCTGCCGCCGCGCATCAAGGCGAAACAAGCCAAAGCGTATATGTCGGCGCTGTACCACGGCGATCCGGATGCTGCGGGCATCGTCAAAACCTCGGCGAAGGAATTGCTCAGAAGCCTGGGCGCCGAAATCGTCGGTTAACCGGTTCGTTGAGCTTGATGGCAGCGAACCCGCAACGCGAACATCTTGCCGCCGATGCGCCCGCGGTCCGGTCCGTCAAAGTCTCGGCGTTCAAGATTCCGACCGACGCGCCCGAATCCGACGGCACGCTGGAATGGGACTCGACGACGCTGGTGCTGGTCGAAATCATGGCCGGCGGCAAAACCGGTCTCGGCTACACCTATGGCCATCACGCGATCGGCACGCTGATCCGGGACAAGCTTGCCTCCATCGTCGAGGGCCGCAACGCCATGGACATCAGCGACGGCTGGCTTGCGATGCTCAAGGCCATCCGCAATCTCGGCCGCCCCGGCATGACCTCGATGGCGATCGCCGCCGTGGACATTGCATGGTGGGATTTGAAGGCGCGCCTGCTCGACCTGCCGCTGGTCACGCTGCTGGGCGCGTTTCATGCGGGCGTGCCGGTGTACGGCAGCGGCGGCTTCACGTCGTACAGCAACGACCAGCTCCGCGACCAGCTTCGCGGCTGGGTCGATGCCGGCATCCCGCGCGTCAAGATGAAAATTGGCCGCGAACCAGACCGCGATCCCGCGCGCATGAAAGCCGCGCGCAAAGCGATCGGCGACGACGTCAAACTGTTCGTCGACGCCAACGGCGCCTATGACCGGAAGCAGGCGCTGGCGATTGCCGACTGCTTCGTCGAATACGGCGTCAACTGGTACGAGGAACCCGTCACATCCGACGACCTGGAGGGGCTGCGACTGATCCGCGACCGTGCGCCGGCGATCACCGAAGTCGCGGCCGGCGAATATGGCTTCGCGCCGACTTACTTCCGTCGCATGCTGGAAGCCGGCGCTGTCGATGTGCTGCAGGCGGATATTACCCGCTGCGCCGGCGTCACCGGGTTTCTCGCCGTCGCCGCGCTGGCCCAGGCACACCAGGTGCCATTATCCGGCCACTGCGCGCCGGCGCTGCACCTGCATCCGTGCTGTGCGATCAAGCCGCTCAGGCACCTGGAGTATTTTCACGACCATGTGCGGATTGAACGAATGTTGTTTGACGGGACGCAGGAACCGACCGGCGGCGTAATGAAGCCGGATTTGAGTCGGCCGGGGTTGGGTTTGGAATTGAAACGGGGTGATGCCGAGAAGTATTGCATTTGACACCCCGCCCCCTGACCCCTCTCCATGAGGGAGAGGGAACTGGAAGAAACGCCGCCTGGAAACAAGCTACCGGAACGGGCACCGGAAACGAAGCAAGGAAGCAAAAATGCGCGACGCAGACAACTTCAACGAACAGGACCGCAACGACCTGGCACGCGACCTCGCAGCCGCGCTCGAAGGCGAAGTCCGCTTCAGTACCGGCGACATCGCGCTCTACGCCAACGACGCATCCAACTACCGCCAGCCGCCGATCGGTGTGGTCATCCCCAAAACCATCGACGACATCATCGCCACCCACCGCATCTGTCGCGCCTACGGCGCGCCGATCCTGTCGCGCGGCGGCGGCACCAGCCTGTCCGGCGAAACCGTCAACCACGCGGTCGTCATGGATCACTCCAAGTACCTCGACCACATCATCGATATCGACCCGATCCAGCGCCAGGTGACCGTCGAAACCGGCGTCATCAACGACAAACTCAACGAAACGCTCGGGCCGTTCGGGCTCGTGTTCCCGCCCGACCCGTCCACCCACAAGTGGTGCACGATCGGCGGCAACATCGGCAACAACTCCTGCGGCATTCATTCCGTGCAGGCGCAGTTCTACGGCCACGGTCCGCGCACCGCCGACAACGTCCGCGCGCTCGATGTGCTCACCTACGACGGCACGCGCATGACGCTCAAGGACCATTACGAAGAGAGCGAGATCGACGAGATCATCGCGGCCGGCGGCACGCAGGGCCGGATATTCGAATCACTGAAAGCCCTGCGCGATCGTTATGCCGACGAAATCCGCGCGCGCTTCCCGCGCATCGAAAAGCTGCCGCGGCGCGTGTCGGGCTACAACCTCGACGACCTGCTACCCGAAAACGGCTTCAATCTCGCGAGCGCCTTGTGTGGCACTGAAGGGACGTGCGTCACCGTGCTGCACGTCACGTTCAAACTCACCGAACAGGTCAAGCATCGCACGTTGATGGTCATCGGCTTCGAAGACATCGCCACCGCCGCTGACCACGTGCCGACGATCATGCAGCACAGGCCGATCGCGCTCGAAGGCATCGACGAGCAACTGTTCGAGGACGAACAGCAGGAGCACATGCACCCGAAAGAGCTGTCGCAACTTCCCAAAGGCCATGGCTGGTTGCTGGTCGAATTCGGCGGCGACAATCAGGATGAATCGGATGCGAAGGCGGACACCCTGATTGAAGACTTGAAGCGCACCAAGAGCGCGCCCACCGGCTACAGCATCATCGACGACAAGGAGCAGGAAGGCAAACTCTGGGCGGTGCGCGAAGCGGGCCTCGGCGCCACCGCGTTTCCGCCCGACGGTCGCGACCACTGGCCCGGCTGGGAAGATTCAGCGGTACCGCCGGAACGGGTGGGCGATTACCTGCGCGACCTGCACAAGCTCTACGCCAAATACGACTACAGGGGCGCGCTGTACGGCCACCTCGGCCAAGGCTGCGTGCATTCGCGTATCAGCTTCGGACTGCACACCGGCGACGGCGTCAAAAAGTTTCGCGCCTTCATGGAAGAAGCCGGCGACCTCGTCGTCTCCTACGGCGGCTCGCTGTCCGGCGAGCACGGCGACGGCCAGGCGCGCGCCGAACTGCTGGTCAAGATGTTCGGCGAACAAATCATGCAGGCATTTCGCGAGTTCAAGCGCATCTGGGACCCGGAATGGAAAATGAATCCCGGCAAGGTCATCGACCCGTACAAGCTCGACGAAAACCTTCGCCTGGTCAACTACCGCCCGTGGCAGACGCCGACCGAGTTTCGCTTCCCGCACGACCAGCGCAATTTCGGCCGCGTCGCGATGCGCTGTGTCGGCGTCGGCAAGTGCCGCGCGACCGAAGGCGGCACGATGTGTCCGAGCTACATGGTTACGCACGAGGAAAAACACGCGACGCGCGGCCGCGCGCGGCTGCTGTTCGAAATGATGGACGGCGGCGTGCTCAAGGACGGCTGGCGCTCCGAGGCGGTCAAGGACGCGCTCAACCTGTGCCTGTCATGCAAGGGCTGCAAGAACGACTGCCCGGTGCACGTAGACATGGCGAGCTACAAGGCCGAGTTCCTGTCGCACTACTTCGAGGGCCGCGCAAAGCCGATCCAGGCCTACGCGTTCGGTCTGATCGACCGCTGGTCGCGGCTCGCGTCCAAGATGCCGGCCCTGGTCAACTTCCTCACCAATACGCCGGGGCTGTCGAACATCGCCAAGGAACTGACGAAGATGCCCCAGCAGCGTACGATCCCGAAGTACGCGCCGCAAACCTTCAAATCGTGGTTCCGAAAGCGCGGCGTGCACAATGCCGATGGCCCGCCGGTGGTGCTGTGGGCCGACACGTTCAACAACCACTTCTTCCCGGACATCGCCCAGGCCGGCGTCGAAGTGCTCGAGTCGCTGGGCTATCGCGTACTCGTGCCGCAGGGGCATGTCTGCTGCGGGCGGCCGCTGTACGAATTCGGCATGCTCGACCTCGCCAGGCAATACCTCCGCGATGTCATGGATGCACTCGAAAACGAAATCGCCGCCGAAGTACCCATCGTCGGACTCGAACCCTCGTGCATATCCGTATTCCGCGACGAACTGACCAACATGTTCCCGGATGACGAGTGGGCGCAGCGGCTGTCCAAGCAGAGCCTGACGCTGAGCGAATTTCTCGAACAGAAAGTCGAGAACTACACGCCGCCGCGGCTCAAGCGCAAGGCGCTGGTCCACATCCACTGCCACCACAAGTCCGTACTCGACCATACCAGCGAAAAGAAACTGCTCGACAAAATGGGCCTTGACGTGGACCTGCTCAGCGACGGCTGCTGCGGCATGGCCGGCTCGTTCGGTTTCGAAAAGGAAAAGTACGACGTGTCGATCGGCGCCGGCGAGCGCGTGCTGCTGCCGAAAGTGCGCAACGCCAGCGACGACACGCTGATCATCGCCAACGGCTTCAGTTGCCGCGAGCAGATCGCACAGACTACGGACCGGCGCGCACTGCACGTCGCGCAGGTGATTCAGATGGCGATGCACGACGAGGCTCAGCAGCATCGGCCGGAAGCGCCGGTTGAACGGCGACGTGCCGCGGCGCAGCACAAGGCGAACCGGAAAGCGGCGATGATTACGGGTGCGCTGGTGGCCGGTGGCTTGCTCGCGTGGACCGCCGGACGACGACGATAAGATTTTAGCGTCATCGAGTACATTCTCCCGTCAAGGATGGCAAGCTTTCCAGGGTGCGAGGGCAGGAATGACGGAAAAAAGGAGACAACAGCATGGACCCACATGAACAACGCGAAATCGTCGTGATCACCGGTGCCACCGCCGGCGTCGGGCGCGCCACTGCCCGCGCTTTTGCCAAACGCGGCGCTTGCGTCGCCCTGCTCGCACGCGACACCGAGCGGCTGGAAGCCACACGCAGCGAAGTTGATGCGCTGGGCGGCAAAGGCCTCGGCATCAGCACCGACGTTGCCGACGCCGCCGCCGTCGAACGTGCCGCTCAGGAAATCGAATCCAAGCTGGGCGAAATCGATATCTGGGTGAACGCCGCGATGGTCACCATCGTCGCACCGTTCGACGAAATCGCGTCCGAAGAATACAAACGCGTCACCGACGTCACCTATCTCGGCAACGTCAACGGCACGATGGCGGCGCTTAAACGCATGCTGCCGCGTGATCGCGGTACGATCATCCAGGTCAGCTCCGCGCTGGCATACCACTCCGTGCCACTGCAGTCGCCCTATTGCGGCGCCAAGCATGCCATCAACGGCTACACCGAATCGCTGCGCTCGGAATTAATGCACCGCAACAGCGCCGTGCGCGTGACGACCATCGACATGCCCGGCCTCAACACGCCGCAGTTCGACTGGGCCCTCAACCGGATGCCCAAGCGCCCGCGGCCGGTCGCGCCGGTGTACCAGCCCGAAGTTGCCGCACGCGCGATTGTCTGGGCCGCGCACCACAATCGCCGCCGGCTCTACGTCGGCCTGTCGTCGCTGTTGATGATCTGGCTGGACAAATTCGCGCCCGGGCTGCTCGATCGCTACATGGCAAAAAGCGCTGTCAGCGGCCAGATGACGAGTGAGCCGGCCGACCCCGACCACCCGGACAACCTCTGGCAACCGGTGTCAGGCGACCACGGCGCGCGCGGCCGTTTCAGCGATGAGGCACACGAGCACAGCATCCAGTTCTGGGCAACGACCCACCGAAGTTGGCTGATGATGGTTGGGACCGCCGTTGCCGCGGGCGCAGTGTACGCCGGCATGCACCGCAGGCGTCGCCGTTTCCGGCTGAAATAAAAAGAACCCGGCACATCCCTGTGCCGGTGGGGGTCAATCAGAACTTGAAGTGCAAGGCCAGGTAGTACTGGCGGCCGTTGAAGTAATTCGAGAACGGAACCTCCATGGAAGAATTGGGCAGCTTGGCAAAATACTGCAAGTGCGGATTGTTGAGATTCAGCATGGTCAGGTCGACCGACATCCAGTCGTTGATGTTGTAAGTCACCTGGGCCGAGAGGTAGCCGGCGTTGTCCATGTAGTAAGGCGTTGCATGACTTACACCGGCGTACCACGAAGAGCGGTAGGTGTAGGTCAGGCGAGCGCTGAAAACGCTGTTCTCAAAGTACACCTGCGCGTTGTAGGTGTTTTCGGACGCGCCGAACAAAGGACCTTGCGCGCCCGACGGATCCGTCGTGTGGCCGTCGGCATACGTATAGTTCGCGTTGAATCCGAAGTACCGGCCGATCGGCTGCTGATAGCTGAACTCAAAGCCCTTCACATTGCCCTTGCCGTTGACCGGCGAAGTAATGGCGTAGGTCGCAAAGACGTCATGCCCCGCAGCCGAGCTCGCCACCATATCTTTTAACTGAACCGGATGCGTCGCGAACGTCGGGTAGCCGTCCAGGTCCATGTTGAACAGGTCGAAGGACACCAACCCGCGCGGCATGAAATACCATCCCAACGACATGTCGGTATTGGTCGACACCAGCGGGGCCAACTGCGGGTTGCCGCCGCTACCGGTGTGCGACGTGTCACTTGCGCTGATGTAGCCGGCGAGCGCCGAATAGTTCGGCCGCGTCAGCGTCTGCGAAGCCGCGACACGAAACACGAGGTCACGGGACAGGTCCACCTTCAAGTTGCCGCTCGGCAACAGGTTCGTGTACGTGTTCTGGTACTGGTTGCCGTAGAAACCGCTCGGATAAAAGGCAGACCCCAGAATCGGACCACGATTGGTGAACTCGGTAGGCGTGGACGTGTAGTAGTTGATGTTCTCGTCGGTGCGTACCAGCCGCACGCCGAGGTTGCCGCTCCAGCTCTCGCCGGCGAAATTCGCCTGCAAATAGGCTGCGGAGTCGTGTTCACCCACGGAATACATCTGGTTCGGGTACAGGCGCTCCGGCAATTTCCGGTTCGCGTACTTCGAGTTTATTTCCGCGAGCTGGGCCGGCGTGAACCGCCAGATGTTGCGCGGGAAATCCGCCGAAAAATCGTTGGCGTAATCACCCGGATAACTGCCGGCCGGTGTTATCGCGCTGATACCCGCCTGCCAGTTCCCCATCGGACCCGCGGCTACGGAAATCGGGCTCTGACGAGAGTGAGAAGCGTAGCGTACGCCGAGGTTGATCGAAGAAAAATCGCCATTATTGACGAAGACGGTGCCGTCGATTTTGCCCCAGTTTCCCTTGTCCTCGATCTTGAGGTGGCTGCTGCCGAAAATCCAGCCCGGCACGGCGCCGGCTCCAGCAGGGGTATTGTAAGTGGCGCCATTGTTAAAGCCCCAACTTATCGCGTTCAATCCATTCATATTCCAGTGCGCGCCGTAACCCTGGGCCATGTTCATTTCAACCACGTCCTGCGCCGGGCTCTTGCCGATGCCTTCCGTGGTGCCGAGCTGCGCCTTCAGGTTCAGGCGCGAATTTACGTCCCAGTCGCCATCGACGGTGATGTAGCTGGTCTGCGAGGACGCTTCCGGACGCGAAATCATGTCGTAGACGCCGTAGAAAATGCCGGGTTCGCCCGCAAAATTCGCCGCGGTAACGACATTGTTCCGGACTGTGTAGCCGGTCAGAGCCGTGGCCTGATTCGCGAACTGGCTTGTCCACATCATGAAGTTGGTGTTGAAGTTTGCGGCTTCGAGCTTGCTGTAGAAGCCGTTGAAGTTCAGCGTAAAGCTATCGGTCGGCTGGAACTCCACATCGACCATTCCGCCTTTGCGCACGCGCGTCTGCGTGAACTCGGTGGCGCCGAGCAGGTTGGGGACCCACGCATTGGCGAGATTGGGATGAGCCGTCGCGATCGGGGAAGCCGGGTCGATCTGGAACCACCCGCCGGCGACTTCCTGGCCGTCCCGCCGCAGATGGCGCTTCTCGTAGAATGCCTGCGCCATGACCCCGAACGTATTCCGGTCATTTTTGAAGTTGACCAGCACCGACGCCTGCGGAGACGTATCGCCGGGGAGGTCTGCATAGACCGCGCCGATCTTCGCCGCGCCGATGAACGGTTTCGAAAACTCCAACGGCTTGCGGGTGATAACGTCGACGGTGCCGGCCGCGCCTCCGGCCAGAAACCGGGCTTCGGACGTTTTGTGCACCACAACTTCCTTGACGATTTCGGCCGGTAGAAGGCCGTAGCTGACGGCGCGACCCACCGTCTGAACCTGGCTCAGTACGAACCAGTCGGCAGTACCGATCAAGTGGCCGTTGATGGTGGTCAGTGTCAGGTTCGGGTTGGTACCGCGGAGGCTGACCCGGTCATTTTCGTCGAAACCGCCTTCGGTGGCACTCGACGTGCCCACGTTGACGCCCGGCAGCCGTTGGAGCGCATCCGCGACGTTTTCGGCCGGCAGCTTGCCGATGTCCTCGGCGGTGACGACGTCAATATTCGAAACGGCATCCTTTTTCTGCTGCAGCGACAGCGTGAGGCTGCCACGAATGCCTTTGACGTTGATCGTGCCGAGGTTCTGGGCCTTGTTTTGCGGCCCGTCCTGATCGTTTTGACTGACGGCTTGCTGCGGGCTCGCGTCATTGCGCGCGACCGCGTTCTTGAGCGACAGAATCTTGTCTGCCCGGGTTTTGGTTTTGTCCGCTTTCTGTTTATGCGGGCTCTTGTCGGCGGTTTGAGCCATTGCGGCGCCGCTTAAACACAGCGCGGCAATAATGCTCGCCGAAAGCACAGTCTTTCGATAGTTCATGATGCCTCTCCTCCATCTGCCAGTCGAAAGCCTGCGGGCCGACAGCCCGTACGGCTTCCGGGTTTACAAAGCGGCCGCGTCCATACCGCGGTCGCCAATGCTGTCAATGTGATCGAGGGCCCAGCCCGCCGCGCCGATGACGCCGAGCTGACCATGTTCCATCAGTCTGACGGGGACGCGTTCGAGAAACGCCCGCATCCCCCCCTTGTCCAGGAAACGCGGCATAAAGTCGCTGCGTTTCAGAAATCCGCAAATGTGGGGCAGAATGCCGCCGGTCAAATACACGCCGCCGCCGGCGCCGTACAGCATCACGAGATTGCCGACGAAGCTGCCGAGCAGCGCGCAAAACATTTCCAGCGTCACGACGGCAGTGGCATCGCTGCCTGCGAGCGCCGCGGCGGTCACCGCCTCGGGCGTGTCCAATGCCGGCCTCACGTCCGCCATCCGGCTCAGTACGCCGTACAACGTGCACAGGCCCGGGCCCGACAGGATCTGTTCGTAAGGCACGTAGGCCGAATCGCCCGCCAGCGCCGCCAGCACGTCGCGCTCGCGCGCGGTCACCGGCGCCAGGTTGATCTGGCCGGCTTCCGTGGCCAGCACCGTCGGGCGCGGCTGGCCGGGAATGCACACCGCAGAGCCCAGCCCGGTGCCAGGGCCCACCACGACGACGGGGCCTTCCCCCTCTTCCGGCCCGGCAAGCAGCAGCGTGGCAGTGGAATCGACGAAGCGCGTCGCGTGGGCGACGGCTTCGAAGTCATTAATCAGCAGCAGGTCGCGGATGCCGAGGTTTTTGCGCAGGTCCTCGATGGACACCGGCCACGACAGGTTCGCATTGACGACCACGCCGTCGACCGGACAACCGGCGCAGGCGAGAGCGACGCAATCCACCGGCGCGTCGGTTTCGCGCCCAATGAAGGTTTTGAGGATAGCGGCGAGATCGGAATATTCGGAGCAGGCGTAAGTGCGATAGCGCAGAACCGCCACGTGGCCGCGGCCGTCCGCGCGAACCAGGCCGATCCGGGCATGCGTGCCGCCCACGTCGGCGGCAATAAAGGGCGCGTCGGCCGCGCTCAACGTCTGAACTTCCCGTCGGCTCGCAGGCTCACCCACACTCACAACTCCCGGTTTTTGCTGCCCAATGGTTCCGCGGCCAGGCCGCGTGTTTCGGAGTGTGATACAGAAATGACAACGTTGTCAACAGGAGTCAAAACATTTTTTTGCGTTGCTACGCGGTGCTGCTACACTGACTGCGGTCGCTCGAAGGAAAGCAATTGCGTATTGCCACAATCAAAGATGTCGCGCGTCGCGCGCAGGTCTCGCTGAAAACCGTGTCCCGCGTTGTCAACGACGAGCCGTCGGTGCGCCAGGAAACCCGCGCGCGTGTCCTCAAGGCGATCGAGGAACTGCGGTATCGGCCCAATGCGTCCGCACGCAGCCTGCGCGGCGCCACTGCGCACACCATCGCGCTGGTCTACGACAACCCCAACCCGCACTACATCATCAGCGTGCAGCACGGCGTGCTCGCGATCTGCGGCGAGGCCGGCTTCGGCCTGCAGATTCACCCGTGCAACTCGAAATCGCCGACGCTCGCCGACGACCTGACGGCGCTCGCGCAGCGCTGGCGCCTTGCCGGACTCGTCCTCGCGCCGCCGATGTCCGAGAATACCGAGTTGCTACGCGCGCTGACCGCGAACGCGATCCCGCTGGTGCGGATCATTTCCGCGGCGAGCGACCCCGGCGACGGTTATCCATGCGTCTACGTCGACGACCGCGACGCCGCCTACGCGATCACCGAGCACCTGGCTCAACTCGGCCACACGCGCATCGGTTTCCTGTGGGGCGGCAAGCAGCACCGGTCGAGCCCGGAGCGGTTCAAAGGCTACGAAGACGCGCTGCGCGATTACGGTATCGGGATCGACAAAAAGCTGATCGTCGCCGGCGACTACTCGTTCGACGACGGCTTTCGCGGCGCGCGCCGGCTGTTCCGGCTGAAAGACCGGCCGAGCGCGATCTTCGGTTCCAATGACGAAATCGCCGCCGGCGTGCTGGCGGCAGCGCGCGCGGCCGGCATGAACGTGCCGTACGATTTATCCATCGCCGGCTTCGAGGACAGCCCGATTTCGCGCCAGTCGTGGCCGGCGCTGACCACGGCACGGCAGGATACCGAGGCCATCGCCAATCACGCCGCGCGGCTGCTGATCGCGCAAATTCGCGGCAATGCAGACGCGGTGGGTAACGAAGGTTTTAGACCGGAACTGGTGGTGCGCGGCTCGACCGCGCCGCCGCGACCGCGGAATTGACGAAATGAGTCACGAAGCATTTTTCTATGACTGAAACTACATTGATGTTCGCCGAAGCAGCCGAGGCCGCCGCAACCGTCGAGCGCCAGCTCGCCGACAACGCGCCGGTTGTTGACGCGCTCGCCCAGCGCCTGCGCGCCCGCCCGCCGGCCTTCGCCGTCACCTGTGCGCGCGGCAGCTCCGACCACGCCGCGACCTTCGCGAAATACGCGATCGAGACGCAGCTCGGCTGCGTCACCGCGTCGGCGTCACCCTCCGTCAGTTCCGTCTACGGCGCGGCGCAGCGCCTGAACGGCGCGCTGTATCTCGCGATTTCGCAGTCCGGCCGCAGCCCGGACCTGGTGCAAAACGCGCAGGCGGCGCGTGCCGCCGGTGCGCATGTCGTCGCGATGGTGAACGTCGAGGATTCGCCGCTCGCCGCCGCGGCCGACACCGTCATCCCGTTGTGCGCCGGGCGGGAGCGCAGCGTCGCCGCGACCAAAAGCTATCTCGGCGCATTGGCCGCCATACTGCACCTGGTCGCGCGTTGGGCGGATGATTCCCGCCTGATGCACGCGCTTGAAGCCTTGCCCGATGCGCTGCGCGCCGCGTTCGAGCAGGACTGGACCGCGCTGAGCGATGGCCTGGTCGCAGCCGATCACCTGTTCGTGCTGGGCCGCGGCATCGGCCTTGGCGCGGCCCAGGAAGCCGCGCTCAAGTGCAAGGAAACCTGCGGGCTGCACGCCGAGGCCTACAGCACCGCCGAGGTCAAGCACGGCCCGATGGCGCTGATCGGCCCCGATTTTCCGGTGCTGCTGCTGGCGCAGGACGATTCGACCCTCGCCGGCTCGCTTGAAACGGCACAGGAGTTCCGCAACCGCGGCGCGCGGGTCTGGACGGCGGCCCCGGACGATACGGATCGCGATGCGCTGCCCGTCGCAGACGCGCCGCATCCGCTGTGCGCGCCGCTGCTGGCGATTCAGAGTTTTTACAGGGCAGTCAACGCGCTGGCGCTCGCGCGCGGGCGTAATCCCGACCTGCCACCGCATCTCAACAAGGTTACGGAGACGCTGTGAAGTTAATTAACGGCCGCGTGCTGACACCGGCGGGCTGGCGCGACGATTGCGCGGTGACGGTGAAAAACGGCCGCATTGCAAGCCTCGACGACGACTCGCGCGGCGGCGATTGCCACGACCTCAAGGGCCGCTACCTGCTGCCCGGCTTCATCGACTCCCAGGTTAACGGCGGTGGTGGCGTATTGCTCAACGACGCGACCAGCGTCGACGGCATTTGCGCAATTGCCGAAGCGCACCGACGCTTCGGCACGACCGGCCTGATGCCGACTTTGATCAGCGACACCGACGAGGTGATGCGCGATGCGATCGCGGCGGTCGATGCGGCCATCGCCGAAGGTGTGCCGGGCGTACTCGGCATCCATCTCGAAGGCCCGTTTCTCGCCCCCGAGCGCAAAGGCGTGCACGACCAGGGCCGCTTCCGCGTGCCGGTCGCAGCGGACGTCGAACGGGTCGCGTCGCTCGAACTCGGTCGTACGCTGCTGACGCTCGCGCCGGAACGCGTCCCGCCGGAGATCTTGCGCGCATTCGTGAAGGCCGGCGTCATCGTCTCGGCCGGGCATACCGCCGGCGATTACGCCGCGATTCGCGCAGGGCTCGACAACGGCATCCGCGGCTTTACGCACCTGTATAACGCGATGTCGCCGCTGCAAAGCCGCGCGCCCGGCGCCGTCGGCGCGGCGCTGGAAGACCGCGAAAGCTGGTGCGGCGTGATCGTCGACGGCCATCATGTTTACCCGCCAAGCCTGCGCGTCGCGCTCGCCGCCAAGCCGGTCGGCAAGGTGTTCCTGGTTACGGACGCGATGGCGCCCGTGGGTGCCGCCGACCCGACGTTCGTCCTCAACGGCGAAACCATCACCATCCGCGACGGCATTTGCCAGACCGCCGACGGCGTGCTCGCGGGCTCTGCGCTGACAATGATCGACGCGGTGCGCAACTGTGTCGAACTGCTCGGCCTGCCGCTCGACGAAGCCGCGCGCATGGCGTCGACGTATCCGGCCGATTTCCTCGGCCTTGCCGACAGCCACGGCCGGATCGCGCCGGGCTGCCGCGCCGACTTCACCGTCATCGACGACGATTTCACCGTGCACGAAACCTGGATCGGCGGGGAGTGTGGATGATTTTCTTGACGTTAAGCAAAAGGTTGGTGCCGCCAGGGGAGCGCGCAGCCCGACCGTTGTTAGCGGCCCTGCTCTTTCTGTCACCGCTCACCGCCGCTTTCGCGGCGCCCCCGATTGCCGCCTACTACGATGGCCGCATGCCGGTCGCGCAGATTCCCGCCGCGCGCCTGAGCTACGTCATTTACGCGTTCGCCGAACCCGGGAACGACAATCTCTGTCTCAAGCCGAACGCGGTTCAGCGCCGGCAGTTCGCCGAGCTGCGCCAACTTCGTACCGCGCACCCGGGCCTCGAACTGCTGGTGTCGATCGGCGGCTGGGACGCCGCGCCGCAGTTCTCCGATCTCACGCTGACCGACGCCTCGCGCGCCGCCTTCGCCAGAAGCTGTATCGAGCGCTACGTCGTGCAGCAGGGCTTCGACGGCATCGACCTCGACTGGGAGTTTCCGGTGCACGGCGGCACCCATGAGTCGCGCCCGACCGACCGCACGCACTTCACCGCGCTGGTGCGCGCGTTTCGCCACCAGCTCGACGCGCTCGGCCAAAGCCACCACCGGCACTACCTGCTGACCGCCGCGACGCCGGCCGGGCGCTGGCAGCAGGGAGGCGCCTACGCCGTCACTGACAGCTACGACCTCGCCGCGATTGCGCCAATGCTCGACTGGCTGAATGTCATGACCTATGACATGAACAACATCTTCAGCCCGGTCAGCGCATTCAACACGCCGCTGAACGCGGATCCGGCCGATCCGACGCCCGAGCGGCAACGCCGGTGGGACAACCTCACCGCCGCCGTCAAATTCTACGAAGCCCACGGCGTCCCGGCGGACAAGATCATGCTCGGCATGGCGTTTTACGGCCGCGGCTTCGTCGGCGTCTCGCCGGATAATGCCGGCCTCTATTCCAAATACACCGGGGGGTATCCGCAGGTACCGTGGAAAGACATTCGGTCGAAATTCCTGACCAACCCGGCCTGGGCGCGCTACTGGAGCGCCACCGCGCAGGCGCCGTGGCTCTACAATGCCGACAAGCACATCTTCTTCACCTACGACGATCCGATGTCAATGGCGATCAAGGCCGATTTCGTCCGCCGCCGGCATTTAAAGGGCGCGATGTTCTGGGTGCTCGGTGAGGACGACGCACAGCATTCGCTGCTGAATGCGCTGGTTTCAGGGCTCAAAGAGCGCTGAAACGCCCGTTTCCGCCGATAAATGGGTCCTTTTGAGCCGGAAATGCTGCTATTCTTGGGGAAAACCCCCAGTGGCGCGAAATGAACCTAACCGTCCTGCCTGACCTGCTCGCGATCGGCGGCCTCGTCGCCGTCTTCGTGCTGCTGTTGCGGCGGACGCACCAGACCCGGCTGCGCTTCTGGGCGGTCGGCTGGATTTTCGTACTGATCCACTTTTTCGCGGAGTTGCGCCCGGCGGGCGCCGGTGCGATTACCCAGGCCGGCGATGCCGTCGCCATTGCCGCGCTGCTCTCCAGCAGCGTCGCGTTCCTGTGGGCAGGCGGCTCGATGCCGACTAGCCGCGCGCGCGAGACGCTCGCCGGCATTCTCGGCGCCGTGCCGGACATTGTCTTCTGCGTCGTCATCGCCTGTGGCGTCTCCTGGATTCCTCTGTACGCGACGTTGACGATGGTCGGCGGCGCCGCAGCACTGCCGCTGTATTGCCGCCGGCGCCGCGAGTACGAATCCCGGCGCTACGCGCGCGCCGGCTTCATCGTCGTCGCGTATGGCCTGCAGCTCGCGCTCGTGATGACCGACCAGCTCAACGTGGCGCTTATCTGGCTTTTGTGCTGGCACTTCCTCGCAGCGGCGATCGCTTTTCGTGCCGGCGCCACCAAACGCAGCATCGGCGTCGTCTTCACCACGCTGAGCTTCGTCGCCTGGGCGCTGGTTTTCCCTGTCGCGATGATGCTGAGCATGTGGCTGCCGAACATCCATGTCGAGTCGGGCGTCTGGAATCTGCCGAAATACCTTGTCGCCACCGGACTGCTCGTGACGCTGCTCGAAGAGCAGATGTTCAAGTTCGAGCACGCGGCGCTGCACGACGCGCTGACCAACATCCCCAACCGCCGCATGCTGCTCGGCGCGCTCGACAAGGCTGCCGCCCGGGCCGCCAAGGGCCATCCGTTCGTGCTGATGATTCTCGACCTCGACCTGTTCAAGGAGATCAACGACCGCCTCGGACACCTCCTCGGCGACCGGCTGCTGCAAATGGTCGCGAGCCGCCTGCGCGGCATCGTGAGACAAAACGACACGCTGGCGCGCATCGGCGGCGACGAGTTCGCCATCCTGCTGCCGGACATCGACGAACACCCGGCGGCACGCGTGGTGATTGACAAGATCGAAAAAGCGCTGCGCCAGCCATTCGAAATCGACAACACCGAGTACCACATCGGCGCGAGTATCGGCTATGCGCTTTCCCCCGCCGACGGCATCGACACCGCCGCACTCTACGCGCTCGCCGATCAACGTATGTATGAAGCCAAGCAGGCAGGCCGCAAGATTCCTCGCGCGATTTAGCTAACGGCCACCTTCGCGCCTTACGTGAGGCGCCAGGAAGCTCAGGAAATCGGCCTTGCCAAGCGGGACGCCAAGACTGCGCAAGATTGCATAGGCGGTGGTGATGTGGAAGTAGAAGTTCGGCAAAAGATACTCGCTGACGTATTGCCGCGCCGGGAGTTCGCAATACTTGTCCGGCCCCAACCCGACGCGCTTGACCTCATCCAGCTTGCCGTCAGCGGCCTCGATGCCGGAGACAAGCTCCTTCGTCTGGTGGATATGCTCCCGCGCCAGGTCCACCGAATCGACTTCCGGTCTTAAATTCTCGATCGGACGACCGGCACACCACTGCGAAAACCCTCGCGGCTGGTTGCACGCGAAGGCGATTTGCGCCCCGAGAGGCAGCATGTCGGGCGCAAGGCGCGACTGTAGAGCAGCACCAAGGTCAGGCAGGTGTTTTTCGCCAACATCGAGGATATGGTCCAGAGTCTCGAGCCGTGACGAAAAGACCCGTTGAAGTTCGGCGATTTGTGGATTTGCCATGCGGCCTCCATTGAAGACACTAGCGCGAAAATGGTAGCACCGGACCGAAGACGATAGCTATGCCGGGCACGAACGGCGCCCGCGCGGTTGATGCTCCACCAATCCGATCGCGCGCGTTTGACGTTTTATCTTATGAAGCAACGTCTAACGGACAGGGACACAAATGACGAGTATCACAGGGAACGGCGAGAAAGAGCAGGCACTACGCAAACAACTGCGCAAACAGGCGCGCGACCTGATCAGGCGTGGCCGACTGCCGGTCACGGGGCCGAAAAGCACCTGGGGCGGCCGGGGCTCCGGCACCCGCTGCGCGTTGTGCGGATCGAAAATCGGCTTCGCTGAGGTGGAGATCGAAGCCGAGTTCGCAAGCGCGCGCGGCGCGTCGCGCCTCGACAAGCTGTACTTCCATGGCTACTGTTTCGCGGAGTTTGAACTCGAGCGCGACCGGCTCAGGGCCACGAGCCGCCTGGCGCGCAACAGGATCGACGGCAAGCCGTCCCCGCTCGGCACCCCGGTAGCCGGGGCGAAGTAACGTGGTCCGCGAGGGCTTCAAAACGAGCGCTGGTGCGGCGATAATGGCGCCGTGCGTGAGGATGATGCAACAGAGGTACGCGCGGCGCCGGCTACGCTCGGCGACGTGCTCTATGCGCACGCCGGCCAGGTGGATTCCGAGCGCGAGTGGGTCGCGCTCGTCAGGTCGATCGCCGCCGGTGACGAGCGCGCGCTCGAGACGCTCTACGATCGGGCTCAACGAATCGTGTTCACGCTCACCATGAGAATTTCGAACGATCGCGAAACGGCGGAAGAATTGACGCTCGACGTTTTTCACGACGTCTGGCGCCGCGCGCCTACCTACGATCCGCGCGCCGGTACGGTCGTCGGCTGGATCATGAATCAGGCGCGGTCGAGGGCGATCGACCGGCTGCGTCACGATCAGCGCAAGAAGCGCGTCAATCCGCATGCGGGGCACGCCGAGCCGCCCGTTGCAGGCGACGACTCGCCCGAGGGACCGGTTGAGCGGGCGCAGCAAGCGAGGACATTGCGCGACGCGCTCGCGACGTTGACGGCCAACGAACGCCTCGCGATCGAAACGGCATATTTCTCCGGCATGAGCTATTCGCAGGTCGCGGTTCGGCTGAACGAGCCGCCCGGGACGATCAAGACACGGATCCGGTCAGGGCTCGGCAAGCTTCGTCAGACTCTCGGACCGCAAGGAAAGGGCCAATGACCGCGCCGGCGAATAACTGCAGGTTTGCGGACCAAGTCGATGCCTACGCCCTGGGAGCGTTGACGCCGAGCGAGAAGGCCGGCGTCGAGGCGCACCTCGTGACCTGCGAGGGCTGCCGGCGCGCGCTCGCGGCGCTCGCACCCGTGGTAAATTCGTTTTCCTCGTGGCCGACCGACGTGCTGCGGCCGTCGCCGTCGCTCTGGAACCGGCTTGCCGAGCGCATCGGAATCGACGCGAACGCGCGGGAGCCGGCATCTTCGGCACAAAGCTGGAATGAGCCGGAATGGGACAATGTCGCGCCCGGCATCTGGTGCCAGTTGCTCGCCACCGACACCGAGCGCCACCGCGTGAGCATGCTCGTGCGCCTCGAGCCCGGCGGAGTCTACCCGCCGCACCAGCACGCCGGCGTCGAGGAATTGCATCTGCTCGACGGGGAATTGTGGATCGAGGACCGCAAGCTCTATCCGGGCGACTACAATCGCGGCGAAGCGGGCACCGGGGACGAACGCGTTTACAGCGAAACCGGCTGCACCTGCGTGCTCGTGACCTCGACGCTCGACAAACTCCAGTAGCCGGCTTCTCTGCCGTCTTCAGTCGGCGAGTCTGCCCGCATCGTACTCCTGCCCTGCTGAGGATCACTGCCGCATGCAGCGCCAGAAGCGCTCGTCGACGCGCTTGGCGAACCACGCGGTGGTGAGGTTGCGGGTAATTTTCGGGCTTTCCAGCGTGATGCCGGGCAGCACCGCGCGCGGCAATGATTTGTGCGCGATGCGGTCCGCCAGGGCGAAGATGCGCTTGTAGAGCGCGGAGGCCTCGAACTCGTAGGTCTCGCCTTGTTCGAGTGTGGCATGAATTTCGGCATCGCTCATCCCGAGCTTGTCGCGCAGCGAGCGCACCGCCCGTTCGGTCGCGCCAGGCTCGCTGGAGCCGTAGCGGATCAGGTCGCCGTCGAGCTTGAGCGGGATGCCGGAGGCGACGCTGATCGCATTCTGCAAGGCGGCGTTGCGGCTGGCGTACCAGCCGGCATTGAAGTCGGCGAAGCGATAGATGATGCGCGGGTAGTGCGTGTGGTATCCCAACAGGTGGAGGATGCCGAAGTACATGCCGCCGCGCCGGCTGAAGACCTCATTGCGAATCGAGCCGTCCACCGGATACGGATAACCCTGATCGTGCGCTTCGGCAAAGGCGACGCTGACCTGCATCGGTCCACCGGTGCGGACCGGATTGAAGCCGCCGAACAGCCGCTTGCCCAGCGGCACCATGCTGATGAAGTCCTGGAACAGTGCGCTCAATTGTTTTTCGGTGCGGACGGTCTTCAGCCGTTCGCCGTAACTGCGCCCGTCCGGCATCTTGAGCCATAGCGCTGCATCGACCACGAAAGTGGGCACATGATGCGCGGCGGCGCGGCGCTCCAACTCCCGGCGCGCCAGTTTCGCCAGCCCCGGCACCACCGGATTGACCTTAAAGCCCGATTCCTGCTCCGTAACCGCCACCACCGCGCACAGGTTTTGCTGGGTCGCGGGAAGATCCTGCGCCGCGAAGGCGGCGTCGATATCGGCGGCCCAACCCTCACGATCGGTCACATCGCGCGGCATCAGCCGCATCAGTTCTGCGCGCACCGCCGCCGACGGTACCCGGTGGTGGCGGAGCCCTCCGGTCGCGCAGCCGGCGAGCAGGACCGGCAGCGTCAGCAAGAGGACGGATCCATACAGATTCATATGCCCTCAATCAGCGTCAGCAGCGTAATCTCGCTGGGCGCGAAGATGCGCAGCGGCGGCCCCCAGAATCCGGTGCCGCGGCTGGTGTAGAGCCAGGTGCGCTCGCCGTGCCGGGTCAGGCCGTGGGTGGAAGGCTGGGCGAGGCGGACGACCAGGCCGAACGGCCAGATCTGGCCGCCGTGGGTGTGTCCGGAGAGTTGCAGGTCAACCCCGTGGACGACCGCCGCGGCGATCTGCTTCGGCTGGTGGGCGAGCAGCAATGTGCATTGATCGGGATCGGCGCCGGCGAGCGCGGCGGTGAGATTGGGCCCATCCGCGGCGACACTTGCATCGTCGATACCGGCCACGACCAGCTTGCCGCCATTGCGCTGCACGACGATGTGGCGGTTGCACAGCGGCGTCCAGCCGAGCTCGCGCATATGATCGAGCCACCCTTGCGCCTGGCTGTAGTGCTCATGGTTGCCGGGCGCATACACCTTCGCGAGTCGAGCGCGCACATCGCCCAGTGAAGCGGCCTGCTCGCCACGTTGGACCGCTGTGCCATCGGCGATGTCGCCGGTGATGCAGACGATATCCGGATCAAGCGCATTGACCGCCGCTACGACCCGCGTCGACCAGCGGGCCCGGTCAATCGGCCCGTAGTGAATATCGCTCAACTGCACGATCCGCAGACCATCCAGGCCGGGATCGAGACCCTCAATCGGAACCCGCACGCGCTTAACCCGCGGCACACGCGTAGCCTCGAACCAGCCCCACAGCATCAAGGCCACCGACACCACCACGACCGTTGCGGTGACGATACGCGACCGCACCAGATCGCCGACCCCGCCGAGTGCCAACCCGAGCCGCAAAACATTGCCGAGCACCGACCACGCGAACAACACCCAGATGACGCCCAGAATCATATCGCCGATTCGCGCGGCCCAATCCTGGTGCTTGCGGTGCCCGAGGTACATCAAAGGGAAGAACGAAACCAGGGCGGCGGCAACTGCAATCGTGGCGCCAATAAAAATCCGACTCGGCCAGCGCGCGCCGGCAGCAACCAGCGTCCACCACGGCAAGCCGAACAGCACCAGGAGGATCGCGATGATCGTTGCTGTAACCGAGACTCGTCGCAGCGACCGCCGTGACGAGGAATTTTCGCCGCCTTTGCCGGTTGCCATGAGGGCCTTTGCTATTTCTTCCGCTTGTCGCGGATGTAGATAGCCTTCGAGGTGCCAGCTCCTACCGCCCTTTCTTCGATGTCAAAAAGGCTGATCGCGCCAACAAGTTCGCCGAGTTTTCCATATCCATAGTTCCGGGGGTCGAAATCCGATGCCTGCTTCGCAATATTGCTACCAACTGCGCCGAGATTGGCCCAGCCGTTATCATCGGACGATGCTTCAACCGCATTGCGCAGCAGGTTTGTCAAACTGGTATCGCCCTTTAGCTCGGTAGTCGT
The DNA here is from genome assembly GCA_035708085.1 of Gammaproteobacteria bacterium. GTDB lineage: Bacteria > Pseudomonadota > Gammaproteobacteria > Natronospirales > DASSBR01 > DASSBR01. The sequence goes on along the minus strand of DASSTE010000042.1, from coordinate 2,183 downwards.
CTTCTTGGCGATCTGCTGGCTTTCATCGGTCTTCGCGCGAAGGACTTCGGTATAAATGAACTTGTCGCAGGCCGCGACGAATGGTGACGGCGTCTTGCGTTCTCCAAAGCCGTAAACCGACAACCCAGACTCTCTGATTCTCGACGCCAGTTTCGTAAAGTCGCTGTCGCTCGAGACCAGGCAGAAGCCATCGAAGCGCCCCGTGTACAGCAGGTCCATCGCGTCGATGATCATTGCGCTGTCGGTTGCGTTCTTGCCTGTAGTGTAGGCGAACTGCTGCATCGGTTGAATGGAATGCTGCAATAAGACTTCCTTCCATCCCTTCAGGCTCGGCTCGGTCCAATTGCCATAAATACGCTTCACACTGGCTGTTCCGTAATTGGCGACCTCGGCAACAAGGCCATCGATGATACTCGGCTGAGCGTTATCTGCGTCGATGAGAACCGCTAACGTGTTGTTATTTTCCATTGCACCCCCTTCATATTCTTGAATGTCACTTTGCCAGTCGAAAAAATCTGCACCCTACCGACAAGCAGAATACGATGCCGCACATCAATCCCAACGCGGCACCCACAAGAATAGCGGATATAGCAGGAACATTCGGTAGCGCCATATATACCATTGCGACAGTACCGATTAAGGCCGCACCAATGCAGACGCGGAATGCGTCGAGCCAACCTCGCGAGGCAAGTCATAACACATATGGCAACCCGAGGTATCCGTCGCGTTGACGATATTCCACGTTCGCTTGTAGTACCCGCCGGCTAAACGGCTGTCGATAACGACGATGTTCTTCAACTCTTTCGTTCTATGAAGCCTGAGCAGGACAGCCTTTTCCAATGCCAGCAGATGAAGATGATCGCGCACCCTTGGCGGCTCGGCGGCATGTTGCCTGAGAAGAGCGGAATTCGTTACAGGGTGCGCCTCAAGAAATTTGTGAAGCAACTCATGAAACAGCGTGTCCACCTTATATCGCATAGGGACGGGCTGTGCCGTGTAAGACTTGAGCGCGTAGCGCATGTTGATAATGATTGCACCATGAAAATCAGATTGCGACGGAATCTTGCATAGCGTCAATCGCGCGGTGAAATGCCGGGAAGGGAAGGATTTGCCCGTTACTGCCTCAGTGGCCTTGATCAATTCCGGCCCTTCGGCCTGCCACAATGCCTTAAACTCGCCGATGCGCGAAGCCAACTCTGATTTCCACTTTTGCTCGACTTTGCCGCCTCGCGGTGCGACACAGGCGGCGTCGAGGCTCGGGCTGTAGACAATACCGACAATCGGCTGAGCCGCATCGGCTACGCATGTCGAAGCGGCCAACAGACTCGCCAGCAGGACAGCTCGACCCGCCATAATTCTCTCAGCGATGGCCAAATAACTTCATCCTCGATTGGCGGGAAGCGCCGGATCGCGCCCGCGGAACAGGCGAAACCAGAAGACGGATTCGAACGCCAATCCTACAGCCCCAAAGGTCAATATTCCGGTAGACGAGCCGGCTGCCCAGCAAGCGAAAGCCGCGAGCAGCAAACCGATTGTAATCAAATGTTTTTTCACAGGTCATTCCTCGCGATATTAAGCGGCCTGTCGCGTGAGGGCCCTGCTAGTCTGCAGTCCCGCGGCTTTTGGCCTCGCGGGGTTTTCCGGGCTTCGGAAGCGGCATGAGCGCGGCGGTTTCAATGATGAGGCGACGGAGGGCCTCCGAATCATCAAGCAATTCGTCAGCTACAGGATAGTCCTTGGCGCCCGGGTAAGGCGGTCCTTGCGGTAGCTCAGGCGCAAGCTCCAGTGCGGCTTGCGACGGTTTGACAAACAAACTGTTGTCGCACACGAAGGCAACGACTTTTTGATCTACATACAGCGCGTATTCGCCAAACATCTTCTTGCGGGTTAGGCGGTCCCCAAGATCGATTTGTTCAGCTACATAGTCGACGAAATCCTGATCGGTAGCCATTCGCCTCCCCCAGTCTGACGCCCGGATTCACCCGCCGCCTGAACAGCCGCCGGCCGCCAAAGCGGGCGGTTCCACATATCTTTACTCCTCGCCACCTGGCGGCGGCGACTGCGAAAAATGCGGCAATTCGTCGTTCAGGCAGACCCATGATGGTGCGCTTGAAGTCCAGATGTCCAGTGCCGGCTGAAAATCGCCCGGATCGTCGAAGGTTGTGAAGCGGATCGACAGAAAA
>DASSTE010000041.1:0-2441 GCA_035708085.1 Gammaproteobacteria bacterium | reverse complement strand
AGGTCAATATTCCGGTAGACGAGCCGGCTGCCCAGCAAGCGAAAGCCGCGAGCAGCAAACCGATTGTAATCAAATGTTATTTCACAGGTCATTCCTCGCGATATTAAGCGGCCTGTCGCGTGGGGCCATGCTAGTCTGCAGTCCCGCGGCTTTTGGCCTCGCGGGGTTTTCCGGGCTTCGGAAGCGGCATGAGCGCGGCGGTTTCAATGATGAGGCGACGGAGGGCTCCGAATTATCAAGCAATTCGTCAGCTACAGGATAGTCCTTCGCCCGGGTAAGGCGGTCCTTGCGGTAGCTCAGCCGCAAGCTCCAGCGCGGCTTGCGACGGTTTGTTCAGCTACATAGTCGACGAAGTCCTGATCGGTAGCCATACGCCTCCCCCAGTCTGACGCCCGGATTCACCCGCCGCCTGAACAGCCGCCAGCAGCCAAAGCAGGCGGGTTCCACGTCTTTACTCGTCTCCACCTGGCGGCGGCGACTGCGAAAAATGCGGCAATTCTTCGTTCAGGCACACCCATGATGGTGCGCTTGAAGTCCAGATGTCGAGTGCCGGCTGAAAATCGCCCGGATCGTCGAAGGTTGTGAAGCGGATCGACAGAAAATCCGGCATCGCGTCGCCGGTAGTGAACAAGGGGCTGCCGCAGCTTGAGCAGAAGCTTCTTGTTGTCGAGGCGCCGCTGGAGGCACGGACGGAATAGGTTTTCGGAGTGCCCATGACCTTGACGGAGTTCTTCGGAACAACCACGCCAGAGGCAAAAGGTGCACCGCTCGATCTCTGACAATCGGAGCAATGACAATTCAGCATTGCAAGGGGCTCGCTGGAACATTCGTAACGGACAGAGCCGCATGCGCAGCCCCCTGAAAACGGGAATTTCATTAAGAGCCTATTTGTTTAATATCAGTATGTGCGATTCTATTGGCACATTGTTTAGCACGAAAACGATGTCCACTGCTACCGGAAATCAGGTGATGGAAGTCGGCGGCGGTGCAGGTTAAGGTTAAACCGTGAGCTTTATCCTCTCCATAGACCAGGGCACGACCGGCACGACTGTACTGATCTTCGGCCGTGACGGCCGCGTGCGCACGCGGGTTTGCTGCGAGTTTACGCAGCATTATCCACAGCCGGGGTGGGTCGAGCATGATGCCGACGAAATTGTCGCCGTTACCGTCAAGGCGGTCGCGGCGGCGCTCGCCGATGCCGGCGTTGACGCGGGCGACATTCATGCCGTCGGCATCAGTAATCAGCGCGAGACGGTGGTGTTGTGGGATCGGACGACGGGCGCGCCGGTGGCTCCCGCAATCGTCTGGCAGGACCGGCGCACGGCGGACGTTTGCGAAGAGCTTAAACGCGATGGTCGCGAAGACTTGGTGCGGCAGAAAACCGGGCTGGTGCTCGACCCCTATTTTTCCGCGACCAAGCTGACCTGGTTGCTCGATCATCGCGACGACCTGCGGGGGCGCGCGGAGCGCGGCGAGCTGGCATTCGGCACCGTGGACGCCTGGCTGTTGCAGCGGTTCACCGGCGGCGCCGTGCATGCAACCGACGACACGAACGCGTCGCGCACGCTGCTTTACAACATCCATGAGCGGCGCTGGGATGATGAGTTGCTGGCGCTGTTCAACATCCCGGTCGGTGTGCTGCCGACGGTCGTGCCATCGGCGCATGTGTTCGGCGAAACCGATCCGGCCATGCTGTGCGGCATTCGCGCGCCGATCGCCGGCGTCGCGGGCGACCAGCAGGCGGCGCTTTTCGGCCACGGCTGCCATCGCGCGGGGCTTGCCAAGAACACCTACGGCACAGGCTCTTTTCTGCTGCTGAACACCGGCGACGAGGCAATTGTCAGCCGCGAGCGGCTGCTGACGACGAGCGCGTGCGTCTTCGAAAACGCGCCGCCGCAATACGCGCTCGAAGGCGCGATCTTTACCACCGGCGCGGCGGTGCAATGGCTGCGCGACGGGCTCGGCATCATCAAGGATCCTGCCGAAACCGAGGCGCTGGCAGCGTCGGCGCCGAACAACGGCGGCGTGTATTTTGTACCGGCGCTCGCGGGCCTGGGCGCGCCGCACTGGGATCCGCACGCGCGCGGTCTGCTGATCGGCATCACCCGCGGCACCGGGCGCGCCGAAATCGCGCGCGCGGTACTGGAAAGCATCGCCTACCGCACGCGCGACCTGACACTGGCGATGGAGCGTGAATCGGGCGTCGCGCTGACGGCGCTGCGCTGCGACGGCGGCGGTTCGAACAATGGCTTCTTGATGCAGTTCCAGGCGGACATGCTGGGCGTGCCGGTCGAGGTGCCGTCGCTGAGCGATGTGACGGCACTGGGGGCGGCGTGTCTGGCGGGAATTGCGAGCGACTTCTGGTCCGTTGACGACGCGCCGTTTGCAGGTCGGCTGCCGATGCGGAAATATGAGCCGGCGATGCCGGATGTGGCACGGGA
>DASSTE010000040.1:0-48628 GCA_035708085.1 Gammaproteobacteria bacterium | reverse complement strand
TCGCCATCGCGCAACCGGTTGATATCGCGCGCCAGGTCGAACAGCACGCTCAATGCCAGCGGCGTGTTGAAATCGTCATCCATCGCCACGAAGAATCGTTCGCGCTCCGCGGATTGCTCGGATGCGGGCAACGGCTCAATGCTGCGCAGCGCGGTGTAGAGTCGCTCCAGGCTCGCATGCGCGTTGGCGAGGTTGTCGTCGCTGTAGTTGAGCGGACTGCGATAGTGGCTGGCCAGGATGAAATAGCGCACGTCTTCCGGCCGGTAGCGTTTGAGCACGTCGCGCACGGTGAAGAAATTGCCGAGCGATTTCGACATTTTTTCTTCATCAACCTGCACAAAGCCGTTGTGCATCCAGACGTTGACGAACGTTTCGCCGGTCGCCGCCTCGGACTGCGCGATTTCGTTTTCGTGATGCGGGAACTGCAAATCCATGCCGCCGCCGTGAATGTCGAAATGATTCCCCAGCGCGCGCGTCGACATTGCCGAGCACTCGATATGCCAGCCGGGCCGGCCATCGCCCCACGGCGACGACCAGCTCGGTTCGCCGGGCTTGGCAGCCTTCCACAGCACGAAGTCCACCGGGTCGCGCTTGCCCTCGCCCACTTCCACGCGCGCGCCGGCGCGCAGTTCGTCGACGCGTTTGCCGGACAGCTTGCCGTAACCGGCGAACCGGCTGACCGAATAGTTCACGTCGCCGTTGTCGGCAATATAGGCGTAATCGGCGGCGACCAGCTTTTCGATCATCTTGATCATCGCGTCGATCGACTCCGTCGCGCGTGGTTCGACGTCCGGCCGCAACACGCCGAGCGCGGCTTCGTCTTCATGCGTCGCCGCGATCATCCGCTGCGTCAGCTCGCCAAAGCTCTCATCATTTTCGGCCGCGCGGCGGATGATCTTGTCGTCGATGTCGGTAATGTTGCGCACGTAGGTCAAATCGTACCCGCGCGCGCGCAGATAGCGCGCCACCATGTCGAACACGACGAGCATGCGCGCGTGGCCCATGTGCATGAAGTCATACACCGTCAGACCGCACACGTACATCCGCACCTTGCCGGTTTCGAGCGGCCGGAACGGTTGCTTCGCGCGCTTCAGCGAGTTGTAGATTTGCAAGCTCATCGGGATTCGTTTGAGTAAAGTTTGAGCGATTTTTCCAGGCGGGCACGAACGCGGTCGGGCCCCAGCAGGTTCCAGACACGCGCCAGTTCCGGCCCGTGCGTCTCGCCCGTCAACGCCGCGCGCAGCGGCATGTAAAGCTGCTTGCCTTTGACGCCTGCTGCGACTCCGATCTGCTTGACGTAGCTCTTGAACTCAACATTCGGCGCCAGGTTTTCCAGCGCGGCCTCGAAAAAACCGGGTGCCGCGCCGACAATGGCCGCGCGCGCCTCGGCGCCCGGTGCCGCTTGGGAATAAAGCGCCTGCGCCCAATGCCGCGCCTCGTCCGGCCGGACCACGTTATCCCGGACCGTGTGCACAAACGCGCCGGCATCGGCCGGCGGCACCAGCGCCGCGACGTCCCGCTCGGCCGCCGACATCCACGCCCACAGCCCCTCGTCGGAGGTATGCACCACCGCCTCCTTCTGCCAATGCCGCAGTTGATCGGCGTCGAAGCGCGCCGGGCTTGATCCAAGCCGGTTCAAATCGAAAGTCGCGGCGAGAACGTCAAAGTCCGCGTAGCCGGGATCGTCCGCATAATGGTGCCCGAGCCGCGCCAGGTAATTCAGGACCGCGCCCGGCAGAAATCCCTGCTCGCGCAATTCGCGCAAGCTTGCGCTGCCGTGGCGCTTCGACAGCGGCGTGCCGTCATCGCCGACCAGCAGGCCGAGATGGCCGTAGCGCGGCGCGGCAAGACCGAGCGACTCCAGCAGCAGCATCTGCCGCGGCGTGTTAGCCAGATGATCTTCGCCGCGCAGCACGTGCGTGATGCCCATCAACGCATCGTCGAGCGCATTGCAGAAGAAGAATGCCGGAGTGCGGTCTGCGCGGCGGATGACGAAATCACCGATCGCGTCGCTCGCGAACGTCTGCGGTCCGCGCACCAAGTCGTCGAACTGCAGCTCGCGGCCCGGCGGTACACGAAACCGCAGCGCCGGCTTGAGACCATTCTGCAGCTTCGCCTCGACCTCGTCTGGCGACAGACTGGAGCAGGTGCCGGCGTAGCGCGGCGGCTGCCCCGCCGCGCGCTGTGCTGCACGTGAGGCAGCCAGTTCTTCCGGCGTGCAAAAACAGGGGTAAGTCAGCCTGGCCGCCTTCAGCCGGCCGAAGTAGTCGTCGTAGATCGCGGCGCGCTCGGACTGCCGGTACGGCCCGCGCGGCCCTCCGACATCTGGCCCCTCGGCCCAGTCGAGCCCCAGCCAGCGCAGATCGTCGAGCAGCGCATCGGCCCATTCCGGCCGCGAGCGCGTGGCGTCGGTATCTTCGATACGAATCGCGAAGGCGCCATCGGCGTGCTGCGCCGCCAACGCGCTGAGCAGCGCAGTGCGGACATTGCCCAGGTGCAAAAAGCCCGTCGGGCTGGGCGCGAAACGGGTGCGAACGGGTTCGGACATGGCGCGCAATAGTAACAGTTTTCGATACTGTGACGTCGTTGACACTTGTTTCGGAACCGCCGCCGTGCGAGGCGGACTAAACTGATAACGCCGATAGTTTCATCGGCGGCGTGTTATTGCCGCCCCGGTCCGGGCGGCCTTGCAAAGGAGTGTGACTATGTCCCCTACCCCCCGACGCGGTGAAAAAGACCGCGAACAGCAGCAACAACATCAGCAGCAGCAGGAGCAAAAGGATCAGAAGCAGCGTCAGCAGCGTGAGCGGCAACGCGAGCAGCGTCAGCAACGCTAGCCTGTTACGCAGCATCCTTTCGAAGCCATCGCGTTCGCGGTGGCTTTTTTTTGCCCGCGTGCCCCGTTAGTATTCCGGGACTACGAAAGGCCACGGAGTCCGACAATGGTTCGCACGTTTCTTCGCAACATCATGGGCGCCGGCATCGCGCTCTCGCTCGCCGGCACTGCCGCCGCCGCGCCGCAGGCAGGCAATCCCCATCCTGTGGTGGCGCTGCAGACCAACCTGGGCACCATCATCGTGCAGCTTGACCGCGCACGCGCGCCGCTCACGGTCAAGAATTTCCTCGCGTACGTGCGCTCCGGCTTTTACGACGGCACGATCTTTCACCGTGTGATCCCCGGTTTCGTCGCCCAGGGCGGCGGCTTCACCAGGGATTTTCGGGAAAAGCCGACCGGCCCAGCGATTCCGAACGAGTCCGGCAACGGCCTGAGCAACGTGCGCGGCACGATCGCGATGGCGCGCGAAAACGCGCCACATACTGCAACCGCGCAGTTCTACATCAACCTCGCCGACAACCTGAATCTCGACCCGCAGCCGAATCGCTGGGGCTATGCCGTGTTCGGGCATGTCATCAAGGGCATGGACGTTGTGGATAAAATCGCGGCCATTCCCACCGGGCCGGCCGGTCCGTTCAGCTCGGACGTACCGACGAAACCGGTCGTGATCGAGAAGGCGACGATCGTCAAATGACGACAGCGTTTATTTCAGACCTGCACCTGGACGCGTCGCGTCCGGAAGTCACGCGCTTGTTTCAAGTCTTTCTTGCCGATGAAGCACGCACGCTCGATGCGCTCTACATCCTCGGCGACCTGTTCGAGGCCTGGATCGGCGACGACGACCCGGACCCGCACCACGCTGCGGTCAAGCGCGACCTGCACGCGCTGACGGCGGCGGGCGTGCCGGGCTACTTCATGCACGGCAACCGCGACTTCCTCGTCGGCGATACGTTCAGCCGCGAAACCGGCCTGCAGATACTGGACGACCCGGTCGTCGTCGACTTGTACGGCGTGCCGACGCTGATCACGCACGGCGACGCGCTGTGCATCGACGACGTCGATTACCAGGCGTTTCGCCAGACGGTACGGAAGCCAGCGTGGCAGCAGGCGTTTCTATCGCAGCCGCTGGACGCGCGCCGCGGGTTTGCCGCCCAGGCGCGCGCAGAAAGTCAGCGCCTGCAGCGCGACAAATCGGCTGCCATCATGGACGTCAATCAGAATGCGGTCGAGGAGCTCATGCGCAAGCACGGCGTCGCGCGCATGATCCACGGCCACACACATCGCCCCGACACGCACCATTTCACCGCCGGCGGCGAACGGTTTACCCGCATCGTCCTCGGCGACTGGTACGACCAGGGCAGCATCCTCCGCTGCGACCCCGATGGCTGCCGACTGGAGCGACTGCCGCTGTAGCCGCGCGCTACTCGTCCCGAATAACGGAGCGCACCTTTTCGGCCATCTCCGGCGACACCTCGTTCACGCCATGCGCCGTTTTGGCGTGATCGGCCGCCTGGGCCATCACCTCGTCCTCGTTCTCGCCGCGGGCGACGAAATCGCAGCCCTCGACGACGTCACCACACCTCATCGTCTTCGCCATTTTCCATCTCCTTGTCAATTGGCATCGAACGCCCGATGCCTATCCCTCACGCCCTAACGTACGACAAATTCTCTCTGCATGCCGTCCATGAAATGCGGCTTGCCGTCCGGGCCGGGCGTAAAGCAAATCAGTCCATATTTGCCCGCCTTGATATCCACCTGAATGACCACGCTTGTGCCCGGCAGAATGTCGGTGATGCCACCCGCGCCGTGGCCCGGCATCGGGCCATTCGGCTGCTCGACCCACGCTTCCAGATCGCGGTTACCCAGGTTCGACGGGTAGCGGATCATCGTCATCTCGTGCGGCTGGTGGCCGGCGTTGATCACCTTGATCACATGGTGGCCTTCCGTAAGCGGGCGCGACAACTTGAACGCGTAGTCGCGCAGCGTGATCGTCATATCCGCCTTCGGCAGCGGCGCAGGCGCATCTTTCGACGGGGTGACCGTGAACGGCGTAATCATGCCGTGCATGACATGTGGCTTGCCGTCAGGCGCCGGAATGACGCAAAACGCAACATAATGACCCGGCTGCAGCACCAGCGTCGCATTCGACACGCCGCCCGGCCCGGGTGTATTCGGCCCCCCGATCGGGTGCATCCACGTCGGCGGCGGCCCCGGATGCGCAAACGCGGCCATCACATCGGCCAGCGTCTTGCCCTCGTCCAGCTTCATGACCTCCATGTGATGTTCCTGCCGCCCTTCGTCCTTCAGTACGAAAGTCGTCAGTCCGGCCGGGATCGACGCCGGCATGGTGAAGGCGTACTCGCGGGCCACGACAGTGACCACATGCGAGCCGGGCGGCGCGACAAAGCCTGTGGAATGGGCGATGGCCAAGCCGGGAGCGAAAGCGGCCAGCAGCATGCCCGCGCCCAGAATGGAGCGGTTGAACATGATCTAACTCCGGTTGCATGAACAACAACATCCGGAGTTTAGACCCAAATCGACGGCCGTGACGCCTTTTTTCGACCTCACGCCAGACTGAATATGACGCCGCCGCTCTAAGTGCTCGCCACAAGTAGTTCCTCAGAATTGCCTGGCGGGCGAAGACCATCCGTCCTGCCTGCGAAGTAGCGGCCAGCAAGCACGTCTGCCGATACATGCTGCACATCATTGAAACCGGCATCGCGAGCTAACGCCAACATCTCCGCAGGCGTGAAGAAGCTGATGAAAGGCGTGCCGCTTGCTCTCGCTCCCTCCGCCGCTCGCTCAACTCCGGGACGAATCTCAGGGTCGACCAATTCGACGGGCAGCATGAACGACATAACGAGCATTGAACCTGGAGCAAGACCTGCGACGTGGCGCAGCGTCGCCACGATCGCCTCGCTGCTCAAATACATGCTGACGCCGGTGGAAGCCACGATTGCCTTCCGCCCCGCATCAAAGCCCGCCTCTGCCAGCCGTCCCCACCACGTATCGCCCGTCTCGAAATCCACCGGCACCAGCCGCAGGCACGGCGGAATGCCGAAACCGAGGTCGACGAGGCGTCGACGTTTCCACTCCTGCGGACCCGGTTGATCAATTTCGAACACCTGCAGACGGGAAGCCACTTCCGGTCGCCGCTGGACAAAGGTGTCCAGCCCCGCTCCAAGGATGACATACTGCTCGACGCCGCGACCCGCCTGCTCCACGACAAGATCTTCGACAAACCGAGCGCGCGCCAGGATAGATGCACGAAAAGGCCGCGTGAACGGGCTCATGTCCGGACGATCGCGCCATGCCTCGTCAGGCGCCACCAACGTCAAGCCCATATCGTCTTCAAACACGTGTGGCGGTGCATCGGCTTGTACGTGCAGCGCCCGCCACAAAGCGGTTCGTACTGCCGTGTTATCCGGTGCCACTAATTGTTTTTTAGGCATATGTTCTTGAGTGGGCAAATGTGCATCAACTGCGCTCCAGGGAGGAATTAGGCGACCTGAATTCCGGCGGATGAGCCATAAGCTGAAGACTTTAAGGCAATCACTACATCCGTAACGTTCGTGCCGGTCGGGCCGGTGCATAAGAGATCGCCACTCGCTTCGAGAAAGGTTTCGGCGTCGGCTTGGGCAAGCGCTTGTTTGGCATCGGGTCCCGCCGCCCTGCCGCGCGCGACGGTGCCGCCGTCGATGATGGCGCCGGCGGCATTGCCGGGGCCGTCTTTGCCGTCCGTGCCGGCGGCCAAGAGCGCGATGTCGTGACGCCCTTCTAATATGATTGCTGCGGCCAGTGCCAAGGATTGGTTGCGCCCTCCTCTGCCCGGGTTCGGTGGCAGGCGCACGACGGTTTCGCCACCCCACATGTGGATTCCCGGTGGCGCGTGAAGTAATTGTTCCGCAATGCTTGCACCTGCTTCGTCGGCTTCCCCGTTCAACGGCGTTTCGTGAACGAATACTTTGAAGCCTCTTTTTCGCGCTTCGGCTGCGACGCCTGCTATCGCGTCGCTGAGTTGGGCCACGATCATCCGTTCGATTTGTACATCATTAACCACTGGTACTGGTTGCCCGGCCATGGCAATTAGTTCGCTGACCCATTCCGGAACCGGCGGAAGCGACAGTGAATCGCCTGGTCCCAGCGGACCGGAGCCTATATCTGCAATTCGGTCGCCGGGAACGTCGGAGATGTAGAGGGCGGTCGTGCGGTGGTTGCTTACGTGATTCAGCAGGCCGCCGCCCTTGATACTGGAGAGGGTTTTGCGGATCGCGTTCATTGCGCGGATGTCGAGGCCGCTGCCCAGCAGCCAGCGGTTCAGTTCGATGATTTCGTCAGGGGTGATGCCTGAGCGCGGGACCTCGACGAGTGACGATGTGCCGCCGGAGATCAGGAACAGGTATTCGGTTTCTGGTGGGGATTCCTTCAGGAATGCGAGCAGACGTTGGCCGGCTTCGAAGCTGCGGCTGTCTGGTATGGGATGGGCGGCTTCGTGGTATTCGAAATCTGGTGGGGGATTTTGCGGTTTGGCGTCGGCGGCTGTCGTTACGATCACTGCTCGGCTTATGCGGTCGCCATGAATGTCCAATGCACCCTCAGTCATGCCGATGGCGGCTTTGCCGACGGCAATGACTTCGATTGGCGCGGTGCCGGTAACGCTTTGCTCGCGCCAAGCGCGGTCCATCCTGAGCTTGTCGAAGGGCCGGCCTACTTTGGATTGAAGCGCTTTTTTTACGCTTTCGCGGGCGTCTACGGCGGCTACTGCTGCTCGGAACAGGTCCTGTAACAGACGCCGCCGATCGTCCACGGATTTATGCGTCTACCTCGACTTCTTCCAGTGCGGCGCGGTTGCGGGCAGCCTTGGCGCTGTCTGAGCGCAGGAGTTCAAGGTGGCGCAGGTAGTCCGGCGTGACGTCGCCGGTGACGTAGCGCCCGGAGAAGACGGAGTCGTCAAATTGCGTGAGGTCGGCGCGTTCATGCTTGACGGCGTCAATCAGGTCGTCGAGGTCCTGGTAAATCAGCTTGTCGGCGCCGATAATTTTGGCGACTTCATCTTCGGTGCGGCCGTGCGCGACCAGTTCGGGCGCGGACGGCATGTCGATGCCGTAGACATTCGGGAAGCGCACCGGCGGCGCGGCGGAGGCGAAGTAGACGCGCCGCGCGCCGGCCTCACGGGCCATCTGGATGATCTGTCCGGACGTGGTGCCGCGCACGATCGAGTCGTCCACCAGCAGCACGTTCTTACCCTGGAATTCGAGATCGATCGCGTTCAGTTTCTGCTTGACCGAGCGCTTGCGCTGCTGCTGGCCCGGCATGATGAACGTGCGGCCGATGTAGCGGTTCTTGATGAACCCTTCGCGAAACTTGATGCCGAGCATGTTGGCGAGTTGCAGCGCGCTCGAACGGCTGGTATCCGGAATCGGCATGACGACGTCGATGTCGTGGTCCGGCCACTCGCGGCGGATTTTCTCGGCCAGCTTTTCGCCCATCCTGAGGCGCGCCTTGTACACGGACACCTTGTCCATGATCGAGTCCGGCCGCGCGAAATACACATATTCGAAAATACACGGCATGAGTTCCGGATGCTCGGCGCATTGCTGCGTGTGCAGATTGCCGGCGGCGTCGATCAGTACCGCCTCGCCCGGCGCCACATCGCGACTCATGTCGAAGCCGAGCACGTCGAGCGCGACGCTTTCCGACGCAATCATGTACTCGTCGCCGTCCGGCGTCGGGCGGCTGCCGAACACCAGCGGCCGAATACCGTGCGGATCGCGGAAGCCGACGATGCCATAGTCGGCGATCAGCGCGACGATCGAATACGCGCCGCGACAGCGCCGGTGCACGGCGGCTACGGCAGAAAAGATGTCCTCGGGGCTTAACTTCGTTTTGCCACGCTGTTGCAGCTCGTGCGCGAAGACATTCAGGATGAGTTCGGAATCCGAGTCGGTATTCAGGTGGCGCAAATCCTCACGAAACAGCAACTGCTGCAGTTCGGTTGCATTGGTCAGATTGCCGTTGTGACCGAGGCCGATGCCGTACGGCGTGTTCGTGTACAGCGGCTGCGCCTCGGAGGTGTGCGAGGAGCCGGCGGTCGGGTAGCGGACGTGGCCGATGCCCATGTTGCCGGTGAGTCTGAGCATGTGCCGCTGCTGGAACACGTCGCGCACGAGGCCGTTGTTCTTGTGCAGATGCAGGCGCGAGCCGTCCGCAGTCATGATGCCGGCCGCGTCCTGGCCGCGATGCTGCAGGACGGTAAGCGCATCGTAAATGGACTGGTTGACGTTCCCGCGGCCGACGATGCCGACGATGCCACACATATCTAGTGCTCCGTTGTGGCCGCCTCGACGACCTTCTTGCCGGACAAGTCCGGATGCGCCGAATCGATCGGCAGAACGTGGCGCAGCCAACTGGCGACCGGGTCCACGTAAGGCATGAATCTCGAATGCTGCCAGGTCTGCGTTTTGGGCAGTTGGGTCCACTGCGCGACGATCACGAGCGCTGCGACGAACACCAGCCCGCGGCCGAAGCCGAACACGGCACCGAGCAGCCGGTCGGTGCCGGACAGACCGGTTTTATCCACCAGCGCGCTGACCAGGTGATTCAGCAACGCGCCCACGACCAGCACCGCCACGAACAGGATTGCAAAGGCTAATATGATGCGTACCGCGTCAGATTCAATGGCCGTGAACCAGCGGCTGAACGAGCCGGCGAACGTGAGCGCGAGCCAGAACGCCGCGATCCAGGTGCCGAGGGAGATCGCCTCGCGCACGAAGCCGCGCATCAGGCTGAGCAGAATCGACAATACGACGACAGCGAGTATGAAGTAGTCGATCCAGACCATCGCGGCGGCCTAATTTAACGAACCCTTGGCATAGGGACGTGCCAACATTTTTTGGTCACTGGTGATCAAAAAATGGAGCAAATCGGAAATCGCATTTTCGATTTGCGTGGCTGCATATAGTCTATCAGGGATTGGAGACGACTTCCGTGGGGCCGCCGGACGCGGCGGCGATCGCCGGCGCGAGCTTCTCCGCCTGGCGGCGTGCGTCGACGGGGCCGACCCGCACGCGATAGACCGTCTGGCCGCCGCTCTTTGCCTGCAAAATGAACGCTTCGAAACCCTTCTGCTTCAAGCGATTCGTGAGCCGCTGCGCGTTGTCGCGATTGGCAAAGCTGCCGGCCTGCACCACCCAGCCGGGCTGCTGCGCGGCCGGATCGGCGGGAGCGATATCAGCTTTCGAAGCGGCCGGCTTTGCCGTGGCTACCTTTTTCGATTGCTGCGGCGGTGGCACTTCGACCGGCACGGTCTTGGTCTTGACGGTAGCAAGTTCGTGATTCACAGCCAGATCGACGGTGCGCGTGGATGGCACGGTGCGGTCGATGGTACCGCTGCGCTTTTCGGCCGGCGCCTTGCCGGCAGCAACCAGCGGCGAGATCGGCTCCGGCGGCGTGTCGCGCGTCAAGCTCATCTGGTAGGTGCTGACGCCGGTTACCGCGGCCGGGAGATCGATGTCCTTCGTGACCATGCCGGCCGGCGCGGGTTCATTGAAAAACATCGGAATAAAAATGACGGCCAGCGCCACCAGGATGCACGCGCCAATCAATCGCTCTTTCACTGCCTCCCTCCTACGTAATTGCCGCGCGTCCCCTGCGGGCGTACCAATGTTCGCGCACCTCGGCGACCGTCAAAAACGACCCGCAGACAACGATGCGATCGCCGGCTTGCGCTGCTGCGTTCGCCTGCTGCCACGCCTGCCAGGGCGTGCCGGCAAGGCTGCTGTTGGCGGCTGTTGTCGCCGCCGTGCGCTCCTGTAATGTTGCGGCTTCAAGGCCGCGCGAGCCGCCGAGACCGGCCAGGTACCAGTAATCGACCTGCGGCGCGAGCGCCGCCGCGACTTCGTCCGCCGCCTTGTCGCGCAACATGCCCAGAACGGCCAGCGTGCGACCTGCACCGCGCGAGCGCTCGAGGCTTGACGCCAGCGCTCGCGCCGCGGCCGGGTTATGCGCGACGTCGAGTATTGTAGCCGGTTCACCGGGGAGCGTTTCAAATCGACCGGGTAACTTTGCGGTGGCGATCCCGCGGCGGATAGCCCCGGAAGTGATCGGCAACGCGCAATCCAAGGCGTCCAGCGCCGCGAGTGCGGCGGAAGCGTCATCGAGTTGTTGCGCCCCGGGCATCGGCGGGGGCGGCAGATTGCTCCAACCCGCTCGCCGACAGCTGAAATGCCAGCTTTGTTCATCAGCATCCCAATCGAAATCACGGCCGAGAAGTCTGAGGTCGGCACCGATTGCCTCCACCTGCGCCAGCAGCGACGCCGGCGGATTGCGGTCCGCGCAGATCGCGGGCCGGGCGGCGCGATAAATGCCCGCCTTTTCGCGGCCGATCGATTCGCGATCCGGGCCGAGCCACTCCATGTGATCGAGAGCGATGTTGGTGACGATGGCGCAGTCGGCGTCGACGATGTTGACGGCATCAAGCCGCCCGCCGAGGCCTACTTCCAGCACGACGACATCGAGTTGTTCGCGCCAGAAGATATCCAGGGCGGCGAGCGTGCCGAACTCGAAATAGGTCAGGCTGGTGTCGTTGCGAGCCTGATCGACTCGCTCGAAGGCCGCGCACAACGTCGCATCATCAGCTTCCGCGCCTTCCAGTCTGACGCGCTCGTTATAGCGTTCGAGATGCGGCGAGGTGTAGGCGCCGACGCGGTAGCCGGCAGCTTGGAGGATCGATTCGAGATAGCGGACGCAGGAGCCCTTGCCGTTGGTGCCGCCGACGGTGATGACGCGCGTTCGCTCCGGTTGGGGCAGCATTCGCGAAGCGACGGTTGCCACCCGTTCCAGACCGAGGTTGATCGCTGTCGGATGTAGGCTGGCCTGCCAGTCCAGCCATTGGGATAGCGTTTCGAACTGCATTGAGCAAGAACCCTTCGACAAGCTCAGGGCGAACGACCTATCCTTCCTCCACGGTCCGTTTCGACAGCAGCGCCTGCACCGGATGATGCATCAGCATCGTCAGCAGGTTCGCAACGCGATCGCGCATTTCGCGGCGGTCGACAATCATGTCGATCGCGCCATGCTCGAGCAGGAATTCGCTGCGCTGGAAGCCCTCAGGCAGCGTTTCGCGCACCGTCTGTTCGATGACACGCGGACCGGCGAAGCCGATCAGCGCCCGCGGCTCGGCGATGTTGATGTCGCCCAGCATTGCGAGGCTGGCCGAGACACCGCCGGTGGTCGGGTCGGTCAAAACCGAAATAAACGGTATGTGGCGCTTGGCGAGCTTGGCGAGCGCCGCGCTGGTTTTGGCCATCTGGAACAGCGACAGCAGCGACTCCTGCATGCGCGCGCCGCCGCTGGCGGTGAAGCAGACCAGCGGCGCCTTGTCTTCGAGCGCCGCGTTGGCCGCGCGCACGAAGCGCTCGCCCACGACCGAGCCCATCGAGCCGCCCATGAAACGAAACTCGAAAGCGCACGCGACGACCGGCTGGCCCTTCAGGCTGCCCTTCATTGCGACCAGCGCGTCGTTTTCCCCGGTGTTCTTCTGCGCCTGCGCGATGCGCTCCTTGTAGCGTTTGCTGTCCTTGAACTTGAGTGGATCGAGCGGTTCGATCGCGGCGCCGATCTCTGTGCGCGAGTCGGGATCGAGGAATGAATCGAGTCGCTGGCGCGCGGTGAGGCGCATATGATGGCCGCACTTCGGGCAGACCTGCAGGTTGCGGTCCAGGTCGGCGCGATACAGTACGCCGCTGCAATGCGGGCACTTGCTCCACAAGCCTTCCGGAATGTTGCGCTTGCGGCTGCCTTCGGTGTTGATGCGCGACGGCATCAGCTTCTTGAACCAATTCATATTCTATCTCTTTAAGCCGGTGCGGCCATTGCGTTATCCAGCGCGGCGCGCAATTCGCGGACGAAGTCCCCGGCGGCCTGGCGCCGGGCGGCGTCATTGTCGGCCGCGACGATGTGTTCGATCAAGGCGCTGCCGACAACGATTGCGTCCGCCACCTGCGCCAGTGCGGCGGCGGATTCGCCGCTGCGAACGCCGAAACCGACCGCGATCGGCAATTCGGTGTGCGCGCGGACATCTCCCAGCTTGTCGGCCACGGCGGCCGTGTCGAGGGTGCCCGCGCCGGTCGTCCCCTTGAGCGAGACGTAATAGATGAAGCCGCTTGCCAGCGTAGCGATGCGCCTGATCCGCGCGGCCGTGGTCGTCGGCGCGACCAGGAAAATCAGATCGACGTCGCGCTCGCGCAGCAACGCGTGCAGCGAGGCCGCCTCTTCCGGCGGCAGATCCACTGCGATCACTCCGTCGACACCCGCTTGCGCGGCCGCGTCGGCAAAGGCGGTCGCGCCCATGGCCTCGATCGGGTTCAGGTAGCCCATCAGCACGATCGGCGTCGACTCGTCCTGGCGGCGGAACTCGGCCACCATGTCGAGCGCGTCGGCGAGGCGCACGCCGTGTGCCAGCGCGCGTTCGTGCGCGGCCTGGATCGCCGGCCCGTCGGCAGTCGGATCCGAAAACGGCACGCCTAGTTCGAGGATGTCGGCGCCTGCTTCGGCCAGCGCGTGCAGCAGGCCGGGCGTGGATTCCGGCACAGGATCCCCGGCGGTAATGTAGGTGACGAGCGCGCGGCGGTTATGGGCGCTTAAGTCCGAAAAGCGTTGGGCAAGCCGGCTCACAACACCATCCCCTCCAACTGCGCGACGGTGTTGATGTCCTTGTCGCCGCGCCCGGACAGGTTGACGATCACGATCCCATCGCGCCCCAGTTCCGGCGCAAGCTTCGTTGCATAGGCGATCGCATGGCTGGATTCGAGCGCCGGCATGATCCCCTCGACGCGCGTCAGCAGATGAAACGCCGCGAGCGCCTCGTCATCGGTCACGGTGACGTATTTCGCCCGGCCGCTGTCCTTCAGCCATGCATGCTCCGGCCCGACGCCCGGGTAATCGAGACCGGCCGAGATCGAATGCGTCGGCAGTATCTGCCCGGCTGCGTCTTCGAGAACGTAAGTGCGATTGCCGTGCAGCACGCCGGGCCGGCCGGCGGACAGCGACGCGGCGTGTTCGCCTTCGCCCGATCCTTTGCCGCCCGCCTCGACGCCGTATATCGCCACGGCATCGTCGAGGAACGGATGAAACAGCCCGATCGCGTTGGAGCCACCGCCGACGCAGGCAACCAGCGCGTCCGGCAGGCGGCCTGCCGCCTTCAGGATCTGCTCGCGTGCTTCGCGGCCGATCACGGTGTGAAAGTCGCGCACCATCATCGGGTAAGGATGCGGCCCGGCGACGGTGCCGATGATGTAAAAGGTCGAATCGACGTTCGTCACCCAGTCGCGCATCGCCTCGTTCATCGCGTCTTTCAGCGTGCGCGAGCCGGATTCGACCGGCACGACCGTCGCGCCGAGCAGGCGCATGCGATAGACGTTGACCGACTGGCGCGCGATGTCTTCGGCGCCCATGTAGACGATGCATTCGAGGCCCAGGCGCGCCGCGACGGTCGCCGTGGCGACGCCGTGCTGACCGGCGCCGGTTTCGGCAATGATGCGGCGCTTGCCCATGCGTTTGGCGAGCAGCGCCTGGCCGACCGTATTGTTGATCTTGTGCGCACCGGTGTGATTCAGGTCTTCGCGCTTGAGGTAGATGCGCGCGCCGCCGGCGCGCCCGGTGAGGCGCTCGGCGAAATAGAGCGGCGACGGGCGGCCGACGTAGTCGGCCAGGTCGCGCTCGAACTCCGCGCGAAAGTCGGGATCGTCGCGGTATTGTTCGTAGGCGGCCGCGAGTTCATCCACCGCCGCCATCAGCGTCTCGGCTACGAAGCGGCCGCCGTAATCGCCGAAGCGGCCGTTGGCGTCGGGCCGGTTTGTTTTGCTATCAGTTGCCTGCACGATTGACCTCTGCAACGAACGCAGCCATGCGTTCGTGACTTTTGATGCCGGGCCCCGACTCGACGCCGCTCGACACATCGACCGCCCACGGCCGCACTGTTTCGATCGCCCGGCCGACATTGCCCGGGCTGAGTCCGCCCGCCAGCACCACCGGCAGCGGCAGCTCGACATGACGCCAGTTGAACGTCTTACCTTGGCCGCCGGACTCGCCGCGGGCGTGGGCATCGAGCAATAGCCCGCGCGCGTGCCGGTAATCGCGCGCGGCGGCGTTCAAATCGACATCGCCCGCCATCGGCAGTGCCTTGATGTACGGCCGCTCGAAGGATTCGCAAAATGCCGGCGACTCGTCGCCGTGAAACTGCAGCAGATCGATCGGCAGCGTCTTCAGCACCCGCTCGACTTCGTCCCTTTCCGGATCGAGAAATAACGCCGCGACGGTCACGAATGCCGGCAGCGCATCGATCACGGCGCGCGCCTGCTCCAGCGTCACCGCCCGCGAACTCGGCGGGTAAAACACCACGCCGATCGCATCTGCACCCAGTCGCGCAGCGGTTGCGGCATCGTCTGCGCGAGTGAGACCACAAAATTTGATGCGGACGCGGGACATTGGTTGTCTGGGCCAACGGGAAAACGTTATAGATTACCAGACTTCGCAATCGCGTCGAAAACCGCTCGACTTTCCGACCCCAGCGGCAAGTCGAATGCGTCGGGATAGCGCACGCCCATGAACCGCAAGCCGCCGGCCGGTGCCGTGACGCCGCCCGCGGCCCGGTCGCGGCTTCCGAGCACTTCGGCCGCCCAGTTCGACGGCCGCTTGCCGGTGCCGATCGCGATCAGGACACCGGCGATGTTGCGCACCATGTGATGCAGAAAACCATTCGCCGCCACATCAATGACGACATGATCGCCGTGGCGCGCGACCGTCAGCCACAGCACGCGTCGCACCGGCGAGGCCGCCTGACACTCGGCGGCGCGGAACGCCGAAAAATCGTGCTCGCCGATCAGCGACCGCGCCGCGCGGTGCATCGCCGCGACGTTGAGTGGCACGCGTACCGCAACGAGATAATCGCGCTCGATCGCCGGCCGCGTGTCGCGATTGAGGATCGTATAGCGGTAGTGCCGGGCGCGCGCGCTGAAGCGCGCGTGGAATGCGGCCGGCGCAACGCGCAACCAGCGCAGCACGACGTCGTCGCGGAGATTGGAGTTGGTACCGAGAAGCCAGGAGCGCTCGCTGCGCTCGGAGTCGGTATCGAAATGAATGACTTGCCCTTCGGCGTGCACGCCGGCGTCGGTGCGGCCTGCGCAAGCGACCTCGACAGGCCGGTCGGCCACGACCGACAGCGCGGTCTCTATATCGCCCTGAACGGAGCGCGCGTGCCGCTGGCGCTGCCAGCCGGCGAAACGGGTGCCGTCGTATTCGACTCCAGCGGCGTAGCGCAAGACAAGAAAATCTAACCGACTTTGTCGAGGAGTTCGCGCGCCTGGTCCTGGTACTGCTTGGCGCCCTCCTCGATCACCTCCTCGAGAATGCTGCGCGCACCCTCGGGGTCGCCCATGTCCATGTAGGCGCGGGCAAGATCGAGCTTGGTGCTCATTTCGTCGAGGCCGTCGTCATCGTCGAAAGTTTCCGCTTCGGATTCGTCGTCCGCGGCCAACGTTTCCAGTGGCGCGAAATCCGGCTCCTCGGCGACAGGAGATTCGGCCGGCTGGCTACCGGCGGAGGATTCGTTGGGAAAATTGGTGTCGACGAATTCCGACAGCTCGCGGATCGCATCTTCGAACTCGGTCTGGGTGTCGGTCAGCGCGTTGCTGCCGTAACCGGTGTCGCCGGCCTCAGGGTTCAACTCGGCTTCCAAATCGCCCAGATCAAAGTCGGTCGAGGCCTCGGCAGCGGTCGGCTTGTCCATATCGAACGAGGTTTCGAACTCCGGTTGCACCTCCGCCGCCGGTTGCTCGAAAGTTTCTTCGGCTACGGGCTCGGCTTCGCCGTCTTCCGCGGCGGGCGCCGATTTACCCAGATCGAAGTCGAAGTCCAACCCCTGGTCGCGCGGATCGGCAATGACTTCATCCGGCTCCTCATCGTCGCCCGGCAGCTCGGTGGCGGTGTCCGTGCCGAGCTCCGTGGACAGTTCGGTCGGCACTTCCGTGGGCGTATCGGGGGAGCCCGGCAGCGTCTGGTCGAAGCCTGCGGCGAACAGCGGCTCCTCCGGCACCAGTTGCCGACCCATCGCCGTAACCTCTTCCCACTCGGCAGGATGATCCGCACCCCACTCGGAGGCATATTCCCGGGCCGCGCTGCTGAAACCGGCGGCATCGCCGGCGGCAAAATAAATCTGGAACAGCTTGAGCTTGAGCTCGTCGCGGCCGGGGTCGATTTCGATGCCGTTGCGGATGATTTCGGCCGCCTGATCGTAAAGGCCGTAATCGACATGAAAATCGGCTTCGGCGATCGGGTCCTGCGCCTCGTCGGCTGTGGACTCGGCAGACTCCGCCGCCGTGTCATCGTGCAGCGGGCCCGCGGCGGCGACGAATTCTTCCGCCTGCAGGTCGGGGGCGTCATCGGCCTCGTCGGATACGGGCTCGTCAATGATCATGACGGGCTCATTGTCGGCAGCGATCGCCGCCTTGCGCCGCTGTTTCCGGATCACGATGAACGCCGCGATCAGTACCAGCACCACCAGCAGGGCCGCGAGGAATAACGGCTTGGTAAGGTACGCGATCACACCCTCAAGGCCGACGGCCTTCGCCGGCTTGGCGGCATTCTGCTGACGTGCCTGCTGCTGCAACTGTGCAAGCCGCTTGTTGGTCACATCCAGCATGCGCTGCGTCTTGGTCAACTGTTGCTTGAGGTCGTTGACCTGGCCCGCCAGCCTGGCATTGCGATCTGCGGCCTCGCTTGCCTGCTGCCGGGCGCTGGACAACTGCTGCTTCAACTGCGCGAGCTGCGCGCTGTCGGCGCCCGGCGCGGCGGCGGACTGAATGGCATCCGCGCTCGGCGCCACCAGTTGCAAATGCGCCTGGGTATCGGCGGCCGGCGCAGGTGCTGTCGGGCTCGCCGATGTTACGTCAGTCGGCGACTTTGCGGCCGGCGCGGCAGCCGGCGATGCCGCCGCAGCCGACGCCGCCGATGCCGCGACGTAGCGCTGGTTGGCACTCTTCACCGCAGCAATGGCATCCCGGCGACTGATGGCGTTGACGGTCGCGGCATCCGGAATCTCCAGCACGTAGCCGGCTCGCATGCGGTTGATGTTGCCGGCGAATGCGTGCGGATTATTGCGATAGATCGCGATCATCATCCGGTCGATGTCGGCGGGATTGCCGGAAGTCAGGTTACTCGCGATCCCCCACAGCGTCTGGCCGCGCTGGATGGGGCCGTAATTGCTGCCGGCGGCGGACATCGTCGGTGTCGCGGGCGCCATCTGCACCGGCTGCGCCGCCGGCGCGGCGGTGACGGTCGAGGCCGCAGCGGGCGCGGCTTGCGTGGCACCGGCTGCCGGCGACTGTACGGTCGCGGCGCCGGACGAGGCCGCGTAATTGGGCGGATCGAGCAACACGGTGTATTCCCGCAACACCTGGCCGCTGGCCCACTGTGCGGAAACGATGAAAGTCAGGAACGGTTCCCGAACCGGCTGGCTGCTGGTGACATGAACGTGGTAGCCGCCGGCGCCATTGACAACGGCGAACTTGAGCGATTGCAGAATGCCGCTGCGCTCGACCTTGGCGCGTTGAAATGCCGCCGGCCCCGCCAGCGACACCTTCAGCCCCGCCGCCGACGGGCTGTCGACGCCCACCAGCGCGATGTCGGCATCAAGCTTCTGGCCCAGCGCCGAATGTAGCTGAATATTACCCAGGCCCAGCGCGAACGCGCCGAACGACAGCGATCCAAGACTCAGGATCAGCCCCGAGAGGGCCAGTAATCGTCTCATTTTCGCTCCCTGTTCCACCCGCACCCGGGCCCTTGATAATCTGACTTAATGCCAATAGCGCCAAGCAACTTGGCGACTTTCTTCAAGCATCGCCTTACGACATCGCGCCAACTATAGCCGATAAATGGTTTTCTACCAATATTTCGGCGATTTGAATTGTATTCAGCGCGGCGCCCTTGCGAATGTTGTCCGCGACCACCCACAGGTTGAGCCCGCGCGGGTGGGAAATGTCTTCGCGAATCCGGCCCACGTACACCGGGTCGTGCCCCGCCGCCTCCGTCACCGCCGTCGGAAACTCGCCTTTTCCGAAACCATCCAGCAACTCGATGCCGGGCGCCGTCGCCAGCAGCTTGCGCGCCTCTCTGGCCGACAGCTTCTTGCGCGTCTCGATGTGCACCGCCTCCGAGTGACCGTAAAACACCGGCACCCGCGCGGCCGTCGCATTCACCTGAATCGACGCCTCGCCAAGAATCTTGCGCGTCTCCCACACCAGCTTCATTTCTTCGCGCGTGTAGCCGTTGTCCTGGTATTCGTCGATCTGCGGCAGCACGTTGAACGCGATCTGCTTGGCCATCCTGCCCGGCTCGACCGGCCGGCCGTTAAGCAGATTCGCCGTCTGGTGCGCCAGCTCTTCCATGGCCTTCTTACCGGCGCCGGAGACAGCCTGGTAGGTCGCGATGTTGATGCGCTCGATGCCGGCCGCGTCGTGCAGCGGCTTCAGCGCCACCATGAGCTGCATCGTCGAGCAGTTCGGATTGGCGATAATGTTGCGCTTGCGGTACCGGCCGATGGCCTCCGGATTGACCTCCGCGACGACCAGCGGCACGTCATCGTCGTAACGAAACTTCGACGTGTTGTCGATCACCACGCAGCCGGCCGCGGCCGCCTTGGGCGCGTACTCGCCGGACACGGAGCCGCCGGCGGAGAACAATGCGATATCGACGCCACTGAAATCGAACGTCGCGAGATCCTGTACTTCGAGTTCCTTGTTGCCGAATTCGACGCTGCGCCCGACCGAACGGCTGCTCGCCAGCGCAATCACCTCGCTTGCCGGGAACTTCCGCTCGGCAAGAATCGACAACATTGTTTCTCCGACCGCGCCCGTCGCGCCGACCACGGCCACCTTAAAGTCCTGCATTAAAAAGTCCTGAAAATAGCTGTAAATTCAATCGTGTAGCAGACTATTTTAACGAATCCCGCGCTCTCCCGCCAATTTCGCCGCGGGAGTCCTCACATCCCCGTTCTGGGCGCGATGGCGTAAATAATGATCCATTAACACCAGCCCCAGCATGGCTTCCGCGATAGGCGTAGCGCGAATGCCGACGCACGGGTCGTGGCGGCCGTGCGTGACCACTTCCACGGGCTCTCCAGCGGTGTTGACGGTGCGCCCGGGCAGGCGAATGCTCGATGTGGGCTTGAGCGCGATGCTGACCACGATCGGCTGACCGCTGGAAATGCCGCCGAGTGTGCCGCCGGCGTTGTTGCTCAAAAAGCCCTCCGGCGTCATCTCGTCGCGGTGCTCCGTACCCTTCTGCACGACGGCGTCAAAACCGGCGCCGATTTCGACGCCCTTGACCGCATTGATGCCCATCATCGCGTGGGCGATCGCGGCGTCGAGCTTGTCGAATACCGGCTCGCCCAGGCCCGGCGGCACGCCCCGCGCGACGACCGTCACCCGCGCGCCCACCGAATCGCCGGATTTACGCAACGCGTCCATGAAGCGATCCAGCTCGTCGATCTTCGATGGGTCAGCACAGAAAAACGGATTGTCATCCACCGTCGCCAGGTTGACCGGCTCGAGCGCAATCGGCCCGAGCTGCGCCAGATAACCCTGTATCTCGATCCCCAGCCGCTCACGCAGGTATTTGCGCGCAATCGCGCCCGCCGCCACGCGCATCACCGTTTCGCGCGCCGAGGCGCGCCCGCCGCCGCGGTAATCGCGCACACCGTACTTGTGCAGGTACGTATAGTCGGCGTGGCCGGGCCGGAAGCGGTCGGCGATGTTGGCGTAGTCCTTGGACTTGGCATCGACGTTGTCGATGACGAGCCCGATGGGCGTGCCAGTGGTCATGCCTTCGAATACACCGGAGAGAATCCGCACCGCGTCCGGCTCCCGGCGTTGCGAAGTGTGACGCGACTTGCCGGTGCGGCGGCGCTCGATGTCAGCCTGCAGATCCGCTTCGGCCAAGGCGAGCCCGGGCGGACAGCCGTCGATAATGCAGCCCAGCGCGGGGCCGTGGCTTTCACCGAAGGTGGTGACGGCAAACAGCTTGCCGAACGTGTTACCGGACATCGCTCTCCTCCAGGTCGGCGGCCGCAATCAGAAACACGCCGCTGCCGCCGCGCTCGAACTCCAGCCAGGTGACCGCCAGATCGGGGAAGCGTGCTTCGAAGGCGGCCTGGCTGGCGCCAACTTCGCCGATCAGGATGCCGCTCGGCGCGAGCCAGGCGGGCGCGTCGCGCAGGATGCGCCCGATGAAGTCCAGCCCGTCCTCGCCCGCCGCCAGACCCAGCGCGGGCTCATGGCGAAACTCGGGTTCGAGTGCTGCCATCTCGGCGGCATCGACGTAAGGCGGGTTGGTGACAATCACGTCATAGCGCGCCGCCGGCACGTCGGTCAGCAGGTCCGACCGGATCAACCGCACCCGCTCGTTCAAATGATGCCGCGCCACATTCTCGCGCGCGACGGCGAGCGCATCTGCCGAAATATCCACCGCGTCCACCTGCGCATCCGGCAGGTAATGTGCGCAGGCGATCGCGATGCAGCCGCTGCCGGTGCCGATGTCAAGCACGCGCTCGATCGCGTCCGGTTCCACCCACGGCTCGAACTGGCGTTCTATCAACTCCGCGATCGGCGAGCGCGGCACGAGTACGCGTTCGTCGACGTAAAAGTCGAGCCCGGCGAACCCGGCGGAATGGGTCAGATAGGCGAGCGGCTTGCGGCTGTCGATCCGCTGCGCCGCGAGGTCGGCTATCGCCGTCTTCTCGTCATCCGTCAGGCGCGCATCGAGCAACCACGACGGCAGATCGTGATCGAGATGCAGCACGTGCAGCACCAGTGCGAGCGCCTCGTCCACCGCGTTGCCCGTGCCATGGCCAAAAAAAAGGCCGGCTTCATTGAACCGGCTGGCGAGATAACGCACCCAATCGGCAATCGTGCGCAACGCGGCAATGTCTTTGTCGAAGCGCGGCATCTACTTCAAATCTAGGCAAAGGAAGTGCGTAACTATACCGCAGAGTGTAGTATTCCGGCGCCATGTCAGCCTACAAGCCGAACCGCTACGACCGCATCGCCGCGCTGGCGCAATACCCGTTGCCGCAGCACGGCCTGTCGCGACTGTGGCATTACATCACGCGTCGTGAGCAGCCGTGGCTCAAGAACTGGCTGATTCACACGCTGATCAATCGCTACGACATCGATCTCAGTGAGGCGGCAGATCCCGATCCATCGCGCTACGCCAGCCTCAACGCGTTCTTCACGCGCGCGCTGCGGACCGATGCGCGCCCGATCGACAGCGCGCCCGATAGCTGCGTGTCTCCGGTGGACGGCCGCGGCAGCCAGTTCGGCATCATCAATGAGGGCCGCATCTTTCAGGCCAAAGGGCGGGAGTTCGACACGCGCGAACTGCTGGGCGGCGACTCGGCACTGGCCGAGCGCTTCGCCGGCGGCAGCTTCGCCACGCTGTATCTCGCGCCGCGCGACTATCACCGCGTCCACATGCCGCTCGACGGCGCGCTCGAACGCATGATCCACATTCCCGGCCGCCTGTTCAGCGTCAACCCGGCCACGACGCGCGCAGTCCCGCGCCTGTTCGCCCGCAACGAGCGGGTGGCGATGCTGTTCGCCACCCCGGCGGGACCGATGGCGGTGGTGATGGTGGGCGCGATGCTGGTCGGCAGCATCGAAACAGTGTGGGCCGGCGAAATCACGCCCCCGCACGGCAGGCGCATCCGCGAATGGCACTACGGCGACGGCGGTGAATCGGCGGTGACGCTCGCACGCGGCGACGAGCTCGGCCGCTTCAACATGGGTTCGACAGTGATTCTGCTATTCGCGCGCGACGCGGTCGAATGGGCGCGCGGGCTCGGCGCCGATTCACGCGTGCTCGTCGGCCAGCGGATCGCCTCATTCCGGCTGATTGTAAGTTGAACTTACAATCAGCCGAATAATCACTCCTCCACCGTTTCAGTCAGCACCGCCGCAATCCTCTCCAAACCCGTCCGGTCGTCGGCATCGAAGCGAGCCAGGTTCGGGCTGTCGATATCTAATACACCGAGCAGTCGATCGTTCGCTACCAGCGGCACCACGACTTCCGACCGGGACGCGCTATCGCAGAAGATGTGGCCGGCGAACGCGTTCACGTCCTCGACCACCAGCGATTTGCGTTCGGCCGCCGCGGTACCGCAGACGCCCTTCCCCATCGGAATGCGAATGCAAGCCGGCTTGCCCTGAAACGGCCCGACGACCAGTTCGCCTTCCTTGAGCAAGTAAAAGCCCACCCAGTTGACGTCCGGCAGCGCGTAAAACAGCAGCGCGCTGAGGTTGGCGGTGTTGGCGATCAGGTCCTTCTCGTCATGCACCAGTGCGCGCGCCTGTTCGGTCAGCTCCGCGTACAGGGATTGCTTGTCGCTGTTGTCGATTTCCTTCAGTTCAAACATCACGCGTTCTCCGCTGTGAAAGTTGTTACGTCTCCGATACGTTCGGCCCCGCACGCCAGCATGACGATGCGATCGACGCCGACTGCCACGCCGGCGGATTCAGGCAAACCAGCTTCGAGCGCATCGAGGAAGCGGCCATCGACGGGTGGCTCGGCCCGGCCCTGCTCGCGCCGGTATGCAAGGTCGCGTTCGAAGCGATGCCGCTGCTCGGCGGCGTCCGTCAGTTCGCTGAAACCGTTGCCGAGTTCGAGGCCGTTGAACAGGACTTCGAATCGTTCGGCCACCGGCGGTTCGTCCGGTCTCACGTGCGCCAGCGCGGCTTGCGATTCCGGAAAATCATAAATGAAGCAGAGCCGATCTTTACCCAGCGCAGGATAGACGCAGCCACCCGCGAGCAGATCCAGCCAGCCATCGCGATCGAGCGGTCCGGCTCGGCCCAGGCGGGCGCGATCGGCGGCCATCTCCAGTGCTTCCACCGGCGCCGCAAACGGATCGAGACCGACGGCGGCCATGAACGCATCGCGATAGCTCACGTATTCGGCCTCGACATCGATATCGAGCACCTGCGCCAGCAACTCCGCCACTTCCGCCATTAACCGGCGGTAATCCCAGCCGACGCGATACCACTCCAGCAGCGTAAATTCCGGGTTATGGTGACGCCCGGCCTCGCCGGCGCGAAAGACCTTGCAAATCTGGTAGACATCGCCCGCGCCTGCCGCGAGCAGGCGCTTCATCGCGAACTCGGGCGACGTGTGCAAAAAGCCGCCGTCGGCGGCAATGCTGTCGAGGTGGATGTCGGTGACCGCGGCTTGGGAGAGCAGCGGCGTCTCGACTTCGAGTACGCCGCGCTGGGCAAAAAACGCGCGAAGGGTCGCGAGGATGTCGGCGCGCTTGCGAAGATTGGCGATTGGCGCCGTGGGGCGCCAACCTCCGCTTTCGATCACTCCTTCGCCCGCGCCACGTACGTCGCCGTGCGCGTGTCCACCTTGATCATCTCGCCCTGATCGACGAACAGCGGCACGCGTACGACCGCGCCGGTTTCCAGCGTCGCAGGCTTGCCGCCGCCACCGCTGGTGTCGCCACGCACACCGGGATCGGTTTCGGTGATCTGCAGGACGACGAAATTCGGCGCCTCGACCGACAGCGGGTCGCCGTTCCAGAGGATCACGTTGCACATGTCCTCGGGCTTGAGCCATTGCACGGCACCTTCCACCGCGGCAGGACCGGCAGCAAACTGCTCGAAGGTGTCCGGCTTCATGAAGTGCCAGAACTCGCCGTCGCTGTACAGGTACTGCATTTCGGTTTCGACGACGTCGGCGCTGTCCACCGTCTCGCCCGACTTGAAGGTACGGTCGATCACCCGGCCGGTCTTGAGATTGCGGACCTTGACCCGATTGAACGCCTGACCCTTGCCGGGCTTGACGAACTCGTTCTCGAC
This sequence comes from Gammaproteobacteria bacterium, assembly GCA_035708085.1. Classification (GTDB taxonomy): domain Bacteria; phylum Pseudomonadota; class Gammaproteobacteria; order Natronospirales; family DASSBR01; genus DASSBR01. Next base: position 23,890 of record DASSTE010000040.1, on the reverse strand, counting down.
GATCGTGTACGGATCGCCGTCGAGCATGATTTTGAGACCGCCTTTGAATTCGTTGGTGCTGTATGTGGCCATAAAGGTAAACTTGCCGTCCCGCAGATTTAAATATCCTATGATAACCGCAACACAGACGCCCTGGCAGACTGAATTGCAGCAGGCGGTGACCGATCCTGCCGAACTGCTCTCGATGCTGGCGCTCGATCCGGGGCTGCTTGACGGTGCGCGCGCCGCGACCGCATTGTTCCCGTTGCGCGTCCCGCGCGGGTTCGTGGCGCGGATGCGAATCGGCGATCCGCGCGACCCCCTGCTCTGCCAGGTGCTCCCGATCGACGCCGAAACCGGAGCCGCGCCTGGCTTTACCATCGATCCGGTCGGCGATATTGCCAGCGCAGCGCGGCCAGGGCTGCTGCACAAGTACCACGGCCGGGTGCTGCTGGTGACGACCGGCGCCTGTGCGGTCAACTGCCGCTACTGCTTCCGGCGACATTTTCCGTACGCGGACGAAAACCCGCGTACCGGCCGCTGGCGGGATGCGCTCGCCTACATTCACGCCGACGCAACGATTTCCGAAGTCATTCTCAGCGGTGGCGATCCGCTGTCGCTCGCGGACCACCGGCTGGCTGAACTCGCCGCGGCGATTGCCGCCATCCCGCACGTGCGTCGCCTGCGCATCCACACGCGCCAGCCGGTCGTGCTGCCATCGCGGATCGATCAGACCTTTCTGGACTGGTTCGCGCCACTGCCGCTGCAGAAGACCGTCGTCGTACACGTCAACCACGCCAACGAGGTCGACACGGCCGTCGGGGCCGCCTTTGCGGCGCTGAAAGATGCCGGTGCGACGCTGTTCAACCAGTCCGTGCTGCTACGCGGCGTGAACGACTCTGCCGACTGCCTTGCGGCGCTCAGCGAAGCTCTGTTCGCGGCCGCAGTGATACCCTATTATCTGCACCTGCTCGACCGCGTCGCCGGCGCGGCGCATTTCGAAGTGCCCGAGTCGCGCGCGCTGGCGCTGCACCGGGAACTGCGCGAGCGATTGCCGGGCTACCTTGTGCCGCGGCTGGTTCGCGAACAAGCCGGCGCGCCGAGCAAGTTGCCAGTCTTTTAAGCCGGGGGAGATTCTTTTTTGCCTGAACAGAGCATCCTGCCCATTCTTGTCGCCAGCAAGACGCAGAACGACGCCGAGCACCTGAACGGGCTGCTGCGCGGTCTCGGCATGCGCGTCCGGTCCGGCTGGGCAGGCGATGCGGAGACGCTGGACAAGGCGCTCGAAGCGCATCCCGAGTTGATCTTTCTCGTCGCCGACGCGCCGCCGCTGTCGCTGGATGACTTGGTGCGACTGCGCGATTTGCGCGCGCCGGAGACACCGGTAATCGCCATCGGCAAACATATCGACAAACTCGATATTACCGCGCTGATGGCCAAGGGTGCGCGCGACCTGGTGGCGATGGACAACGCGGCGCATCTGAAAGCTGTGATCGAGCGCGAGTTGCCGGTCGCACGCATGGCGGCGCAACTGCAGCAGTACGCGGATGCGCTGTCGGACTACGAAACGCGGCTGAGCGAACTGCTGAGCCAGTCGGCGGACGCGATCGCGTATGTGCAGGACGGCATTCACATGCATGCCAATCCGGCATACCTGAAACTGTTCGGCTACCAGTCGAACGAGGAGATCGAAGGCATTCCGGTCATGGATGTCTTCGATCCGACGTCGCAAGCCGCACTCAAGACGGCGATCCAGCAGGTAATCAAGCACGGCAAGACGAGCGAAGGACTGGCACTGAAGGGCGTGAAAGAAGGTGAACCATTCGCGGTCACGGTTTCCTTGTCGCCCGACACTGTCGAAGACGAGCCTTGCGTGCGGCTGGCGGCGCGCGTGGCACACGCAGAGATGTCGCCGGAGCTCGAGCAGCAGTTGAGCGAGCGCGAGCGCGAGGCCAATGCGCTCAAGGCATCGCTGGCTGACATCCGCCACCGCGATCCGCTCACCGGCGTCTACCATCGCGCCTATTTCCTGGAGCAGTTGAAGACGGTCAAAGCCGGCCACAAGACCGTGCGTGCACTGGCGCTGGTCACGGCCGACCAGCTTGAAGCCGTCGAAGCCAGCGTGGGCGCATTCTCCAGCGACCGGATCATCAATCGGCTGGTCGAGCTGATCAACGCGAGTGTCAACAAGAATGAGCCGGTCGGACGTTTGGACGATGATACGTTCGCGATCGTACTGACGCGGCCGGCGCTTGCCGATGTCGAAAAATGGGCTGCGGCATTGTGCAAAGCGGTTTCAAAAACAATTTTCGAGACCAAGGGCGGTTCGACCAGCATGACCTGCAGCATCGGCATCACCGAAATCGATGCTCTGGCCGAACCGGAGTTGCTGCTGTCGCAGGCGATCGAAGCAAGCGAGACGGTGGCCGAGGACGGCGGCAACAGATACCTGGTATACAAGCCGGCCGCGATCGCCGAGGACGGCGGATCGGAAGCGAGTTGGGTGAAACGCATCACAAGCGCGTTGAAGGGCAATACGCTGAAGCTCGCCTACCAGCCGATCGCGAGTCTCGACAACAGCGAGGTCGAATTGCAGGACGTGCTGGTGCGTATGGACGCCGGCAACGGCGAAATGATTTCGGCGGGCAGGTTCATGCCGTACGCGGAGCGCCACCACCTCGTGCCGGCAATCGACAAATGGGTAGTCTCGCATCTGCTGCCGGTAGTCGCCAGCCAGCGCAAGTCGGGACGCGATGTGCGTTTTTTTGCGCGCATCTCGACGCAGTTCCTGACGGACCCGAAGATGCTCGAATGGCTGCGCGAAACGCTCAAGCGCGCGCCATCGCTGCCGCCCGGCGGGTTGATATTCCAGCTGGCGGAGAGTTATCTCGACAAGTACCTCAAGGAAACGAAGCTGTTCATCGACGCGTTACAGAAGGCTGACTGCGCTATCGCGATTTCGCAGTTTGGTATGGGGCGCAATTCGCTCGGCGTGCTCGATCATCTCAAGCCGGACTTCATCAAGCTCGACGACGAACTCACGCGCGAGATTCAGACCGACAACGCCAGGCGCGACAAGGTACTCGCGCTGGTAGAAAAGGCGCATGCGAAAAAGATTGAAACCATCGCCCAGCGAGTCGAAAGCGCCGACGCGATCGCAACGCTGTGGCAAATGGGCGTGCAGTACATCCAGGGCAACTATCTGCAGGAGCCCGGCGCGACCGTCGGCTCCGCCGATCGCGGCAAATTAGGCGCCTTCGGTTAGCTGCCGAACTTCGACCCCAGCACCAGCCCGTCCACCTTGCGAAAGCCGCGCGGCAATCTGCTGCCGCGCCGGCCGCGTTCGCCGACGTAGTCGTCGAGTTCGGTCGGCTTCAGCCGCATGTGCCGCTGGCCGCTCAAAATCACCAGCGTATCGTCCGCGGGCACGCTCAGCATCGCCACCAGGTATTCCTCGCGCGCGGCGGCTTTCTTCGCCGGGATCGCCATCAGCTTGTTGCCTTTGCCACGCGCCAGTTCCGGCAACTCGTTGACCGGAAATACCAGCAATCGACCCTCGTTGTCGACCGTCGCAAGGCGGTCTGTCGCCGCGTCCGTGATCGCGGTCGGCACCAGCACGGCTGCACCTCTCGGCACGTTCAGCAGCGCCTTGCCCGCACGATTGCGCGACGAGGCTTCGCCGAGGCGCAGCACGAAGCCGTAGCCTGCGTCGCTGGCGACGATCCAGCGGTCGTCATTGTCGCCCGCCATAACGCCGGCGAATGTCGCGCCGGCCGGCGGATTGAACCGGCCGGACAACGGCTCGCCCTGCCCGCGCGCAGACGGCAACGAATGTGCAACCGTGGTGTAGGCGCGGCCGGTCGAATCGAGGAACACGGCCTGCTGGTTGCTACGGGCTTCGGCCGCGGCCAGGAACGCATCGCCGGATTTGTAACTCAATGCCGCGGCATCCACGCCGTGCCCCTTGGCCGCACGTACCCAGCCCCGTTGCGACAGCACCACCGTCACCGGCTCGCTGGGCAGCAGCTGGGTTTCGTCCAGCGCCTGGGCCGCCTGACGCTCGACCAGCCGCGAACGGCGTTCATCGCCGAATTGCGCCGCGTCCTGCTCAAGCTCGGTGCGCACCAGCTTGCGCAGGCGCGCCTTGGAGCCGAGCGTCTTGTTGAGCATATCGCGCTCGGCGGCGAGATCGGCCTGCTCGCCGCGAATCTTCATTTCTTCGAGCTTGGCGAGATGGCGCAGCTTAAGTTCCAGAATCGCCTCGGCCTGCTCGTCGCTCAGTTTGAAGCGCGCGATCAGTTCCGCCTTCGGATTGTCCTCGTGGCGAATGATCGCAATGACTTCATCGATGTTCAGAAACGCGATCAGCAGACCGTCGAGAATGTGCAGCCGCCGCTCAACCTTCTCCAGCCGGAACTGCAGGCGCCGCGTGACCGTGTGCAGCCGGAACTTGAGCCATTCGTCGAGGAAGTCGCGCAGGTTCTTGACGCGCGGACGGCCGTCGGTACCGATCACGTTCATGTTGACGCGATAGCTGCGCTCGAGATCGGTGGTCGCGAACAGGTGCGCCATCAGCGCTTCGATATCGATGCGGTTGGAGCGCGGCGTAATCACAAGGCGAATCGGGTTCTCGTGGTCCGACTCGTCGCGCAGGTCTTCGACCATCGGCAGCTTCTTCGCGCGCATCTGCGTAGCGATCTGCTCGAGCACCTTGCTGCCGGAGACCTGGAACGGCAGCGCGGAAATGACGATGTCGCCGTCGTCGCGCTCGTACACCGCGCGCACGCGCACGCTGCCGTTGCCGGTGCTGTACATCGCCAGCAACTCTTCGGCCGGCGTAATGATCTCACCGCCGGTGGGAAAGTCCGGCCCCTGAATGTGTTCGACCAGCGCCGCGACATCGGCTTTCGGATCGTCGAGCAGGTGAATGCACGCCTGCGCGACCTCATTCAGGTTGTGCGGGGGAATATCCGTCGCCATCCCCACGGCGATGCCGCTGACACCGTTCAGCAACAGGTTGGGCAGGCGCGCCGGCAGGAGCCTGGGCTCTTCAAGGGTGCCGTCGAAATTCGGCTGCCAGTCCACCGTACCTTGCCCCAGCTCGGACAGCAGCACCGCCGCATACGGCGTGAGGCGCGATTCGGTGTAACGCATTGCCGCAAACGACTTCGGGTCGTCGATCGAACCCCAGTTGCCGTGGCCATCGATCAGCGGATAGCGGTACGCGAACGGTTGCGCCATCAGGACCATGGCTTCGTAGCAGGCGAGATCCCCGTGCGGGTGGAATTTACCGAGGACGTCGCCTACGGTGCGGGCGGATTTTTTGGGTTTGGCGCCGGCGTTCAGCGCCAGTTCGGACATGGCATAGATGATGCGGCGCTGGACCGGTTTCATGCCGTCGCCGATGTGGGGCAAGGCGCGGTCCAGGATTACTGACATTGAGTAATCGAGGTATGCCTTTTCGGTGAACGTCTTTAGGGGTTGGCGTTCGTAGTTTGTGTCTAAATTTGCTGTTGCCATAGAATTAGTCGCGCTTCGCGCGGGGTTTAATTGGGGCCGGATTCCGACCGGCGGTCGGGTCACTTTCCTTACGGGGAAAGTAACCAAAGCCACTGCTCATGGCGCTTGGTCCAAAGTGCATCCGTGCACTTTGGACTTCCCGAAGATCGGGCTGAAAAAGGGGGCCGGAACAGAACTCACGCGTCCATGCGCTCGGACAATGTTCCTTGTTCCCCCTTTTTCAGCCCGATCTTCGGCTGCGCTCAAATCGCGGGTTAAGAGCCGGCCTTCCTGGCCGGCTAACGATTTATCCCCTCATCCTCACCTTCTCCCTGAGTGGAATAAGAGGTACCTCGGACGCTCTAGCGCCCTCTCCCTCAGGGAGAGGGTTGGGGTGAGGGGTGCTCAGTCGCACGCTCCGGCATTCACGACAACCAGCCGAATCGCGTCAGGTCCACTCTGCCGCTGCGGTCGAAGTAAACGCCTTCTTCCTCTAACAACTCACGTTGCTCGGAAGCGCCGTAGACGGATTTGCGCGTGCTGACTTCGCCTTTCGAATTAATCACCCGATGCCACGGCACGTCGCTCCCGCCGTGCAATGCCGCCATCGCATAACCCACCTGGCGCGGCGTCGATGCACCGACATGACGCGCGATGCCGCCGTACGTCGCGACATGGCCCGGCGGAATTTCGCGTACGGCGGCGTAAATACGAGCATAAACATCTTTCATTGAGTAAAAGGTTAGACTTCCGCGAGGTTGCCCTTCTCTTCCAGCCACGCCTTGCGGTCCGGCGATCGCCGCTTGGACAACAGCATGTCCAGCAGGTCGTCGGTTTTGTCGTTGCCGTCGATCGTCAGTTGCACCAGCCGGCGCGTGTCCGGCGAGATGGTCGTCTCGCGAAGCTGTTGCGGGCTCATTTCGCCGAGACCCTTGAAGCGAGTGACTGAAACTTTGCCCTTGAGCTTCTCCGCTTCGATGCGGTCGAAGACGGCCTGGCGTTCGGCGTCATCCAATGCGTAAAAGACCTGCTTGCCTACATCGATGCGGTACAGCGGCGGCATCGCGATGAATACGTGACCCTGCTCGACCAGCGGGCGAAAGTGCTTCAGGAACAAGGCGCACAACAGCGTAGCGATGTGCTGGCCGTCGGAGTCGGCGTCGGCAAGCACGCAAATCTTGTGATAGCGCAGACTCTTCAGATTGTTGCTGCCGGGCTCGACGCCGATGGCAACGCTGATGTCGTGCACTTCCTGCGAACCCAGCACCTGCGCCGGGTCGACTTCCCACGTGTTCAGAATCTTGCCGCGCAGCGGCATGATCGCCTGGAATTCTCGGTCGCGCGCCTGCTTTGCGGAGCCGCCGGCCGAGTCGCCCTCGACCAGGAACAGTTCGCCGCGGGTCGGGTCCTGGCTGGTGCAGTCGGCGAGTTTTCCGGGCAACGCCGGTCCGCTGGTGACTTTCTTGCGCACGACCTTTTTGCTCGTGCGCAGGCGTGCCTGGGCATTTTCGAGCGCGAGTTCGGCGATTTTTTCGCCGGCGTCAGTGTGCTGGTTCAGCCACAGTGCGAAGGCGTCCTTGACGACGCCGCCGACAAAGCCGGCGCACTGACGCGACGACAGGCGCTCCTTCGTCTGGCCGGAGAACTGCGGGTCGTTCATCTTGACCGACAGCACGTAGGACAGCCGGTTCCAGACGTCGTCCGGCGTCAGCTTGACGCCACGCGGAATCAGGTTGCGAAACTCGCAGAATTCCCGCACCGCATCGGTCAAGCCGGTGCGCAGGCCGTTGACGTGGGTGCCGCCCTGGATCGTCGGGATCAGGTTGACGTAGCTTTCCGCGATCGGCTCGCCTTCCCCCGGCAGCCACGCGAGCGCCCAGTCGACGGCTTCGGTCGTACCTTCGAAGCTGCCGGTGAATGGCTCATCCGGCAGGCGCTCGGCGTCACCCAATGCCTCCGTCAGGTAGTCCGTCAGGCCGGCTTCGAAAAACCATTCCTGTTGATCGCCGCCTTCGATCGTCAGCGTGACGCGCAGGCCGGGGCACAGCACAGCTTTGGCGCGCAGCACGTGCTCCAGCCGCGGAATGGACAATTTGGGCGAGTCGAAATAGCGGCCGTCGGGCCAGAAACGCAGCGTGGTGCCGGTGTTCTGCTTGCCGACCTTGCCGATCGCTTCCAGCGCCGAGACGGTGTAGCCGTCCTTGAACGCCATGTTGTATTCCTGCCCGCCGCGCCGGATCCAGACTTCGAGGTGGCTGGAAAGCGCGTTGACGACCGAGACACCGACGCCGTGCAGGCCGCCCGAAAAGCGGTAGTTGCGCGCGGAGAATTTGCCGCCGGCGTGCAGCCGCGTCAGGATCAGTTCGACGCCTGGAATCTTTTCTTCCGGGTGCAGATCGACAGGCATGCCGCGGCCGTCGTCGGTGACTTCCAGCGAGCCGTCCTTGTAGAGCGTGACGTCGATGCGTTTCGCGTAGCCGGCCAGCGCTTCGTCGACGCTGTTGTCGATGACTTCCTGGGCGAGGTGATTGGGACGGGTGGTGTCGGTGTACATCCCCGGACGTTTGCGCACGGGGTCGAGGCCGCTCAGAACTTCGATGGCGGCGGCATCGTATTGGCTGCTCATGGCGAGCGATTGTACCAGTCGCTGCGCGTCAGTTGATATCCGCGAGCAAACTTCTCCGCAGGTTCTCCAGGACCGGCTCGACCGTGTGCCGATATTCCTGATGATCGATACCGGCGCCGAGGGACGCGCCGTTCTTGAGCGCGCTGATCGACGCGTCATCGAGGTCGAAGCGCAGGAAGTGCACGGCGGAGGTCTTTTCCGGCGTCGCGCGCTCGAGGTCTTCGTCGGCAACCGCCGTGATGCGTTCGCAACCTTTCACCTGGACCCAGACCTGGCGCTCGATGCCGACGAGGCGCGCCAGCGCCTGGCGCCGCTCGGTAACGTCCGGAAACTCGATCAGCATGGTGGCTTTCCAGTTGCAGCCGTCGGGAATCAGCGGGTTGTAGGAATCCAGTTCATCCTGGATGCCAGCCGCCTCGAAAATCCGCTCGACGCGCAGCATTTCCTGGATCTGGTACTGGATGGTCAGGCGATCTTCGAACAGCAGCGTGACGTTCGGGCCGATCGCGAGATTGCGGTCGCGTTTGTGGCCCAGGACGCGTTGGCGGAATTCCATGCGTTTGGCGGCGTATTGTTCGAGGCTTAGCAGGTCGTCGCGCGTTAACTTTTCCATCGGTTTATCCTGAAGTAAGTCGCTAGGGCTAAGTCGCTAGGACTAAGTATTTGTTTCTTCACTTAGTCCTAGCGACTCAGCACTAGCGACTGGTCTATAAGCCGTAGGCCTTGCGTAACAACCCCAGCGGGTGCGCCGGCTTGTCGCCGCTTTGCAGGCCGTTCATGATCTGGTCGCCCGCCATCGGGCAGTCGCTGGCGTAGTGCGCGGCTTGGGCCTTCTTCACGCGGTTGACCACCGGTCTGCCGATTTTCATTGATGTTTCGTGAAATTCGGCCTTCACCGCGTAGGTACCGTCGTGGCCGGAGCAGCGCTCGATGGTCTCGATCTCGGTGTCGGGCACCATTTGCAACAGGTCGCGGGTTTTCAGGCCGATGTTCTGCACGCGCAGGTGACACGGGACGTGATAGGCAATCTTGCCCAGCGGGTTTTTGAACTCGGTGTTCAGTTTACCGGCCTTGTGGCGCAACATCAGGTATTCGAACGGGTCGAAGATGGCGTCGCGGACCTTGATGACGTCGGGCTCGTCCGGGAACAGCAGCGGCAGTTCGTGCTTGAACATCAGCACGCAGGACGGTACCGGGGCGACGATGTCGTAACCCTCGTCGACCAGTTTGGCGAGCACCGGGATGTTACCGTTCTTGAGCTTTTCGACGCTCTCGAGGTCTCCCATTTCCAGTTTGGGCATACCGCAGCAATTTTCCTGCGGCGCGAGGCGCACGGGAATGCCGTTGTGTTCGAAGACGACGATCAGGTCTTCGCCCAGTTCCGGTCGATTGTAGTTGCCGTAGCAGGTGGTGAACAGCGCAACCTTGCCGGTGGTGCCTTCGGCCGGTTCGGCGGTGAGTGCGGGCTGGATCCGGCTCTTCATGCGCTTGCGCAGCGTTTTACCATGGAAACTCGGCAGCACCGCGTCCTGGTGAACGCCGAATGTCTTGTGCAGCGCCTTGCGCGCGGTCCGGTTGCCGTTCACCGCGTTGACGGTTTCGGCGACGATGGGAATGCCGAAGAACTTGCCCATCGTGTCGGTGGAACTGAGCGTGCGGTCGCGGAACGAGGTATCCTGGTTCCGGCGTTTGAATGTCTTGGCGCGCAGCATCGTGTGCGGGAAATCGACGTTCCACGGGTGCGGCGGCACGTACGGGCATTTCGACATGTAGCACATGTCGCACAGATAGCAATGATCGACGACTTGCCAATACACCTTGCGGTCGACGCTGTCGAGCTCCATGGTTTCGGACTCGTCGATCGCGTCGAACAGCGTCGGGAACGAGTTGCAGAGGTTAAAGCAGCGCCGGCAGCCGGCGCAGATGTCGAAGATGCGCTCCATCTCGCCGATGAGCGCTTCCTCGTTGCAGAATTCGGGGTCGCGCCAGTCGATCGGGTGGCGTGTCGGCGCGACCAGGCCACCTTCGCGAGCGTTCTCGTTGGGCATAATGAAATTGTTGTTGAACTCCCCTCACCCCAGCCCTCTCCCTGAGCGAGAGGGGGAAAGAAGCCGGTCTTTCTCCTATTCCCTCTTCTCAAGGGAGAGGGTTAGGGTGAGGGGTGTTCGAATCAGCCTTCGAGGCTGTCGAGGGCCTTCTGGAAGCGATTGGCGTGCGAACGCTCGGCCTTGGCCAGCGTCTCCATCCAATCGGCGATTTCGTCGAAGCCCTCGTCGCGGGCGACTTTTGCCATGCCCGGATACATGTCGGTGTATTCGTGGGTTTCGCCGGCAATCGCGGATTTGAGGTTGAGCGCGGTGGGGCCGATCGGCTCGCCGGTCGCCGGATCGCCGACCGCTTCGAGATATTCCAGGTGGCCGTGCGCGTGGCCGGTTTCGCCTTCCGCGGTGGAGCGGAACACTGCCGACACATCGTTATAGCCTTCGACGTCCGCCTTGGCGGCGAAGTACAGGTAGCGGCGATTCGCCTGCGATTCGCCTGCGAACGCGTCCTTCAGGTTCTGCTCGGTCTTGCTGCCCTTAAGCTCCATTGCCGTCCTCCGGATGTGGGATAATACAAATTTAGACTTAGTCTAAAACCACTGGAAAGGTAAGCCGCGCACCGGATAAAGTCAACCGCGGCCCGCTCCTGTTAAGATGTCTTGGTTATGCCCCAGAAAACGCCATCGCCCACGCCACCGTCCGACCCGGAGCAGCCGGACTTCGAGGCTGCGCTGAAGGAGCTGGAAACGGTCGTCGCCCAGCTCGAGCAGGGCGACATCAGTCTCGACGCGGCGCTGAAGCACTTCGAGCGCGGCGTCAAGCTGACCCGTATCTGCCAGCAGGCGCTCAGCGAAGCCGAGCAGAAAGTCGAAATCCTGTTGAAGGACGGCAGCACCGAACCTTTCGAGCCGGAGGATTAGCATGGATATGAAAAGCAAACCTGCGGCGCCGATCGCGGACGTGCAGTCCAGTGCGGACAACCGCCATATCCCGATCCAGAAGGTGGGTATCAAGGACATCCGCCACCCGGTGCGCGTCCGGGACCGCTCCGGCGGCGAGCAGCACACGATCGCGATGTTCAACATGTACGTCGACCTGCCCGCGCGCTTCAAGGGCACGCACATGTCGCGCTTCGTCGAAATCCTCAACCGCCACGAGCGGGAGATTTCGGTGGCGTCGTTCCACGAAATGCTCGGCGAGATGACGCGGCGGCTCGATGCGCAGTCCGGCCATATTGAGATGAACTTCCCTTACTTCATCACCAAGAAGGCGCCGGTGTCGGGCGTCGAAAGTGTGCTCGATTACGACGTGACCTTCCTCGGCGAGCGCCGCGGTGACGAGAACTGCATCCAGGTCCGCGTCGTCGTGCCGGTAACCAGCCTGTGCCCGTGCTCGAAGAAAATCTCCGACTACGGCGCTCATAACCAGCGTTCGCATGTGACGCTGACGACCCGCCTGGCCGGCTTCGTCTGGCTGGAAGAACTGATCGACATGGTGGAGTCCGAAGCGTCGTGCGAGTTGTACGGCCTGCTGAAACGGCCGGACGAGAAGTACGTGACCGAGCGCGCCTACGATAACCCGAAGTTTGTCGAGGATATCGTCCGCGACATCGCCGTACGCCTCGACCGGGACGAGCGCATTCGCTATTACCAGGTCTCATCGGAGAATTTCGAGTCGATCCACAATCACTCGGCTTACGCGCAGGTCGAGCGCGACAAGGATTCGAGCGGCACGTAGGATACTGGCGATGACCCTTGTTGATTTCCGGGCCGGTTTCCACACATTATTCGCAGGATTGCGTCTGTGCTGGGGAAACACTTGGATTTGAACGCCGCTAAAGGCAGAAAGACTGTGGCAGCAGCCGAAGGTGACCGCGCGCGGCAGAATGTTGAGGCTCTCGTTCACTTGCCTGACGACCCGAGATTTCGGGACCTGCTCAACGCATTACCGGTGGCGGTTTACATCACCGATGCCGACGGCCGTATCACCTACTACAACGAAGCCTGCGTCGAGCTCGCCGGCCGCCGTCCCGAACTCGGCACTGACCGCTGGTGCGTCACCATGCGCCTGTACTGGCCCGACGGCCGGCCGATGCCGCATGATGAATGTCCGATGGCCATAGCCCTGAAGGAGAATCGAGTCGTTGACGGCGGCGAGGCGATCGCGGAGCGGCCGGACGGAACACGCGTGCCGTTTTTGGCTTATCCGCGTCAGTTGCGGGATGCATCAGGCGCCCTGACCGGCGCGATCAACACGCTGGTGGACATCAGCAACCGCCAGCGCAGCGCCGACCGCCTGCAGCGACAAACCCACCGGCTGCAGATACTGAACCGCGTCGCCCAACTCGTCGCGCGCGACCTCGACATCGAGCGGATCGCGCAATCGGTGGCCGACGCGACGACCGAGCTCACCGGCGCCCAGTTCGGCGCATTCTTCTACAACGTTGTCAACGGCGAAGGCGAACGCGTGAAGCACTTCGCCGTATCCGGCGCGCCGCGCGGCGACTTTGAAAAATTCGGCGTGCCGCGCGACTCGTCGCTCTTCGGCCGGACCTTTTGCGGCGGGGGTCCCATTCGCTGCGACGATGTTCGTATCGACCCGCGCTACGGCAATAACCCGCCCTACTGCGGTCTGCCTGAGGGTCACCTGCCGGTCGTCAGTTATCTTGCGGTGCCCGTGACGCTGCGTTCCGGCGAAACCCTCGGCGCCCTGTGCTTCGGTCACGAGCGCGCCGGCGTTTTCGACGAGGAGACCGAAGAGCTGGTGGCAGGTGTTGCAGCTCACGCCGCCACCGCAATCGACAACGGCCGCCTGTACGAGGCCGCGCAGGCGGAACTCTCGCGCAGCCGTCGCGCCGAGCGCGCGGCGCAGCAGCTCGCGGCGATCGTCGAGTCGTCCGACGACGCGATTGTCAGCAAGGACACCAACGGCATCATCCAGACCTGGAACAAAGGCGCCGAAAAACTCTTCGGTTATCGCGCCGACGAAGTCATCGGCAAGTCGATCACCATCCTGATTCCGCCGGATCGCGACGACGAAGAGCCGATGATCCTGGCGCGCATCCGGCGCGGCGAATCTGTCGATCATTACGAAACGGTGCGCCAGCGCAAGGACGGCTCGCTGGTGGACATCTCGCTCACGGTGTCGCCGATCCACAACTCGGCCGGCCAGGTGATCGGCGCTTCGAAAATTGCACGCAATATTTCGGAGCGGCGCGCCGCCGAGGCGCATCGCGAGTTGCTGCTGCGGGAAGTCAATCACCGCTCAAAGAACATGTTGCACAACGTGCAGTCGATCGCGGTGCAGACGCTCCATAATGCTGAATCGCCGAAAGCTTTCGAAAAGCTTTTCATGGCCCGGCTGACGGCGCTGTCGCACGCGCACGACCTGCTCGCGCAAAGCGACTGGCGCGGAGCGGCATTGATGGAACTCATTGCGCTCGAACTGGCGCCCTACCGCGGCAACGAGGACGCTAATTGGACAATCAGCGGCTGTGATGTACTGCTGGACGCGAAAACGGCGCTGGCGCTGGGAATGGCATTTCACGAACTGGCGACCAACGCCGCGAAGTATGGTGCGCTGTCGACAACGGCGGGGCGCGTTGAAATCCGGTTCCGGGTCACGGCCGGAGCGGACGAGCGCGACATGCTCCACATCGACTGGACCGAGCGCGGCGGACCGCCGGTCAGCAAACCGAGCCGCCGCGGCTTCGGCTCACGTCTGATCCAACACGGACTCGCATACGAGCTGGAGGCGGAAGTCTGCCTCGATTTTGAGCCGGAGGGCGTGCGCTGCACGATCGATATGCCGCTGCCGCCGACGGAAACGGGAACCGCGCCAGAGACAGCTGCATGACTCCCGCTATGCAGGGCTCCCAATTGTCCGGCCTGCGCATCCTCATCGTCGAAGACGAAATGATGCTCGCCATGCTGCTCGAAGACTGGCTTGCGATGCTCGATTGCAAGGCCGTCAAGGCAGCGCGGCTGGAGCAAGCCGTAGCCCTTGCCGAAAGTGAGCGTTTCGATGGTGCGCTGCTCGACGTCAACCTGGGCGGAAAGCGGTGCTACCCGATTGCCGAGACACTCGACCAGCGCAAGATCCCTTTCATTTTTATGACCGGGTACAACGACGATATGCTGCGCGAAGACTTTCGCGGCCGGCCGGTGGTGCAAAAGCCGTTCCAACTGGAAGATATTGAACAATTGATGACGGACCTGTTCGTGTCATGACGTTCGATCGGTTGCAATCGAATCACGAAACGCCAATCATAGGCGGTCAATTGAGGGGCCAGCAGGAGGTGAACGACCAGGAGGGCCGCCGATGGAGACAGCCGAAAGCATGACTGCCGACATGTCACTACAGTACCAAAACGCGCTGCCGATCGGACAGAAGCGCCCTCCATCTGGTGCTCCGCGAACTCGCCCCGACCCTGCCAGCAAGGGAAAGTTGAAGCGCGGCTTGCGCATTCTCGTGGTCGAAGACGAAATGATGCTCGCCATGCTGATGGAAGATTGGCTGGCGATGCTCAATTGCAAAGTCGTGAAGGCGCCGCGGCTGAAGCAGGCGCTGACGCTGGCCGAGAATTGCGGTTTTGACGGCGCTCTGCTGGACGTGAACCTCAACGGCGAAGAGTGCTACCCGGTCGCGGATGTGCTGGACAGACGCGGCATTCCGTATATTTTCATGACCGGCTACAGCGCCGAGATGCTGCGCGAGGACTATCTCGACCGACCGCGCGTCCAGAAGCCGTTTCAACTCGAAGAAATCGAGCGGCTGATGGCCGAAAACTTCGCAACTCCCGACGCAGGGTAAGCGCAGGCAAACACTCCGGCAGTTGCGCCGGGTAAAGAAGCGAGCACTTCCAAGGCTTCTTAATGCGCGCCAAGCCGCTCCAACAGCGTATATAAAAACTGCTGGGTAAACTTCAACTGGCACGGCATTGACGCGCGTTCCATCAGCCCGGCGTTAACGCGTACGATTGCGGTCGGCGCGACCACTTCGAGTGTCACCGTCCGGCGCACGCCATTCAAATAAGCCATTTCGCCGAAGCAGTCGTCGCGCCGCAGTACACGGATCAAGCGGCCGCCCTGCCGCACCGCAACTTCACCCGAGACGAAAATCAAAAAGCAGTCTTCCATCTCGCCTTCGGTCACGATCCGCTCCCCGGGGACGTAATCGCACCATTGGCTCGCGTTCATCAGTTCCCAGATTTCCGGATAGCTGAAGTTGCGAAAAAACTTCAGCTTGCGCATCTTGTTGAAGCGCTCCTGCTCCGCCAGTTCGGCGACCGACTGATCCAGTTGCCGGAACGCACCGGTCAAATCGCCGGCGAACTCCAGCCCCGTCTGATACCGCTTGGCGGGATCCTTGTTCAGCGCGCGGAATACGATCCGCTCCAGCACGGCCGGCACGTCGCGGCGCAGACGGTGCAGCGGTACCGGCGTCGACCACGCAATGCGGCGACGCAACTCGTCGAGGTTGGCGCCGTCGAAAGGCCGCCGGCCCGCCAGCAGCTCGTACATAACGACGCCGAGTGAAAACAGGTCGGACTGCGGCGTGACTTCCGGTTCCTGCTCGCGGATCTGCTCCGGCGCCATGTAGCTCGGCGAACCGATCAGGCCGCGCTTGCCCTTGAGCGCCGAGTTCGCCGTCTGCGCGATGCCGAAATCGATGATGCGCACGCCGCCGGTCTTGGTCAGCAGGATGTTGCTCGGCTTGATGTCGCGGTGCACGACCCCGCGGCGGTGGGCGAAGTCCAGCGCCTTGGCGCATTTGAAGATCATATCGGCCACGCCGTGAATCGGCAGCGCGCGCTCCGGCTTGGCAAACACCGTCAACGGGTCGGCGTTGCGCACGTACTCCATCACAACGTAGTAGCGTCCGTTATCCTCGCCGGCGTCGTAAATCGGCACGATGCTCGGATGCTGCAGCCGTCCGACCAGGTGCGCCTCATTGAAGAACACGCGCCGATGCGTACGAGCGCGCCCTTCAGGCAGGTCTTCCGCAGCGGGGTAGAGCTTGAGTGCCACATCCTTGCCGAGATACGGATCATGGCACAAATAGACGCGGCTGGTGCTGCCGACACCCAGCTCGCGCGTCACCTCGTACTTGCCGATACGTTCCGGCAGCGCCGCTTCGACTTGCTGATTGCGGACTAGCGTATCCACTGTGCTATTGCGAGCCATATGACGCCAGCATAAATGCCGGCGGCGATGTCGTCCAGCATTATACCCAGGCCGCCGCCGACGCGGCGGTCGAGCCAGCCGATCGGCGACGGTTTGACGATGTCGAAAAACCGGAACAGAACGAAGCACGTTCCCAGCGACAGCAGGCTGAACGGCGCGATCGCAATTGCGACTTGGTAACCCGCGATTTCATCGAACACGATGCCCGGATAATCGTGCACGCCCAGCCGGTGCGCGCTTTGTCCGCAAATCCAGATACCGGCCATGCACAGCCCGACGATAACGCCCCCGCGCCACCACGGCGGAAGCAGCGCAAGGCCGAAAGCAATCGGCACCGCGACCAGCGTGCCGAACGTGCCGGGGGCGCGCGGCGCGAGACCGGCGCCGAAGCCGAACGCCAGCAGATGCACCGGATCACGCAATATATCGGCGGCGCTCGGGCGCAATTTGATTCCCCTCAAAAGTGTTTATAGCCAGCCTCGTCAGAATGCCACAACGTTCCGTCCGGCGCGATACAACGCAGCTCCCGTTGTTGCGTCACGATGCCGATGTCGTGCAGCGGCGCCCAGTCGTCGAGCCAGGCCGCGCGCATTGCATCGATTCGTGCCGGTGCGACGGTAAAGCAAAGCTCGTAATCATCGCCGCCGGTGAGGGCTGTTTGCGGATCGGCTTCCGGGGCTGTCGGAATCCGCGCAAGCTCAATGTCCGCACCGACGCCGCTCGCCTCCACCAGATGACCGAGGTCCGCGAGCAGCCCGTCCGAGATATCGATTGCGGCGGTCGCGTAGCCTCGCAACGCCTGTCCTTCCGCCACCCGCGGTTGCGGGTAGAGATAACGATCGCGGCCGTCGTTCGCGGGTGAGTACTTCCTGAGGCCGACCGCGGCGTCGCCCAGCGCGCCAGTGACGAAGATCCGGTCGCCGGGTCGCGCGCCGCCGCGGCGCACCGCTTTGCCTTCCGGAACCAAACCATAAGCGCCGACAGTGATCGTCAGCGGACCGCGAGTCACATCGCCGCCGATCAGCGTCACGTTGAAGGCCTCGGCCAGTTCAAAGAAGCCCGCAGCGAAGTGCTCCAGCCAACCCGCATCCGCCTCCGGTAACGTGAGCGCCAGTGTCACCCATGCGGGTGCCGCACCCATCGCGGCGAGATCGCTCAGGTTGGTGGCGAGTGCGCGAAATCCGACGGCGCGCGCCGACGCGCCGGCAGGAAAATGCACCGCTTCGACCATCGTGTCGGTGGTGATGGCGAGTTCGTGGCCGGGCGGAGGCTGTATCAGTGCAGCGTCGTCGCCGATCCCCAGCGCCACATCCGCGCGGCTGTTTGCGCGGCGGAAGTAGCGCTGAATCAGCTCGAATTCATTCATCGCGTTTGCGATGCGCGGTCTCGACGGGTCGCAATTCCGCGGCGGCCCGATCCAGCACCGCGTTGATGTATTTGTGTCCGGCCTCGCCGCCGTAGGCTTTCGCCAACTCGACCGCCTCGTTGATGACGACGCGGTACGGCACCTCGACGTGGTCGCGCAGTTCCAGCAGGCTGCACCACAAAATTGCGCGCTCAATCGGATCGATCTGCGTCATCGGCCGGTCGAGCCAACGGCCCGCCAGCGCATCGAGTTCATCGGCGGCATCGGCGGCCGCCATGAACAGTTCGCTGAAGTACTCGGTTTCGCGCCGTTCGCCATGCTCCGCGATAAACTGCGCCAGCACAGCGCGTGGCGTGTCCCCGGTGAGCTGCCATTGATACAGCGCCTGCATCGTCAGCTTGCGGGCGCGCGAACGAACGTTGGAACGGCTCATTTAAGACGCCGCAATACGGCGATCATTTCCAGCACCGCCAGCGCTGCTTCTTCGCCCTTGTTGCCGCCCTTGGAATTGGAACGATCCAGTGCCTGCGTTTCGTTGTCGCACGTCAGCACGCCGAAGCCGATCGGCAGACCGGTATCCAGCATGACACGGCCGAGACCGCGGGTGCATTCGGCGGCGACGAATTCAAAGTGCGCGGTACCGCCACGAATGACGGCGCCGAGGGCGACGATGCCGTTAAATCGCTCCGTAGCAGCAAGCCTCTGGACAACCAGAGGAATTTCAAACGCGCCCGGTACCTCGACGACTTCGATCGCCTCGTCGGCAATGCCATAACGCTTCAGCACCCGGCGCGCACCGGTCAGCAGACCGTTGACGATAAAGTCGTTGAAGCGCGAAGCGACGATGGCGATACGCGCACCAGCGACGTCAATTGATTGATCTATTGAAGGAGTGTAATCCGACAAGCCTTTGACTCCCGACCTCTTACCTTACCCGTTAGCGCCGCCCGCGCTAACTCACGTATTCGACGACTTCCAGGCCGAAGCCCGAGATGCCGTGCATTTTCTTCGGTGCGCTCAGCACGCGCATCTTGCGCACACCGAGGTCGATCAGGATTTGCGCGCCGACGCCGTAGGTCTGCAGCACCTGGGCGCCGTCTTCGCGCTCGTCGTCTTCGACCGGTTTGGCCGGCAGCGATTCCAGCGTCTGCACCAGCGCCGCTGGGTCCTCGGCGTGATCCAGCACGATTGCCACGCCGCCCTCCTTCGCAATCCGCGCGAGCGCATCGCGAAACGGCCAGCCCAGCGCCTCGGAACGCACCGCCAGCACATCGCTCAAGGTGTTGCGCAGGTGCACGCGCACCAGCGTCGGCGCATCGGCCTTCACTTCACCCGCGACCAGCGCAAAGTGGATCGTGTCGCTGACATGGTCGCGGTAGGCGATCAGCCTGAGCGTTCCGAACTCTGTTTCCACCTCGCGCTCGAACAGGCGCGAGACGCTCTTTTCCTTCTGCATGCGGTAATGAATCAGGTCGGCGATCGTGCCGATTTTGATGCCATGTTCGCGCGCGAACGCCACCAGGTCCGGCGCCCGCTTCATCGTGCCGTCGTCGTTGACGACCTCGCTGATGACCGCCGAATGCGACGCAAGCCCGGCCAGCCGCACCAGGTCGATCGAAGCTTCCGTATGACCGGTACGACACAATACCCCGCCCTCGCAATAACGCAGCGGGAAGATGTGGCCGGGGCGCATGAAAATGTCCGGCGACGACGCCGGATCGGCCAGCGCCCGAATGGTCGCGGCGCGGTCGTGCGCGGAGATACCGGTGGTGGTGCCGATCTTGCAATCGACCGACACGGTGTAGGCAGTGTGCCGCGTTTCGGTGTTTTCCGAAACCATCTGCGGCAGGCGCAGCTCCTCGAGCCGCTTCGCGAGCATCGGCATGCAGATAATGCCGCTGGTGTAGCGGACGAAGAAAGCGATCGTTTCCGGCGTCGCCTTTTCCGCTGCCATGATCAGGTCGCCCTCGTTCTCGCGGTCCTCGTCGTCCATCATGATGACCATGCGGCCGGCACGGATGTCGGCGACGATGTCCTCGATGGAATCGAGTTCGAGTTGGTCGTTTTGTTTAGGTTGCAGCATTAGTGGCCTTCGCGCTGAGATTCAGCCGTTCGAGGTAACGCGCGATGATATCGCATTCGAGATTGACACGCGTCCCGGGCGCGTAGCCGCCGATAATCGTGTGTTCGAGCGTGTGCGGGATAATGTTGACGCCAAAGCGGTTGTCGCTCGCTTCGTTGACGGTCAGGCTGATGCCATCCACCGCCACCGAACCTTTCGCCGTGACGTAGCGCGCGAGCGCCGCCGGCAGTTCGATGTCGAGCCGTACCGATCGGGCATCGTCACGCCGGGCAACCACTTCGCCGACACCGTCCACGTGACCCAGCACCAGGTGGCCGCCGAGCAGACTCGCCGGCGTCGCCGCCGTTTCGAGATTAACGCGGTCGCCGCGCGCCAGTCCGGCGAACGTCGTGCGGGCGAGCGTTTCGCCGGAGACATCCGCGCCAAAATGCGGCGGCGCAAGCGTCGTGACCGTCAGGCAGACGCCGTTGATCGCAATGCTGTCGCCCCGGTGGATCGCGTTGAAATCCAGCGTCGGCGCGGTGATCCCGATGCGCGCGTCCCCATGGGCGAGATCCATCGCCGTCACTTCGCCGATTGCCTGAATAATGCCGGTAAACATTCAGCTTCCGCTCACTTCGTAGGTCAGACGCAAATCGTCGCCGACATGGCGCGCCTCGCGCAACCGCAGCCGCGGCCGGTCGGCCAGCCGGGTCAGTCCCGGCAGCGCGAACAAGCCCGGACCCGCTTCGCCCAGCAATGTCGGCGCCAGGTAAACGACAATTTCATCGACGAGGCCGGCCGCGAGCAGCGCACCGTTCAGCCGCGCGCCCGCCTCGACCAGCACCTCGTTGCATTCGAGTTCGGCAAGCCGGCCGATCGCTGCCTCGAGGTCGACACGGCCCGCCTGCGATTCAACGCGCTCGACTATCGCGCCCGCCGCTTCGAGCGCGGAGGGGTCGGCATCCGTCGCGGTAAAGATCAGCACGTTGCCACCTTCGCCGAACAGCCGTGCATGCGGCGACAGACGCAAGCCGCCGTCGATCACCACGCGCAGCGGCTGCCGTGTTGTTTCGACATCGGCATCGCGTACCGTCAGGCGCGGATCGTCGGCGAGAGCCGTGCCGATACCAGTCAATATCGCCGAACTGCGCGCCCGGAGCCGATGCACGTCGGCGCGCGCGGCGGAGCCGGTAATCCACTGACTTTCACCGGATGCAAGCGCAGTTCGGCCGTCGAGGCTGGTTGCAATCTTGACTCGCACCAGCGGCCGTCCGGCCGTCATGCGCATGATAAAGCCCGGATTGAGTTCGGCCGCTGCATCGGCGAGCACGTCTGTCTCGACTGCAATCCCCGCCGCTTTCAACTTCGCCAGTCCCCGGCCTGCAACCAGCGGGTTCGGATCGGTCATTGCCGCAACCACTCGCGCGACGCCCGCTTCGATCAGCGCGTCCGCGCACGGGCCGGTGCGGCCCTGGTGGCAGCACGGCTCCAGCGTCACGTAGGCGGTGGCGCCGCGCGCGCGTTCGCCGGCCGCCCTCAGCGCGACGATTTCGGCATGCGGCCCGCCGACGCGCTCATGCCAACCTTCGGCGACGATGTCGCCGTTGGCGACGAGTACACAACCGACGCGGGGATTCGGGTCGGTTGTGTACAGGCCGCGACGCGCCAACTGCAACGCGCGGGACATGAAGCGGAAATCGGCTGCGTCGATTTCTGGTGAGAGGTGAGGGGTCAGTGGGGAGCGGCTAGAATTTGTCATTATCAGTAATTACGAACCACTTACCACTTACCGCTCTTGCCGGTTCCCCGGCAAGAGCGACATCTGTTCGCGATCCTTCGCGGGCGTCTGCTGCAAGCGGTCGACTTCTTCCCTAAACGCCTCCACGTCAGCGAAGCTGCGGTAGACCGACGCAAAGCGCACGTAGGCCACCTCATCCAGGTCGCGCAGCGCCTCCATCACCCAGTCGCCCAGCTCGCGCGAGCGCACTTCTCGCTCGCCGGTCGTCTGCAGGCGGTGAATGATGTTTTCCAGCGCCGCCTCGACCCGCTCGGTGTCCACCGGGCGCTTTTCGAGCGCGCGCAGCATGCCGGTTCTCAGCTTGTTTTCGTCGAACGGGGTGCGCGTGCCGTCGCGCTTGACGATGCGCGGCATCACCAGCTCCGCGGTTTCGAACGTGGTGAAACGTTCGTTGCAGCTCACGCACTCGCGCCGGCGCCGCACCTGGCGGCCCTCGCCGGCGAGCCGCGAGTCGATTACGCGGGTTTCTTCATGGCCGCAGAAAGGACAGTGCACGATGCCACCACCGCCTCATCCGATCGCTGCGCGCTTGCGGTCTGTCGCGGACGGGTACACCGGGAACCGGCGGCACAGCGCCAGCGCCTGCTCGCGCGTGCGCTCGATGACGCTTGCGTCGTCGATGTTGTCGACCACGTCGGCGATGCAATCCGCCAGTTGCCGGACTTCGGCTTCGCCCATGCCGCGCGTCGTCACCGCCGGGGTACCGATGCGCAGGCCGCTGGTCACGAACGGCGAGCGCGGATCGTTCGGCACCGCATTCTTGTTGACGGTGATGTTGGCGTGGCCGAGCGCCGCGTCCGCATCCTTGCCGGTGACGCCCTTGTCTATCAGGTCGATCAGCAACAGGTGGTTGTCGGTGCCGCCGGTGACGATCTTGAGGCCGCGTTCGTTGAGGCGCTTCGCCATCGCGCGCGCGTTGGCGATCACCTGCGTCTGGTACGCCTTGAACTCCGGCTGCAGCGCCTCGAGCAGCGCCACCGCCTTGGCTGCGATTACGTGCATCAGCGGCCCGCCCTGCGTGCCGGGAAACACCATCGAGTTGAGCTTCTTTTCGATCTCTTCGTTGGCACGGGCAAGAATCATGCCGCCGCGCGGCCCGCGCAACGTCTTGTGAGTGGTTGTCGTCGTGATGTCGGCAATATTGACCGGGCTCGGGTAGACGCCGGCGGCGACCAGGCCTGCCACGTGCGCCATGTCGACCACCAGGTAGGCGCCGACCTCGTCGGCAATGTCGCGGAACCGCTGCCAGTCCATCACCCGCGAATAAGCGGAAAAGCCGGCGACGATCACCTTCGGCTTGTGCTCGCGCGCCAGCGCCGCGACCTGTTCGTAATCGACTTCGCTGCCGTCTTCGGTCAGACCGTACTGCACCGCGTTGAACAGCTTGCCGGAAAAATTCGGCTTGGCGCCGTGCGTCAGGTGACCGCCGTGGGCGAGGCTCATGCCGAGCAGCGTGTCGCCCGGCTGCATCAGCGCCAGGTACGCCGCGGCATTCGCCTGCGAGCCGGAGTGCGGCTGGACGTTCGCATAATCGGCATCGAAGAGCTTCTTCGCGCGCTCGATCGCGAGGCGCTCGGCGACATCGACGAACTCGCAGCCGCCGTAGTAGCGCTTGCCCGGATAGCCCTCGGCGTACTTGTTGTTCAAGACCGACCCCTGGCACTCCAGCACCGCCAGCGGGGCGAAGTTCTCCGAGGCGATCATCTCCAGCGTCCGCTGCTGGCGCTCGAGCTCCTTGCCGAGCACGTCGGCGATCTCCGGATCGACCTCCGAAAGCGGGCGATTGAAGAAGTCGGCGGGCAGGTCGGCGGCCACGGGGCGTCACATAGTAACGGCGTCGGCGCGGGCGACAACCACCGCCAGGTCCTTGTGCTCCCACACGACCCGCGCATCAAATCCCGTCGAGGCCAGCCAGCCCAGCTGATCGGCCAGCGGGCTGGGGTGATCGAAGCCCTCGGTGAGGGAGGTCACCGCGTCCGCGGGATCCACCGGGACGATCACGTCCCCCAGCACGAACCGCCCGCCCGGGGCCAGCACCGCCCGCACGCGCGCGAACAGATCGCGCTTGGACTCGCCCTCGAGGTGATGCACGCACAGCGCGCTGGCCACCACATCGAACGGCCCCTCGGGCAATGGCTGCTCGATCGCGGCCACCCGCAACGAAACCCGATCTCCAGGCAGATTCGCCCGAGCCGCCTCCAGCATAAAGGCACTCTCATCCACCCCCACCAGGAACGCCTCCGGATGCTGGGCCAGCAGCCGCCGCGCGGTCTCCCCCGTCCCCGTCCCCAGCTCCAGCACCCGCGTGGCCCCCGATCCGGACGCTCGCG
>DASSTE010000039.1:0-27738 GCA_035708085.1 Gammaproteobacteria bacterium | reverse complement strand
CCGCCCGCCTGCCTCGCGGCGCGGCCGTGGCGGACTTCGTCCTGTTGCATGATTTCCAGTACGCCGCGACTGCGCACGTCGTTTGCCGGCAATCGCCGCAGATGGCCATCCAGGTGCTGTTCAACCTGCCGCTCCGTTTCTGCGACGAAGCCGAGGCTGTAACGGTCGCCGGCAAGCCCAGCGAGCGCGCCAATCGCGAACGAACCCAGGTACCACGCCGGGTCGAGAAGGCTTGGTGCGCCGCCCAGTTCGCCGAGGCGCGCGGCACACCAGGCCAGATGATCCTGTTCCTCGTCCGCCGCGCGCGTCATCCGGTCGCGGATGCGGCCGGTCCGTGCCACCGCGGCCTGGCCCCGGTACAACGCCTGTGCGGAAATCTCGCCGGCATGATTGATGCGCATCAGCCGCGCCGCCAGCCGGCGCGCACCGGCCGTCAGTTCCGGGTCGTCCAGCCGCGCCGCCGGATACTCGCGCCGCGGTGCCGGCGGCTTGCCGAGCAGCGTACGCGCGGCGTGGTCGAGTTCGATCAGGGCATGGTCGATCGGGTTGTATCGGCGCGGTGTCAACATGCCGCCATTATCGCAAGTGCGGACCGGTTATCGCCACCGACATGCGCAGCAGGACCGCTTGTCGGAGTAGATCGAACGCCGGTCGCCTTTCTGCAAGCAAGGGGGCCGACTACGTATTGATGTCCTTCGCCGGGCTTGCAAAAATCCGCCTTGGACGCATCTATGTGGATGACGCCACGGGAAAACCCTGGCGTTATGTTATTTATCAGCAAAGTTTTGCAAGGTTATGTTTTTCCAGCGATTCAGGGTAGATACGCATTAATATTTGCGTATACTGGCACCCTTTGAATTGCTAATCCGGACCGGGCGTGGCAGGGATCGCCGGCGCGGATTGTCTCACGAGCCGTCGGGATGCGGCTTCAAACAAAGGTAAACAGGGAGGCTTCATTGGCACTGTGCAAGTGGCTTTTGCCGGCGGCGTTGCTGTGCGTTGCAGGCGCGGCCAACGCGGGTTCGATCTGGGACTCGATGGGATTACCCTCGGCCATTTCCGGCGACGGGCCGCCGGCTGGCGTGCTCGCGCCGAACGCCAAGCAGGGCCTGGCCGGCTCGCTCGCGCTCGGCTATATCGGTACCACCGGCAACACCAACACCAGCAGCATTGACGCGAAACTCGCCATTAGCTACACGTCCGGCCACTGGTTCCACAATGCCGCGCTGGATCGTCAGCGGGTGGCCCAGGATCACGATCTGACAGTTAATCGCCTCGACTTCGGCGGCCAGAGCAACTACCTGTTCAACGAGCACAACTACGTCTTCGGGCACCTGTCTTACGAGCGCAACGGCTTCGGCGGCTTTCAGCAGCGTACGTCGGAGGCAATCGGTTATGGTCGCCGCATCCTGGGCACCGACGAGCAGACGCTGGACATCGAAATCGGCGCCGGTTGGCGGCAAAGCCGCCTGCGCGACATGCTCGCCGACGGCCAGACCGTTTACACGAACAAGACGTCCGGCATCGTGCGTCTCGGCGGCAAGTACGAGTGGCAGTTCAACGAAAACGGCTCGTTCGGGCAGGCGATCGCGGTCGAGAAAGGCAGCGACAATACCTACACCGAGTCCATCACCAGCCTGACGGCCAACCTGATGTCGACGCTCGCGGTGGTGGTGTCCTACACGATCAAGCACAACAGCACGGTGCAGCCGGGCATCGCCAACACCGACACCTATACCACGGTTTCGCTCCAGTACAGCTTCTAATCGACCGAAGTCGCGCCGGTGGCCGTAACGCGCTATGATGCGCGGGCCGAGCATCGGCAACGGACCAGCCCAAAGCAAAGGAGTGCAAAGTGGTTTCTTCGTCGTTGCGGCGCTACCTGCCGCTGATTGTTCCCCTGAGCCTGATACTTGCAGCCGCGCCCGCCTTTGCGGCGGATGATGCGAGCCAACTCGACACGATTGCCGGTGGCGGCGCACCGGGCCAATATGATCAGGGCTTTTCCGGCAGCGCGGCGCTCGGTTATACCGCGACCACCGGCAACACCGACACCAGCAGTCTCGATGCGAAATTCGGCCTCGCCTACGGCGCCGCGCGGTGGTACCACGTGCTGTCCGCCGAGAAAATCCGCGCCACCGACAAGGGCGTGACCACCGCCAGCAGTCTGCAGGCGGAGCAGCAGAGCGATTACCTGTTCACGCCGAACAACTACGTGTTCGAGAACATCGGCTACAGTCACGACGACTTCGCCGGGGTCGAGCAGCGTACCTCCGAGGCGATCGGCTATGGGCGCCGGATTCTGCACACGCCGGCGCAGACGTGGTCTGCCCAGATCGGCGTGGGTGCGCGCCAGGAGGATATCCAGAATGACGGCAGCCGCAATTCGGCGATCGTGCAGCTGGCGAGCGATTATTCGTGGCAGATCAGCGACAACAGCAGCTTCGGTGAGGGTCTCGTCGTCGAATACGGCACCAACAACACGCGCATCGAGTCCGCGACCAGCCTGACGCTCAAGATGATCAAGGATTTTTCGCTGGTGCTGTCGTACACGATCAAGCACAATACCAACGTCCCGGGACGAACCGAGAACACCGACACTTACACGGCGGTATCGCTGCAATACGCTTTTTAGACAATGTCGTACTATAAGCATCACATCTTTTTCTGCATCAACCAGCGTGACGACGGTTCGCCTTGTTGCCAGAATCACGATGCCGAGCGGATGCGCAAGCACGCCAAGGCGCGCGTCAAGGCGCTCGGCCTTGCCGGCCCCGGCGGCGTGCGCGTCAACCGTGCCGGCTGCATGGACCGCTGCGACGAAGGGCCGACGATCGTCGTGTATCCGGAAGGCGTCTGGTACACCTATGCCGACGAGGACGACATTAATGAAATCGTTGATGAGCACCTGGCGCACGGCCGCGTGGTCGAACGCCTGCTGATGTGATTTCGGCGGCGCACTTCCAGTTGAAATGCGCCCGCGCCTCCGGTAATATTTCCGCCTTTTCCGATCTCTCGGAGCGAGAGCCATGACCACTTTTTCAGCCAAGCCGGCCGAAGTCAGGCGCGACTGGTACGTCGTCGATGCCGCCGGCAAGACGCTTGGCCGCCTGTCGACCGAAATTGCCCGCCGCCTGCGCGGCAAGCACAAGCCCGTTTACACGCCGCACGTGGATACCGGCGACTACATCGTGGTCGTGAACGCCGAGAAGGTCCACGTTACCGGCAACAAGCGCGCCGACAAGATGTATTACCACCACACCGGCTACATCGGCCATATGAAGTCGATTTCGCTGGAGAAGCTGCTCGCCAAGGCGCCCGAGCGCGTGATCGAAGAGGCCGTGCGCGGCATGCTTCCGAAGAATCCGCTGGGCCGTGCGATGTTCAAGAAACTCAAGGTCTACGCCGGTGCGGAGCACAAACACACGGCGCAGCAACCGCAACCTCTGGAAATCTGACATGGCTACGGTAGAAAGCAACGCCCACTACGGCACCGGCCGCCGCAAGACTTCGGTCGCGCGCGTCTTCCTGCGCTCCGGCAACGGCGCCATCAACGTCAACGGCAAACCGCTGGACGACTATTTCGGTCGTGAAACCTCGCGGATGATCGTGCGCCAGCCGCTCGAAGTCGTCGACATGCTGAAGAACTTCGACATCACCGTCACCGTGACCGGCGGCGGCAACACCGGCCAGGCGGGCGCCATTCGCCACGGCCTGACGCGCGCGCTGATGGCGTACGACGAAGCGCACCGCCCGGCGTTGCGCAAGGCCGGCTTCGTCACCCGCGATGATCGCGAAGTCGAACGCAAAAAGGTCGGCCTGCACAAGGCCCGCCGCGCACCGCAGTACTCCAAGCGCTAATGCGCAGGTTGAGGGAAGCTTATTGAGTGCCCCTCATCCCAACCTTCTCCCTGAGGGAGAAGGAGCAAGAAAGCTCCAGTAATTGGGGGATCGTCTAGCGGTAGGACTGCGGACTCTGACTCCGCCAACCCTGGTTCGAATCCAGGTCCCCCAGCCATCAAATGGTCCGCTTCGGCGGGCCATTTTCATTTGTCGACCCTGGATGAGAATCACCTGGTTCGACAAAATCGCCGGGAGCGATTTTGAACAGCGGCTCCGCCGCTGGCCCGAAGGGCGCCGGGCAGGACGGCCCGGCGTAATCCAGGTCCCCCAGCCAAACATGGCCCGCTTCCGCGGGCCTTTTTTCGCCTTCGCTTTTTACCCCAACGGCCAAATCACCGGAATCAACCCCAGCGCGACCGCCGCCAGAATCAAATTCAACGGCAACCCGAACCGCAAATAGTCCGTGAACCGGTAGCCGCCTGGCCCATACACCATCAAATTCGTCTGATATCCGATCGGCGTAGCGAAGCTCGCCGATGCG
Organism: Gammaproteobacteria bacterium; assembly: GCA_035708085.1. GTDB lineage: Bacteria > Pseudomonadota > Gammaproteobacteria > Natronospirales > DASSBR01 > DASSBR01. The sequence continues at coordinate 23,354 of DASSTE010000039.1, read as the reverse complement.
GCGAATGCAATCGCAATGGCGAACGGCCGGAAGTCGAGCCCCAGCGCGCTGGTCGTCGCAAGCGCGAGCGGGAACATGATCACGGCGGCGGCGTTGTTGGTGACGGTTTCAGTCAGCGCCATCGTCAGGAAGTAGATCACTGCCAGCAGGACCCACGGCTGGTCGCCGGCCATCGCGAGCAGCGATGTCGCGAATGCGTGGGCGGCGCCGCTCGTTTGCAGGGCACGGCCGATGCCGAACGAGGCGGCGATCACCAGCAGCACTTCAAGCTCGATGCTGCGGCGCGCGACCGACACGCTGCAGCAGCCGGTGAGGAGCATGGCGCCGGCGGCGAGAAAGGCGGCAGTCACCAGGTTGAGCACGCCGACGCTGGCGGTAACGACCAGGCCGATCAGAATCAGCCAGGCGAGCCAACTGCGTTCGTGGCGCGGGAACACCGATCCTTCGATCGGCCGCAGCAGTAGAAAATCGCGCGAGCGGCCGTGGCGGTCGATGAAATCCGGCGTGGTTTCGAGCAGCAGCGTGTCGCCGGCCCGCAGCTTGATGTCGCCGATCTTGCGGCGGATGCGCTGGCCGTCGCGGGCGACCGCAATCACCACAGCGTTGTAGCGGGACCGGAACGCGCCTTCACGCACGGTCTGGCCGGCCATCGGCGAGTGTGCGGCGATCACCGCTTCGATCAGCGTCCGCGCCGGGCGCGGCGACTGCAGCTTGAACACCTGATCGGTCGCCGGCGTCAGGCCCTTGATGCGCTGCAGGTCGATGATGGAGTCGGTGATCCCGGCGAATACCAGCCGGTCGCCGTCCTGCAACTGCTCGTTCGGCCCGGCGGCCGGTACCACGTGGCCGTCGCGGTCGATTTCGATCAGGAACAGTCCGGGCAACTGGCGCAGGCCGGCTTGCTGAATGGTCATGCCGGCAAGCGGGCTGCCGGGCTCAACGAGCATTTCGACCGTGTATTCGCGCGGATCCTGCAGGTTCTCCATGGCCGCCACGCGCTCCGGCAACCGCCAGCGCCCGAGCAGCAGCACGTAGCCGACACCGACGATCGCGTACGGAATGCCGAGGGTGGTGAGTTCAAAAAAGCCGAAGCCGGGCAGGTGCGCGCGCGATATCAGCAGGCCGTCCACCACCAGGTTCGTGCTGGTGCCGATCAGCGTGCAGGTGCCGCCTAGGATCGCCGCGTAACTCAGCGGAATCATCAGTTTCGATACCGAGATGCGCTGGCGCTTGGCCCAGTCCTGCACCGCCGGCAGGAACGTCGCCACTACCGGCGTGTTGTTCATGAACGCGCTCAAGAACGTCACCGGCAGCATCATGCGGAGTTGTGCCACAGTGACGCTTGACGGTCTTCCGAAGACGTAGCGGATCAGCACGTTCACGGCGCCGGTTTCGCGCAGGCCCGCAGCCACCACATACAGCGCGGCGATCGTCAGCACGCCCTGGTTGGCAAAGCCGGCCAGCGCCTCGCCGGGCGCGAGCACGCCCAGCGCCATCAGCACGCTTAATCCGGCGATCATGATGAGGTCGGCGGCGATGCGCGTCAGCGCCAGCATTCCCAGGCAGCCAAGTGTAACCGCGACCGCGATCCAGGCGTCAACCGACAATAGTGGCTCCCAATGGTATCTTTCTAACGTCCGAGGATTATACGGATTAGACGTGCATGATTCTGACCTTTACCGATTTCGGTCGCGAAGGGCCGTACCTCGGCCAGCTTGAACTCGTGCTGCACCGCCTCGCGCCGAACGTGCCGGTCGTGCACCTGATGGCGGACGCGCCGCGGTTCAGGCCGCGCAGCGCCGCCTACCTGTTGGCGGCGCTCGCGCATGACGCGCCGGACGGGACAGTATTTCTATGCGTGGTCGATCCGGATGTCGGGGCGCGTGATCCGGTGATCGTGCGCGCCGGCGCATACTGGTTTGTCGGGCCGGACAACGGTCTGCTGGAGATTGTGGCTGCGCGTGCGGACAATCCGGTATGGTGGCAAATCGACTGGCGCCCGGAGGCGCGCAATCTGTCAGCCGGCTTTCACGGCCGTGACCTGTACGCGCCGGTCGCGGCGCGGCTGGCACTGGGGCAGGCGCCGGAAGCCGCGGGCGGCGTCGCCGTCGAGCGGGTGCCGGTCGACTGGCCGCCGGACCTCAGCGAGATTATCTACATCGATGGCTTTGGCAATGCGGCGACCGGCATCCGCGGCAGCCGGCTTGCGACGGCGGCGACGCTGGCGGTGGGCGGGCACAGATTGGCAAAGGCGGCATCGTATCGCGCGGTCGCCCCGCGGGAGCCGTTCTGGTACGTCAACTCCGACGGCCTGGTCGAGATCGCCGCCGGCCGTGCCAGCGCCGCGCAGACACTCGGTCTGCACGTCGGCGATGCGACCGTGCTTCAGGGCGACTGAGCGTTGCCGATGTTCTTGATAACGAATTCGACCCGGCGATTCTTGGCGCGCCCCTCCTGGGTCGCGTTGCTCGCGATCGGGTCCGTCTCGCCAAAGCCGTGCGTCGTCATCCGACTGCTGTCGATACCGCGCCGCTCGAGCGCGCTTGCAACCGCTTCGGCGCGTTCCGCCGACAACCGCTGGTTGTAGGACGCGCTCCCGACGCTGTCGGTATAGCCGTTGATGACGATCTGCGAGCCTGGATGGTTACGGAGGAATTCCGCGAGTTCATTCAGGGTCGGATTGGCACTGGGTTTGAGGTCGGCCTTGTTGAACCCGAACAGCACGTCGCCCAGCGTCAGCACAATGCCATTCGCTGTCTGGCGCGGATGCAGGTCCGAAAGCTTGCCTTTGAGCAACTGCAGTTGAGATTGCGCCTGCTGATTTTGAGCCTGCGCCGCGGCGGCCTGCTTCCGGGCCGCCTGCGCCTGTTGGCGGGCGGCGGCCGCGGCGGTCTGCGCGGAGGCTGCCTGCTGTTGTGCGGCTACCGCTGCAGACTGGGCCGAGGCCGCCTGCTCGCGGGCATTCGCCGTTTCCGACTGCAATGCCTGCTGGCGCGCGATGTCCGCTTCCTGGGCCTTTTCCTTCGCCTTGGCCTCGCGCGCGTTGGCAACCGCAATCTGCGCGCGCCGCTCGGCGATATAGGCGAGGTAGTCGGTCTCCTCCGGCTGATCCTGCTGCAGGCTCGCCTGCGCACGCGCCAGCGCGTCCTGCGCCTGTGCGAGCGCGGACGCTGCGTACTCGGTGACCAGCGGGTTGGCCTGCGCCTGCTGCACTTCGGCGCGGGCCCGATCGAGACGCGGATGCGGCGGCTCGCTGGCGCAGCCGGCAAATAGCGCCGTCAGCGTGACGATGATGAGAGCATAGCAATATTTCATGACGCACCTCCCGGCGGGTTGAGCGGCTGCGGCGTATTAAGGGCCGGCGTGTGCGCCGCCTTTTCCTGTGCCGCCTGCGCGTGCGCCTCGGCCTGTTTGGCGAGCGCTTCGGCGCGCGCGAGTTCGGCGTCGGCGGCCGCTTCCTCGGCCAGCCGCCGGGCGTCATCGTACTTGTCCTCGTCGTCTTGATCGGGGCCGAGCAGGTTCTTGGCCGCGGTCAATTTGTTGCGCGCATTGTCGAGGGTCACGGCTGCATAACGGTCGGCGTCGGCCTGTTCGGCCTGTGAAATCGCCGTCTGGGCATCGGCCAGCGCGGAATTGGGAAGCGTCGGGGGCGGGGCCGAAGCGCACGCCGCAAGCAGTACGGCGACGGCCCCCAATGGCAGAAATCTTGCGAATACATCCATTTGATTTATCTCCTTCCTGGAATTGTCTTATGCAAATAACATACCCCGGCCGAGCGAGCCGGGACAAGGGGCTCTGAACGGGTTAATTCTTGCTCTTGCCCGTCCGCCGCTGACGGCCGCTGCGCCGCCCGCCCCGGTCCGAAGGGCGCCGGTCGCGCCGGTGGGGCAGCTTCGCCGGCGGCGCCACCTGCGCCAGCAATTCCTCGTGCGACATTTCCTTGGGCAGCGTCTCACCGATGTAGCTTTCGATTTCCGGCAGCGAATACGCGTAATCTTCACAGGCGAAGCTGATCGCATCGCCCTCGGCGCCGGCGCGCGCGGTGCGACCGATACGGTGGACATAGTCCTCCGGATCCTGCGGCAGGTCATAGTTGAAGACGTGGGTGACGTCCGGGATGTGCAACCCGCGCGAGGCGACATCGGTCGTCACCAGTACCGGGAGATCGCCTTCCTTGAACTGGTTGAGCAGCCGCAGGCGCTTTTTCTGCGGCACGTCGCCCGACAGCACCTCGGCATGGATGCCGTTGCCTTCGAGATAGGCCATCACCCGGTCGGCGGCGCGCTTGGTGTTGACGAACACCATCGTGCGCCGCGGATCGTGCCGTTTCAGCAGGCCGATCAGCAGCGCGATCTTTTCCGACATCGCCGGCATGTAGACGACCTGGCGGATTTTCTCGACCGTCATCTGCTCGGGGTCGATGCGGATCAGCTCGGGGTTGTTCATGTGCTCGTAGGCGAGTTCGAGCACGCGGTGCGACAGCGTTGCCGAAAACAGCATGCTGAGCCGCTCCGTCGGGTGCGGCATGCGCCGGAGCAGGTAGCGGATGTCCTTGATGAAGCCCATGTCGAACATTCGGTCGGCCTCGTCGAGCACCGTTACCTGCAGCGCGTGCAGGTCGTAGATGCGCTGCTTGTGGTAGTCGATCAGCCGGCCGGGTGTGCCGATCAGCACGTCCACGCCCTCGCGCAGCATCTCGCGCTGCTGGTCGTAGCCGGCGCCGCCGTAGACGAGCCCGAGGCGGAAGTCGGTGTGGGCGCCGAGCGCGACTGCATCCTTGTGAATCTGTACCGCCAGCTCACGTGTCGGTGCGACGACCAGGGCACGCGGCTGGGTCGGCTTGCGCGATTCGGGGGGTGGGTCGGCCAGCAGAATATGAAACAGTGCGAGCAGGAATGCGGCGGTCTTGCCGGTACCGGTTTGGGCCTGGCCCGCCACGTCGCGGCCTTCGAGAGCGATCGGCAGGCACTCCGCCTGGATCGGCGTGCAATATTCGAAGCCGATATCGTGTGCCGCCTCCTTGAGTGGGGCGGCCAGCGGCAGCGCGTCGAATGTCATGGTGCTGAATTGATCGCTCATATGTGTCCGTGTAATATTCCGTCGGAAACCGGCGTGACCGCGACAGGCGCCGGATGAAAAAATTTCACCGGGCTCTTGCAATCCGGCCGGGATTAGGCTCAAATACAGGGAAATTCCGACAGTCTTCCCGCGAACTCGCGGGGTGGCCGCCTCGTCAAATCTCATTTCTAACGCTTATATTGTGCCCGATTGGGCGTGCCACGTCATATTTCCGTTTTTGCTTCCGGCCCGGCCGGACGGGTAGATGCCCGACAGGAGGTTATCCATAGTGAGCGAACAGATTGTGCATACCAGCGACGCCGGCTTTGAAGCCGATGTGCTCAAGGCGGACAAACCGGTGCTGGTCGACTACTGGGCCGAATGGTGTGGCCCGTGCAAGATGATCGCGCCGATCATCGACGATATCGCCGGCGACTACGCCGACAAGCTGAAATTCGTCAAGCTGAACATCGACGAGAATCCGCAGACGCCGCCGAAATACGGCATTCGCGGCATCCCGACGCTGATGCTGTTCAAGGACGGCAATGTGCATGCGCAGAAAGTCGGCGCGCTGTCGAAATCGCAGTTGACTGCTTTTCTGGACACCAACCTTTGAATGAACTGACGCCCATCATCGAGATGGGCGGTTTTTATCGGCCGGCGGTTGAACCGCAAACCGCCGGCCGGCAACAACCATAACAATCGCGGCGCGACACATCCCCGAGTTTTCCCAATCGTTTTTTCGAGAAACCCACTCCAATGAATCTGACTGAACTGAAGCAGCAGCCTGCCTCTCAACTGATCGATCTTGCCCAATCGATGGGCATCGAGGGCATGGCGCGAGCGCGCAAGCAGGACGTGATCTTTTCAGTCCTGAAGGCGCACGCCAAGCGCGGCGAGGAAATTTACGGCGACGGCGTGCTGGAGATTCTGCAGGACGGCTTCGGCTTCCTGCGCTCCGCCGAAGGTTCGTATCTCGCCGGGCCGGACGATATCTACGTCTCGCCGAGCCAGATCCGGCGCTTCAACCTGCGGACCGGCGATACGGTCTCCGGACGGATCCGGCCGCCCAAGGACAGCGAACGCTACTTCGCGCTGCTCAAGGTCAGCGAGATCAATTTCGACAAGCCGGAGAACACCAAACGCAAGGTGTTGTTCGAAAACCTGACGCCGCTGTTTCCGAAAGAGCGGCTGGGGATGGAGTGCGGCAACGGCAGCACCGAGGACATCACCGCGCGCATCATCGACATGATCTCGCCGGTCGGCAAGGGCCAGCGCGGTCTGATCGTGTCGCCGCCGAAAGCAGGCAAGACGATGATGCTGCAGAACATCGCGCAGTCGATCACGACCAATCATCCGGAGGTGTACCTGATCGTGCTGCTGATCGACGAACGGCCGGAAGAGGTGACCGAGATGGCGCGCTCGGTGCGCGGCGAAGTGGTCTCGAGCACGTTCGATGAACCGGCCAGCCGTCACGTGCAGGTCGCGGAAATGGTGATCGAAAAGGCGAAGCGCCTGGTCGAGCACAAGCACGACGTGGTGATTCTGCTCGACTCGATTACGCGTCTTGCGCGTGCCTACAACACCGTCGTGCCGTCATCGGGCAAGGTGCTGACCGGCGGCGTCGATGCCAACGCGCTGCAACGGCCGAAGCGCTTCTTCGGCGCGGCACGCAACATCGAGGAGGGCGGCAGCCTGACAATTCTCGCCACCGCGCTGGTAGAAACCGGCTCGCGCATGGACGACGTCATTTACGAGGAGTTCAAGGGTACCGGCAACATGGAGGTGCACCTCGACCGGCGCATCGCCGAGAAGCGCATCTTCCCGGCCATCAACATCAATCGTTCCGGCACCCGCAAGGAAGAGCTGCTGATTTCGCAGGACGACCTGCAGAAGATCTGGATTCTGCGCAAGCTCCTGCACCCGATGGACGAACTCGCCGCGATCGAATTCCTGATGGGCAAGATGAAGGATACGAAGACGAACGCCGAGTTCTTCGATTCGATGAAGCGGTAAAGTTAGTAGCTAGGACTGAGTCGCCAGGACTAAGTGGTTGGAGCTGTGTCTTAACTCGGTCCTAGCGGTGATTTAAGGCGCGATGGCCGATGTCGCGGCGATAAAAGCAATCCTGCCAGTCGATTTTCTGTGCCGCGGCAAAGGTGTTGCACCGCGCGGCGGCGATGTCGTCGCCCAGTGCTGTCACACAAAGTACGCGACCGCCTGACGTCACTACATGATTGTCTTTGAGCGCCGTACCGGCGTGAAAGACTTTGACCGCTTCATCGTTGACGGAATCCAGACCGCTGACCAGGTGCCCCTTGGTGTAGATTCCGGGGTACCCGCCGGACGCCATCACGACCCCCAGCGCCGGTCGCGGGTCCCATTCGGCGTCGACTGAGTCGAGCGTGCCGTTAAGCGCAGCCTCGCACAAATCCACCAGGTCGCTCTTCAGCCGCATCAGGATCGGTTGCGTTTCCGGGTCGCCGAGGCGGCAGTTGAATTCGACCACGCTCGGCGAACCGTCGCCGGCGATCATCAGGCCGGCGTAGAGGAAGCCACGATAGCGGATGCCGTCGGCAGTCATTCCGCGGATTGTCGGCAGAATGACTTCACTCAGGATGCGTTGTTCGACCGCGGGCGTGACCACCGGCGCCGGCGAATACGCGCCCATGCCGCCGGTGTTGGGGCCGCGGTCGCCGTCATCGCGGCGCTTGTGGTCCTGCGATGAGGCGAGCGGCAGGATATGCTCGCCGTCGGTCATGACCATGAAACTCGCTTCTTCGCCGGCCAGGAATTCTTCGACGACGACACGATGGCCGGCTTCGCCGAACGCGTTGCCGGCGAGCATATCGCGTACCGCGGCGTCGCCGTCATCGACATTTCCCGCGACGATGACGCCTTTGCCCGCGGCAAGGCCGTCGGCCTTGATGACCACCGGCGCGCCGAGTTCGCGAACGAAGGCGAGTGCGGGTTCGACTTCCGTGAAGGTACGGTAGCGCGCGGTCGGAATGCCGTGCCGCGCCATGAAATCCTTGGCGAAGGCTTTCGAGCCTTCGAGTTGCGCGGCGGCCGCGGACGGCCCAAAGCAGGCGAGGCCGGCGGCATCGAAACGATCGACAATGCCGGCGACCAGCGGCGCCTCCGGGCCGATGACGGTCAGATCGACATCGCGGGCGCGCGCCAGCGCGAGCAACCGGTCAATATCGGTTGCTGCAACGGCCACGTTTTCACACTTCGGTTCAACCGCCGTGCCGGCATTGCCCGGTGCCACCAGAACGCGTTCCACGCGCGGCGATTGCGCGATTTTCCAGGCAAGCGCATGTTCGCGGCCCCCGCCGCCGACGATCAAAATTTTCATATCAATGCCGAAAATGCCGCATTCCGGTAAACACCATCGCAATATCATTTTCATTAGCCGCAGCGATGACTTCTTCATCGCGCATCGATCCGCCGGGCTGGATCACCGCGCGAATGCCGGCCTCGGCGGCCACGTCGATGTTGTCGCGGAACGGGAAAAAGGCATCCGAAGCCATCACTGCGCCGCGGATATCCAGGCGCGCGGCGGCAGCCTTCTGGGCGGCAATCGCAGCGCTGTCCACGCGGCTCATCTGGCCCGCGCCGATGCCGAGCGTCTGCCCGTCGCGGCAATAGACAATGGCATTCGATTTGACGAACTTGACGACTTTCCAGGCGAACAGCAGATCATGGATTTCGCTGTCGCTCGGCTGGCGACGGGTCACGACCTTGAGATCGTCTACACCGATGATGCCGCGATCGCTTTCCTGAACCAGCAGTCCGCCGGCAACGCGGCGGTAATCGAGTTGCGCCGACGGCGCACTTAGGAGTTCACCGGTCACCAGCACGCGCACGTTTTTGCGCTTGGCCAGCACTGCCAGTGCCGCCTCGTCCACTTCCGGCGCAATCAGCACTTCGAAAAACTGGCGCTCGACGATCGCGGCGGCAGTCGCTTCGTCCACGGCGCGGTTAAAGGCGATAATGCCGCCGAAGGCGGAGGTGGAATCGGTCGCGAATGCGCGTTCGTAGGCGGTGCGCGGCAGCGACGCCTGCGCCACACCGCACGGGTTGCCGTGTTTGACGATCACGCACGCGGTTTCACCGAAGCTGCGCACGCAGGCGAGTGCGGCATCGGCATCGGCAACGTTGTTGAACGACAACGGCTTGCCCTGCAGCAGCCGCGCATCCGCAATGCCTGTTTCCGCTGTCGCCGCGTCCCGGTAAAACGCCGCCTGCTGATGCGGATTCTCGCCGTAACGCATGTCGGCGACCTTGTGAAACTGAACGGTGTAGCTGTCGCCGAACAGGGCCGGTTCCTGGTCCGGCGCGTGCGTCCCCAGCCAGTTCGAAACCACTGCGTCGTACCCTGCCGTGTGCGCGAACGTCTTTGCCGCCAGCTCGAAACGCAGCGCGTCGTCGACGGCGCCGTTACCTTCTTCCATCGCGCCGAGGACGCGCGCATAATCGGCCGTATCCACCACAACCGTCACCGCGTCAAAGTTCTTCGCCGCCGCGCGCAGCATCGTCGGGCCGCCGATATCGATATTTTCGATTGCATCCTCGAACCGGCAGTCGGGCTTCGCGACGGTCGCCGCAAACGGATACAGGTTAACCACCAGCAGGTCGATCGGCGGGATGTCGTGCTTCGCCATGACGCCGTCATCGATACTGCGCCGGCCAAGCAGCCCGCCGTGGATTTTCGGGTGCAGCGTCTTGACACGCCCGGCCATGATTTCCGGGAAGCCGGTGTAGTCGCCGACTTCGACGACCGGGATGCCGGCATCGCGCAGCAGCTTGGCCGTGCCGCCTGTCGAGAGGATTTCCACCCCTCGCCCGGCGAGTGCGCGAGCGAAATCGGCCGCGCCTGTCTTGTCGGAAACGCTGATTAATGCGCGGCGAATTGGATTTTGCATTAACTCCCCTCACCCTACCCTCTCCCTGAGGGAGAGGGTTCAAGAAAAGGCGCATTTGAAGGCGACTGGCCCGGCGCGGCGCGAGGGCGGGTGGTCGTGTGAGCAATCCGCCTAAAGATTAATCTGATAAGTCTGCAATTTCTTCCGCAAGGTGCTGCGGCTGATGCCCAGCAAGGCGGCCGCGCGCGACTGGTTGCCGCGGCAATACTTGAGCGCCGTCTTCAGCAACGGCGGCTCGATTTCGCCGAGCACCATCGCGTAAACGTCCTCGGCGCCATGACCATTGAGATCGTTGAAGTATTTTTCCAGAGCCTGTTCGGTGCAATCGCGGAGGCAGACGTGATCCGCATGGCGCGCGGCGGCGGTCCCCCTTTGAGCGGCGTCTTTCATTGATTCCCGAAACCTCGGCTCCTGACACAAGTACCGGCCCGCTGCCGGGGGATGAGATGCGGAGAAGGGGGACGATCATAGCTCAAGTTCCCCTCTCGTTCAAAACAGAATTTACGACTGGATTGTGGAAACCGACGAACGTAAAAGGTAAGCTTCCGGGAATGACCCCTAAGGTGTATATCAAGACATTCGGCTGCCAGATGAACGAGTACGACTCGGCTAAAATGGCGGACGTGCTTAATGCATCCGACGGCTACGAACTAACCGCCGATCCCGACGAAGCGAACCTGCTCCTGATCAACACCTGCTCTATTCGCGAGAAGGCACAGGAAAAGGTGTTCTCGTACCTTGGCCGCTGGCACGACTGGAAGGCCGCCCGCCCCGGCCGCATGATCGGCGTCGGCGGCTGCGTCGCCAGCCAGGAAGGCGAGCAGCTCGCCGCACGCGCCCCGCTGGTGGACGTAGTTTTCGGCCCGCAGACGTTGCACCGCCTGCCGGCGTTGCTCAACCAGGCGCGGGTGACAGAGCGCGCCGCAGTCGACATCAGCTTCCCCGAAATCGAAAAGTTCGACTACCTCCCCGCGCCGCGCGCCGAAGGTCCGACCGCGTTCGTCTCCATCATGGAAGGCTGCAGCAAATATTGCACTTACTGCGTCGTACCCTACACCCGCGGCATGGAAGTCAGCCGGCCGTTCGACGAAGTCATCACCGAGGTGGTCGACCTGGCCGAGCAGGGCGTGCGGGAGGTGACGCTGCTCGGGCAGAACGTCAACGGCTACCGCGGGCGCACGCCGGCGGGCGACGAAGCCGACCTGGCACTGCTGATCCGCTACGTCGCGACCATCGACGGCATCGACCGGATTCGCTTTACCACGTCGCACCCGCTCGAATTTTCCGACAGCCTGATCAGTGCGTTCGCCGAAGTGCCGGAGCTGGCCAACTATCTGCACCTGCCGGTACAAAGCGGCTCCGACCGCATCCTGGCCGCGATGAAGCGCGGCCATACGGCGCTTGAGTTCAAGTCCAAAATCCGCAAGCTGCGCGCCGTGCGTCCGGACATCAGCCTGTCGTCCGACTTTATCGTCGGTTTCCCCGGCGAGACCGAAGCCGAGTTCGAGCAGACCATGGCGCTGATCGACGCGGTGCAGTTCGACCAGGCGTTCAGCTTCATCTACAGCGCCCGTCCCGGCACGCCGGCGGCCGGCTATCCGGACGACACCAGCGCGGAAGAAAAGAAGCGCCGGCTGCAACACCTGCAGGCGCGCATCCAGGAATACGGCGAGGCCTACAAGCAGCGCCTCGTCGGCACCGTGCAGCGCATCCTGGTCGAGCGGCCGTCCACGAAGAACCCGCGCGAGCTGGCCGGGCGCACCGAATGCAATCGGGTGGTCAATTTTGCCGGCGATCCCGCGATGATCGGCCGGTTCGTCGACATCACGATCACCGAAGCGCTGCCGAACTCGCTTCGTGGCCGTGTTGCCATCGAGCAAGAACCCGCCGTTGCCTGATTCCCGCGATCTCGTACTGGAGCCGGCCGACAACACCCGGCTGGCAAATCTGGGCGGCGAGTTCGACCGGCACCTGCGCCAGATCGAGCAGCGCCTCGGCGTCGAAATCAACAATCGCGGCAATCACTTCCACCTGATCGGCGATGCGCCGGCGGTCGACGCGGCGGCAAGCGTGTTGACGTCGCTGTATGCCGACACCGCCAACCAGCCGCTGAATCCGGAACGCATTCATTTGGCCCTGCAGGAGGCGAGCGCCACCGGCAGCGGCAGCGAAAGCGGCGCGGACGATGTCGTTATCCAGACACGCCGGGGCCGCATCCGCGGGCGCGGCGCCAACCAGCGCCGCTACCTGCACAACATCCAGCGCCACGACCTTAACTTCGGCATTGGGCCGGCCGGCACCGGCAAGACCTATCTCGCCGTTGCGAGCGCGGTCGAAGCGCTGGAGCGCGACGAGGTCCGTCGTCTGGTGCTGGTACGCCCGGCGGTCGAGGCGGGCGAACGGCTCGGTTTTCTGCCCGGCGACCTGGCCCAGAAAGTCGACCCGTATCTCCGGCCGATTTACGACGCGCTCTATGAAATGCTCGGCTTTGAAAAGGTTGCGCGGCTGATCGAGCGCCAGGTGATCGAGGTCGCGCCGCTCGCATACATGCGCGGGCGGACGCTCAACGAAGCCTTCGTAATTCTCGACGAGGCGCAGAACACGACTGTCGAGCAGATGAAAATGTTTCTAACCCGTATCGGCTTCGGCTCGCGCGCGGTCGTAAACGGCGACGTAACGCAGATCGATCTGCCGTCGAAGCAACGCTCGGGGCTACGCGATGCGGTCGAAGTGCTCAAGGACGTCAAAGGCATCAGCTTCACGTTCTTCAGCGCGCAAGATGTCGTGCGCCACGCGCTGGTGCAGCGGATAGTGACGGCCTACGAAGCTACCAATAATCGCAATGGTGATTGACGTTCACGTCGAGTCGGCGTGGCCGGGCGGCGCGGCGCCCGGCGAAACCGATTTCAGCCGCTGGGTGGCGGCGGCGCTGGCCGGCCGCCGCGAGGATGCCGAGGTGGCGATCCGCATCGTCGATACCGACGAAGGGGCGGCGCTCAATCGGCGCTACCGCGATCGCGAAGGTCCAACCAACGTGCTGTCGTTTCCGGCCGAGTTGCCGCCGGGCGTCGATCTCCCGCTGATCGGCGATCTCGTGATCTGCGGCCCGGTGGTCGCGGCCGAGGCCGCCGAGCAGGGCAAGCCGGTCGAGGCGCACTGGGCGCACCTGACGGTGCATGGCATCCTGCACCTGATCGGCTTCGACCATCAGAACGATGCCGAAGCGGACGAGATGGAAGGGCTGGAGATCGTTATCCTGGCCGAGCTCGGGTATGGGGATCCGTACAAAGGAAGGTAAAGGGTCAAGGGTTAAAGGTGAAGGGTTAAAGGCCGCTCCCGGCCCTTAACCTTTAACCTTTTACCTTTTACCCCTCCCATATTCGGTAGAATGGCCCCTTTGAGCCAGAGAACGATATTCCGAATGTCAGACGACGACCCCAGTACCCAGCCGGCGCAGAGCCGGTCCTGGTTTGAACGTCTGGGCCAGGCGCTCGCCGGCGAACCCCGCGACCGCGAGGAACTGCTGGAATTGCTGCGCGACGCGCAGGAACGCGAGCTGTTCGATGCAGACGCGCTGGCGATGCTCGAAGGCGTCCTTCAGGTCGCGGAGATGCAGGTGCGCGACGTAATGGTGCCGCGCTCGCAGATGGTGGTGATCGACAAGGACGCGGCGCTCGCCGACCTGCTGCCGCTGATCATCGAATCCGGGCACTCGCGCTTCCCTGCGATCGGCGAGAGCCGCGACGAGATCGCCGGCATCGTGCTGGCCAAGGACCTGCTGCGGCATTTCACCGAAGGCGAGGGCGCAACGTTCAGCGTGCGTGAATATCTCCGGCCGACGCCGTTCATTCCGGAGAGCAAGCGCCTCAACATGCTGCTGAAGGAGTTTCGCGCCAGCCGTAACCACATGGCGATCGTCGTCGACGAATACGGCGGCGTCGCGGGCCTGGTGACGATCGAGGACGTGCTGGAGCAGATTGTCGGCGAGATCGACGACGAGCACGACATCGACGAGGAAAACCAGATCGTGCGCCGCGGCGAGCGTCACTTTACCGTCAAGGCGCTGACGCCGGTCGAGGATTTCAACGAGTATTTCGGCACGGCGTTCAGCGACGAGGAATTCGACACCGTGGGTGGCCTCGTCATGCAGGGTTTTGCGCACATGCCGAGGCGGGGCGAGAAAACGAGACTGGGGACGTGCGAATTCAAAGTCATCAGCGCCGACAGCCGGCGGATTCATTTGCTGGAAGTGACGTTCGACGCGGATTCGCCGGTGTCGTGAAATCACTGCCGGTCGGGCCGCTGGTCGCCCTTGCGCTGGGCGCGATCGCCGTGCTGGCGTTCGCGCCGTTCGGCGGGTTCCCTCTCATGCCGCTCACTCTCGCGGCGCTGTTCTGGCTGGCCGAGGACCAGCGTCCCCAGCGCGCTTTCCTGCTCGGCTGGCTGTTCGGTTTCGCCGAGTTCGCCTTCGGCGTTTACTGGATTTATATCAGCGTGCACCTGATCGGCAACGCACCGATCTGGCTCGCGGCGCTGATGCTCTTCGTTCTGGTTGCGGTGATGGGCCTGTTTTCGGCGACGGTACTGTGGGCGGCGGCGTATCTGGCGCCCGCGCGCGGCTGGCGGCGCTATCTGGTGGCGCTGCCGGCGCTGTGGGCGCTGCTGGAATGGGTGCGCAGTTGGATCGCGAGCGGCTTTCCCTGGCTCGCCGCCGGCTACAGCCAGGTTGATTCGCCGCTTGCCGGTTACGGTCCGATCGCCGGCGTGTTCGGCATCGGCTTTACGGTCGCGCTGACGGCCGGCCTCGCGGTCCTGATCTTCGCACCGTCCCGGCGGGGGTTGGCCCTCGCGCAGCGCCGTCGCATGCTGGCGCTCGCGGCACTGATCCTCGTCTGGGTGCTGGGCTTCTGGCTGCGCGCGGTCAACTGGACGCATCCGGTCGGTCCGCCTTTCACTATCAGCCTCGTGCAGGGCGACATCGCGCAGTCGACCAAGTGGAACGAACACGCGTTTGCGCAGTCGCTCAAGCGCTATCGCGACCTCACGCTCAAGCATCTCGGCAGCGATGTAATCATCTGGCCGGAGACGGCGATCCCGGCGCTGCTGCGCGACGTCGCCGCCGATTACGTCCTGCCGCTCGCCAACCAGGTTGTCGGCCACGGCGGCGAGCTGGTGCTCGGTGTACCTGTGTGGCATGGCTTGAATGAGGCGCATAAACCGATTTACTACAACGCCGTCGTGGTGCTCAACGGCACGCATCCGCAGTTCTATTACAAGGAACACCTGGTACCGTTCGGCGAGTACTTTCCCGTCCCGCATTGGGTACGCCGCTGGCTCAAGTACATGAACCTGCCATATTCGAGTTACGCTCCCGGCAGCGCCGACCAGACGCCGGTCGACCTTGGCCGCTGGAAGGCGGCGATTTCGATCTGCTACGAGGATGCGTTCGGCGCCCAGCTGATCCGGATGCTGCCGGCGGCCAACCTGCTCATCAACGTCAGCGACGATGCCTGGTTCGGCGACTCGATCGCGCTGCCGCAGCACTTGCAGATTGTGCGCATGCGCGCACTCGAAGCCGGCCGTTTCGCGGTGCGCGCGACCAATACAGGCATCACCGCGGTCGTCGACCCGCACGGCCGGGTGCTCAAGCGGCTGCCGATCGACACCGTCGGCGTACTGACCGCCAAGGTGCGCCCGTACGCCGGCGCGACGCCGTACGCCGTGGCCGGCGGTAATCTGCCGCTGGTATTTGCCTTGCTGGCAATACTGTTCGGTGCGACGATAGCGGCCATTCAGGAACGCCGCCGGCAAAAGGCACACACACAGTGACTGCGGTATTGCAGTACGGTTGGGGAAATCGCGCCTGTCAGATCATCGTCACGCTCGCCATGGTCGCCACGGCGACGATGGCGCTCGTTGTCGACCGCGTCGACAGCTATTCGCTGCTGGCGCTCGGCCTCGTCGGCATGTATCTCGGCTTCCGCTACGGCTTCGGCCGCGGGCTCACGGCCGCCGAGAAGCTGCTCGTCTGGGTCGCGGCCGCCTATGCCGGAATCGCGATCTTCGCCTATCTCCACGGCGTCCAGACGAATCTCGGCTTTCGCGTGCTCGGCCGGTTTCTGCGTTTCATTGTGATGATCCCCGCCTACCTCGCGCTGCGCCGCCTCGGGCCGCCGCGCTGGACGGTCTGGCTGGCATTCGTCATCGGCTCGGTGGTCGCCGCCGGTTGCGGGCTGGCGCAATACTTCGAAGCCAACGGCGTGGTGCGCGCAGCCGGCGACAGTATTGCCATCACCTTCGGCGACCTCGCGCTGATGTCCGGTTTCGTCGCGATCGTGATGATGCCGGATACGCGTGGCGGCTGGCGACGCTGGTTGGTCGTGACCGCCGGCATCCTGGGTCTCGCCGGTGGGCTGACCGCGAGCATCCTCTCCGGCACGCGCGGCGGCTGGCTGGCGATACCGGTCTTCGGTGCGCTCGCCATCGCGGCGTTGACGCGGCACCTGGGCGTGCGCTGGCGGCTCGCGGTCATCGGCGGCGCGATCGCCATTGCGGCCGCCGTGGTCGCGGTGCCGGCGATCGGGATGGGGCCGCGCATCGCGGCCGCCTTCGGCGGCTGGAACAGCTATATCCATTTTCGCGATGCCGTCGCCGCCGTGCCCAGATCGACCTGCATCAGCGCGCGGCCGCTGGCGCGCGGGCTGGCGCATTCGGCGATCAGGCATGGCAAGCACGCGCCGCGGATCGAGGCGGTGCATGACGCGGGCGCGCTCGAGAAGGCCGGTTTCGGCGACCGCTGCGCCGGCGGCATGGCGCTGCATCTGACAGCCGACCCGGATCACGGCGGCTGGGCGTGGATCTCGCGCATCGTCGATCACGACGACATGCCCGGCTTCGCGAGCGTGCTGGTGCGCGGCACCGGCCGCGTGCGGATTTCCGGCACCGGCGAACAGCGCGTCCACTGGCCGGAGTATCGCAAAATCGTGATTACAGGCAAGCCGCAGCGCTTTCGCCGTTATGATCGGCTCGGCCTGGAAGTGCCGGCGGGGGACGAGCTGTGGGTCGTGCCGTTGCAGATGAACCCCGGCGCGTACCGCTACTTTTATACTGCCACGTCGGTCGGCGCGCGGCTCGCGATGTGGGGCGTCGCGTGGGACATCTTCACGAACCACTGGATTGCCGGCGTCGGCACCGGCGCGTACCGTGCGGCGGCGGCGATGCGCGTTGACAAGGGCCTCGCCGCGCCCGTCACGGCGACCTACGATCATCCGCACAATCAGTACCTGAACGCGCTGGCGAGCCGCGGCATCATCGGCATGATCGAATTGCTGCTGTTGCTCGGCGTGCCCGCATACCTGTTCGCCGGCCGTCTCGGTGCGCGTGATGCGGCCGTTCGGCGCTGCGCCTACGCCGGTATGATCGTCATCAGCGGCTTTGCGATCTTCGGCATCACCGAGACGATTTTTAACCACTCGCTGATCATTGATTATTACGTCATTTTCGTCGGCACGTTCGCCGCGTTGATGTACACCGCCGAAGAACACGATACACTTTCGCGTTCGCCTAACCTGAATCAATCGGATGGACAGCAGCTACAGACCCGAGGAAATCGAAGCCGAAGCACAGACCTACTGGCGCGAGGCTGACGCCTTCGTCGCGCGGGAGGACGCCCCGGGCGACAAGTACTACTGCCTGTGCATGCTGCCGTACCCGAGCGGCAAGCTGCACATGGGCCACGTGCGCAACTACACCATCGGCGACGTGATCTCGCGGTATCACCGCATGCGCGGCAGGAACGTGCTGCAGCCCATGGGCTGGGATGCATTCGGCCTGCCGGCCGAAAATGCCGCGATGGAAAACGGCATACCGCCCGGCCGCTGGACGCGCGACAACATCGACTACATGCGCGGCCAGTTGCAAGCGCTCGGCTTCGGCATCGACTGGTCGCGCGAGTTCGCGACTTGCGAGCCCGACTACTATCGCTGGAACCAGTGGCTGTTCCTGAAGATGCTCGAACAAGGGCTGGTCTATCAAAAGACCGGCGCGGTGAACTGGGATCCGGTCGATCAGACCGTGCTCGCCAACGAGCAGGTCATCGACGGGCGCGGCTGGCGCACCGGCGCGCTGGTCGAAAAGCGCGACATCCCGATGTACTACATGCGCATCACCGCCTACGCCGATGAGCTGCTCGCTGCACTCGACGATCTGGACGGCTGGCCGGAGCGTGTGCGCACGATGCAGGCCAACTGGATCGGCAAGAGCGAGGGCGTGCGCATCGCGTTCCCGTACACGCTCGACGGCCATGACGAAAAATTGTGGGTGTTCACGACGCGTGCGGACACGCTGATGGGCGTGACCTTCGTCGCGGTCGCTGCCGAACATCCGCTCGCGCAGCGGCTGGCCGAAGGCAATCCCGACGCCGCCGCGTTCATAGAAAAATGCCGCGCCGGTGGCGTCACCGAGGCGGAACTCGCGACGCAGGAAAAGGAGGGCGTGTCGACCGGTTTCAGCGTGCGTCATCCGCTGACCGGCGAAGACGTGCCGGTCTGGATCGGCAACTACGTGCTGATGGGCTACGGCGAAGGCGCGGTGATGGGCGTGCCCGGCCACGACGAGCGCGATTTCGCATTTGCCCACAAGTACGCGCTGCCGATCCGGCAGGTCGTCGCGGTCAAGGGCGAGCAATACGACGCAGCCGAGTGGCAGGCGTGGTACGCGGCGAAGGACGGCGCCTGCGTGAATTCCGGACGCTACGACGGTCTCGGCTTCCAGGGGGCGACCGACGCGATCGCCGCGGCGCTCGAAGCAAAGGCGCTGGGCGAAAAGCGTGTGCAATATCGCCTGCGCGACTGGGGTATCTCGCGCCAGCGCTACTGGGGCTGCCCGATCCCGATCATCCACTGCGAGCAGTGCGGCGCCGTGCCGGTTCCGGAAGACCAGCTGCCGGTGGTGCTCCCCGAAGACCTCGCGCCGGACGGCAGCGGCAATCCGCTGGCGCGCTGCGACAGTTTCGTCAACTGCGACTGCCCGCGCTGCGGCGGCCGTGCGCGGCGCGAGACCGACACGATGGACACGTTCGTCGATTCGTCGTGGTATTACATGCGCTACACCTCTCCCGGCAGCAATTCAGCGATGGTTGACGCACGCGCCGATTACTGGCTGCCGGTCGACCAGTACATCGGCGGCATCGAGCACGCGATTCTGCACCTGTTGTATTCGCGGTTCTGGACGAAGGTGATGCGCGACCTCGGCCTGCTCAAGATCGACGAGCCGTTCACCAACCTGCTGACGCAGGGCATGGTGCTCAACCAGATCTGGTTTCGCCGCGACGCCGAGGGCCGCGTCACCTATTACGATCCCGCCGGCGTCAAGACGGGTGCGAACGATACGGGCGTCGCCGCGGACGGCCAGCCGGTGGAATTCGGCGGTCTCGGCAAAATGTCGAAGTCGAAAAACAACGGTGTGGATCCGCAGACGCTGATGCAGCGCTACGGCGCCGACGCGGTGCGCCTGTTCACGATGTTCGCGGCGCCGCCGGAGCAAACGCTGGAATGGTCGGAAGCCGGCGTCGAGGGCGCGGTACGATTCCTGAAACGCCTGTACCGCACCGTCGCCGAACACGTGGCGCAAGGGCCGGTCGAGGCGCGTCCGCGCGAGCTGAGTGACGCGGCGCGCGAGCTGCGCCGTCAGACGCACGCGACCATCGCCAAGGTCGGCGACGACATTGGCCGACGCTACACATTCAATACGGCGATCGCGGCCGTCATGGAACTGCTCAACACCGTGAACCGCTTTGAGCCGCTCGATGATGCCGATCGCGCGGTCATCCAAGAGGCGCTGGATACGGCGGTACTGCTGCTGGCGCCGATCGTGCCGCACGTGTGTCACCGGCTGTGGCGCGCACTCGGGCATGCCGGCGCGGTCATCGACGCGCGCTGGCCGAAAGTAGATCCGCACGCGTTGCAGCGCGATCAGCTCGACATCGTCGTGCAGGTCAACGGCAAGCTGCGCGGCCGCGTGACCGTCGATGCCGACGCCGACCGTGGCGCGGTCGAACAAACTGCGCTCGCGGACGAAAACGTGCAGCGCTTCATCGGCGACAAGCCGGTCCGGCGCGTCGTCGTGGTGCCCGGCAAGCTCGTCAACGTGGTGGTGTAATGAAACGACTCGCCCTGTTGCTCGTCGCGCTCGCGCTTGCCGGCTGCGGCTATCACCTGCAACGGGCCCGCAACCTGCCGCCGGTCATGCAGCGCACCGTTATCGTCGGCGCGAACCCGTACGGCACGCTGGTCCGCGAATTGACACGCGCACTGAGTGGCACAAACATTGAAGTGGTTCAGTCGCCGGCTGTCGCGACCGCCGAACTGCACATCCTGCGCGACGACGCCGGTCAGCGCGTCAGCTCCGTCGACAGCAAAGACCGCCCGCAAGCCTACGAGTTGCATTACGCCGTTTCGTTCTCGGTCACTCATCAGGGCCAGACGCTGCTTGAGCCGCAAACCGTGTCGCTGACGCGCGATTACGTTTTCGACCCCGACAACGTACTGGCCGGCAACCAGGAAGCGCAACGCCTGCTCGACGCGATGCGCAGCGATCTCGTGCAGGTGATCCTGCGGCGGCTCGCGGCCGTCAAAGCGCCGGGAGAGCCAGCAGACAAGCCCTGATTCGTGCTTCTAAAAATGCCCTGATAAAAAAGATTTGCAAATTCCGGAATCTGCGGTAAATTGCGATCTAATAAAATAGCTTGGGGTGGGGATGGGGCATGAAGAATAAGCGGTCTCTCTACTTTTTGGTCCTCGGCTTGCTGATTTGCGCTCCGCCGCTTGTATCGGCTTATGCCAGTAGCGGCGGCAGCGTCACGCCAGGCGACGAGATCGACAAGCTCTATACGGTCGACAAAACACTCAACCCATTGGGCGATGATCCGGTGGGTGGTCAAGTCGACTTGGCCTCAGGTCAGCTTACTATCCGCGAAGTTGATGTCTCTATCCCGGGCAACAGTGATCTGCCGGTCGAGTTTGCGCGCACATTTACGCCGGATGGCCATTTCATCACCTCGCCATTAACAACAGATATCGGCGAGTTGCATGACTGGCGCATCGATATCCCGAAGATTTACACAGTACTCGCGCAAAAAACGCCGAACGCGCCTGACGGTGGTTGGCCAGATGACCGCTGCAGCGCATTTGGACCGCCACCCCCGGAACGCTTCAAAGATGGTTACCCGAAATACGAACCGTCGGACTATTGGCACGGCTACTATGTGCATATCCCCGGCAAAGGGACGCAGGAGCTTCTGAGAGTCGGAAACGATGCTCTGACGCCTACGAGCTCCAGCCAATATCCCATCGTCACCAACAACTACTGGGCGATCGAGTGCTCTAGCATTAACGGCGGCGTGGATAAGAACGGTGAAGCCGGCGGCACCCCGGGTGAAGGCTTCATCCTCCATACACCGGATGGATGGACCTACTATTTTGATCGACAGACCACTGAACCGGTGCCGGCGCTGAGGAAAACCAATGACGGCAACATTCTCCCGCGCTCGCGCTTCGTAATGCTGGCGAGCCGCGTCGAGGACCCGTTTGGCAATTGGGTGGCGTATCATTACGATTCGTCCGGTAAGCTGACTTCGATAACGGCCAACGATGGGCGGAAGATCGAGGTGAACTACAATTCCGATGGCAAGGTAGGGAGTGTCGTCGCCAACGGGAAGACTTGGACCTACGCTTATTCCAATGGGCTTCTGTACACGGTTACATTACCGGACGGCCGCGAGTGGAAATTCAACTTAAGCGCTCTGGCTGACGCCGCATTGTATGTTGATCATCCCCTCGATTGCACGCAAGGCCCCGGAAGTGCGGCGCCATCATCCGTATCGGGCACCATTACCGGCCCTTACGGCACAACCGTAAAATTTGTGCTCGGGGCGGTCCGGCAAGGCCATGCGGATGTGCCTGACGATTGTCTCAGTGACTATGTGGGCGCGCCAGGACGGGCTGAATATCCGATTGACTACTACACGCTCGCGCTTAAATCAAAGACCATCAGCGGTTCAAACATGGCATCGCTGACTTGGACCTACCAGTACTCTCAGACTCCGGGCTGGTATTCGGGCAGCTCCGGCGCCACCCGCAAATCCGTATCGGTACTCGATCCCGACGGTGGCAAGACTACGTACTGGTTCGACATCCGTCTGGATTGGCACGAAGGCAATCTGGATATGATCGATTATTATCTTCATGCGTCCGACAGCAATTACTATCGTCGAGTGACCAACGACTACAGCTTGCGTGATATCCAAGCCGGCGACTCCGGCGTCATGTGGAGCAACAACGAACGATCTCGAGCGATCGTCCGGCAGTCCGGACAGCACATTGCCCAAGACGGTGCCACGTATAGTTGGGAAGTACCCAATCCAGACTCTGACTCGTCCTGGGACGGCTATGGCGACCCGCTCATGCGCCTCGAATACAACAGTTCGGGCCAACAGCTCGAAAAGGCGTACACCTACGAAAACCTCAGATCCGCCTGGTGGCTCGGCCAATTGGCCTCCGTCACCATAAAAGCTCCGTCTGACGTGGCTAATCTCGTTCCCTATGCAGCCACCTTCCTTTCTAGCGGTCGCATCGGCTCGGTTACCAAATTCGGCCGCTTGGTCGGCACTTACGGTTGGACTGGCGAAGGTCTGCTGACGAAAATTACCGACCCGGCCGGCTATCAAACGCAGCTAACCAACTACTATCGTGGACGACCCCGAAATATCACTTTTGCCGATGGCGGACAATTGACGGTCGGGGTCAATGGCGATGGCACAATTGCCTCTGTCACCAATACCCGCGGGTATACGACCAATTACGCCTATGATCCGCTCGGCCGCCTCAAGCAAATCACCTACCCGACAAACGGCACTCAGTCTTGGGACCCGACGACGTTCACTTTAGCGACCTGCAGCTATATACCTGCCGGTATCGACTCCGGCAGCCTGTGCCGAACGGAAACCACCGGCGCCGAAACCGAAACCACCTATTACGACAGCCTGTTGCGACCGGTTTTGACCAGGAAGGGCTCGTCCTACGTCAATCGCCAGTTTGACAGTGCCGGCCACGTCACCTATGAAAGTTATCCCTCGACCAACCCCACCTCGAGTAGCGGCACGCAATACTTCTATGATCTGCTCGGCCGGTTGTACAAGGTCGTTCGCAGTACGGAAGATGGCGACGCTACCGAAAGCATTGCCTACGGGCTCAACCAGAAAAAGGTCACCGACGCGAAGGGGAATCTGACGACCTACACTTATCGCAATCTCAGCGCGCCGGACGATAAGCTGCTGATGGAGATCGAAGCTCCCGAAAGCGAGACCACAAC
>DASSTE010000038.1:0-8105 GCA_035708085.1 Gammaproteobacteria bacterium | reverse complement strand
TATTGCGGGTGCAGCCGCTGTTGGGGCACGTCTTTGTGGCAAGCAATCAGGAGCCGGGACAGGATCAGGTAGTTGTTCTGAGCTATCAGCTCTGGCAGCAGAGCTTCGGC
This sequence comes from Gammaproteobacteria bacterium, assembly GCA_035708085.1. Lineage (GTDB taxonomy): Bacteria > Pseudomonadota > Gammaproteobacteria > Natronospirales > DASSBR01 > DASSBR01. Next base: position 7,995 of record DASSTE010000038.1, on the reverse strand, counting down.
GGCAATCCGAACGTCGTGGGGCAAACGGTGCGGCTCGGCGGGCGGCCTTACCGGGTGCTGGGCGTTATGCCGCAAGGCTTCGCCTTTCCCGATCGCACCGCGACCTTCTGGCGGCCGACGATCATGAAGCCGCATCCCAAGGTGCAATTCAACTTTCCCGGCATTTACATGCTCGCCAGGCTCAAGCCGGGCAGTGGGATCGAGGCTGTCCGCCAAGAGTTGCGACAAGTCGCCGCCTTTGTGAAGCGCAAGTTTCCGCCGCCGCCGGGCGTGGAGCCGGTTGGTTTTCGCGCACACGCCGAGCCGTATCACCGGCTGCTGGTCGGGAACAACCACTCGCGCTTGTTGCTGCTTGAAGGTGCGGTGCTGCTGGTCCTGCTGATTACGTGCGTCAACGTAGCCAACCTGTTGTTGGCACGGGTGCTCGGCCGCGCCCATGAAATCGCCATGCGCGGCGCACTCGGCGCCACGCGGCCTATATTGGCCCGGCAATTACTAGTCGAAGGGCTTTGTCTTGCCGTCCCAGGTGGCATCGTCGGCGTCGGGTTCGGCTGGGCCAGCCTCGCGCTGCTCAAGCATTCGAGCCTGGTCGGTGGGCACAGCATTTTCACGATTTCGCCGGACTGGCGCGTCGGAATATTCGCGCTGGTGGTGGTTGCATTGACCGGCATCGTGGTCAGCGTTCTGCCCATCTGGCATCTGACGCGAACGGATTTGCAAACGCTTCTGCAATCGGGCGGCCGAACGGCCACCCGGGGAAGTGGAGCAAGACGCGCGCGTGGCCTGCTGGCGATCTCCGAAGTGGCGTTGGCGACGGCCTTGCTGGCAGGTTCGGGGCTGCTGCTGCACAGCTTTGTCAATGTCGTCGGAATCGATCGGGGATTCGACGCCGACAATGTCCTGACCGCCGGCTTGCTCATCTCCCCCAATGATCATCCGGGCGACGAAGCGTTGGCGAATCTGTACGCAGAAATCGTGCAGCGGGCGCGGGCGCTTCCCGGCGTGAGATACGCAGGCATCGCTGACTCTTTACCGTTTGCGCAGCAATTCTGGCAATCGCGCGTTTCGATACCCGGCAGCGCCGTGTCGCGCATCCGCAGAGGTGAACAGGTTGTAGTAACTCACGTCGGCCGCAGCTACTTCAAGGCGCTCGGCATTCCGATTGTGAAGGGCCGAGGCTTCGAGCCGCAAGACAACACCAGGAGCCGCGTGGTGGGCGTCATCGATACACGCCTTGCAAAAGCATGGTTCAACGGCCGCGATCCCATTGGGCAGAAGGTACATACGAGCTTCGACGTCGATTTCACGATCGTCGGTGTCGCGCAGTCCGTCACGAGCAAGCGTATCGGCGCGAAAGATCCCTATAAGGCGATCTACCTCAGCGCGCGGCAATTCCCGAGCCGGACGATGCATCTGGTTCTGAAAACGACGTTACCGGCCGGGCAGCTTGTACCTGCGCTCAAGAGGGCCATCCATCAAGTCGATCCAGCGGCGGCGGTGTTCGATACTCAAACCATACGCCAGCAGCTCTCCGATACGTTAAGCGGCAGGCGAACGGTCATGCTGTCGCTGCTGACCTTCGGCGGCATCGCGCTGGTGCTCGCCGTGGTGGGCGTTTATGGCGTGCTGAGTTACGCGGTCGGGCAGCGGGTGACGGAATGGGGTGTGCGCCTCGCGCTGGGCGCGCTGCCGGAAGATTTGCTGTGGCTGATCATCAAGGACGGGCTGAAGCTGCTTGGCTCCGGGCTGGTGATCGGACTCGGGCTCGCCGTTATCTTCGGGTTTGTATTGTCGTCGCGATTGTTCGGGATTGCGCCTTACGATCCAGTGACACTGGCGGGCACGGTAGTCGTTCTGGCGGCGATCACGCTGATCGCCTGTTATCTGCCGGCGCGGCAGGCGGCGAAACTCGAACCAGCTATCGCGATGACGGAGCAATAATTCCGATGTCCAGGCGGTCAGCGAATGAGGTTGATATGAACTCCGACGTCAAGACGGCCCCAAATGCGATCAGCCGTGTAAACGGGCTGTTCCCGAACCAGCCCAAGCGACAGGCACGCTCGGTCCCCCAGGCTGAGGCCAAACGGCCGCGTCGCCGGCTCAAGATTTGCCGCGAACAATGCATCCTCAGCCGTAAACGGCACGATCTGCAGATTCGTCTGCTTGATCCTTGCGGCGAAGCTGAGCGATGGGCGGCCGTCCCTGACGATGCGTGTCAACACTTCCGAAAAATTGACGCTCGACATCGAAGCTGTATCGATGACTTCGGCGACAGCTTCGGCTCCGGGTTCGTCGAATATATAAGCCAGCAGCGCCGACGCGTCCAGAACGCTCACTCGCGCTCCGCTTCGCGGCGCCGCTCGGCTATAAAGTCGTCAACGACGTTGGTCGGCGGGTTGTCGCCGTAATGTTTCTTAACCCAATCGCGCAAAACTGCAGCCGATTTGCGCTGCTCCGGTTCGACCGAGGCGCGGACGAGGATATCGCGCACTTCAGCTTCCATGCTGTGGCCGGCACGCGCCGCACGCTCGCGCAAGCGATCCCGGACCTCATCGGGCAAATTGCGTACAGTCAAGACGGCCATGGCAGTTCTCCAGTCAAAAACCGAAGCTAATTTACTGCAATGACAGCATTGCAGTCAATTAGAAATGGGATGAGGTAAGACAACATGGGCGGTTTTCTGCTTGACCTTCGTTTCGGCCTGCGGCAGTGAACAAGTGCTGCGAGAGACCTCGAATTCACGCCATGAGGCGCAACCCGTCTTCATGACGGAAGTCTACCGAACAAAGCTCGAAGCGAGCGTCGTACTGCAGATACGTCCTTTTCGGACAAACGGCCAGCGCGCCGGAGTATCAGTCGATGATCAAGCGTAAACAGCTTCATGCGTACCACGGATGGTGCGGCCAGGCCCGCCGCTCGTTTTCCAGTGATCGAAACGTCGAGCGGCCACGCCGCGTTGTGCTGACTCGTGATCATCGCCAGCACGGAATGACCGATATCAAATTCCCGAGGATCGGACAGCACCAGCGCCGGGCGGCGCTTCACCGCTTGCCGATCGGTAAAAGGGAAGGGCACAACCACCACATCCCATTGGCTACAGGTCACGCCACGCTTCCTCGTCGGCCGCAGACAGCCATTCCGATGCGAGCGTCGGCTCGAGCGCCTTGGCAAATCCTACGTCGAACGACGTTGCTTTTCTTACCTTCACGCCGTCCCCCGGTTGAATGTCGAACGCGACTTCATCGCCGGCGTGTAGATCCAGTGCTTCGCGGACGGGGGCGGGAATGGTGGCTTGGTATTTCGATGTCAGTTTGCTGATGGCTACGGTTTCACGCATTAGAAACTACCTAAGTAATGGGTAATACGGTAATACTATCACATGAATGGCTTTCTACAAGATATCCGCTTCGGTCTTCGGCAGCTTGCCGCCAAACCCGGCTTCGCCGCCGCAGCTATTCTGACGCTCGCCCTCGGGATCGGCGCGAACACGGCCGTATTCAGCGTGCTGAACGGCTACCTGCTGAAGCCGTTGCCGTACCCGCACAGTAGCCGTTTGGCGGCGATAGGTGTGGACTATACCGCCACCGGCGGTGGCTATTTCAGCATGTCCGTGCCGCTCTACGAGCTCGTCAAGCAGGACGTCAGTGCGTTCTCGAGCACGGCGATCTACAACTACAACCGCGTGAACGCGAATTTTGGCGACGGATCAACGGTCGTGTCGGGTGCCGTGGCGACCGGCTCGCTTTTCAGGGTGCTGGGCGTTGCGCCGGCGTTGGGTCATACGTTTACGTCGGCGGCGAGTGAACCGGGGCAAGGGTGGCGTGGCCGTCATTAGCTATCGCTTGTGGCACAAGAGCTTCGGCGCCGATCCGGGCGTCATCGGACGGATGGTGCAATTCGACGGCAAACCGGTCCGGATCATTGGCGTTATGCCAAAGGGCTTTGTCTTTCCCAATCGGGCTATTGAGATTTGGACACCGCTGCCAATCTCACCCAAGGACCGCACTCCCGATCATATGTTCGAACTCAGCCCGATGTTCATCGGCCGACTCAAGCCGGGAGCCGAACTGAATACGCTGCGAACGCAACTCGCCGCGGTGCGCGCACACGTGGGCCGCGTGGTGTCGGCGGACGACTGGCAGCAGGTGACGAATGCCGGCTTTACAGTGCGCGCCAAGAGTTACCGGCAAGTCAAGCTGAATGGTCGTACGTCGACACTGCTGTTGCTGCAGGGCGCGGTATTCCTGGTGCTGCTGATGACATGCGTCAACGTCGCGAACCTGTTGCTCTCGCGCGTGCTCGGCCGCAGCCATGAGATCGCGATGCGCAGCGCGCTCGGTGCGAGCCGCGCGACCCTGACGCGGCAACTGCTGGTCGAAAGCCTCTGCCTGACGGTGCCGGGCGGGCTGGTTGGCGTCGGGCTTGGCTGGTTGGGGCTCCATTATTACGCCGCCTCGGTTTGGGGCGGCGTTGGCGGTGTGTTCAACAAGGCGTTCGACTGGCGGGTCGGCCTGGCCGCATTCGGCATGATTGGATTCACCGCCGGCCTGGTGAGTGTGCTGCCAATTCGTCATCTTGCCAAGGCCGACCTGCAGAGCCTGTTGCAGGCCGGCGGCCGCACAGCCGGTGGCAGCCTCGGCGCGCGCCGCGTTCGCAGTGCGCTGGTCGCGGCACAGTTGACTTTGGCGACGGTGTTGCTTGCAGGCGCCGGGTTGTTATTGCACAGCTTCGTCAATCTGCAATCGGTGAACCCGGGCTACCGCAAGGACAACATCCTTATCGCCGGGCTGCTCGCGCCCAAGCAAATTCGCGGGAATGATGCAGCATTAAATAATCTTTCTCGGGGCTTGCTCAATCGAGTGCGGGCATTGTCGGGTGTAAAAAGCGCGAGCCTTGCGCGCTGGGCGCCGATGGGCAACACGTCGCAGACCGGTAGTTTCACGATACGCGGCCGTGAACGACCGGCTAAAAGTGCCGCTCCCAAGGCCTTTCTCGATGCCGTTGGGCCCGATTATTTCAGCACGCTCGGCATGTCGATCCTGCGGGGGCGCGATTTTGATTCAGGCGACACGGCCCATAGCCGGCCGGTCGCGATCATAGATCGGGCACTGGCGACAAAGTACTTCGGCGGAGGCAGCCCGTTGGGGCGCCAAATCAAATTCGGCAAAAAATGGTATACGGTCGTCGGCGTGGTGCCGGGCGTCAGGTTGTTTGATTTGACCAAGCCGGGGCAGGGGACGATTTATCTTAACGTCACGCAGGCACCGTATCCGCTGATGCAACTGATCGTCCACACGAACATTGCGCCGGCTTCGCTGGCCAAGTCGCTACGGAAAGCAATCGCCGCAGTGAAACCGTCCGTGGCAATCTATGGCGTCCAAACGATGCACGCGCGCCTCGCCCGGTCGCTCGGCAACCGGGAACAAACGATGGCGCTGTTGCTCGCTTTCGGTGGGATAGCGCTGGCGCTCGCGGTGGTTGGCGTGTACGGCGTGCTGAGTTATGCGGTGGGGCAGCGCGTGACCGAATGCGGTGTACGGCTGGCGCTGGGTGCACTGCCCGGAGATTTGCTGTGGCTGATAATTCGCGACGGGCTGAAACTACTGGCGATCGGGTTGATCTGCGGCCTGTTACTGGCGGTTTTGTTCGGCCACGTCCTGTCGTCTCGATTGTTCCACGTTATGCCGTTCGATCCGCTGACGCTGATCGGCACCGCCGTAGTGTTATCAGCGATCACGCTCGTGGCGTCTTATCTGCCGGCGCGGCGCGCCGCAATGCTTGATCCCGCAGAAGCGATTACCGAGCAATGAAGTATATGGAAGTTAAAGCGAATCCTTATAATCTGTCACCCACGTACCTGCGCCTACGCAGGGACGTGTCGGTGGAACCGCTTGCAGTGGACGATGCGTTCTGGAGTAAACTCGCTGCCGGCGACCTAGGTTCATTTCACAACGAATATCTGGTCACCAGCCACACAATGGAATCGGACTGGGATCATTGGGAGATGCATCCGAACGGGGACGAGATGGTGTGCCTGCTGGCCGGGAATGTGACGTTTCTCCTGGAAGAGGGTGACGGTGTTTCGACCGTCGAATTGACGGAAGACGGCGCGTTCACCCTTGTGCCGAAGGGAACATGGCATACGGCGAAAGTAAAAGCGCCGTCCCGAATGCTGTTCATCACTGCGGGCGAAGGAACGCGACATCGGCCGGTGTGAACGGTCGACAACTGCTTTATCGTGTCGGCCGATCGAGAAGTTCCCGTTCCGGCGCGTCAAACAGATTATCCTGTTCGCGGAGCCGGCCTTCTTGTACGTCACGCTCGCCCTGGACCAGTAGTTTGAGCATCAGCAGGCTGCGGCGCTGGCGCTGCCAGGTTTCTGCATCAGTGATCACGACAGCAACTGTCCTCGTTTCTCGCGACATTGGCATTTGTAGGAGCGGCCTTCGGCCGCGAAATATTTTATCGCGACCAAAGGTCGCTCCTCCAGCGGATCTGCCGGGTTATGCCGCGAGCTGCCGCAGGACGTAGTGCAGAATGCCGCCGTTCCGGTAATAATCCCGCTCCTTCGGCGTGTCCAGCCGCACGCGCGCCTTGAAGGTCTTCTCGCCGTCCTCGCCCTTGGCGCGCACGGTGACTTCCTTGGCATTGCCGTTGTCGAGACCTTCGATCGAATATTCTTCCTTGCCGGTGAGGCCGAGCGAGGCGGCGGTGTCGCGGCCGGTGAACTGCAGCGGCAGCACCCCCATGCCGATCAGGTTGGAGCGGTGGATGCGCTCGAAGCTCTCGGCGATGACGGCCTTGACGCCCAGCAGCAGCGTGCCCTTGGCTGCCCAGTCGCGCGACGAGCCGGTGCCGTACTCCTTGCCGGCGATCACGATCAGCGGGGTGTCGTCCTGCTGGTAACGCACTGACGCATCGTAAATCGTCATCTGTTCGCCGCTCGGAATGTGCACGGTGAAGCCGCCTTCGGTGCCGGGAGCCAGCTTGTTGCGCAGGCGGATGTTGGCGAACGTGCCGCGCATCATCACTTCGTGGTTGCCGCGCCGCGAGCCGTACGAGTTGAAGTGTTTCGGTTCGACCCCATGCTCCATCAGGTACTTACCGGCCGGGCTGTCTTTGGCGATGCTGCCGGCGGGCGAGATGTGGTCGGTCGTGACCGAATCACCGAGCAGCGCGAGCACGCGCGCACCAGCAATATCGGCAACCTTTTCCGTCTCGCGTGACATGTCGACGAAGTAGGGCGGATTCTGCACGTAGGTCGACTTGTCGTCCCACTCGTAAATGTCGCCCTTTGGAATGTCGAGGCTTTTCCAGTTGTCGTCGCCGCCGAACACGCCTTCGTAGCCATGCTTGAACATGCCGGCGTCGATGCTGCTGCCGATGGCTTCCTGGATTTCATGCTGGCTTGGCCAAATGTCCTTCAGGTAAACGGGCTGGCCGTTCTGGTCCTCGCCCAGCGGTTCGTTGTTCAGATCGATGTTCATTGTGCCGGCGAGCGCGTAGGCGACTACCAGCGGCGGCGAGGCCAGGAAGTTCATCTTGACGTCGGGATGGATGCGGCCCTCGAAGTTGCGGTTGCCGGACAGGACCGCGCAGGCGACCAGGTCGTGCGCCTGGATCGCGTTGCTGATTTCCTCGCGCAGCGGCCCGGAGTTGCCGATGCAGGTGGTGCAGCCGTAGCCGACGAGGCCGAAGCCGAGCGAATCCAGATCATCGAGCAGCTCGGCCTTGCGCAGGTAATCGGTGACGACCCTCGACCCGGGCGCCAGGCTGGTTTTGACCCACGGCTTCACCTTCAAACCCTTCTCGTGCGCCTTGCGGGCGAGCAGGCCCGCGCCGAGCATGACAGCTGGATTCGAGGTGTTGGTGCAACTGGTGATCGCCGCGATGACAATCGCGCCATCGGACAGTTCGAACGACTGCGAGTCCATTTTGACGGTGGCCGTGCCCTCGACCTTGTGCGGCGAACCGACGGCCGTGTCGCCGCCTTCG
>DASSTE010000037.1:0-63627 GCA_035708085.1 Gammaproteobacteria bacterium | reverse complement strand
CCTGGTACCAGCGGCAGGACGCACGGGGACAGGAAGGAAACAATGCCGGCGGCGAGTGCCGCGAAGATGGAGATGTCGTTCACGCAGGTAATTATCGCAAGAGAAGACGGCTGGTTCCAGCCAAATTGCTGGTTCGGGCGGGCTTGCGCAGAGGCAGCGCGGTAGGATCTTTCCAGAACGCCGTGAATACGTCCGGTGTCAACATCCAGGGCTGTGTGAGGCAGGATGCCAACCCAGAGCCTACAGGGACGTATTCACGGCATCCCTGAGAGGAGGCACCGCATCGCCTCCCGCGACAGCTTCAACGCCGCCCAATCCCGTAATACGTGAACCCGGCCCCACGTAAATAGTCAGGATCAAAAACATTCCGACCGTCAAAAATCACGGGCTCAGACAAAGCCGCCTTGATGCCATCAAAATCCGGGCTCCGGAACGGCCGCCATTCGGTCATCAGCACCAATGCATCGGCGCCGGCACAGGCTTCCTCGGCCGTTTCGCACAAGGTCAGATCGTCACGCTCGCCATACAGCCGGCGCGTTTCGCCCATCGCCTCGGGGTCGAACGCCCGCACTCGCGCGCCCGCCTCCCACAATGCCTCCATCAGCACGCGGCTCGGGGCCTCGCGCATGTCGTCGGTGTTGGGCTTGAATGCGAGACCCCACAACGCGATCGTGCGGCCTTTCAGATTGCCGCCGAAATGCTTCTCGATCTTCGAAAACAGGATTTTTTTCTGATCGTCGTTGATCTGCTCGACTGCCGCCAGCAAGCGGCCGTCATAAGCGTACTGGCGCGCGGTGCGCTCCAGCGCGCGCACATCCTTCGGAAAACATGAACCGCCGTAGCCCGCACCCGGATAAATGAAGTGGTAGCCGATGCGGGGGTCCGAGCCGATGCCGATGCGCACCTTCTCGATGTCCGCGCCGACATGATCGGCGATATTCGCCATCTCGTTCATGAAACTGATCTTGGTCGCCAGCATCGCGTTCGCCGCGTACTTGGTCAGCTCCGCCGAGCGCACGTCCATCACAATCATGCGATTGTGGTTACGATTGAACGGCGCGTACAGATTTTCCAGCAGCTCGATGCTGCGCTCGCGCTCGACGCCGACCACGATGCGGTCCGGCTTCATGAAATCGTCGATCGCCGCGCCTTCCTTCAGAAATTCCGGGTTCGACACCACGTCGAAATCGACATCCGCCCCGCGCTCCGAAAGCACCCCTGCAATCGTCTCGCGCACTCTGTCCGCTGTTCCGACCGGCACAGTGGATTTATCCACGACCAGCTTGAAGTCCTGCATGTGTTCGCCGATGCTGCGCGCCACCGCCAGCACGTATTGCAGGTCGGCCGAGCCATCCTCATCCGGCGGCGTACCGACCGCGATGAACTGGAACAGGCCGTGGGCGACACCGGCGGCGATGTCCGTGGTGAACTTGAGCCGCCCGGCCTCGGCGTTGCGGTGGATCAGCTTCTCGAGGCCGGGCTCGTGGATCGGCACATCGCCGCGGTTGAGCCGTGCAACTTTCTCCGCATCCACGTCGACACACAACACATGATTGCCCACATCGGCAAAACAAGTGCCGGTGACCAGTCCCACGTAACCCGATCCAAAAATAGTGATATTCACGCTTATTCCTTTCTCTGCGTCCTTGTAGATTAGATTAAAAGTACCAGCTCAGACTCAGCCGCACGGTATCCTGCACGCTGTTGTGGTCGCCCAGCAGGCGCACGCCGAAATGATTCCACACGGCGCCGACGCCGAGCCATACGCCGAAATGGCGGCTGCCGAAATTGGTATGCGAATCATAATACACCGCGCCGTCCACTTCCCATGGCGACGTCTTGCCGAGCAGCGTGCGAAAGCCCCAACTGAACTTCGCGTAGCCGTCGACGTGGTCGCCGAATGCCGAGGGCGCCGTGTTCGCACTGACCCGAAAGAACTCCGCCTGCAAAAAGGCGGAGATGTCGCCCAGCGGATTTTCCTGGTAGCCGATGCCGACGCCGTAAACCCGCTGCTCGCCCGGCAGCCGATTGAAATCGAGGCGTGCGGCGCTGCCCAGCAGATAGGTGTGATCGTCGATCAGCCATGAGCCTTCGATCGCGTAGCCTCGGGCGCCGTCGTCGAAATAGTCCGACTGCTGCGACACGTAACTCGTCCGCAAATAGCTGTAGGCGAGCGTGTTAGGCGCCGGCTTGTCCCTTGCACAAGCGATACCGGATGCGGCAAGAGCCGCGAGCGTCAGACCTGCAATCAAAAACTTCATAAACGATCCCTGTACGGCTAAGGCTCCTGCGGATGACCCATTTCCTGGGGCGTCTGCGGCGGCCCCTCGAGCAGCAGGCCGAGCTTGCCGCCCCAGAATTTGGTCGTCGTCGCCTGCACCAGGATCGTGATCAGGATTGCCATGAACACCACCGATGCAATCAGGTTTGCGTGCGGCGCGTTGATGCCGACCAGCATGCCCGCGAGCGCGGCCGGGATGACGCCGGTTTCACGGACCCAGCACATGAACAGCAGCTCCTTGATGTCCCATTTTGCCCGCCGATCCGGCAGGCAGCACAGGAACACCGCAACCGGCCGCGCAATCAGCATGAACACGGCGACCAGAATAATGCCGCCCGCCCAGTACAGATTCAACAGATGAAAATCAACCTGGCTGCCGAGCAGAATGAAAATAAACATTCGCATGATCAGCGAGGTGGTGGCGATGAAATCCTGCAACCCCTTGTTCTCGCCCGGCGCGATCTCGAGGCCGAGCAGATCCTTGTTGCCGATAATCAGGCCGGCGACGAACGCGGCCATATAGCCACTGGCGCTGAAGAGGCCCGCGCCAAGGTAACCGCCGACCACCACGACCAGCGTCACCAGCGGCATGTATTCGCGCAGGAAATTGAACTTCTCGTGCGCAATCAGCAGCAGCGCCACGCCGCCGATGACGCCGCCGATAAGGATGCCGAGGCCCGCCTGCTGCGCGAGATCCAGCAGCGAGTCGCTTACCGAAAAACCCGCGCCGCCCATGACCAGGCCGATCATGACCGTGGTGATGATCGCCCCCATCGCGTCGTTCAGCGCCGACTCGCTCATCACCAGATGCGAGACCCGCTCGCGAATGCGCACCTGCTTGAACACCGGCACCAGTGTCGCCGGGTCGGTAGACGCGATCACCGCGCCGAGCAGCATCGCGACCACCAGCGGGATTCCGAAAATCCAGTGCGCGGCGAAGCCGACGATAATCATGGTCACGACGACACCGACCGTGGCGATCACCACCAGGCTGATCCAGACGTTCTTCAGCACCTTGAGCGCGACCGTCGCGCCGCCGTCGAAGATGATGTAAGACGCGCCGAAGATCAGAATGACCTGGTTCAGCGCCGAGCCGGACGTGACGTCGATTGCACCGGTGATTTCCGGACCGAGCAGAATGCCGACCAGCAGGAACAGGACGATGTCCGGGACGCGAATTCGGGTGGCGATGAAGCCGGAGACGGAACCGCAGGCGAGAACCAGGCCTACGAGGTACAGAACATCCAATGCGTGCTGGATGGCGGGTGTGTTTTCCAATTGGAGTTCTCTTGAATTTTTCTCTGGCGGCCGTATCCGTGGCGCGCATAAACGGCGGCACTATAGCATCGCGCCCGGGGCAGTTGAAGCGTTGCTGCTGCCGCAGCTGCTTTACGAAACGGGCTCCGCCTGCTTCCAGAGACACTGTCCGCCGCTGGCTTCGTCGATCGCGGCAAGCCGTGCCGCGTGCGCCGCAAGCTCCTCGGCGGTAGCGCGGATCACCTTGAGCGGCGCCTGCGGGCGCACGACGGCCTGCGCCGCAACGGCAGCACCCGGCTGCGCCGCCGTATCCAGCGACAGCGTTGCCTGGCCTCCAGTCATGGCCAGATAAACATCCGCCAGAATTTCCGCGTCGAGCAGCGCACCATGGTACGTGCGCTGCGAATTGTCGATCGCATAGCGGCGGCACAGCGCGTCGAGGCTGTTGCGCTGCCCCGGGTGCATGCGGCGCGCGAGCACCAGCGTGTCCAGAACCGAGCAGACCGTGGCAATGTCGGCCACATGGTGGCGCAGCAACGTCAGCTCGTGATTCAGGAAGCCGATATCGAAGGGTGCGTTGTGAATCACCAGCTCGCCGTCACGCACGAACGTCAGCAGATCCTCGACAACATCGGCGAAGCGCGGCTTGTCGCGCAGGTCCTCGAGGGTGATGCCATGCACTTCAACCGCGCCCTCGTCGATCTCGCGGTCGGGGTTCAGGTAGTGGTGAAACGTCTTGCCGGTCAGGCGGCGGTTGACAATTTCGACCGCGCCGATTTCGATGATGCGGTGACCTTCACCGGTATCGAGGCCGGTGGTTTCGGTATCGAGAACTATCTGGCGCATCAGAAATGGGTATAAGGCTTAAAGATAAACGGTAAAGGGGAAGGGATCAGGGTACGGCCTGTGATAGCGGTAATGGCAACGGTTAGCAAAATTCTTCCCCTTAACCCTTTACCTTTGACCCGAGTTGCACAGCAACTCGTCTATTGCTTTATTAGCCAACGCATCCGCCCGCTCATTGCCGGGATGCCCGGCATGGCCTTTGACCCAGTGCCATTCGACCTGATGGCGGCCGGCCTGGACGTCCAGTTCCCGCCACAGGTCGTCGTTTTTGACGGCCGTTCGTGCCGCGGTTTTCCAGCCGCGCTTCTTCCAGTTGGCCAGCCAGGCGGTAATGCCGTTGCGGACGTATTGCGAATCGGTATACAGCTTGACCTTGCACGGCCTTTTCAGCGCCTTGAACGCCTCGATCGCCGCCGTCAGCTCCATGCGGTTATTGGTCGTGTGCCGCTCGCCGCCGTATAACGTCTTCTCGCGCCCGGCCGCGGACAACAGCACGCCCCAGCCGCCCGGTCCCGGGTTACCGCGGCAGGCGCCGTCGGTGTAGATCGTCACCTCGTTCATGACGAGCGGGGCAGGCTTCGCGGCGTCGGCTCGACCAGTCCGCCCACCAGCCGGCGCTGGCGTCGTGCCCGCAGCGGCTTGATCGGCGTCAGCGTGGTGATGCGCTTGCGCGCGACGATGAAATAGCCCCCGGCAAGCCGCGGCCAGCAGCGGCGCCCCAACGCACGGGTGAACTCGACCCGGCGCAGCAGCGCAGGATGCTCGGACGGCAGCCCGTGCAGGTAACGTCGACTATGAATCACTTCAAACCCCAGCAGGCTTAGCCAGTCTTTCATACGCCATTCGCCGATGTATTGCCCCGTCGCCCACGGCAATCGCACCGACCGCGCCGGCTTCGCCAGGCGCCGTCGACCGCCCCAAAGGCTCCACGGGTTGAACCCCAGAATCAGCACGCGGCCTTCCCCCACCAGCACGCGTTCGGCTTCGCGCAGCACCGCGTGCGGCGTGGTACTGCGTTCGAGTGTGTGCGGCAACAGGACGGCGTCGACGCTGTCGGGCGCGATCGCCAGCGCGTGCGGCTCGCTCGTCATGCCAACGGCGGCGCTGCCCTCGTCCGCACCGGCAACCAGCGCACGGCCGCGGATCTTGCACCCGTCGAGCAACTCCGTGGCATGCCCCCAGGCGCCGACCTGGATGATCCAGTACCCGAACAGCGTGGCGTACACCTCAGCCAGCAAGGCGGCTTCCTCGTCGAGCACCTGGCGCCCGACGGGACTGTCGAACCACGTTGCGAAGTGGTCATTCAAACTGTCCGTCCGATTGTAACCGCGCCACCGCTTGCGGCCACTATACCGGGCCGTCGCAGTGCGGCCAACCGCCCACCCATCCGGAAATCCCCGCCGACCGCGCCGTGGATGGGGCTCCCAACGTTGACCGGCGAGCGCAATCCCGCAAAAATGACCGCGTGGTAACCATTAGTGCCATACCCGCGTTGCGCGACAACTACATCTGGCTCCTGCGGGGAGACTCGGCGCGTGTCGCCGTGGTCGATCCGGGCGATGCGCAGCCGGTCGCCGACCGGCTGGCGGCTGAAAGCCTCGAGTTGGCGGCCATTCTGATCACCCACCATCATTGGGATCATACCGATGGGGTGGCCGAATTGTGCGCCCGCGGGGACATTCCGGTGTTCGGCCCGGCTGCCGATGGTGTTGCCGGCTTGACTGAGCCGCTACACGATAATGACCGATTCGACGTTCCGGGCGTCGGCTGCGCGTTGCAGGTCCTGGCGACCCCGGGCCACACGCGCGGCCAAATCGCGTATCATGGCGCGGGTGCGGTTTTTACCGGGGACACCCTGTTCAGCGCCGGTTGCGGCCGGCTGTTCGAGGGAACGGCGGAGCAAATGTGGGCATCGCTCACGCGCCTGAGGGCTTTGTCGCCCGAAACGCGCGTTTATTGCGGGCACGAATACACGCAACGCAACCTGCAGTTCGCCGCCGCGGTGGAGCCCGCTAACGACGCCGTCGCCCGGCGACAAAGGTGGGCGGACGACAGGCGCGCGGCCGGCGAGCCGACGCTGCCTTCGACGATCGGCGAAGAAGCGGAGTTCAATCCGTTCCTGCGCGCGGACCGCGAAGCGGTTCGCGACAGCGCTGAGCGGCATTGCGGCAAAAAATTGAATGACCCGGCGGCAGTCTTTGCGGCGCTGCGAAGCTGGAAGGATAATTTTTGATGCGACAATTGTTACGCGGTGCCATGTTGGGCGCCTCCATCGCGTTGCTGCTCGCCGCCGGCGGCTGCAGCCTGATGACCAAACCGCCGGCTGCGGCGGCCGACGACCAGAGTTCGCCGCCACCGGAGGCCGATACGATCACGGCCCTGCCGCCGGTGCAGTGGAAGGATCTTGAAGAAGGCTCGGAACAACAGGCCGCCGCTACCGAGGCGACCGAGCCTGCCGCGCCCACCAGGCCGACCAGCCTCTGGCAGCGGATGCGGAAAAACTTCAGCCTGGCGGACCTCGACAACGACCGCATCGACGCCAAGCTCAAGTGGTACGCCGCGCACCCGGAATACATCGAGCGCGTCGCCCAGCGGGCCAAGCCTTATCTTTATTACATCGTCCAGCAGCTCGACAAGCGCAACATGCCGATCGAAATCGCGCTACTGCCGGTGGTCGAAAGCGCCTACGATCCGTTCGCCTATTCCCATAGCGGCGCCTCGGGTCTGTGGCAGTTCATGCCGACCGCCGCACACCGCTTCGGGCTGCAGGAGAACTGGTGGTTCGACGGGCGGCGCGACGTTGTCGGCTCGACCCGCGCCGCGCTCGATTACCTGCAGTATCTGTACGGCAAGTTCGACAACTGGCTGCTGGCGCTCGCCGCCTACAACTCGGGCGGCGGCCGCGTCGCCTGGGCGATCAACAAGAACAAGCGGCATGGCGACCCGACCGACTTCTGGCACCTGGACCTGCCCAGGCAGACGCGCGCCTACGTGCCGTGGCTGCTCGCGTGCCGCGACATTATCCAGAACCCCAAGAAGTACGGCATCACGTTGCCGGCGATTCCCAACCAGCCCTATCTCGCCAGCATTCCGATCAGCAAGCAGATCGACATCGCCCGCGCCGCCAAAATGGCCGGTCTGACGCTCGAACAGATGTACCTGCTGAACCCGGGCTACAACCGCTGGGCAACGGAACCCGATCGAGACCAGGCACTGCTGATACCGATCGCGTCGCGCGCCGATTTCGTCGCCAATCTCGCGGCGCTGCCGGCCGACAAGCGCGTCCAGTGGCAACACCACAAGATTCAGACCGGCGAAACGCTGATCTCGATCGCGCACCACTATGGCACGACCGTCGATGTGCTCAAGAAGGTAAACCAACTCGACGGGTCAATGATCCGCGCCGGGCAATACCTGATGGTGCCGGACGCGGCGACCAGCCTCGACCAGTACGCCCTCGACGAAATCCGCCACCTGCGCCACGACGAGCTGGCGCGGCGCGGCCGCGAGATTCACTACGTCATACGCCCCGGCGACTCGTTGTGGGATATCGGCCAGCGCTACGGCGTGAGCACCCGGCAGCTCGCGCGCTGGAACCACATGAGCACGCACGCAACGCTGCAGATCGGCGACAAGCTGGTGGTCTACAGCCACGGTGGCAGGCGGCATCGCCACGGCAAGATCGACTACGTCGTGCGCTCCGGCGATTCGCTCTGGGATATCGGCCAGCGTTACGGCGTCACCATGAACGAGCTGGCGAGCTGGAACGACATCAGCCGCAATTCGGTCCTGCACATCGGCGAAAAACTCGCGATCTGGCCGGAAGGTCACCAGGCGAGCGCACAGACGGTCGCCGCCACCGCACAGGACCTGCTGCGCAAGATTCACTATACCGTTCGATCCGGCGATTCGTTGTGGTCGATCTCGAACCAGTTCAACGTGGACGTAAACCAGCTGGCCAGCTGGAACTCACTGTCGCTGGACGACTACCTGCATCCGGGGCAGCAACTGCTGCTGTATGTCAACGAACAAAGCCAGTCGACGCAAAGTTAGTCGCCACCAACGACGAATCAGGACGGAGTAACAACAAGATGGCTTTTCTAAACGGCAAGCGCGCGCTGATCGTCGGCCTCGCCAGCAACCGTTCGATCGCCTGGGGCATCGCCCAAGCCATGCGCCGCGAAGGCGCGGATCTCGCCTTCAGCTATCAGGGCGACAAGCTCAAGGGGCGGGTCATCGACATGGCCGCCGAACTGGGTTCCGACAAGGTTTTTCCATGCGACGTCGGCAGCGATGCTGAAATCGATGCGCTGTTTGAGGGCCTGAAGGAAAGCTGGGACGGCCTCGACATTATCGTCCATTCCGTGGGCTTCGCGCCGCGCGACCAGCTCGCCGGCCGCTACATCGATTCAGTGACTCGTGAAGGCTTCAAGATCGCGCACGACATCAGCGCCTACAGCCTGGCCGCGCTCGCCAAGGCCGGCCGGCCGATGATGCAGGACCGCAACGGCGCAATCCTGACATTGAGCTACCTCGGCGCCGTCCGGTCACTACCGAACTACAATGTCATGGGCCCCGCCAAGGCCAGCCTGGAAGCGAACGTTCGTTTTCTCGCGCACGACCTGGGGCCGGAAGGCATCCGCGTCAACGCGATTTCGGCAGGGCCGATCAAAACGCTCGCCGCCGCCGGCATCAGCGGCTTCCGCGGCATGCTGGAACACGTCCGGGAAATGGCTCCGCTGAAGCGCAACGTCACGATCGAAGACGTCGGCAATACCGCCGCGTTCCTCTGCTCCGACCTGGCCGCCGGCATCACCGCCGAGACCATCTATGTCGACGCGGGATACAGCAGCGTCGGTATGACCCTGTAAGAGGGCGCATTGAGGCGGAAGTGCAGGTTCGCGCTCCGGCGCCAGCGCAACAGAATCTGCCAGTGGAGCGGAACCCGCTTCATGCAGTTTTAGTAATTACTGATGTTGCTCTGTTGGATGTCGATGTCGGCATGCTTGCGGAGGTTCGCAACGTACGCCGCCAGATCCGCCTGCGCGTGGCTTTGCACCAACCGCCGCCCAAGTGCCGTCTTGCTGGCATCTTCCGATGACGCGGGCTTACCGGGCTTGACGGCCAGCAAGGTGAAGACCGCTTGATCGCCGGAAGCCAGCGCCACCGTACCCGATCTAACCTGCGACGGAGCCGGGGGAATGGCCGCAAACGCGGCCTGGACCACCGGCTGTGGCACGTCGCTGCCGCTACGGCCGACGAATTTTGCCGGCTGCACCTTAAGATCGGCAGCCTTGGCCGCAGCTTCGAGCGTCTTGCCATTGCGCACTTCGGCTGCAATCTTTTCCGCCACCGCCTGGGCCTGTTTCACTGCCGCCTGGTGCTTGAGCGTTTTGACGATATCCGCCTTGACGTCGGCAAGCGGCTTGAGCTTTGCCGGCTGACGATCCACGTCGTGCAATACTACCGCGTGCGTGTCGCCCAGTTTGATCAGGCGATTGTTGCCGTTCTTGTATGCTTCCGCACTGAACGCGGCCGCGCGCACCTTCGGGTTTGAAGCAATGCCCTTGCCGCTGTCGCGGGTCACGTTGTCGACCTTCCGGATCGGCAGATTCAGCGCCTTGTGTATGGGCTCGAGCGAATCCGGATGGTCGAACGCCAGGTTGCTCAGCTTGTCGCCGAGTTTGAAGAACTCGTCTTTGGCCTGCTTCTGGCGATATTCCCGCGCGAGCTGGTCACGCACCTCGGCAAACTTCTCCTGCTGCGGTTTGCGCACGCCCTCGAGCTTGATGATGTGGTAGCCGTACTGGCTCTTCACCGGCCCGACCACTTCGCCGACCTTGTCGATGCTGAATAGCGCCTTCTCGAACGGCTTGACCATTTCGCCACGCTGCACCCAGCCGAGGTCGCCGCCGTGCTTGGCGGAACCCGGATCGTCGGAATACTTCTTCGCCAACTTGGCGAAGTCGGCCCCGTGATGAAGCTTCTTCAGGATAGACTCCGCCTTCGCCTTAGCCTGCGCATCGGCCTTCGGACCCTTGCCCTTGGGCGCGATCAGGATGTGCGCCGCCTTGCGCTGCGCCTGCTTGACGAACTTCTGCTTCTGCTGCTGGTACAGCTCGTGCAATTTGTCTTCCTTGACGGGTATGTTCTTCGCAAGCTGGTCCGCGTCAAGTTCAATGTAGGCAATCGATACCTGATCCGGCGTCATGAATTGCAACTTGTGATTATTGTAGTAAGCGGCAACTTCTGCGTCTGTCGGATGGGCCTTGTCAAGAAATTGATCGGCCTTCACCGTCACGTAGCCGATCTTGCGCTGCTCTTTGGACAGCGCCACAAAATTGTGGAATTCCCGGTTGGTCGCGATCGCGCTATACGCGATACCGCTCCACAATTGTCTTACCACCAGGTCGCGCCGAATCGAATCTTCAAACCGTTGCGGCGTGTAACCCGCCTGTTGCAAACGCGCACGGTACACATCGACTGAAAACTTGCCACCCACGCTGAAGGCCGGCATCTGATGGACCTGGGCGACCAGTTCCTGGTCGTTGACGCGATAGCCCATCTTCAGAGCGTGCTGCGTGAGGAGTTGCTGGCTGATAAGGCTGTCCAGTACTTCCTTCTTCAGCTTGGCCGGGTTCGGCTTGTAGGACGAGCCGAACATCTGCTGCAACTGCTGATATCGGCCCTGGTAAGCCTTGGAGAAGTCCTCCGGCGTAATGTCCGTCCCGTTGACTTCCGCGACGTAGCTCGGCGAGAAGAAGCCCCCGTAGTTGCCGATGCCCCACAACGCGAACGGGATTACGAGGATGATGATGATCACCCACATCAACCAGCCCTGAACGCCCTCTCTCAAACCCTGCAACATGCTCGTACCCTGAATCGATATGTTCGGCACATATGAAAAAGGGCGCCGGAGCGCCCTTCAGTCAATGGCGGAGTGGACGGGACTCGAACCCGCGACCCCCGGCGTGACAGGCCGGTATTCTAACCAGCTGAACTACCACTCCTTCTCTTGGTGGGTGCTGAGGGATTTGAACCCCCGACATTCGCCTTGTAAGGGCGACGCTCTACCAACTGAGCTAAGCACCCTCACAAAGGCTCGCCCGCGAACGCCGCACACCGGGCGGCTTCACAGGACGTGCGCCCAGCGAGCGCGCTAGTTTACGGCATCCTTCAGCGCTTTGCCAGCCTTGAAGCCAGGGACATTGCTGGCGGCAATGTTGATCGTCTGCCCGGTCTGCGGGTTGCGACCGGTGCGCGCGGCGCGGTGCTTGACGGAAAAGGTACCGAAGCCGACCAGCGACACCTGATCTCCGCGCTTCAGCGACTTGCTGATGGCATCGACAACGCCGTCGACCGCGCGGGTCGCATCGGCCTTGCTCAGACCAGCCGAGTCGGCCACGGCGTCAATAAGTTCGGATTTGTTCATAAGGTTATTCCCCTTGAATGTGGACTGCCAAATAAAAAACTGACTACTCAATCGGCCGCGGCCGGCGACGTTTCGGCCCTCTTCTTTTCAACGTCGGCGACTGTCGGGCGGGCTTTGCAGCCCGAGGTGTTATACCAAGCGCCGAAAAGCCGTGTCAACTGCGCCAAAGCCCGCCATTACTGGACTGGCGGGCTTTTCAGTGCGCCCGCAGCGCGTCGGATTCGGCCGGCTGAACGATGGTTTCGCGATTCTCAACGTCGCCCCCGTCGCCCTCCGAAGCCGCCGCCGGCATCGGCGATCGCTGCAATGCGATCTCGAACACCTGGTCGATCCATTTGACCGGACGGATTTCCAGCTTTTCCTTGATGTTCGCCGGAATTTCGGCTAGATCCTTCTCGTTCTCTTCCGGAATCAGCACCGTGGCGATACCGCCGCGATGCGCCGCCAGCAGCTTTTCCTTGAGTCCGCCGATTGGAAGCACCTCGCCGCGCAACGTGATTTCTCCGGTCATCGCGACATCCGCGCGCACCGGAATATGCGTCAGCGCGGACACCAGCGCGGTACACATGCCGACGCCGGCGCTGGGGCCGTCCTTCGGCGTCGCGCCTTCCGGTACGTGAATATGCACGTCGAGTTTCTGATAGAAATCCTCGTCGATGCCGAGCAGCGGCGTGCGCGCGCGCACGACCGTCATCGCCGCCTGAATCGATTCCTGCATCACGTCGCCGAGCTGGCCGGTGTGCTGCAACTTGCCCTTGCCGGGCACCGTGGTGGCCTCGATCGTGAGCAACTCGCCGCCCACCTCGGTCCAGGCCAGCCCCGTGACCTGCCCGATCTGGTCGCGCTCCTCGGCACGGCCGTAGCGGAACCGGCGCACGCCGAGATAGTCGCCGATGTTGTCCGGCGTGACGACGACCTTGTCGTTGGACGGGTGTGTCAGCAGATTCTTGACGACCTTACGGCAGATCTTGGACGTTTCGCGCTCGAGATTGCGTACGCCTGCCTCACGCGTATAGAAGCGTACGATGTCTCGCAGGCTGTCGGGCTGGATCTCCAGCTCCTCGTCTTTCAGACCGTTGCTCCTGATCTGCTTCGGCACCAGGTAGCGCTCGGCGATGTTGATCTTTTCGTCTTCGGTGTAGCCCGGCAGACGAATGACTTCCATCCGGTCGAGCAGCGGCGCCGGGATGTTCATGCTGTTGGCGGTGGCGACGAACAGAACGTCCGACAGATCAAATTCGACTTCTAGATAATGGTCGCTGAACGTGCTGTTCTGCTCGGGATCAAGCACTTCGAGCAGTGCCGACGACGGATCGCCGCGAAAGTCCATCGCCATCTTGTCGATTTCGTCGAGCAGGAACAGCGGATTGCGCGTGCCGACCTTGGCCATGTTCTGCACGATCTTGCCGGGCATCGAGCCGATGTAGGTGCGCCGGTGGCCGCGAATTTCGGCCTCGTCGCGCACGCCGCCGAGCGACATGCGTACGAACTTGCGATTCGTCGCGCGCGCGATGCTCTGGCCAAGCGAAGTCTTGCCGACGCCGGGCGGCCCGACCAGGCACAGGATCGGGCCCTTGAGCTTCTTCACCCGCTGCTGCACGGCCAGGTATTCGACGATCCGCTCCTTGACCTTCTCCAGGCCGTAATGATCGGCTTCGAGGACCTTTTCGGCCGCCGCCAGATCACGGCGAATGCGACTGCGATTTTTCCACGGCACGTTGGTGAGCCAGTCGATGTAATTACGCACCACGGTCGCCTCGGCCGACATCGGCGACATCAGCTTGAGCTTCTGCATTTCCGTGCCGGCCTTGGCGCGGACCTCCTTCGGCATACCGGCGCGCTCGATCCGCTTTTCCAGCTCGTCGAGCTCATTGGGCGCGTCTTCGAGTTCACCCATTTCCTTCTGAATGGCCTTCATCTGCTCATTCAGGTAGTACTCGCGCTGACTCTTTTCCATCTGCTGCTTGACACGGCCGCGGATGCGCTTTTCGATCTGCAGCACGTCGATCTCGCCCTCGATCACGCCCATCACGTGCTCGAGGCGCTTGCGCGGCTCCTGCAGTTCCAGCACGCGCTGCTTGTCTTCGAGCTTGAGCGCCATGTGCGCCATGATCGTATCGGCCAGACGGCCGGGCGCGTCGATGCCGGCGAGCGCGGTCAGAATTTCCGGCGGCACCTTCTTGTTCAGCTTGACGTACTGGTCGAACAGCGACAGCGCGGAGCGCATCAGCACGTCGATTTCGCGGCCCTCCTCCTCGTCATGCGCCGTCAGCACACTGATCTGGGCCGACAGGTGGTCGGCCGTCAGCAGGTTGACGACGCGCGCGCGGTCAGTACCTTCGACCAGCACCTTGACGGTGCCATCCGGCAGCCGCACAAGCTGCAGCACGCTCGCGACCGTGCCGACGTCGTAGACGTCATCCTCGCCCGGCTCGTCAACCTCGGGGCTCTTTTGCGCGACCAGCAGGATCTGCTTGTCGCCGTGCATCGCCGCGTCCAGCGCGACAATCGACTTGTCGCGGCCGACGAACAGCGGAATGACCATGTGCGGATAGACCACGACATCGCGCAGCGGCAGTACCGGCAGATGCGCGGTCTGGTCTTCGATAATCCGGGATTGCTTCACTAAAACCTCGAGCGTCCCTAATCGTCGGACGCGGCAAGCGGGGGATTTTCCGTCGCGTACACGATGTACGGCGGACTGCTGCCATCAACGACGCCTTCGTCGATCACCACCTTGGAGACGTTCTCCATCGATGGCAGGTCGTACATCGTGTCGAGCAGCATTTGCTCCAATATCGTGCGCAGCCCGCGCGCACCCGTCTTGCGTTCCATCGCCTTGCGCGCCGCGGCACGCAGCGCATCCTCGCGAAATTCCAGTTCGCAGTTCTCCATGTCGAACAGGCGGCGGTATTGCTTGGTGACGGCGTTGCGCGGCTCGACCAGAATGCGCATCAGCGCCGACTCATCCAGCTCGTCCAGCGTTGCGACGACCGGCAGGCGGCCGACGAATTCCGGAATCAGCCCGAACTTGATGAGATCCTCCGGCTCGACATTGCGCAGCACGTCGCCTACGTTGCTGACATCGTTCTTGCCCTTGACCTCGGCGACGAAGCCGATGCCGGTGGTCTCCGAGCGGCTGCGGATAATCTTGTCCAGCCCGGCGAACGCACCGCCGCAGATAAACAGGATGTTGCTGGTATCGACCTGCAGGAACTCCTGCTGCGGATGCTTGCGCCCACCTTGCGGCGGCACCGAGGCGACCGTGCCCTCGATGAGCTTGAGCAGCGCCTGCTGCACGCCTTCGCCGGAAACATCGCGGGTAATCGAAGGGTTGTCGGACTTGCGCGAAATCTTGTCGATCTCGTCGAGATAGACAATGCCGGTCTGCGCCTTGTCGACGTCGTAATCGCACTTCTGTAACAGCTTCTGGATGATGTTCTCGACGTCCTCGCCGACGTAGCCGGCCTCAGTCAGCGTCGTCGCATCGGCGATCGTGAACGGCACGTTCAAGAGGCGCGCCAGTGTTTCGGCCAGTAGCGTCTTGCCCGAACCGGTGGGACCGATCAGCAGGATGTTGCTCTTCGCCAGCTCGACGTCGTCCTTGCCGCTGCGCGCTTCCAGCCGCTTGTAGTGGTTGTAGACGGCGACCGACAGCACTTTCTTGGCGCTCTCCTGGCCAATTACGTATTCATCCAGAACTGCCTTGATTTCCTTCGGCTTGGGCAGCTTCGACCGCGCAGTTTCGGCCTGCTCGGCCATTTCCTCGCGAATGATGTCGTTGCACAGCTCGACGCATTCATCGCACACGAACACCGAGGGTCCCGCAATCAGCTTGCGTACCTCGTGCTGGCTTTTGCCGCAAAACGAGCAGTACAGCAACTTGCCGTCTTCACTGCCCTTGCCGTGGATGTCGTCTTTCATCGTTTACCTCGTCTCGTGCTCCTGTCGTTTATAGCATGGGCAGGGCATAGTGCAAAACCCGTTTGGCTCCAACAAACGACCGGTTGCGCTCATTTCCCGCCGGCAGGGGACGGCCGGCTTTCCAGCACTGAATCGATCAGGCCGTATTCGACGGCCTCCTCGCCGCTCATGAAGCGGTCGCGCTCGGTGTCCGCGCGGACTTTTTCGATATCCTGACCGGTATGTTTCGCAATAATCTGGTTGAGCGCATCACGCACCCGGAGCATTTCGCGCGCGTGAATCTCTACGTCCGACTGCTGGCCCTGAAAACCGCCCGACGGCTGGTGAATCATCACCCGCGAATTGGGCAGTGCGTACCGCTTGCCCGTCTGGCCGGCAGTCAGCAGCACCGCGCCCATGCTCGCCGCCATGCCGGTGCACAGCGTGCTGACGTGGGGCTTGATGAACTGCATCGTGTCGTAGATCGCCATGCCGGCCGTGACCGAACCGCCCGGCGAGTTGATGTAAAGCTGAATGTCCTTGTCCGGGTTTTCCGACTCCAGGAACAGCAACTGGGCGACGATCAGGTTCGCCATGTGGTCCTCGATCGGCCCGACGATAAACACCAGCCGCTCCTTGAGCAGCCGGGAATAAATATCGTAGGCGCGTTCGCCGCGGGCGGTCTGTTCGACCACCATTGGCACCAGCCCTTGGGCGCGTGCGCCAGGGAAGATGTCGTCGCTCGCGTGTCGGCTCATGAATTCTCCTTGGTTGCGGGCTGTTCAAGCCCCATCGCTTCGGCAAAACTTGCCGGTTCCTCGGTGACCTCGGCGCGCTCGATCAGCCAGTCCACCGCCTGCTCCTCGAGCACCAGGCTCTCGACCTGGCGCATCGCGTCGGCATTGGCACGGTAGGCGCGGATCATCTGCTCCGGGTCGTGGTAGTCGGCGGCCAGCGCCTCCAGCTTCTGCTGCACCCGTTCGGCGTCGGACTTGAACTCTTCGCGCTTGATCAACTCGCCGATCAGCAAGCCCAGCGCGACGCGCTTGCGCGCCCGCTCGTCGAACATCTCGTCGGGCATGTCCGGCGCGCTCTTCGGATCCTTGACGCCCATGCGCGCGAGCATGTCCTCGCGCATGTGCCGGATCTCGTGCTCGACCAGCGATGATGGCAATTCTACGGGATTCGCCTCGTATAATTGGTCCAAAAGCTGATTTTTCAACTTGGCGCGAATGTTGGCATCGAGTTCGCGAGCCATGTTCTCCTCGATCTTCGCGCGCAACGCCTCGACGCCGCCCGACTCGATGCCAAAGCGCGCAAGGAAAGCCTCATCAATCTCCGGCAGACGCCGCTCGGCCACCTGTTTGGCCGTGATGTGAAAATCGGCCTTCTGGCCGGCCAGCTCCTCGACGGGGTAATCGTCCGGGAAGGTCACTTCAATGTCGCGCTCCTCGCCCGGATTTATGCCTTCGATACCGGCCTCGAAGCCGGGAATCATGCGGCCTTCGCCGAGGACAATGTCGACATTCTCGCCGTGGCCGCCCGGAAAAGCCTTGCCCTCACGGGTGCCGTGGAAATCCACGGTCACCTGGTCGCCAGTCACCGCCGCGCGCTCGGCCGGCGCCCATTCTGCGTGCTGCTCGCGCAGGCGTTCCAGCATCGCATCGACGTCCGTCGATTGAATCTCGACCTTGGGGCGGGAGACCTTCAGATTGTCGACGTGCTCCAGTGCGATTTCCGGATAGACCTCAAAAATCGCCGTGTATTCGAGATTCGCGCCCGGATCCGCCTTGATCTCGTCAATGCGCGGGCCGCCGGCGGGATTGAGATGCTGTTCCGTCACCGCATCCGTCCAGCTCGACTGGAGCAGATCGCGCACCACGTCCTGGCGCACTTCAGCGCCGTACTGCTGGCGCACGACCTTGAGTGGTACCTTGCCGGGACGAAATCCCTTCAACCTGGCGCGCTGACCAAGCGACTTCAAGCGGCTGTCCACCTCACTCTCGACCTTCTCGGCCGGAACCTGGACCTTCATTCGCCGCTCGAGCACACCGGTTGACTCTACTGAAACCTCCATGCCGGAAATACCTCTACAAGTTCAATTGATGCTGAAAAAGCCAATGTGCCAAACGCAGATTGCCGAAGAAACTTCGTCAATCTGTTTGGGAAATCTGGTGCGAAAGGAGAGACTCGAACTCTCACGGGGGATCGCCCCACCGGCACCTAAAGCCGGCGCGTCTACCGGTTCCGCCACTTTCGCCCGCAGTTGGACTCATTATACAGGACGATAGAGGGGATGCCCCCGCACCCGTTCAGGGCCGACAGCTGTAATAGAAAGCCAGCCAGGCTGCGAGAGACCGGATCCAATAGCGGCGTAGCGGCGACAATTCACGCCGCCAGCGGGTGTCCGGCTTGAGTTGGATGGACGACTGCATGCGCAGACGGTTCCCGGCAATCTGGTGACCCGGTTCGATGCCACCGCCGCGCGACAGCCGCTCGACGACCGGCACAAAATCCATATCGGTAAAAGCGGATATCTGCTGCAGCGCCGCTTCCGGCGCCGCAATCAGATCCTCATAGCGCATCAGCATGGCCCGCGCTCCGAGCCGCCGACGAACCCGATTCGCCTGGGCGTTGACGAAAGACCAATGGGCCGTTACCTGAGAGGGCCGCAAGGGCGCAAGGGGCACGGCAATACCTTTCTTCGGATCGGGACGCCAACTCTTCTGCATCGAAAGGGCGACCCCGCGCACGTCCCTCACAAGGTGGATCACACGCAAGTCGATATCCTCGATTTGCGAGAGCGCCAGTGCGCGAGCCGGCTTTTTGGAAGAATCGACGACAGTTTCTGCGCTGCTCGTCCTGGCAATCGCGGAAAACAGCGACCGCGTGTAGTTCGCGTAGCGTTCCCACGCCCGGCCGCGCTGATGCAACGGCGGGCGATGCAGCAGCCCGTGCCGCGCGCGCTCGAAGCGGTTCATCATAGCAGGATAGTCGAGCTCTGCGCAGTCGCCGACGGCGTCGTTCCAATGCTGCGCAACGGTATTCCAGAACGCGCAATCGCTTGAGCGAACGCCGCACGAACAATATTCCTTGTGGACTTTTCTCGCCTTGACGATGTTGCTCAACTCGCCCGCCGCAAAGACGGCGGGGTGGCCGCCCAGCGCTGTGCCGAGGAAAGTCGAGCCACTGCGCCCGTAGCCCATGATGTAGATAACTTTCAGCCCCACTTTGACGTCACTGTCACAACTTCCTTCGCCAAATCATCCCACAGCACCGGAAACGACGCCAGAAGGAGCCGCGGGCGAGAGTCTGATAAGATACCGCCGCAGAACGATTATGAGCGATATACTCGTACTCTACTACAGCCGCTACGGCGCAACCGCCGCAATGGCCGAGCGCGTCTGCCGCGGGATTGAAGAAGTGGCCGGCGTACAGGCGCGACTGCGGACCGTGCCGCGGGTCTCGGCTGCGTGTGAGGCGGTCGAAGACGCCATTCCCGAGTCGGGACCTGTCTATGCAACTCACTCGGATCTGACCGAGTGCGCGGGACTCGTAATGGGCAGCCCGACGCGCTTCGGTAACATGGCCGCACCGCTCAAGTACTTCCTAGACGGCACCGCGAGCCTCTGGCTGAATGGCACCCTGTCCGGCAAGCCGGCCGGCGTGTTCACGTCGACCTCGACCCTGCATGGCGGACAGGAATCGACGCTGCTGTCGATGATGCTGCCGCTGTTGCATCACGGCATGCTGATCACGGGCGTGCCCTATACCGAAAGAGAACTCAACACAACCCGCTCCGGCGGTACGCCCTACGGCCCGAGCCACCTTGCCGGCACCGACAGCCGGCTGGCGGTGACGGCGGACGAGGCGGCGCTGTGCCGCGCGCTCGGCCGGCGCGTCGCCGAGATTGCCAGGAAATTGAATACCGCATGATCGCACCGCGCAAACTGACATTGGCCACCATCGGTGCGCTCGCCGCTTGGCTGCTCGCCTGGTTCGGCTGGCTGAGCCCGCCGCACGCGATGGCGGCGCCGCTTGCGATGACGCTCGCGGTGCTGCCGTTGGTGATCGTGGCGTGGCCCCTGATCTGCGACCGGGCCGCCGCCTATGCCTGGTGCGGCTTCATCGCACTCGGCTACATGGCGCACGCGTTGACGGAAATCTTCGCCGGCGCCGCCGATCAGCGGCTGGCAATCGTGGAACTGGTTTTCGTTGCGGTGCTCTTTGTAGCCAGTGGCGCGGGCTACCGCGTTCGCAAAGCGAACGCGGTAGAGGTCAGAGGTTAGCGGTCGGTGAAGCGGAAAGACTCCGCCTCACCTCTAACCTCTTACCACTTACCGCTGAGCACTTACCGCTGACCTCACCAATACTTCCTTCACCAACGGAATCGTCAGCCGCCGCTGCAACGCCAGCGACACCTGGTCCAGCCGTTCCAGCAGCCCCATCAGCGAATCCAGGTCCCGCGGCGCGCGGTGCAGCAGAAAGCGCGCCACTTCATCCGGCAGCGTCAGACCGCGGCGGGAAGCGCGCAGCCGCAGTATCGCCAGGCGGGCGTCGTCGTCGAGCGGCGCAAGGCGCACAACGGGCCCCCACGCCAGGCGCGATTGCCAATCGGCCAATGACCACTTTGCCCCGGCCGGCGGCGTGCGGCCGGCGGCCAGCAGCGTGCCGGCCGATTCGTGCAGCGCGTTGAAGAGCGAGAACAGCGCGCCTTCCCAGCGCGGTTGCCCGGCGATGCGATCGACGTCATCGACGCACACCAGTTCGAAGCGATCCCAGCCGTTGAGCAGGGCCGGATCGAGGTAGCCGGCATCCGCCAGCGGCAGATAAGCGGCTGGGCGCCCGGCGCCGATCGCGGCGCGGCAGGCGGCCTGCAGTAGGTGCGTCTTGCCGGTCTCGGCCGGTCCCCAGAGGCAGGCGATCGGATAATCCGTCCGCAGCGCAAGGCGCTCGACAAGCGCCAGCGCTTCGGGTTGGGCTTCGCGATGAAAGTCCGCAAACGTGCTGCCGGACGACAGGCCGACGCCGAGCGCGAGTTGTTCCGGCGCGGTAGTCATGGGTGGTCCTTCAGGGCCACTGGCTTACGGTTGGTAGCGGTAATGCAGCGTCACCGGCCCGGTATGTGTGTTGGCCGTCGGCAACGCAGGCGTCTGCGCCTGCTCAACGTTGCCCAGCAGAGCGCCGAGGCCGATGGTCTGCTTGAGATCGGCGACCGTGCCTTGCGCATTCACCTTGAACGTGACCTGGTTTCCCGCAACCTGCATTGGCTCGACGTTGTTGACCGCATTCAGCGAGCGCAGGTATTTGAGGACGCGCGCATAGCCGGTGAGATCGGTAATGTCCGAGACGACGATGTCGAGCGCCGGTACCTGCTGGGCGCCCACGCCGGCCCGGATGGCGAATTTGCCGGCATAGATGTCGGCAACGTGCTGAATCGCCGCGGCGGCCACATCGGCCGGCTTGCCGCTTGCGCCATCCCAGCGCGTCGTCTGGGCACCCATTTTCAGAGTCCACTGCGTGCCACCGGCGAGATTGCCCGCGTCGACACGGCCGATCAGGATGGCGTCTGGCTGGTAGCGCTGCGAGGCCTGCACGACCGGATCGGTAAAGCCGCCCCAGACGTCGGCAAAGCCGACGTGCGAGCGGTCCTCGATGTCCATCAGCGGAAAAATGACCGGCAGGCCGCGCGCCGCGGCGGCCCGCTCGACGCTGTGTTCGACCTTGCCGGCCGCCTCGGAGCTGACGATGTCGCGTTCGCCGTCGCTCTGCTGATATGCGATCCACACGAGGGTTGCGGGGCGCTCGCTGCCCCAGATCGGCTGATCGGCGGCGCGCAGCGCGCGATCAAGCGCCTGCGGATCGAACTGCGCCCACAGATCGAGCGTCGCCTGCGCGCCGGGACCGAACAGCGGCTCGCCGGGGCCGGGGACGTGGCGCTTGTAACGGTAAGCCTGCAGGTAATTTTCCGGCTGGGCGATGATGGCTGCGACCTGCGGGTCGCTCGGCGCCGCACGACTGCCCGTGACTTTGACGATGACCTGACTCAGCGCATCCTGCAGAGCTTTCGCACGGGCACCTTCGGCCTGACTGGTGACCGGCACGCTCGCCGAATACAGGTTTTGCACGACGCTGGCGAGCACCGGCGCGGGCATCAACGCGAGCGCGATCAACAGCGGAACAATGCGCGGCAATGTCACACGAACTCCGGCAGTCATGGGATGCGGTAACATAGCATATTTTGAAAGCGAGCCGGCCATGACTGCCAAGCCTTTGACCTATCGCGATGCGGGTGTCGATATCGATGCCGGCGACGAGTTAATCGAGCGAATCAAGCCCGCGGCGCGGCGTACTCAGCGCCCGGAGGTGCTCGCAGGACTCGGCGGTTTTGGCGCGCTGTTCGAGCTGCCGCCGGGGCGCTATCGACATCCGGTACTGGTGTCGGGGACCGACGGCGTCGGCACTAAGCTGAAGCTGGCGATCGAGACCGGGCGCCATGACGGCATCGGCATCGACTTGGTGGCGATGTGTGTGAACGACGTGATCGTGCAGGGCGCGGAGCCACTGTTTTTCCTTGATTATTACGCGAGCGCGCATCTGGATCTGGACACGGCGACGGCAGTCGTGTCGAGCGTGGCACGCGGCTGTGAAATGGCCGGTTGCGCCCTGGTCGGCGGCGAGACGGCGGAGTTGCCGGGGCTTTATGCGGTCGGGGATTACGATCTGGCCGGTTTTTGCGTTGGGGCGGTCGAGAAGGACGATTTGATCGATGGCAGCGCGGTTGATGTTGGCGATGTTCTAATTGGGCTGGCATCGTCGGGCGCGCATTCGAATGGCTACTCGCTGATTCGCAAGGTGCTCGAGGTCAGTGGCGCGACGTTGGATATGCCGCTGGACGGGCGGCCGCTCGCGGATCATTTGCTTGCACCGACGCGCATTTACGTGAAGCCGTTGCTTGAGTTGATGAAGCAGGTACCGGTGCATGCGCTTGCGCATATTACCGGCGGCGGGATTCCGGGGAATCTGCCGCGCGTGCTGCCTGAGGGACTGGGCGCAGTACTGGATTCGGGGTCGTGGGAGCGGCCTGTCTTTTTCGACTGGCTTCAGAAAGCCGGCAACGTTGCAGATGATGAGATGTATCGGACGTTTAATTGTGGCCTCGGGATGATCGTTTGTGTTGCGGCCGAGGATGTCGATAAGGCTGTTTCGCTTTTAGCCGATGCAGGTGAAAAGGCGATCGTTGTCGGGCAGGTTGAAGCCCGGCCGGATGTATCTATTGCGAGCCGTTGACGTTCGCGCAAGAGGCGGTCGGGTATCTGTTTCGCAGAACGTCGTGAATACATCCCTGTAGGCTCCGGCGCCGGCTTCCTGTCGCCGACGTTCTGGGCAACAGACACCCGACCACCTCTCCCAAGCTCTACTTATGCCGACACCGAAAGAAAAAGAATTGCTTCGCCTCATCGTGATGATTTCCGGGAACGGGAGCAATCTGCAGGCGATTATTGATGCGATCCGGCGCGGTGATGTGGCTGCCGAGCTTGTGGGGGTGGTGAGCGATCGGGGGGATGCGTTCGGACTTGAGCGGGCGCGCAAGGCCGGTGTGCCGGCGCAGGTAGTGTCGCCGAAGGATTTTGCCGATCGGGCGGTCTGGCAGGCCGAGCTGCTGAAAGTGGTTGACTCGTTTTCGCCGGCCCTGGTCGCGCTGGCCGGATTTATGCGAATTCTGGATGATGCCTTTGTGGCGCATTTCAGCGGCCGGATGATCAATATTCATCCTTCGTTGCTGCCGGCGTTGCGGGGGCTGCACACCCATCGACGGGCGTTGGCGGAACAGCTCTCGCATCATGGCACCAGCGTGCATTTCGTGACACCGGAACTTGATGGCGGACCGGTGATTTTGCAGGCGCGCGTGCCGGTTCGGCCCGGCGATGACGAGACGGTGCTGGCGGCGCGGGTGCAGGCCGCGGAGCATGTCATTTATCCGCACGTGATCCAGTGGTTCGCGGAGGGGCGGGTCAGGCTGTACGATAATCAGGTCGCGCTGGACGGCAAAGTTGTCGCCGCGCCGCCGGTTATGGATATCGATTGCTCATGCTGAAACGTCTGTTGCCTGCTCTGCTCGTTCTGCTCGCCGCGCCTGCGTTCGCGGCACCGTCAGTGCTGCCCGTATTACTTCCTTATACGGCAACCTACAGTGTCATCACGCACGGGATTCGCGCCGGCGAGGCGCAGTTCAAGCTGGAGAAGCTGGGCAAGGATCGCTGGCGCTTCAGTTCGGACAGCCACACAACGGGCCTGGTGAGCCTGTTCCGGCACGACCGGATTGCCGAGTCGAGTGTCTTTACGATTAACGACGCCGGCGGCTTCGATGCGCGCGAGTACCATTATTCGCACACCGGCGATGATGAGCAGACGCAGGCGATTCTGTTCGACTGGAACAAGAATATCGCCCACAGCACCTATCGCGGCGACAAGAAGGCGATCGATATTCCGAAAGGTGCGAGTGATCCGTTCCTGGCGCAACTCAAACTGTCGCGCCAAGTGGCGGAAGGGATGACGACGGGGCACTTTCCGGTCGTCAACCGGAACAAGCTGGATGTTTACAACCTGAAGGTCACCGGGCGCGACGGCGTGTCGGTGCCGGGCGGCACGTTCACGGCCGTGCGCGTCGTTCGCGGTGATGCCAAATCAAGCCGCAAAACCATCTTCTGGCTCGCGCCGAAGCTGAATTACGTACCGGT
Source organism: Gammaproteobacteria bacterium (assembly GCA_035708085.1). Classification (GTDB taxonomy): domain Bacteria; phylum Pseudomonadota; class Gammaproteobacteria; order Natronospirales; family DASSBR01; genus DASSBR01. Next base: position 39,167 of record DASSTE010000037.1, on the reverse strand, counting down.
CAAGGTCGAGCAGGTCAAGGACGGCGATTCGGTGTTCCGGCTCGAGTTACGCTCAATCGACTTCAACTAGCAATTACGTCTTCGGCAGCGTCACGCCGCGCTGTCCCTGGTATTTCCCGCCACGATCCTTGTACGAGGTTTCGCACACTTCGTCCGACTCGAAGAACAGCATCTGCGCGACGCCCTCGTTGGCGTAGATGCGCGCCGGCAACGGCGTCGTGTTTGAAAATTCGAGCGTCACGTGGCCTTCCCATTCCGGCTCCAGCGGCGTCACGTTGACGATGATGCCGCAGCGCGCGTAGGTCGATTTGCCCAGGCACACGGTCAGCACGTTGCGGGGAATGCGGAAGTATTCGACCGTGCCGGCAAGCGCGAATGAATTCGGCGGAATGATGCAGACCGGCCCCTTGAAGTCGACGAAGCTGTTGGCGTCGAAGTCTTTCGGATCGACCACCGCCGAATTGATGTTGGTGAAGATCTTGAACTCGTCGCCGCAACGCACGTCGTAGCCGTAGCTCGACGTGCCGTAGGAGACGATTCGGCCGCTGCCATTGGTGCGCACCTGCCCCGCTTCGAACGGTTCAATCATGCGATGCTCTTCGGCCATGCGCCGAATCCACTTGTCGGATTTGATGCTCATGTGCTCCCCTTCGGGTCGCGGTTAGCGGTTAGTGGTGAGATGTCAGCGGATACGAAAGAGGGGCTCTTGCCACTGGCCACTGGCCACCGACCTACTCTTCAACAATCTTCGGAAAGGCCGCCGGCGCGGTTTGCGCCAGCTTCGCCGCCGCGCGACGCGCAAGTGCGCGATAGGCACGGGCAATGTCACCGTCCGGCTCGGCGATGACGGTCGGGCGGCCGCCGTCGGTCTGCTCGCGGATACGCAGATCGAGCGGCAGCGAACCCAACAGCGTCGTGCCGTTTTCGTCGGCCAGCCGCTGGCCGCCGCCCGCGCCGAAGATCGGTTCTTCGTCGCCGCACTTCGGGCAGATGTAGGTGCTCATATTCTCGACGATGCCGAGAATGTTGACGGCCACCTTCTCAAACATCCTGAGGCCCTTGCGCGCGTCGAGCAGCGCGATCTCCTGCGGCGTCGTAACAATGATCGCGCCACTGACCGGCACGCGCTGCGCGAGCGTCAACGCGATGTCGCCGGTGCCCGGCGGCATATCGATGAGCAGGTAGTCGAGATTGTCCCAGTTGGTGTCGTTGAGGAACTGCGTCAGCGCCTGTGTGACCATCGGCCCGCGCCAGATCATCGGCGTGTCCTGATCAACCAGGAAGCCGATCGACATGCATTGCAGGCCGTGGCCGACCAGCGGGTCAATGTGCTTGCCGTCGGGGCTGGTCGGGCGCTCGCCCTCGAGACCCAGCATGCGCGGCTGACTCGGCCCGTAGATATCGGCATCGAGTATGCCGACCTCCGCGCCTTCCGCGGCCAGCGCCAGCGCCAGGTTGACAGCGACGGTCGATTTGCCGACGCCGCCCTTGCCGGATGCAACGGCAATCAAATTCTTGACGCCCTTGAGCGGCTGCAGCTTGCCCTGCACCGCGTGCGCGCCGATCTTCCAGTCGATCTCGATGCGGCCGACGGGCAGGCCGGCGGCCGCGAGCCGCCCGGTGGCCCATGTCCTGAGCGTACCGCGCACACCGGCCGCCGGAAAGCCGAGGACCAGCTTGACGCCCGGCGGGTCACCGTCGGCAATCTCGATCCGGTCGACCGCCGCGGATAAATCGACGTCGAGTTCGGGGGGTGTGGCGCCAGCCAGCGCCGCCGCCACCGCGTCGGTAGTTAATCGCATCTTCGTTCCTGGATAAAAAGGATGTCAGTTTATCATCGCCGCAAGTAGCGGTTTATGACATAGGTCAAGCGCTCCGCCGTTTGCGGCCCGGGCAGGCGCGCGCGAATGATGCCGCGACGGTCGACGATCAACGTGACGGGCACGCCGGTCAGACCGAAGTGCTGTCGCGCCCAGCCGGTGTCGGCGACCAGCACCGTGTAGCCGACGCCGTGCGCGCGGATGAAATCGGCGAGCTGTGCCGGCGTGCCCGAATCAACGGCGACGCCGACAACGCGCACCCCGTAGCGGTGCCAGCGTTCGTTGACGGTATCGAGGGCAGCAATTTCCCGGCGGCACGGTTTGCACCAGCTCGCCCAGAAGTTGATGACGGTGAGCCGCGCGCGATCGCTGCGCAGGGGGACGAGCTGGCCGCTTACATCCGGCAGTTCGAGCGCCGGCAACGGTGCGCCGACGTGAGCGCCGGCAAGCGCAGGGGCCGCTGCGAGCAGACCCAGCAGCCCCAGCAGCGTTCTGACGCGGCCTCGGCCGCTATGGCATAATCCGCGTTTGCTCAACTCACCTATTCCTGATGCCTCGCGACATTCTCGTCACCAGCGCCCTGCCCTACGCCAACGGGTCGATCCACATCGGCCACATGCTCGAGCACATTCAGACCGACATCTGGGTGCGTTTCCAGAAGCTGCGCGGCGAGCGCTGCATTGCCGTCTGCGCCGACGACGCCCACGGCACACCCGTCATGCTCAGGGCGCAGCAGGAAGGTATCACACCGGAAGCGTTGATCAAGCGCTCGGGGGAAGAGCATCGGCGCGACTTCGCCGACTTCATGATCGGCTATGACAATTATTACACCACACATTCTCCCGAAAACCGGGAGCTCGCCAACCGCATCTACCAGAGTCTGAAGGACGGCGACCACGTCGTCGAGCGCACGATCTCGCAAGCCTACGACGTCGAGAAGCAGATGTTCCTGCCGGACCGCTTCATTCGCGGTGAGTGCCCGCGCTGCGGTGCCGCCGACCAATACGGCGACTCCTGCGAAAACTGCGGCGCGACCTATTCGCCCAGCGAACTGAAGAACCCGATCTCGGTCCTCTCCGGCACGGCGCCGGTCGAAAAGGAATCGGTGCATTATTTCGTGCAGCTTTCTGACTTCGAAGCCATGCTCAAGGACTGGACCCGCGGCGGCCATGTGCACGAGAGCGTGCGCCGCAAGCTTGACGAGTGGTTCGAGGCCGGGCTGAAGGACTGGGACATCTCGCGCGATGGGCCCTACTTCGGGTTCGAAATTCCCGACGCACCGGGGAAATACTTTTATGTCTGGCTGGACGCGCCGATCGGCTACATGGCGAGCTTCAAGCACCTGTGCGAGCGCACACCGAATCTCGATTTCGACGAATTCTGGGGCGCGGACAGCCCAGCGGAGCTATATCACTTCATCGGCAAGGACATCATCTATTTCCATGCGCTGTTCTGGCCGGCGATGCTTGCTGCCGCCGGCTTTCGCACGCCCACCGCGGTGTTCGCGCACGGCTTCCTGACCGTCGACGGCAAGAAGATGTCGAAATCGCGCGGCACGTTCATTCAGGCGCGGACGTATCTCGATCATCTCGACCCGGAGTACCTGCGTTATTACTTCGCGGCCAAGCTCGGCCCAGGCCTCGACGACATCGATCTCAGCCTCGAAGACTTTCGCCAGCGCGTGAATAGCGACCTTGTGGGCAAGCTCGTCAATATTGCCAGCCGCGCAGCCGGCTTCATTCATAAAGGCTCGAGTGGTCGACTGGCGGACACGCTGATGGAGCCGGCGCTGTATGGGGACTTTGCGGCCGCCGCCGACAGCATTGCCACGGCCTACGAGAATCGCGAGTTCTCGCGCGCGGTGCGCGAAGTAATGGCACTCGCGGACCGCGCCAATGCGTTCGTTGACGACCACAAGCCCTGGCAGCTCAATAAGGATCCGGCTAACGCCGCCCAGGTGCAGGTCGTCTGCACGCAGGCGCTCAACCTGTTCCGGGTGCTGACAATTTATCTCGCGCCGGTGCTGCCGGCGTTGGCGGTAAAGGCGGCGGAATTTCTCAACGTTGAGCCGTTCCGCTGGGCGGACCTCGACATACCGCTGCTCGGCACTGAGATCAACCCGTTCAAACCGATGATGCAGCGCATCGACCAGAAGGATATCCAGGCCATGATCGACGCCTCCAAAGAAGACCTGCAACAGCAGCCGGCCGCGGCAAAAGCGGCGCCGGATGCCGCCGAAATCAATATCGACGACTTCGGCAAGGTGGATTTGCGCGTCGCGCGCGTCGCCGGCGCCGAGCACGTTGAAGGCGCCGACAAGCTGCTCAAGCTGACGCTCGATGTCGGTGAACTGGGCACGCGCACCGTGTTTGCGGGCATCAAGGCCGCCTACGAACCCGATGCGCTGAAAGACCGGCTGGTGGTACTGGTCGCCAACCTCGCGCCGCGCAAGATGCGCTTCGGCGTGTCCGAAGGCATGGTGCTCGCGGCCGGGCCGGGCGGCAAGGACGTGTATCTGCTCCAACCGGACGCCGGCTCCGAACCGGGAATGAAGGTCAAGTAGGATATTGCCGTCCGCGCAAGACATCGACCGACTCCTGCCGCAGACGCAATGCGAGCGCTGCGGCTACGCGGGGTGTCGGCCCTATGCCGAAGCGATCGCCGGTGGCGCCGCCGACATCAACCGCTGCCCGCCCGGTGGCGATGCCGTCATCGCCGCGCTGGCTGAATTGACCGGCCGCGCGGCAAAGCCTCTCGACCCCGGATGCGGCGAACCGCCGCCCCGCGCGGTCGTCGTCATCGACGAAGATACCTGTATCGGCTGCACACGCTGCATTCAGGCCTGCCCGGTCGATGCCATCGTCGGTGCGGCCAAGCTGATGCATACGGTCATCGCCGCCGAATGCACCGGTTGTGAACTCTGTCTGCCGCCCTGCCCGGTCGATTGCATCGAAATCGTGCAGGCGCAAGCACCGATGGCGACGGCAGTCGAACCGGACGAACCCGACGCGGTTGAAGCCATTCGCCGCCGGCATGTGCCGGCCGCCGAGCGCCGGGCGGCGGATCACGCGCGCGGTCGATTCGAGGCGCGCGCCGGCCGATTGCAGGCCGAGCAGGAAGCGCGCGACACCCGCCGACGCGACCGCGAGGCCGCACGGATGAACGCGGTGCGACGCAGCGAAATTGAAGCCATGGTCGCGGCCGTTCGCGTCCGGCGCGGCGAGCGACGTCCATGAACGCGGACAGGCGCCGCGAAATCTTCGCCCGGCTGCAGGAGGCGATCCCCGCGCCGACCACCGAGCTGGTTTATAACAACCATTACGAGTTGCTGGTCGCGGTCATCCTGTCGGCGCAATCCACCGACCGCGGCGTCAATGCGGCCACCGCCAGGCTCTTCAAGGTTGCCAGCACGCCGAAACAGATGGTGGCGCTGGGCGAAGAGGCCCTGAAAGGCTATATCAACACCATCGGCCTGTATAACAACAAGGCGAAGAACGTCATTGCGATGTCGAAGCTGCTACTCGAGCGCCACGGCGGTGAGGTGCCGAACACGCGTGCCGAGTTGGAGGCGCTGCCGGGTGTCGGCCGCAAGACTGCGAACGTGATTCTCAATACGCTGTTCGACGAGCCGACGATCGCGGTGGACACGCATATTTTCCGTGTCGCCAACCGGACCCGTCTCGCGCCCGGGAAGACGCCGCTCGCGGTCGAAAAGGCGCTGCTCAAGGTCGTGCCGGATGAATACAAGCCGAACGCGCACCACTGGCTGATCCTGCACGGCCGCTACACCTGCGTGGCGCGCAAGCCGAAGTGCCCGCAGTGCGTCATCGAGGATTTGTGCGAATACCGGCACAAGACCACCAGATCTGAAAATCTGAAATAATGTCCCTGTCGAAGCAATGGGAAGGCGTTCATGGCTGAACAGCCGACCGTACAATACTTTCGTACCCGCAACAGGATGTATCCCTGGCTGGTCGCCGCGGCCGTCCTGTTTGCGGGCGCATACATGCTCGCGATGTTTACGAAGTTCCCGGCCTGGGCCGTGCTGGCATTCGTCGCCGGCCTGGCGATCGGCGGCCTGGGCGTCAAATACGTCCGGCAACCGGCGGCGCGCCTCACAGATCGCGCCATCGCGCTGTCCGATCCGCGCGGTCTGGCACTGGGCATGCAAGTCTACTCGCTCAAGCAGGTCAAGCGGGTGGCGGTCATCACGGACAGCCAGGGCGCCGCGAACAAGCTGCAACGCGGCGTTCTGATGGTCAACCTGACCGGCGTGCCACCGGAACGTGTCGAAGACTTCGTGCGCGAAATTCGCGCGCGCAACATCAATATCGGCTGAATGCTTCTTCTGATCTTTCCGCTGCTCTGGGCGGTGCTGTGGGCGCTGCTCGCCATCGTGATTTGCGCCGCGGCGGGCATCGGGCCGCACGATCCACGGCTGTGGTGGTACATGGCGGGTATCTTCGTCGGCGGCGGCTTCGTGCTTCCAGGCCTTGGCATCGGCATCTGGACCAAGCTGAAAAAATGCAAGGGTAAGGCCCGGTAACGACCACAGCGGCCAGCGGCTACACTGGCCCCATGGCGCAAGTTCCTGTGGACAAAGGCGACAGCACCTTGGCTCTGCTGTCGGAAGGTTACGACTTCATCGCCAACCGCTGCGCGCGCTATCGAACCGACGTATTCGAAACGCGGCTGATGCTGCGCAGAGTGTTTTGCGCAAGCGGTACGGAAGCGGCCGAAATCTTCTACCAGCCCGACCGGTTCACGCGCCGCAGGGCGATGCCCCCGAGCGCATTGAAGCTGCTACAGGACAAGGGCAGCGTCGAGCTGTTGAGCGGCGAGGCGCACCGTCATCGCAAGCAGCTGTTCATGTCGCTGATGACGCCGGAGCGAATCGCCGAACTGGCGGAATTGGTGGCTGCCGACTGGCAGGCGCAGATCGCCGCTTGGCAGGGGATGGACACGGTCGTGCTGCACTACGCGATGCAAGGCGTTCTCTGCCGCGCCGTCTGCCGGTGGTCAGGCATCGAATTGACACCGGCACAAGCCGCTGAGCGCACCCGAGAGTTCGCGGCCATGATCGACGGCGCCGGCGCGGTGGGGCCACGCAACTGGCGCGCGATGGGCTTGCGGCGGCGTTCCGAGCGCTGGGCGCAGGAGATTATCGAGGCGCTGCGGGCCGGACGGCGGCAGGCGCCTGAAGACAGTGCCGCACACGTCATTGCGTTGTATCGCGAGCTGAACGGCAGCCTCATGGACGCGAAAGCGGCGGCGGTGGAACTGATTAACGTGCTGCGACCGACGGTCGCCGTCGCCCGCTTCGTGACTTTCGCCGCGCTGGCGCTGCACGAACATCCGCAGTGCCGCGAAGCTGTCTCGGGCGGTGACGACGACGCGATTGAAAACTTTGTCCAGGAAGTCCGCCGCTTTTATCCGTTCTTTCCCCTGATCGGCGGGCGCGTGCAGGCCGAGTTCGAGTGGCGCGGGCATCATTTCGAGCAGGGCGAATGGATGCTGCTGGATCTGTACGGCACCAACCACGACAGCCGGACATGGAATGAGCCCGGCCAGTTTCTGCCGGAGCGGTTCGCCGGGTGGCAGCCGAACGCCTTCAACTTTATCCCGCAAGGTGGCGGTGATCACTATCGCGATCATCGTTGTCCGGGCGAGTGGATTACGATTGAACTCATGAAGACCGCGACCCGCATGCTGACGAACGCGATGCGTTATGACGTGCCGGAGCAGGATCTGCGTGTCGATCTGACACGCCTGCCGGCGATACCGGAGAGCCGCTTCGTGATCAGCCATGTCCGCCACGCGTAATCTCTTGGATATGTTGGCGGAAGCGGCGGTCGAGCCGCTGGCGGATGGCATCACCCGGCTGCCGGGCTTCGTCGGGGCTGCCGATCTGGCCGGGCCGTTACAAGGTGTCATCGCAGCCGCGCCGCTGCGCCACATGCGTACGCCGGGCGGGCAGGTCATGTCGGTCGCAATGACCAACTGCGGTGCATTTGGCTGGATTTCCGATCGTCGCGGTTATCGCTATTCGCCTGTCGATCCGGACAGCGGCAAGCCATGGCCGGATATGCCGGCATCGTTTCAACAGCTAGCGACTGCGGCCGCGGAAGCGGCCGGGTTCAGCGGTTTCGCCCCCGACGTCTGCCTGATCAACCGTTACGAGCCCGGCACCCGCCTGAGCCTCCACCAGGATCGCGACGAGCGGGATTTTGACCAGCCGATCGTATCGGTGTCACTGGGCCTGCCGGCGACTTTCTTGATCGGCGGCCTCGAGCGCCGCGGGCCCACGTGCCAAGTTCGCCTGTTCGATGGCGACGTGATCGTATTTGGCGGCCCCGCACGACTCATCTACCACGGCATTAAACCGATCGAAGACGGCGAACACCCGCTGCTCGGCGCGTGTCGGATCAACCTGACCTTCAGGAAAGCGAATTAGCGCTTCTTCGGCGCGTACAGGTCGGTCAGCGTGCCTTCAAATGCCTCCGCCGCCATCGCGACCGTTTCGGAGGTAGTCGGGTGTGGATGGATGGTAAGGGCGACATCGGCCGCGTCGGCGCCCATTTCAATCGCCAGCGCCAGTTCCGAAATCAGGTCGCCGGCTCCCGGACCGGCGATGCCGGCGCCGATGATACGGCCGTCCTTGTTGTCGAAATAGATTCGCGTCACACCGTCGTCACGACCCATTGCCAGCGACCGCCCATTTGCCGCCCACGGAAATTCGCCGACGCCGAAGTCGATGCCCTGCTCCTTGGCTTCCGCTTCCGTCAGGCCCACCCAGGCGATTTCCGGATCGGTGTACGCGACCGACGGGATGACGCGCGCATCGAAGGCTGACTTTTCACCCGCCGCGACTTCCGCCGCGATCTTGCCTTCGTGCGTCGCCTTGTGCGCGAGCAACGGCGCCTTGGTAATGTCGCCGATCGCGAAGATATGCTCGACGTTGGTGCGCTGCTGCTTGTCGGTTGGAATAAAGCCGCGCTCGTCGACTTTGATGCCGGCCTTGTCCGCGCCGATGCGGCCGCCGTTAGGACGCCGCCCCACAGCCACCAGCACGCGACCATAGACCTGCGGCTTCGGCGCATCCTTGCCTTCGAAGCTGACCTTGATGCCCTGCTTCGTCGCCTCCACTTTGCTGACCTTCGTGTTCAGCAGAATGTTTTCGTAGCGCTTGCGGATGCGCTTTTCCAGCGGCTTGACGATGGCGCGGTCGGCGCCCGGCATCAGGGTATCGGTCATCTCGACGACCGAGATTTCGACGCCCAGCGCATCGTACACCGTCGCCATCTCCAGGCCGATGATGCCGCCGCCGATCACCAGCATCCGCTGCGGCAACTCTTCCAGCTCGAGCGCGTGCGTCGAAGTCATGATGCGCTTGTCATCCGGCAGATTCGGCAACATCGCCGCTTCCGAACCGGCCGCGATGATCGCGTTGCTAAAGCGGATCGCGGTCTTGCCGTCCTTGCCGTCCACCTCAAGATGGTGCGGCGAGACGAATTGTCCGACGCCGTGAACAACCGTCACCTTGCGGCGCTTGGCGAGGCCGACGAGGCCGCCGGTGAGTTTGCCGACGACGCTGTTTTTCCATTCCCGCAAGGCGCCGGTATCGATCTTCGGCTCGCCGAACTTCACGCCGTGTTCGGCGAAGAAGTGCGTCTCCTCGATGACCTTCGCGACGTGCAGCAAGGCTTTGGACGGGATGCAGCCGACGTTGAGGCATACGCCGCCCAGGCTGTCGTAGCGCTCGACCAGCACCACCTTCTGCCCGAGATCGGCAGCGCGAAACGCGGCGGTATAACCGCCGGGGCCGGAACCCAATACCAGCACGTCGCATTCAATATCGACATTGCCCTGGTATTCGCCGGCTTTCGGCTGTGGCTCGGATTTTCGTTTTGGCTCGTCTTCGGGTTGCCCGGGCGCTTCATCCGGTTCCTTTTCCGGCTCGGCCTCTTCGGCAGCGGGCTCCTCATCGTCTGCTTCAGCGACTTCAACCGTAAGAATGACATCGCCTTCCGACACCTTGTCATCCGCTGAGACCTTGAGCGACTTCACCGTGCCGGCGTACGGCGAAGGCACATCCATAGCCGCCTTGTCGGTCTCGAGCGTAATCAGCGCGGTTTCTTTTTCGATTTTGTCGCCTTCGGCGACCATCACGTCGATGACATCAACGTTTTCGAAATCGCCGATGTCGGGGACTTTGATTTCTATGGTTTTTGGCATAGCGGTCAGAACTTAGAAAATCAGGCCTTTCATGCTCTCCAGCGTTTCGGCCAGAAAACGCGTGAAGCGCGCAGCGCTCGCCCCGTCGATCACCCGATGGTCGTACGACAGCGACAGCGGCAGGATCGTGCGCGGCACGAACTGGCCATTCTGGAACACCGGCTTCACCGACGAGCGCGATACGCCCAGAATCGCCACTTCCGGGGCGTTGATGATCGGCGTGAAGTACGTGCCGCCGATGCTGCCGAGGCTGGAAATGCTGAAGCACCCGCCCTGCATGTCGTTGGCGGTGAGCTTGCCCTTGCGCGCCTTGTCGCTCAACTCGCCCAGCTCCGCCGCAATCTCCAGCAGATTCTTCTGGTCGGCGTCGCGAATCACCGGCACGACGAGGCCGCCTTCAGTATCGACTGCGAAACCGACGTGGAAGTACTTTTTGTAGATCAGCGTCTCGCCGTCGGTATCGAGCGAGCTGTTGAAGTCCGGATATTCCTTCAGTGCGGCAACGCACGCCTTGATCAGGAAGGCGAGCGGCGTGAGCTTCGCGCCGTGCGCTTCGGCTTCCGGCTTCAACGCCTGGCGCACCGATTCCATCGCCGTGATGTCGGCGTCGTCGTGCTGCGTGACGTGCGGCAGATTGACCCAGCTCGCATGCACGCGCGGCCCGGAGATTTTCTTGATGCGGCTGAGCGGCTTGCGCTCGATTTCGCCGAACTTGGCGAAATCCACCGCCGGCACCGCCGGCAGGCCGCCGCCCGCGCCACTGCCACCCTGCATGATGCGCTTGACGAAGGCCTTGACGTCGTCATGCGTGATCCGGTTTTTGCGGCCGGAGCCTTCGACGCGACTGAGATCGGCGCCCAGTTCGCGCGCGAACTTGCGCACCGAGGGGCTCGCGTGCGCCTGGCCGAAGCTGGCCTCGTCGATCGGCGGCAGTTCGCCGGGCGCCGGGTGCCGTTCTTCGCGCTTTTGCGGCGGCGCGGCGGGCTTCGGCTCCTGCTTTTTCTCTTCGGGCTTTTGCTTCGCCTGATCTTGCTTTGGCTCGGCCTTTTCTTCCTTCGCCGGCGCCTCCTCCGCCTCGGGCTCGGCACCTTCTCCCTTCGCTTCAGCCGCCTCGACCTCGACGGTCGCGATCACGTCGCCTTGCGAAACTTTATCGCCGGTGGAGATTTTCAGTGACTTGATCTTGCCGGCGAAAGGCGACGGCACGTCCATTGCGGCCTTGTCCGTTTCCAGCGTAATCAGCGGCGTTTCCTTGTCGATGGAATCGCCTTCCCCGACCATCACATCAATGACATCGACTTTCTCGAAATCACCGATGTCCGGGACTTTTACTTCTTTGGTTTCTGCCATCTCTGTTACACCGTGAGCGGGTTCGGCTTGTCGGGGTCGATGTCGTACTTCTTGATTGCCTCCGCCACCTTCTTGCGATCGACCTTGCCTTCATCGGCGAGCGCGGACAACGCGGTGACGACAACCCAATGACGGCTGACTTCGAAGAATTCGCGCAGATTTTCCCGTGTATCGCTGCGGCCGTAACCGTCGGTCCCCAGCGTGCAGTAGCGCTGCGGCACGAACGGCCGAATCTGTTCGGAATAGCTGCGCACGTAATCGGTCGCAACCACCACCGGGCCTTCCCGGCCGCGGAGACATTCGGTGACGTATGCCTGCTTCGGTTCCTGCTCCGGATGCAGGCGGTTCCAGCGTTCGGTATCGCGCCCATCGCGCGCCAGCTCGTTGATGCCCGGGGCGCTCCAGATGTCCGCCGTGACGTTCCAGTCCTGCTTGAGCAATTCGGCGGCGGCGATGACCTCGCGCAGGATCGTGCCCGAACCCATCAACTGCACGCGCGGCTGCTTCTTGCCGGTCTCCCCTTCCCGGAAGAGGTACATGCCGCGGATGATGCCTTCTTCGACACCCTCCGGCATCGGTGGATGAACGTAGTTTTCGTTCATCATCGTGATGTAGTAGTAACAGTCCTCCTGGTCCACGTACATGCGTCGCAGGCCGTCCTGCACGATGACGACGAATTCGTAGGCGAACGTCGGGTCGTAGGTCCGAACGTTCGGAATCACCGAGAAGAACAGGTGACTCTGGCCGTCTTCGTGCTGCAGGCCTTCGCCGTTCATCGTCGTACGACCGGATGTGCCGCCGAGCAGGAAGCCCCGCGCACGCATGTCGCCGGCGGCCCAGCACAAGTCGCCGAAGCGCTGGAACCCGAACATCGAATAGAACGAGAAGAACGGGATCATCGGCGTGTCGTGCGTACTGTAGGACGTGCCCGCAGCGATGAAGGACGACATCGAGCCGGCCTCGGTGATGCCTTCTTCGAGAATCTGGCCCTTGACGTCCTCGCGATAAAACGCGAGCTGCCCCGCGTCCATCGGATCGTAAAGCTGACCCTCCGGCGCATAGATGCCGATCGACCGGAACAGTCCTTCCATGCCGAACGTGCGAGCTTCGTCCGGCACGATCGGCACGATATGCTCACGGATGTTCTTGTCGCGCGTCAGGATCTGCAGAATGCGCACATAGACCATCGTGGTCGAAATTTCGCGGTCGCCGGTGCCGTCCAGTAGCTTGCGGAACGCCTCCAGGTCCGGAATCTGCAGCGTGGTCGACTTCTTGCGCCGTGCCGGCAGGTAGCCACCGAGATCCTTGCGCCGCTCCTTCAGGTAGCGCATCACCTCAGAGCCTTCGTCGGGGCGGATAAACGGCAGCTTCAGCGCTTCTTCGTCGGAGAGCGGCACTTCGAAGCGATCGCGGAATGCGAGGATTTCCTCATCGTTCATTTCCTCGCTCTGGTGCGCCGTCATCGCCGCCTCGCCGGCCGCGCCCATCCCGTAGCCCTTGATGGTCTTGGCGAGAATGACGGTCGGCTGGCCCTTGTGCTTGACCGCGGCGGCATAGGCCGCGTACACCTTCTGCGGATCGTGGCCGCCACGATTCAGCCGCCAGATATCCTCGTCGGTGTAGTTGGCGACCATCTCCTTGAGTTCGGGATACTTGCCGAAGAAATGTTCGCGGGTGTAGGCGCCGCCGTGCGCCTTGAAGGACTGGTACTCGCCGTCGACGCACTCCTCCATGCGTTTCAGCAACAGGCCTTTTTCATCCTGCGCCAGCAGCTGGTCCCAGCGGCCACCCCACAGCACCTTGATGACGTTCCAGCCGGCGCCGTGGAAACGGCCCTCCAGCTCCTGAACGATCTTGCTGTCGCCGCGCACCGGGCCGTCGAGACGCTGCAGGTTGCAGTTGATCACGAAAATCAGGTTGTCGAGCTTTTCGCGCGCGGCAATGTCGATCGCACCCAGCGTCTCCGGCTCGTCGGTTTCGCCATCGCCGATGAAGCACCAGACCTTGCGGTTCGACGTCTTGGCGATACCGCGATTTTCGAGGTACTTCATGAACCGCGCCTGGTAGATCGCGGTGATCGGACCCAGACCCATGCTCACGGTGGCGAACTGCCAGAAGTCCGGCATCAGCCACGGGTGCGGATACGACGAAATGCCCTTGCCGTGCGTCTCCTGGCGGAAGTTCTCCAGATTCTCCTCGGACAGCCGGCCTTCGAGAAACGCGCGCGAATAAATGCCTTCCGACGAATGCCCCTGGAGGTACAACAGGTCGCCGCCGTGGCCTTCGGACGGTGCATGGAAGAAATGATTGAAGCCGACTTCGTACAACGTCGCAGCCGACTGGTAGCTCGCGATATGGCCGCCGAGGCCCTTGCCGCTGCGCTTGGCGCGCACCACCATTGCCATCGCGTTCCAGCGAATCAGCGACCGTACCTGCCGCTCCAGCCGCTGCTCGCCGGGCATCTTCTCTTCCTGGTGCGGCGGAATCGTGTTGATGTACGGCGTACTTGGATCGTACGGAATGTAGGCACCGGTGCGGCGCGCGTCGAGAATGACATTCTCGAGCAGGAACTTGGCGCGCTCCGGTCCCTCGTTCGCCAGCACGGAACGAATGGACTCCTGCCATTCGCGGGTTTCCTGGATGTCGATATCCGTGGAATCTTTGAGGTTGGAATCAGACATTTATCAGCCCTGAACGTTGAAACTATGCCGCGCTGGACAATCCAGCCGTAGGCGGAAATCGGAAATGAAAACTCCGGATATAGCGTGGAGATCGGGCAAGGCGAACTGCCGAGGCGCCCGCCAGAGTCTGATATGATCGTCGGTTGCTCAATTCAGGTCAAGGATTCGCAGCCAGATGCAACAACAGGCGGTGTTCCACTAATGGAAATCACGCTCCCCCGTCCCGACGATTTCCACCTGCACCTGCGCGACGGCGCGGCGATGGCCGATGTCGTTGCGCATTCGGCGCGCCAGTTCGCCCGCGCCGTGGTGATGCCGAACCTGAAGCCGCCGGTGCGCACCGTCGCCGAAGCGCTGGCATATCGCAAACGGATTCTCGCGGCGCTGCCGGGCGGTGTCGATTTCACGCCACTGATGACGTTGTACTTGACTGAATCCACCGCCCCCGGCGAGATCGAGCGCGCGGCCGACGAGGTTGCGATGATCGGCGTCAAGTTGTATCCGGCCGGCGCGACCACCAACGCCGATTCAGGCGTTGCCGATCTGCGCCGTGTGCGGCCGGTGCTGGAAGCAATGCAGGCGCACGACCTGCCGCTGCTCGTTCACGGCGAAGTGACCGATCCGGATGTCGACATCTTCGACCGCGAGGCGGTCTTCGTCGACCGCGTGCTCGATCCGCTGCGACGCGACTTCCCGGCGCTCCGCATTGTGCTGGAACACGTCACGACGCGGCATGCGGTCGAATACGTGCGCGCGAGCGACGGTCATCTGGCGGCGACGATCACCCCGCAGCACCTGCTCTATAACCGCAACGCCCTGTTCGCCGGCGGTCTGCGGCCGCATTATTACTGCCTGCCCGTTCTCAAGCTGGAAAGTGACCGACAGGCGCTGCTGGAGGCCGCGACCGGCGGGGACGAACGTTTCTTCCTCGGCACCGACAGTGCCCCGCACGCCCGCGGCGCCAAGGAAACCGCCTGCGGCTGTGCCGGCATTTTCAGCGCGCATGCCGCGCTGGAGCTTTATGCGGAGGCCTTCGAACAGGCCGGCGCCCTGGATCGGTTGGGTGAATTCGCCGGCCGCCGCGGCGCCGCCTTCTATGGTCTGCCGGAAAATAGCGGCACCGTACGGCTGCTCAAAGCGGACTGGCAGGTGCCGGCATCGTATCCGTTCGGGAAAGGTGAGTTGGTGCCGCTGCGAGACAGGGAATCGGTAGGCTGGAAGCTCGCCCCCGAGTCGCTTTAGCTCCGCCTCTCCGTTATGCTGTCGCCGATGGAGTACCGACCGAGCAACAACCGGATGGCGCGGCGTTTCCGCGGCTTTCTTCCGGTCGTGGTGGACGTGGAAACGGGCGGCTTCAATTCGGCCACCGACGCGCTGCTGGAGATTTCGGCCGCGCTGGTCGCGATGGACGAGCAGGGCCGGCTGTATCCCACCACGACCCATACCTTTCACGTGGCCCCGTTTCCCGGCGCCAACATCGAGCAGGCTTCGCTGGATGTCACCGGCATCGATCCGCACCACCCGCTGCGCCCGGCGCTGCCCGAACGCGAGGCCTTACAGCGGCTGTTCCGGGAAGTCCGGCGGGCGCTGAAGGAACAGGAATGTAACCGGGCGGTGCTCGTCGGCCACAATGCCTTTTTTGACCTGGGATTCCTGAACGCGGCGATGGCGCGCTGCGGCATCAAGCGCAACCCGTTCCATCAGTTCAGCAGTTTCGATACGGCGACGCTCGCCGGGGTGATGCTGGGCCAGACGGTGCTGGCCCGCGCGGTCGATGCGCTGGGTCTGCGCTGGGATGCACGCGATGCGCATTCGGCGCAGTACGACGCCAGGAAGACCTGCGAGTTGTTCTGCGAACTCGTCAATCGCTCGCAGCCGATTTATGAGGCCGGCCTGATGGATCAGGCCGGCTTTCGGACCGCGAGCGAATCGTAAAATCGGGAGCTGACAACGCCCGCTCCCGGCACCCGACTCAGGACGCCTCTTTCCGGGCCGCGCCCTGCACCATTGTCTGCAATTCACCCGACTGATACAGCTCGGTCACAATGTCGCAGCCGCCGACCAGTTCACCGTTGACGAACAGTTGCGGGAACGTCGGCCAGTTCGATACCTCTTTCAGCGTCGCGCGAATTTCCGGCTCTTCCAGAATATTGACATAGGCGAATTCCGCGTCGCACTGCTTGAGTGCCTGCACAGTCTGCGCCGAAAAGCCGCACTGCGGAAAGTCCGGCGTGCCTTTCATGTAAAGCAGCACCGGGTTGGCCGCGATCTGCTGCTTGATCTTTTCCTGTATGTCCATCTCTACCTCGAATAAAAGTTACTCTGGCGCACTCGCCCGCGCCGGCAGCGCCCGCACGATGCGCCATTGTTCATCGGCCGTCATGAACGGCCACTGCGATATCTCGTGGACATCGCGGTAGCAACCGATGCAACGCTCGTCGTCGTCCAGCGTGCAGACGCCGATGCAGGGCGACGGCGGATGCTTTGCGAGCTCGGCGTAGGCGTCCTCGGACATTCCGCTTGCCTGGAAACCTCAGCTGGAGAAGTTCTTCGCGACGAAGTCCCAGTTGCAGACGTTCCAGAACGCCTTCAGATAATCGGGCCGCGCGTTGCGATAATCAATGTAATACGCGTGTTCCCAGACGTCACAGGTGAGCAGCGGGATGTCGCGGCCTTCCTGAATCGGGGTCTCGGCATTCGCGGTCTGCGCGATACCCAGCGAACCGTCGGGTTTTTTCACCAGCCACGCCCAGCCGGAGCCGAACAGCGCACCCGCCTTCTCGTTGAATTCGGACTTGAACGCGTCCAGCGAGCCGAAGGCCTGGTTGATGGCCTGCTCCAGGTCGCCCTGCGGCTTGTTGCTGTTCGGCGTCAGGCAGTTCCAGTAAAAATTGTGGTTCCAGATCTGGCCGGCCTGGTTGAACATCTTGCCGGACGCCTTCTTGACCGTCTCTTCCAGCGACATGTTCTCGAACTCGGTGCCCGGAATCATCGAGTTGAGCGTGTCGACATATTTTTTGTGATGCTTGCCGTGATGATATTCAAGCGTCTCGCGGGAGATGTGGGGGGCCAGCGCGTCCATGTCAAACGGAAGCTTGGGCAATTCGTGTGCCATCGGAGTCTCCTTGTTATGGGTGTTCGGGAACGGGAAATACGCGAAGCGCGTAAATTGGAATCAGTCTAAACCCGGTGCGTCAGCGTCGCAAGGACACCTGACGCGGCGCGATGAATGCGCTAAAATTTGCGGATTAACATTTTCACGCCCATCCACGCGCCACCCCGGAACGGCGGTTATGAATGCAGTCGATGAAAATTCGCGACGTGCGCCCGTAAGGCACGCGAAGTTCAAGGCCCGTGCGGCCGAACTGCTGCAGAGCGCCGGCATCGAGATCGACGGCGGCCGGCCGTTCGACATTCGCGTCCATGACCCCCGCCTCTACACGCGTGCCTTCGCCGAAGGTTCGATGGGCGTCGGCGAAGCCTACATGGACGGCTGGTGGGATTGCCCGCGGCTGGACGAATTCTTCGCCCGGCTGCTCGGTGCCCACATCGACGACAAGGTGCTCACGTGGAGGGACGCGCTGCACTCGCTGCGCGCGCGCCTCATCAACCAGCAAAGCCGCTCGCGTTCGTTCGAGATCGGCCGCCGCCACTATGACAAGGGCAATCGCCTGTACCAGTGCATGCTCGACAAGCACATGATGTACAGCTGCGGCTATTGGAAGGATGCGCAGACGCTGGACGAGGCCCAGGAGGCCAAACTCGACCTGATCTGCCGCAAGCTCGGGCTCAAACCGGGCATGAAGCTGCTCGACATCGGCTGCGGCTGGGGCGGCATGCTGCGCTATGCGGCGGAACGTCATGGCGTCGAAGGTGTGGGCGTGACGGTTTCGAAAGAGCAGGCCGAACTGGCGCGCGAACGCTGCAGCGGCCTGCCGATCGACATCCGCCTCGAAGACTATCGCAACGTCGAGGGCCGCTTCGACCGGATCGTCTCGATCGGCATGTTCGAGCACGTCGGTTACAAGAATTACCGCACGTACATGGAAACGGCGCGCCGGCTGCTGGCCGACGATGGCCTGTTCCTGCTGCACTGCATCGGCACGCCGAAGTCGGTGACGCAGACCGACCCCTGGATCGCGCGCTACATTTTCCCCAACTCGATGCTGCCGTCGGCGCGCCAGATCACGACGGCGATCGAAGGCCTGTTCCTGTTTGAGGACTGGCACAACTTCGGCGCCGATTACGACCCGACGCTGATGCAATGGCTGCACAATTTCCGCGCCCACTGGGACGAACTGAAATCCGACTATGACGACCGTTTCTATCGCATGTGGACTTACTATCTGCAAGCGAGCGCCGGCAGCTTCCGCGCCCGGCGCAGCCAGCTCTGGCAACTTCTGCTGTCTCCGAACGGCGTACCCGGCGGCTGCCGCGTAGCCCGATGATCCGATAAACCGCCCTTTTCACAACCTGACCTGACCCCGGAACCTCGATGTCGCAACCTGCTGTCGATGTGCGCCCCGGCGCACAGAATGCCCCTCTCAACCTGCATGAATTTCGCGTCTTTCTGATCGCGATCCTGAGTGCCCTGATCGGGCTGCTCGCCGGCTTCGTCGCGTTCGGCCTGTACAAGCTCATCGGGTTGGTGACGAACCTCGTGTTCTTCGGCCGGGTCGCGACCAACTTTCCGCATCTGTACAACACGCCGGTCGGCTTCTGGGTCATTCTGATCCCGGTCGCGGGCGGCCTCATCGTCGGGCTGATGGCCAAGTTCGGCACCGACAAGATCTGCGGCCACGGTATTCCGGAGGCGATGGAAGCGATCACCATCAACCGCAGCAAGATTGCCCCGAAAGTCGCCTTCTACAAACCGATTTCCGCTGCCATCGCGATCGGTACCGGTGGTCCGTTCGGCGCCGAGGGCCCGATCATCCAGACCGGCGGCGCGCTCGGCTCGATCGTCGGCCAGATCATCAACACTACTGCCGCCGAGCGCAAGGTGCTGCTCGCCTGCGGCGCGGCCGCCGGCATGGCCGCGACGTTCAATACGCCTATCGCGGGCGTCATTCTCGCCATCGAGCTGCTGCTGTTCGAGTTCAAGTCGCGCTCGTTCATCCCGCTGGTGATCGCCAGCACCATCGCCACCACGGTTCACTTCCAGATGATCGGGCCCGGGCCGCTGTTCACCGTCGGCGAGCAGCATTTTGCCGTACTGTCGGGACTGCCTTTTTACATCGTGCTGGCGGTCATCTGCGGCGTCTGTGCCGTGGGCATCAGTAAGCTGCTCTACTGGATCGAAGACCAGTTCGAGAAGCTGCCGTTCGACAAAATGTGGTGGCCGGCAGTCGGCGCGCTTGGGCTCGGCATCATAGGCTACCTGTTTCCGCGGGTACTCGGCGTCGGCTACGACACCATCGGCGATATCCTCAACGCGCGCCTCACGCTGGGCATACTGCTGGCCATCATCGTGTGCAAGGGCCTTGCCCTGCTCATTTCGCTCGGCTCCGGCACCTCCGGCGGTCTGCTCGCGCCGATGTTCATGATCGGTGGCGCGATCGGCGGCTCGTTCGCGATCATCGTCAACCTCATCGTGCCGGGGGTGCATCTCGATCCCGCCGCTTTCGCATTGGTGGCCATGGCGGCCGTGTTCGCCGCGGCAGCGCGCGCGACCTTCACGCTGATCATTTTTGCGTTCGAGATCACGCGCAACTACAACTCGGTGCTGCCGCTGATGATTGTCTGCGTGATCGCCAACATGGTCGCGTATTACATGATGCGCGACTCGACGATCATGACGGAGAAGCTGCGCCGCCGCGGCGTGCGTATCCAGATGGACTACGAAACCGACGTGCTGCAGCAGACCACCGTCGCCGAGGTCATGGACCGCCAACCGCCGACGCTCAAGGCAAGCATGCTGCTGTCGGAACTGGCCGATAAAATCGGCCGCCATGACCCGGTGGTCACGCGCCACCAGGCGCACGCGATCGTCGACGACGATGGCCGGCTCCTCGGCATCATCACCCGCGGCGATGTGCTGCGCAGCATGGAACGCAAGCAGAGCCCGGCTACGACGGTGCTGGATGTAGCCGAAACGGATGTGATCGTCACTTATCCTGACGAACTGTTGAGCACCGCCCTGAACCGGATGCTCGGCAACCAGGTTGGCCGCCTGCTGGTGGTCGACCGCAACGACCGCACCAAGCTCATCGGCTACCTCGGCCGTGCCCCGATCCTCGAAGTTCGCCGCCGCCGGCTCGAAGAAGAGTCGGTCCGGGATTCAGGCTGGATCAGGCGACCGCGTAAAACCGTCTGACCATTCTTCGGTAACCCTCACCCAACCCCTCTCCCGCCGGGAGAGGGGTAAGAGACTGGCGATCAGCCGCTGGTTTTCAGCGGCTTCAAAATCTCGCTCAGCATGTCGGACTTGCCCTTCTCGCGCACCAGGTGCGGGTAGCGCATGCCGCCGTGGTAGTCGACATCGAAGGTTTTCAGATAGCCCTGGTTGTCGATCAGCAGGTGCAGCGGTTCCTTGTCCTTTTCGCCGCTTTTTAAGGCGCGCTCAAAGACATCGGGCGAGAACTTCACGCCGTTGACCGCCTGAATCGTCATGCCGGGACCGATGCCCGCCTTGAACGCCGGGCCGTTCCACAGCACGTCGCGGATTTCGCCCTTGTCGTTCAGCAGCAGGCCGATGCCGTACATCTGGTTGATGTAATGGCGCCGGGACTGGCGCACCTTCTGCATGTCGTTCGGCTTATCTGTATAGGTGAGCTTCCAGCCGCTACGGGTGATGCCATCGAGCGGCGCGTGGTACTGGCGGCGGTCGAGCAGGTTACGCAGGAACGAGCGCCAGTCGTAGGGCTGCACCTTGTTGAGCGCGTTGACCAGGTCGTTGAACGTGTAGGTCTTGGTGACGTAGCTGCCGTTGTCGATGCCGTAGAACAGCTGCGCGAAGTCGTCCAGCGAGTGCTTGCCGTGGCTCAACGCGCGAATCTTCGTATCAACGTCGAGCCAGATCAACGTGCCTTCCGGGTAGAAATCAGTGCCGCGGCGCCAGTTGGCCCAGTAGCCTGGCGAGCCGTACAGCAGTTGCGCGGCGATCGTCACGTCGATCAGCGGCCGCCAGGTCCGGCCCGGCCGATGGTCCATGTTGGCGGCGATCATCGCCAGGTTCTCGCGAAATTCCTTGGGCGACCACAGATGGCTGCGCGCCGTCAGCACCGGGCCAAGGTAGTCGGTCAGCCCCTCGTAGACCCACAGCATGCGGGTGTGCTCGGGCTTCTCGAAATCCGGCTGCCACAGCTCCGCCGGCCGGCGGAACTTGCCGTTCCACGAGTGCACGTACTCGTGCGGCATCAGGTCGGCTTCCAGCATGAAGGCCTTGGGATCGATGAAGAAATCGGCGTCGAGGCGGTCGTCACTGGACTGGTGATGCTCCAGGCCGAAGTGTGCCGTCTTGTCGCTCAGCGTCAGCAGGAAATGGTAGTTCTTGTAATGGTGCGACTGGAACAGCGCGTTTGCCTGTGCCACCAGGTTCCGCATCTTCTCTATCTGCTTGTCGCTGGCGTCGAGCGCCTTGGGGTAATCGGCAACGACGTCCAGCCAGCGGTGCACGTCCGAATCCGGTGCGAGCTTGAACTGGCGGAAGTACTGTCCTGAGATCACCGGCGAATCAACCAGGTTGTTGAACGTAACCTTGTCGAAGTGGATCTCGTTGCCGTCCTTGCTCTTGACGTTGAGCGCGGTGCCGAACTGCCAGCCCTTCGGAATCTTGAGGCTCGGCACGTAGACCAGCTCACTGGTCGGGAAACCTGCCGGGTACAACGCGACCTGGTTCCAGTTGAGATCGACGAGCTTCGGGGTTGCGGAGACGCCTGCTGTGAACTCGCCGCTGCCGACCGGCGACAGAAAGTCGAGCGAAATATCGAGCTCCGTGACCCCCTTCGGAATGTTGAGGTGAAACGTGTACATGTCTTCCGCGTCGCGCTCCCAGTCGAGCTGCTTGCCGTTGGCGGTGAACACCAGCCCCGCCAGGTTGACGATCGGGCCGGTCGGCCCGTGCTCGCCCGGGATGTATTTCGGGTAATAGAGGGTCAACGGGCCGGGCTGCACCGGCATGACCTCGTGCGCGTGAAAGACCTTGCGCGCAGCATCGGTAACATCAACGCTCAGCTGAATCGGGCCCGGCGGCGTGGCGGTCGCAGTGGCCGTGGTGGTGGTCTGCTGGGCCGCGACGGCAGGCATCCAGCCGAGATTCAGGCCGGCCAGCAACAGCGCCGCCAGCAAGTACGTCAACTTGTTCACGTATCGATCCTCCTTGTGAAGATGGGCAGATCAGGTGGGGGTTTTCAGTGTACCCGATATGTCTGATCGTGGCAGATGGGAATTGCCGCCGGCCCCGCCTATACGGCATTATCGTCCAATTCCTTGCCGGAGCGGTTCATGCGTATATTTAATTCCTTCGGGTTGTCCTGCCTGCTGACAGCCGCCCTTTGCGTGGTGCCTGCCGGTGCGTCGTACGCTGGCCAGACGTTCTCCCACAGAGCCCGGCCGGGTAGTAACGGTTTCAATCCAGCGGATCTCGACCGAAGCGTCAAGCCGGGCGAAAACTTTTTTGAATTCGCCAATGGCGGCTGGATCAAGGCGCACCCTATTCCACCTGCATACTCGGGCTGGGGCGTTACCCGGGCACTGTACCGGGTCAACCAGGAACGCATCCGCAAGATTCTGGAGCAGGCTGCGGCCGACAAAAATGCCGCCGACGGCAGTATCGAGCAGAAGATCGGCGACTTTTACGCCAGCGGCATGAACGTCGAAGCCATCAGCGCGGCCGGCATCAAACCGCTGGCGCCGGAATTGGCGCGCATCGATGCGATCAGCAACCTCAAGGAACTACAGGCGGAAATCGCGCGCCTGCAAGGCATGGGCGTTGATGCACTGTTCGACTTCGGCGAAATGCAGGACTTCAAGGACAGCGCGCAAGTCATCGGCGTTGCCGACCAGGGCGGCCTGGGCCTGCCCGACCGCAGCTATTATCTTGACAAAGACCAGAAATCCGCCGCATTGCGCAAGGCCTATGTCAAACATGTTGCCAAGATGCTTGAATTGAGCGGCATGGACAAAGCTGCCGCTTCGGAAGGCTCAAAAAACGTCATGCAGATTGAGACCCGGCTTGCCAAGGCGTCGATGACGCGCGTGGCTCGCCGCGATCCGCACGCGATCTATCATCCGACGTCGCTCGAGCAGCTCGACAAGATGACGCCGGATTTTTCATGGCAACGGTATTTCATGCTCGTCGACGTGCCGCGGGTCAAGAGTATCAACGTCACCAACAGGAAGTTTTTCGAAATTGCCGACACGGAACTCAAGCGGGTGCCGCTCAACGAATGGAAGACGTACCTGCGCTGGCATCTGCTCGACGCTGCGGCGCCTTACCTGTCCAGGCCGTTCGTCGATGAAGACTTTGCCTTCAGTTCCAAGCTGACCGGCGCGAAGAAGCTGCGGCCGCGCTGGCAGCGGGTGGCGAGTGCCGAAGATCACGCAATCGGCTTCGCCATCGGCAAGCTGTTTGTCGAGAAATACTTCTCCGCCGCGTCGAAGCAGCGGGTAATGGAGATTCTCGACAACATCGAGACTGCCCTGCGCAACGACATCATGAAACTCGACTGGATGACGCCGACGACGAAAAAACAGGCGCTGAAGAAGCTGTCGCTGATCACCGAGAAGGTCGGCTACCCGGACAAGTGGCGCGACTACTCGAAGCTCACGATCAATCGCGGTCCGTATGTGCTTAACATGCTTCGCGCCGCCGAATTCGAGACGCAGCGGGAGTTGCGCAAGATAGGCAAGCCGGTCGATCGCGGCGAGTGGCGGATGACGCCGCAGACGGTAAACGCTTATTACAACCCGTCGATGAACGAAATCGTGTTTCCCGCCGGTATTTTGCAGCCGCCGTTTTTCAATCCGAACGCGCCGGCGGCGATCAACTATGGCGAGATCGGCGCAGCCATCGGCCATGAGATTACCCATGGCTTCGACGATCAGGGCAGCCAGTATGATGGCCAGGGCAACCTGCGCAACTGGTGGACCGCCGGCGATCTGAAGCGATTCAAGGCGCGGGCGAAGTGCATTTCCGACCAGTTTTCCACCTACACCGTTGCCGGCGGCGCACACGTACAGGGCAAACTGGTCACCGGCGAAGCCATCGCGGATCTTGGTGGCCTGAAGCTGGCGTATCTTGCTTATCAAGCGTCCGATGCGGCCAAACACGCGCAATCGGTTGATGGCTTTACGCCGGACCAGTTGTTCTTTTGGGCCTACGCCAACTCGTGGGCCGCCACTACCCGGCCCAAGGCGGCACAACTGAAAGTCAGGGTCGATCCGCATCCGCCGGCCGAATATCGCGTTAACGGCACGGTCGCCAACATGCCGCAGTTCAAGAAGGCTTGGCACCTGACCGACAGCAGCCCGATGGTAAACAAACACATCTGCCAGGTTTGGTAGTCGCTAGTCGCTAATCGCTAGGACTAAGTGAAGAGAAAGAGCAATTATTCTTGACTCAGTCCCAGCGACTAAAAAGGCTTCGGCGGCAGAGCCGCGGCCTTATTTATTCGTTCGCGACGCCGTGGGGCACATGGCCGGTGGCGACCACGCCCGCAGCCGAGTCGCAATGCAGACGCTGGTCGTCGAAGAAGATGTCGGCGCCGAAGGCTTTGAGGAACGCCGTCTTCGGCCGCCCGCCCAGAAACAGCGCTTCATCGATGCGAACGCCCCAGCCGCGCAAGGTGCGGATCACGCGTTCGTGCGCGGGCGCCGAGCGGGCCGTGACCAGCGCCGTGCGAATCGGCGAATTGTCGATCGGAAATTCGTTCTGGATGCGCGACAGGCCGGCGAGGAAATTCTTGAACGGGCCGCCCGACAATGGCAGGCGCGCGGCGGCGCGCTCGCTTGCAGCAAAGGCTTCCAGCCCCCGCTCCTTGTAGACACGTTCGGCTTCGTCGGAGAAAAGTACCGCATCGCCGTCGAAGGCAATGCGTAGCTGGCGGCTGTCGCCGGCGCCGCCTCGGGACGGTACGATCGTCGCCGCCGCATGCCCTTGCACCAGCGCCTGGCGCACATCATCAGGCTCGGCCGACAGGAACAAATCCGCGCCGAACGGCTCGACGTAGCGGTATGGCGACAGGCCATTGGTAAATGCCGCGCGGGTGATGTCGAGCTTGAAATGTTCGATGGAATTGAAAATGCGCAAGCCGGTGTCGGCGCTGTTGTGCGACAGCAGGATGATTTCGACGCGTGGCGTGCGCGCGTCGGCGTTCAGTTTCAACAGCTTTTCGACCAGCGGAAAGGCAATGCCGGGCTCCAGCAGATCGTCCTCGTGCTCGATCTGGTATTTCGAATAGGCTTCCAGCCCCTCTTCGACAAAGACACGGTGGCTCTCTTCGAGGTCGAACAACGCGCGCGACGAAATCGCGACGACAAGGCTGTTGGCGACGGTTTCAGGCATAGTCGTGATTCTACACTGACGGCGAAGATTGATGAGGGGCTAGCGGTCGCTCACCGCTGTCCTCTGACCGCTTACCTCTGAAACTTCCACCCATCTGCCCAGCACCGGAAAGTACAGGCCTACGCGCTGTGGCCGATTTTCGCGCGCCGCCAGCAGACGCGCGTACAGCCCAAGCTGCGGAGCGTAGCGCTCGCGCTCCCGCGCGAGGAATGCCTCCACGTCACCGCCTTCGTGGCCGCCGGTCTTGTAATCGACGATCCAGCGCACGCCCTGGTCGTCGAGGAACGTGCGGTCGATTACGCCGCTCACGCGGCGACCGTCGACGATGCCCGACAAGGCGCATTCGCTGCGTGCGTGGTCGTGCGCCGCGAGCAGCCATCGGCCGTGCTCGTCGCCCAACGTCGTCACGACTGCGTCGATGATCCGCCGGCACGCAGGTTCGAGGTCGCTCTCCGGCACGCCGAGCCAGCGCAGCCGCGATTCCAGCACGGGCGCAAGCGCTGCGGTGCGCGCGTCCGACCACCCGTCGACGCCGTCGCACGCGATCCGCTCGAGCAGTGCGTGAATAAGTACGCCGACTTGCCTCGCGGTTTCACCGGCCCATGAGAATTCCACCACCTCGTCCGCCGCGGTACCCGGCATTGTCTCGACGCGCCAGTCGATGCGCGGCGCCGGCGGCGGCTGCCAATCAGCAACCAGGCGGCGCAACGGATGAGGCTCGATCTCCAGTGGTGCCGCTGCCGGCGCGATGGGTTCGGCCGCGAGCGCAGTCGCAAATTCCGCCTCGACCGCCGGCCACAGTTTCATCAGCAGCGAGCGCGACGGCGGCGGGACGATTTCGCGCCCATTGCGCTCCGCCCTGGTCCGTATATTGCCGAGCAGGTACAGATGCCGCCGCGCGCGCGTCGCGGCGACATATAACAGGCGTAGCTGCTCCAGTTCGTCCTGCCGGTCGCGCAGCACCTTGAGGCCGTCATAAAGCGCGTCGGCCGACGCTTCGGCAGCGGCGATCGGCGCAAGCAGGAAATCCGGTTCGCGCCCCGCCCGCGGGCGCTCGAGCCACAGCAGCAGTTGGCGCTGATCGCTGCGCGGCAGCCGTTCGAGTGCCGGTAGAATCACCGTATCGAATTCGAGTCCCTTGGCCTTGTGAATCGTCATGACCTGCAGGCGCGGATCGGCGTCCGGCGCCGGCCGTGCATACAGGTCGGCCAGACGCTCGGCCAATGCACCGGCGTCGCTCAGGTCACCCGCCTCGTCGATTTCTTCCAACAGCGAAAAGAACGCCTCGGCATTATCCAGGTCGGCCGGTCCGGCTACGCAGGCAGGGCCGCTGAGCGCCACCCACGTCTGTTCGACCAGCCGCCGGAGCGGTTGGCGCCGCCAGTTGTCGACGGCCGGTGCGAGCGCCGCCGCGACGCGTTCAAGGCGGGTGCGGCCGTCGACGGCCAAGGCGCCGCGCCGCTCGCCATCATTCAACAGATCCCAGATACAGCGGTCGTCATTCTCGGTCAGCGCCGCGAGATCGGCCAGCGTCAGGCCGCACCATGGCGCGCGCAGCACAGCCAGCCAAGCCAGTCGGTCCGCCGGGTGCGCAAGCGCGCGCGTCAGCGCCGTCAAATCCTGCACTACCGGCCGATCCGCCAGATGTTCGAGTTCGACTGCCTGCGCCTTCAGGCCGGCCGCGCGCAACGCCGCCATTGTCGCGGCTACCTGGCCGCGGCTGCGAGCGAGGACGGCAATGGTTTCGTCGGGGGCGGCAGTGCGGCGTTCCTCGATCAGCGTAACGACGCGCGCGGCTTCGTCGATATCATCCGCATCCAGCCGGGCGACGACTTCGACGCCGCCATCGCGGGCATCCTCATCGCGTGCGATCGCCGGCGCATACGGCACCGCGCCGGCGGCGACATCCTCGCTTTCCGGAAACAGCGTCGCGAACGCCGCGTTGATCCAGTCGACGACCGGCGCCGTTGACCGAAAATTGATGCCGAGCGTCAGCGGCGTTAGATGCACGTCGCCGATCCCCTCGCGTCGCGCGCGCAGGTACAGGCCGACCTCCGCCTCGCGGAACCGGTAGATCGACTGCATCGGGTCGCCGACCAGGAACAACGTGCGGCCGTCGCCGGGGCTCCAGCCGGCGGTCAGCCGCTCCAGCAGTGCGTACTGACTCCAGGACGTGTCCTGGAACTCGTCGACGAGGATGTGCTGCAAGCGATAATCGAGCGCAAGCGCGAGGTCGGTTGGCGCGTCCGGCTCGCCGAGCGCGCGCAGCGCGCGCAGCGCGATCTCGATGAAGTCGACACTGCCCTGTTCGCCGAATACCACCTGCAACTGCGCCGCAGCGAGCTTCAACAGATCGATCAGCGCGTCGAGGATAAGCCATTGCGCGTCGTCGTAAATCACCGGGGGCAGGCTGCGCACCGACGCAAGCCGGGTTGCGAATTCCGGATGATTGCCAAGCTCCAGCAGCAGGCCGGTCGCCTGCTGCTTGAAATCTTTCTGATCCGGCGGAAAGCCTTCGTTCTTCGTCAGGCGCTTGCGCCAGCCGGACTGCGTCTGCCAGGTTGCCGCGAGTCCACGCCAGAGAAGCACGTCGTCGGCGGCCGCGCCCGGCAATTCGGCCAGCTCGGCGCAAACGCATTGCGCGCCGTCACCACCGGCATGCACCAGGTTTTCGGCCGCGCGCCGCGCCAGCATGATCAGATCGTCGCAGAGAGCCGGCGGCACGCTCGCACACAATGCTTCGAGCTGTCCTTCGACTTCGCGCGCGAGCGCCGCTTCCAGTACCTCGCGTTCATGCCCGCCGGCGATCAGTCGCAGCCACTGATCGCGCTTGCCGAGCATCGCGACCAGCAGGCCTTGGAGCTGGCCGGCGTCATTGTCCAGATGCGCGAGCAACGCAGCCACCGCATCGCTCCAGCCATTCCGCTCCTCCAACGCTGCCAGCGTGCGCCGCGCCGCCTCGACGTACACGTCGTGGGCGCGCTCGGTAATTCGCGGCGCGACGCCCAGTCCGGCCGTCAGCGGCAGCCGCCGCGTCAGACCGGCCGCGTACGCATCGAGCGT
Organism: Gammaproteobacteria bacterium; assembly: GCA_035708085.1. GTDB lineage: Bacteria > Pseudomonadota > Gammaproteobacteria > Natronospirales > DASSBR01 > DASSBR01. The sequence goes on along the minus strand of DASSTE010000037.1, from coordinate 10,512 downwards.
GTCGATGTTCAGCCGCGCCGGATGCTCGGCCAGCCGCCAGTCACGCTCGCGATCCCGCTCGCGCACCGCCCGCGCAAGTTGCCAGGTCCGCGCCCGATGCGGTTCGTCCGGCTCCGCCTCGTCGGCGGCTGCGAGCGCCCGCAATACCCGATCGCGCATTTCGCCGGCGGCCTTGCGCGTGAAGGTAATGGCGAGAATCTGCTCGGGTGCATCGACGGCCGCCAGGAGTCGCAGATAGCGCTGCGTCAGGAGCTCCGTCTTGCCCGAGCCGGCCGGCGCCTGGACGATGAACGAGCGGTCCGGCGCCAGCGCTTCGCGGCGCGCGGCGGCGTCGGCAGCCGGCGTCATCGCTCCGCAATCCGGCATAACGACCCAAGCTCGCAGTAGCGGCAGGTTTGCGGCGTCTTGGGGTCGACCCGTGCCTCGCCGTCGCCAAACGCTGCCGCGAGCCGATCGAGCGTGACGCGCCATTCTCCCCGCAATGCTGCGAGGTCCTCGGCGTCCGCACCTTTGTAAAGCGGCCGGATGCCGGTCGTGTCGTCGGCGATACCTCGCCATCCCAGCTCGCCGCGCCGCAGGCTCGCAAACAGCACCGCCGCGACCTTGTCGCCCCGCGCCAGCGCGTAGGCCGGCAACTGCGGCTCGTCCGGCCGGTCGCCGTCCCACACGCCACCGCCGACGCGCCCGGTCTTGTAGTCAATGACCGCCTCACAGCCGTCGGCGAGCTTGTCGATCCGGTCAATGCGAAACCGCAGCGTCATATCGCCGACCGTCAGTTCCGCATCCGTTTCGCGCGCGGTCACTTCGAACGGCGCACGCGCCAACTCGATTTCCAGCCACTGCGTCAGCAACCCGCGCAATCGCGCCCGCTCCAGCGCGCACAACCGCGGCAACAGCGTAGCCGGCCGCCGCTTTGCTTCGCGCGCGACCGCCGCATCGACGGCCGCGTCGATTGCGGCGCTTCTGGCTTCCGTGTCCATCGCAGCCAGTGTCGCCCGGTTGCCGACCGCACTCCAGAATCGCTCCAGCACCGCGTGTACCAATTGCCCTCGTACTGCCGCGTTCAGTCCGGGCGCGACCGGCGCCGGCACTTCCGCACCCAGCCGGCGGCGCGCAAACGCCTGGAACGGACAGGCGGCCTGCTCCTTGAGCAATCCGGTGCCGCCGCGAATGGCCGCGCCGGCGGCAAGCGGCGGCGCCTGATCATCAACCAGCGTTTCCAGCCGCCGAGCGGCGTAAATCTGCCCGCACCAGGTCGCCTCTGGAAGCACCTTAACCTCTACCCGCTGACCACTAACGTCGATCAACGGACTTGGCCGCAAGGCGACATCGCCGTCGCGCGCCGGCCAGCTCACCACCACTTTCGGCGCCGCGCCCGTCAACCGCCGCGTTATCGCCTCCGCAAAGGCCAGTTCGCGCGCCGCCGAGGCGTGCGGCAGCCCGTATTCGCGCTGCACCGCCGGCGGAATGAACGGATTCGGCTCCGGCCGCGCCGGCCAGCGGCGGTCGTCCATGCCGGTGATCCACAGCCGGTCAAAATCCAGCCCCGCGGCTTCCAGCAGGCCCAGCACCTGGATCGGCGCCTCGTTGCTTTTGGGCTGGAACCGCCGCCTTGCCGCCAGCCGCTTCAGTTGGCCGAGCGCTTCGCTGCGTCGCATCGGCGCGGCGACCACCGGCTCGAGACGGGCCAGTTCGGTCAGCAGCTCGCGGAATGCGGCAACAGTCTGATATTCGCTGCTGTCCAGCGACCGCTCGCCTGGCCAGCCAAGCGTCGACAGTGCCGCATCCAGCGTTTCGGCCCACACACGCGGGCTTGCGGCACGCGGCGCATCTTCGAGTACCTTCCGGAACGCCCCCCAGTACGACATCCACAACGGACATTCAGCCCGCTTCGCAAACAGCTCGAGCGTGACCGCCATAATCTGCGCTTCGCCGTGATTCCGCAGTTGAACGTCCAGTTGCGCGCGCCGACAACGCTCGCGCTCGGCACCTCCGAGAAATGGCGAGCGCAGCAGCGCACCGAGCGGGGCGACATCGAACGGGGGGTGGACATTGTCGAGCGCGAGCAACGCATCGTGCACCAGCGGCTGTGCCGCGAGCGGAGCGCCCAGCGAAACATTGACCGGCAGGGCTTCGCCGCGTGCTTCGACTGCCAGTGCGCCGGGGTCGACGGCAGCGGTCACCGCACGAATAGCAGCTTCGCGGCGCATTTCGAGATCAGGGACGACGATGCCGACGCGCAGGTTGATGTCGGCGCGTAATTGGTCCGCCGCCCAGCGTGCGGCAGCCGCCAGTTCGGCGTCGGCATCGGCCGCTGCAATCGCGTCAACCGATTGTGCCGATGCCGGCGGCAGGCCCTCGCGCACCACGGTCACGCCGGGCGCCGCAAGCGCCTCAAGCAACGCCGTCTGCTGCGGCGTCCACTCGTCAAACCCGGCGAATATCAATCGCTGCGGGAGCGCCAGGTGGTCGAGCTCGCCGCGCAGCCAATCGGACAGGCGCGCTGCGTCAAGCCAGCCCTCGCGTGCGCACAAATCTTCATAGGCCTGTGCCCAGCCGGCAAACGCGACGCTATCGTCATTGCCGGCCTTCAGCCGGTCGAGCGGCACGCGCCATGCCTGGCACAGTCGCCACGCCTCGACGGCGGCTTCCGCGGCTGCGGCCGGCTGCAGCAACTCGCTGCCGGGCCGTGACCGCGCGATCAGCCGCGCCCACACCGCCTCGGCCTGCACCGGCGTCAACAGGTGCACATTTACTGCGGGAGCGCCGCCAAATGCAGCGTCGCGCCGCGCGGCATAGAGGCTAGACAGCCAGCCGCCAAACGGCAGCACCGGCGGCGTTTCCCACGCCGCCTCGCCGGCCGCGCGACAGCGGTCGCCCCATGCCTGGCGTACGCGCCGCGCGAGGCGATCGTTAACGGTGACGATGGTCGCACCCGTCGCCACTTCATCGAGTAGTGCCGCCAGCCCCATCCGCTACTTGAAAACCCCCGGTTTCACCGCAACTATTTGAATAAACAACGCTCTAAAGCGACAATGCTCGCGAATTTGCGATGCACAGCCGCGACCGAAAGGTAACACAATGGCCAGAGATTTGATGAAATCGAGCAACCCTGCGTTCCGCACCGGCGCTTACCGTGGACTGCCGCGTGTCGGCGTCGGCGAAGCAATGACGCTCAACGGCGCGATCAACAAAACGATCGTGCTGTTCGTGCTGCTTCTGATTACCGCCGGCTGGACCTGGACGCAGTACACGCCGCTCAACCCCGGCGCGATCACGCCGTACATGTACGGCGGCCTGATCGTCGGATTGATCTTCGCGTTCGCAACCATTTTCAAGCCCAACTGGGCGCCGATTACCGCGCCGCTATATGCAATCGCCGAAGGCTTTGCGATCGGCGGCATTTCCGCGTTCTATAACGCGCACGCGCACGGCATCGTAATCCAGGCGGTTGCGCTGACGTTCGCCGTCATGGCCGTCATGCTGTTCCTGTATCGCAGCCACATCATCAAGGTGACACAGCGATTCCGCATGGGCGTTACCGCGGCGATCGGCGGTATCTTCGTGTTTTATATCGTCACCTGGATCGTCAGCATGTTCGGCGTGAACATGGGGCTCTTGTTCGGCGCCGGCAGCCTCAGCATCGGCATCAGCTTGTTCATCATCGGCATCGCCGCGTTGAGCCTGGTGCTCGACTTCGACATGATGCAGCGCACGTCGCAAGCCGGGGCACCGAAATTCATGGAGTGGTACAGCGGCTTCGCGCTGATGATCACGCTGGTCTGGCTGTACCTGGAGATTCTGCGGCTGCTGGGCAACGCGCGGCAGTAAACCGGTCAGGCAGTGACGCCTTTCAGGAACGTCGCCACCGCATTGTCCACGTAAGCCTTGATCTTGCGCGCCGACGGCTTCGGGTCGAGGCCGAGCAGGGCGCGAATCTGCAGGTGGCCGCCGAGCATCGCGAAGAACTGCTCGGCGGCGATCCGCGGCTGCGCGACGCGAAGGACGCCGCGCCGGGTCTGCTGGCGTAAATAATCCGACAGCGTTTCGACCGCCAGGTCCGGCCCCGACCGGTAGTAAATCTCGCGCAGTTCGGGCGAGCGCTGCGATTCCACCACCAGCGTCCGATACAGCGCCAGCGTGTCCGGCGCAAGCATCTTGTCGACGAACGCCTGCGCGAGGCTGTAAAGCACGGTTTCCGGCCTGCCGGACGCCGCCTGTTCCGGCTTGAGCGCCTCCAGCAACTGCTGGCAGCGGCCGCGGATCACGGCACCGAACAATTCATCCTTGCTCCCGAAGTGGTTATAGACGGTCTGCTTGGAGACGCCGGCACGTCCGGCGATCGCGTCCATGCTGGCTGCCGGGTAGCCGGCGTCCAGAAACACTTCCTGCGCCGCGGCGACGATGGCTGCGCGTTTTTCCGGGCGGGCGCGTGCCGTCATTGCGCTGCGGCTGTGGCCGGCTGTTGCGATGTGCGGCCCAGGACGGCATCGGCCGTCAGCGTGCCGGTGTTCGCCTTGAGCGCGTAAGCGGCAATCTGCATGGTCGCCTCGGCGCGCACCAGGCTGACGCGCGCGCTCAGCAGATCCTGCTGCGCATCCAGCACGTCGAGTTGGGTACGCTCCCCGACGCGGTGTTCGCTCTTCACGCCCTTGAATGCGATCTGCGCCGCCTGAATCTGCGCCTTGATCGACTTGAGAGCCGCATGTGCAGTCTTATACGCCTGCCAGGCTCGCGTCACCTGCTCGACCGCCATGCGCTGGGCATCGAGAAGCTGGTCGCGGCGCTGCTCGGCCAGGTGGCGGGCATGGCTCTTCTGCGCGTGCAGGGCGCCGCCCTGGTAGATCGGAATGCTCAGGCTCAACATGATCTCCGCAGTGTTGAGTTGCGAAAACGCGAACTGCGGGTCATTCGCATGCAGATATGATGCACTCAACCCGAGCGACGGTGAGAACTGGCTTTTGACCGTGTCGACGTTGTACTGCGCCGCCTGCACCGCGTAGCGCGCCGCGACCACGGGATAGTTCTGCGATGCAAGCTGGCGAGCCTGCGCGAGCGATGAAGGCAGGCCGCTCACCGGCGGCGGCGGCGTCAGGTTGTTGGCCGGTACGCCAACGATGCGGCGAAAACTGGCCCGGTCCTCTCGCAGGTTTCCGCGCGCCTGGATCACCTGGGCCCGGGCGCCCGCCAGACGCGCCTGCGACTGGGCCACGTCCGTCCGCGTCGCCTCGCCGGCGTTCAGGTTCGCTTGCGCCGAATCGAGCTGCTGCTTGAGCACGTTGACGTTGTTCTGTTCCAGTTTGAGCACTGCCTGGTCGGTCAGCACGCCGATGTAGGCTTGCGCGGCTTTCAGAAACACCTGCTGCTCGGTCTGCTGCAGCATTGCATCCTGCGCCGACACCATGCTCTGCGCCTGGTTGATCGCGGCGCTCGTGCGGCCGCCCTCGTAGATCGGCTGCCGCACGGACACGCCCACCGCGCTGCCATGCAGCGTCAGCGGCAGAATCGGGTTGGCGGGGTTGGAAAAGCCGCCGAACAAGGGCGAGAACGAGCCGTCGAGGCGAGTGCGACCGGCGCTGGCGGATAAATCCACGTGCGGCTTCCAGCCGCTTTTGGCGCTCTGCACCTGATCCGCCGCAGCGTCCAGCGCCGCCCGCTGCGCCTGAAGTTGCGCGTTGTTGCGGTACGCCTTGGCGAGCGCCTCGTGGACGGTAATCGCATCCGCCGGCGCGACCGGCAGCACCAGTCCGGCCGACGCCGCCAATAGCAGAAACAAAGGTATCGCCCCGGCGCGCCGTGCGCCGGCAGAAAATGGAATCAGCATGAAAGTCGCCTGTGAAAAGCTAAAATGGACTAGTGAGTCTATTTTAGCGGATGGAGAGAATTTTGCAATCGTTCCGCAGCCACCGCCGCAGCATTTCCGTCAGCCAGGTGGCGTGCTCGTCCTCGGCATGCGCCGCGCCGTCCGCCAGTAGTGCGGCCCCATAAGTTCGCGCTATCGCGTAGGCGAAGCGCCGGGCCCCTGCCTCACGTTCAGCGGCACTCGTCGTCGCCATGCGTGCGCCGTAACTCGCAATCGCTTCTATCCCCGCTTCGATCTGCCCACGCAATTCCTCGGACCCGGCTATTGCCGCCGAAATCCGCCGCCGGGTGTCATCGATCAGAAGCTTCAGCAGTTCGGGCCGCTTCAACGCCCGTAGCACGTCCAGCGCCAGCACGTTCGTCGTGCCCTCCCAGATCGACAGCACCTGGCAGTTGCGCAGCAGCGTCGGCAGGCCGGTGTCTTCGATATAGCCCTGGCCACCGAAGCATTCCAGCACCTCGCTGGCGACCCCGATCGCCTGCTTGGCGGTATAAAGCTTGACGACCGGCGTCATCAGCCGCAGCAGGCCTTTGTCCGCATCGCTTGCTTCGTTGCACTCGTCGCGGCCGAGCAGCCGCGCCATCTCGAAGGCGAGATAAAACGCGCCGGCGTGTTCGGCTTCGAGATCGGCCAGCGTCTCGGCATGCAGCGGCTGCTCGGCGAGCAGCTTGCCGAACGCGCGCCGTTTGCCGGCATAGTCGCGGGCGAGCGCAATGCCGCGGCGCATGTAACTGACTGCGGCGACCGCGTTGTATAACCGCGTGATGTTGAGAATCGTGCTGATCTGCGCGACGCCCCGGCCGCGCTCGCCCACCAGTATCGCGGGGGTACCCTGCAACGTAAGTTCGGCAGTAGGCAGTGCGCGCGTCCCGAGCTTGTCCTTCAGCCGGTGCACGAAGATGTCGTTCAAGCGGCCGGCGTCGTCGCGCAACTTCAGATAGAACAGGCTCAGATCATCGTCAGCCTGACCCTCCTCCTCGATGCGCGCCAGCGTCATCGCGATTTCGCCGGTGGTGGCCGATGTAAACCACTTGGTGCCGAAGAGCCGCCAGCCGCCGTCGTCAGCCCGGGCGACAGTGCGTGAACTGCGCACGTCGGAGCCGCCCCTGCGCTCCGTCATCCACTGTCCGCCGGTCCAGAATTCGGCGGGATCGCGGCTGATCAGATGCGGCAATACATCGCGCTGGAGAGCTTCATCGCCGAACAACTCGATCACGCGCGCCGCGCCATCCGTCATTGACAGTGGGCAAGACGCGATCGCGGAAGACGGGTTGTAGAGATACAGCCGCACGAACTGATGCACACGCGAATGCGCGCCGTGCTCACGCTCATAGGCGGCGGCGACAATACCCTCTTCGGCCGCAACATCGAGCAAATCGCGCCATCCCCGCGCGGTCTCGATCACGTCAATACGCCGGCCCCAGGGGTCGTAAGGAATGTGGCGCGGCGGATTGGCCTCGGCATCGGCTGCCATGACCAGCATGTCGCCGGCGGCACGTGCCCCCAACGCCCGCAAACCCGGCTCGAGCTGCGCCAGCAGGTCAGCCGGCAACACCCGCGCCAGCCAGTGACGCAATAACACGTCACTTTCATATTGATTGCCAAGTTCCGGCGCTGTCTGAAAAAATTCTTCCATACGATTTTCCGGCCCAAACTGGCCTTCGCCGTCCGTCCGCGCATTCTTCCCGCCCGTCCCGTTGCCGCTGGTCCGGGATTCCACGAAACCTATACTACACCGCATGACAAAAAGGCCGTGACGGAGACCAAGACTATGACCGGCCGTAATAATGGATTCACGTTAATCGAATTGATGGTGACGATCGCGATAGCCGCGATTCTTGTCACCGCCGGGGTTCCCGCTTTCAGTCAGTTCGTGCAGGAAAATCGGATGGCCGCCCAGGTCAATTCGCTGGTGCACGCGTTGAACATTGCGCGCAGCGAAGCCGTGAGCGAGAACACCACGACGGTCGTCTGCGCCAGCAGCGATCAGGTGACCTGCGTTACCGACTGGAACAAAGGCTGGATTGTCTTTGCCGACAAGAACGGTGACGGCAAGGTTGAATCGGGCGAGCTGCTGCACGTCTTTCCGGCGATCGATGGGGGCAACACGCTTACCGCTTCGTTGGGCGCCACCAGTATTGGTTACGAGGCGTCCGGCCTCAGCACCACAAGCGGCACCTTCACCCTTTGCGATGGGGGCGGCAACGTTGCCGCCCGCGCTGTTATCGTCAGTCCCGCCGGGGCAATTCGAACGGCCGCCGGAACTTGTGGCTGATAGAACCGTGAATAGCAACCAAAAGAGAATGGGCTTTTCGCTGATCGAAGTGCTGATCGCGCTGGTCATTCTAAGCGTCGGCCTGTTGGGGTTGGCGGGATTGCAGACTTCGTCGCTGCACGCGAACGACGGTGCCTATCTCAGAACCCAGGCCAACGTTCTCGCCTATAACTTGTTCGACCGCATGCGCGCCAATATCAGCGAAGCGAAGGATGGCGCGTATAACAGGGCGATTACGGATCCCGCGCCGACGAATCCGCCCGTTTGTATCCCTACGGCTGATGTACCGACACCGGATTGCTCCCCTGCTGAACTGGCGCAATGGGACCTGTCGCAATGGATGAAGCAAGTGGCCAAGCTACCTGGTGGCGAAGCAAGCGTCAGTACGGACAAATCCGGCATCAACACGGTTGTAACGGTAACGCTCAAATGGCTGCAACGCGGCTTGGAGCATGACGATAACGACGCCAAGACCAAGCTGGTCGTCACAACCGCCTTCTAATGAACCGAGCATGAAGATGAAGCGCCATCAACGCGGCCTGTCGCTCGTAGAACTCATGATCGCGATGCTTTTGGGACTGATCCTTATAGCAGGCGTCGTCGAAGTCTTTCTGTCCAGCCGCGCGAGTTACCGGTTGAACCGGGGACTTGCGCAAACGCAGGAAAAGGGCCGTTTCGCGACTGCGTTCCTGACACATGACATCAGAATGGCCGGGTACACGGGCTGCAGCGGTGGCAGCCCGGGGAGCATCGTCAACACGCTGAACAACGCGACCGATTACCTGTATAACTTCCAGGCCGGGCTACAAGGCTTCGATGCAAACGGCACGAGTTGGAGCCCGGCGCTGTCACCATCTTTAACAGATCCAACGAAGATCACTCACCCGCCCATTCCCGGCACTGACGTAATTGCCGTACGAACTGTTCAAGGGGTGGGTGTTCACATTTCGGGGGCCATGCCGAAGTCTTCGTCCGAACTGAAAGTCGATAACGTAGCCGATTCCGGCTTGCAGGCCGGCGATATCGTGATGTTGACAGACTGCAGCGCCGCCGCTGTGTTTCAGGTCACTGAGGTACAGACCTCCGCGGACCACCTCCAGCACAACCCGGGCACCACGTACAACCCGGGCAACGCCACCAAGGACCTCGGACAGGCCTTTCGCATTGGGTCTGAGGTGCAGAAGATCGCGACGATCACCTACTTTATTGCTTCACGTGACGGCACAACCAGTTGCGACACCGGCACCTGCGGTCTTTGGCAAAAGGTGGGCAAAGATGGAGAACAGGAGCTGATCAGCGGAGTTACCAATCTCCAAGCTCTCTATGGCATAGACACGGATGGAGATTTAACCCCGAACCTATACGTGACGGCAGGCAAAGTTACGGACTGGAACGCCGTGGTGAGTGTAAAGATCGCAGTGCTCGTCGAAAGCGACGATACAGCTACCGCCAAACCCTCCACGCCGCCGACTTATACGTTGCTCGATGAGTCTGTGACGCCACCCAACGATTTGCGTTTGCGCAAGGTATTTTCGGACACGATCGCAATTCGCAACCGTGTGCTGTAGTCATATCGGAATCGACATGTATAAAAACGTGAAGCACTCGGGTCGGAACAATTATCAGCGCGGCGTCGTACTCGTTGTTGCATTGCTGATTCTGCTGGTCCTCACATTGATCGGGCTCGCCGCCACGCAGGGGACGACGCTCGAAGAAAAAATGGCCGGCAACCGTCAGGGGCACAACCGCGCCTTCCAGGCAGCAGAGGCGTCGATGATAGACGCACAGCACCAGCTCGCAATCGGCAATATCTGTACGGCATTTGATGGCACCCAAGGCTGCTATGCGCCTCCTGACCCCACAAGCGTCGGAGCAACGTCGCTGTGGGAGTCAATCGATTGGAGTGCCTCCGCAAACAAGACTTTCGCCTATTCAGGCACGCTCGACGGTCTAGAATCAAAGCCGCGTTATTTTGTACAGCAACTGCCTCCGGAACCCGCGCCCGGCCAGAACCTGGGGCAGGCCGAGTACGGCAACGTACCGCCATTGCAATTCCTCCAGATCACGGCCGAAGCAACAACAGGCGATGAGCCGGGGGAAGTCATCTTGCAGGGCGGTTACCGGCCCTAAAGGCTGGCAGGGAACTTCGGGGTCAAATCAATATGAATGCTCAGCGCCGCCATCACTATTTTAGGGACGTCCTGACGATACTTGCGTCGGCCGCGTTGATGGTCGCCACCAATAGCGCGTTGGCCGCGCCCCCCGACACGCCAATATCCGATGTCCCTCTGACTCTGGTTCAACCGACGCACCCCGAGGTGCTGATTCTGCTCGGCAATTCGCAGTCGATGGACGGCGACCTGAGCGGCGCAAT
>DASSTE010000036.1:0-23545 GCA_035708085.1 Gammaproteobacteria bacterium | reverse complement strand
CCGTAATCGACGTCCTGGCGGAGCAGGATATCCTTCGCGCCGAGCTGCTTGAGGTAGTCGGCCTCGTCGGGTTTGCCGGTCAGCGCGACGACGTCGTAGCCGCGCCCGGCCAGCATGTCGATCGCAAAGCTGCCGACGCCGCCGGTGGCGCCGGTGACGACGATCGGGCCCTTGTCGGGGCTTTGATCGTTCGCTTCCATTTTGTGGATGGCGAGGGCGGCGGTGAAGCCGGCGGTGCCGAGACTCATAGCGCTTTTGTAATCGAGGCCGGGCGGTATCGGCACGAGCCAGTCGGCTTTCAGCCGGACGATTTCGCTGTAGCCGCCGTCGTGGGCTTCGCCGATCCCGCAGCCGGTGACCAGCACCGCGTCGCCTTGCTTGAAGCGTTCGTCGTCGCTGGAGATGACTTCACCCGCCACATCGATGCCGCCGACCAGCGGCGATTTGCGCAGGATCTTGCCGGCGCCGGTCGCGGCGAGGGCGTCCTTGTAGTTGACGCTGGAATAGTGCGCGCGGATGACGACCTCGCCCGGGTCGAGGTCATCGAGGGTCAGTTGCTCAAAGCCGGCCGTGATTTGGCCATCGTTGTCGTGGATGCGGTAGGCGGTGAACGAATCGGACATTGGGTCTCCCGGTTCTGACTCCTTCTCCCCCAGGGAGAAGGTTGGGATGAGGGGGATTTGATCGACTTCCCCTCACCCTCGCCCTCTCCCTGAGGGAGAGGGAATTAGAGTTAGATGAATAAGGCGGCTTCGAGGGCGAGGCCGGGGCCGAATCCCAGCGCGACGCATGGCCGCTTCGCCTGTTGCGCGCGCAGGCGTTCGATAATGAACAGCACGGTTGGCGACGACATGTTGCCATGTTCGGCCAGTATCGTGCGCGACGCCGCGCCGGCTTCCATCGGCAATGATAACGATTCGAGCACCGTTTCGATAATCTTGGGGCCGCCGGGATGAATCGCCCAGTGGGCGATGTCGGCGACCGTCAGTTCGTGCGTCGCGAGCCAGTCGCTCAGCCAGTCGTGCAGCGCGCCGCGGATCAGTTTGGGCACATCGCGCGACAAGGTCATCTCGAAGCCGTGGTTGCCGATCCGCCAAGTCATCGCGTCCTTGGAGCCCGGCGCGATGCGGCTCGCGGTGGCCGCGAGGCGCCAGCCGTCGCGGCCGCCGCTGTCGGGGCCGATAATGGCCGCGCCGGCGCCGTCGGCGAACAGCGCATTGGCGACGATCTTCTGCATGTCCCAGCCGTACTGGAAATGGAGGCTGCACAGTTCGACGCAACACAGCAGCACGCGCGCGCCCGGCGTGCTTGCGGCCAGCGCCTGCGCGGCCCGCAGCCCGTTCAGCGCCCCGTGGCAGCCCATGAAACCGAGGTTGAGGCGGCCGATGTCGGGCGACAGGCTCAACCGCTCGATCAGTTCGGCGTCGAGGCCCGGCGACATCAGGCCGGTGCAGGAGACTGTGACCAGGTGCGTGATGGTGTCGCGTTCGATCGCGGCTTCGGCGAACGCCGCGCGGCACGCGCGGGCGCCGAGTGCGCCGGCGGTCTCGGCGTAGCGTTGCATCCTGGCGGCGGTGCCCGGATTGCGCGCACCGTCTCCGGCGACCGGATAGAAATCTTCCAGCGCCGAGGTGCCATTGTCGTCGAGCAGGACGCTGGCGCGGTGCTGGACGCCGCTCTGGCGGTAGATGCGGCGCAGCCAGTTCGTCTGCCGTTCGTCCTCGCAGCAGCGCGCCGCCGCGAAATCAGCGGCCGCGCCCTGGTCGAGCTTTCTCTCCGGCGCGGCAACGCCCAGCCCAAGCAATGCCGTTTCGGCGTGGCGCGTCGGCTGGCGAACGCGGGTTCGTGGCAAGTCGGCCACCGCATAAAGCTCACTCATGTTTCGATGGCCTCGGGTTGGAGATATTTGAAGTCGCGGTTGAGCCACGCGGTCAGTGGCGCGGCAACGCTCGGCGTGGCGGCGGCCAGGCGCACCGCCCCGGCGACCAGCGTCGGGCGGCGCAACAGGTGGGCGACGCCGCGGCACGCCCGCTGCCGGTTGCGGATCAGGGCGTGATGGCGCGCGGTCCACGCATCGATCAGAACTTCGCGCCACTCCGCCACTGCGGCCAGCACGAAGGGTTCGACGGCGGCCGCGCCGGCAATAGCCCATGCCATGCCTTCGCCGGTGAACGGCTCCACGTAGCCCGCGGCGTCGCCCAGCGCGAACAGCCGCCCGCGGCCCAGTCGGCCGTGACGGCGTGTCAGGCGCGGCGTGCCGCGCCAGCGCAGATCGTCCAGCCCGTCGAGCTGCGGCAGACCGGCGGAATTGAGGATCGAGGCGACGGCGGCGGACGGGCCGCCGCACTGCTTGATCCAGACAGGCTCAAGCGCGGCGCCGATATTGACCTGCCCTGCCTCGACGCGTACCAGGCCGACGTAGCCATTGTCGCCGCAAGCCATGTAAATGGTGCCCGCCGGATACACGTCGGGCGCGGCGGCGAGAATGCCGCCGGCGCCAATGCGCGAAACGCGGCCGATCTCGACGTCATCGTCGAGCAGCTGGCTTTTGAGGCCATCGCAGGCGAGTACCACGCGGGCGTGCACCACCGTCGATTGGGAGCCGCGGCGCAGTTGCAGCCAGCGGCCGTCGGCGTCGCAGTCGCCGAGGCGCACATGCGTCGCCGGAGAAAAACGCGCCCCCGCGCCGATTGCGGCTGCGGCCAGCGTCGCATCCAGCTGACGGCGGCTCAGCGCCCGGCCCGCCGGCAGGCTGAAACGGGCCTGGCGCCCGCCGGCGGCGAGCAGCATCCCCGAGTAAGTCTGTCCCGCGGCCACGGCCGAGCCCAGCCCCAGCCGCGTCAGCGCGCGCAGCGCCGCCGCGTTGATGCAGCCGCCGCAAACCTTGTCGCGCGGCCAGTCGGCCTTGTCCGCCAGTAACACGCGAAGACCGCGGCGTGCCAGCCGGTACGCGGCCACCGCGCCCGCGACGCCGGCGCCGGCAACCACCACGTCCCATTCCTGTTGCAGCGGCTCACGCATCGGCAGCGTCCTTGCGGTGCCAGGTCATCAGGAAGCGGCTCGGCCAGCGACGCTTGAAACGCGCGTCGTCAAGGCCGGCTTGCGCGGCCAGTTCGCGCGCCTCGGGAACGGTGAACGCGGCGCGCACCGAGCGCAGCCCGTCGACGTGCACGATGGTCGAACGCGACAGCAGCCGCGTGCCGAGGTATGCAAGGCGATAGCCCGTGCGGTTGCGAATCAGATCGCTGATGATCAGGTGATCGGTGTTCATTGCCAGTTTGCGCAGCAGCGCTACCGCCTGCGTATCGGTCAGATGGTGCAGAAACAGGCTCGCCGTCACGATGTCGTAATGCGCCGGCAGCCCGGCATCGAGAACATTGGCGCAGAAGAACTGCACCGGCGCGTTGGCGCGAATTGCCGCGGCGCGCGCGTAGCCGATGGCATCCTGGCTGATGTCGCAGCCCTTGATGTCGAGGGCGACGTGGTGCCGCTGCGCCCGCTTGCTGAGCGCAATGGGGAGGTCGCCGCCGCCGGTCGCGATATCGAGTACCGACAGTGTGCGATCGGGATGGGCGCGGGCGATGCGCGCGATGGGGCGCCAGATCGACGCGGCGGTACGACTCACACGATTGATGCGCGACAGACCCTGCAGCGCGCGCCCGTGCGCCCGCGCGTTCAGCAGCGGGTCGTCCATCAGCTCGCCTTCGAGCCGGCGCTGATCAAGCAAGACAGTCACATCCGTGCGATACGTCCGATAAGATAGACGTATTCTATCAGCGGCGGCCCGCGTGGCGCGTGCGGCAGGACACACACCACGCGGACCGCAAGCCAGGCGTGAGCCGCCGCGGCGCGGATTCACCGTCCGGCCAGCATGCCGATTTCGGAAGCCTGTGCGCCGTTGACAGGGATTACCCGCAATGTCACCGCGCCGCCGGCGCCCATCACCGCTTCGACGCGTCGACCGGACGCGCGATTGCGAATCACCAGGCCCGCAGCCGTTGCGGTAACGCTCAACTGATGCAGCAGACCGTCGTAGCCGCTGCCGTCAGCGGTGTACGGACTGGTAAAGAAGTTGAAGTGCTGGAGCGTCAGCCCGAGGGCTTGCTTGAGCGAGGCGTTCATCGCCGCCAGCGTTTGCGAACTGAGGCTTTCCGGCGCGCGAGCTTCAGTGAAGTCGCTTTCGATGTTCCTGCCGTTGGCCTGGAACCAGGTCCGTACCAGGAAATCCGTCAGCGGGTTGACATTGACCACGCCGGCGGCGGTGGCGATGCTGAACGTGTGGCGGCCGAGCGAATCGCGCGCCTGCACCAGGAATGGCGGCTGCATGCCGCCGACCGACAATACAAAGCGCCCGGCGGCGTCAGTCATGGTCGCCTGCATGTTGCCGTTGGTGTCATGTACGAGTACCAGCGACTGCGTCGGTTCCACGCTTGCCGTGACGGCCATGCCCATCACCTGGTCGGCGGCGGCGACCGTCAACATGGCCTTGTTGCTGGTGATCGCCTGCGTCGTGCCATTGCTGTAGAGGCCGCCCCCCGGCGTCATTGTTGTCGCCGTGATGGTCGCCGTTCCCGCCGCCACGCCGGTGGCAAGGCCGGTGGAGTCGATCGTCGCGACGCTCGTATCGGATGAATGCCACGTAATCGATGCACCGGAGACCGTGCCGCCGCTGCTGTTTTTCGCGGTCGCCTTGAACTGCTGCGTGTCGCCTGCGGCGATCGATGCGCTCGTCGGCGTCACGCTGATCGAGACAACCTGTTGCGAGACCGGCGGATTGTAGGTCTTGCCGTTGCTGCTGTAGCCATTGCAGCCGGTAATCGCTGCGCACAGACCGATTGCGCCGGCCGAGAGATATCCCGTTTTCATTGCTGTCACCTCACAATGCCCCGAAGCCCACGCTTCGTTGAAGCTACTTTGGAGGTGCCGCGGCCGGGCGGTATTGTAAAAACCGAGCGCCATTGAAGATTTCCAACAGGCTTGTAATACAGCCCGATGCGATTATAGTAGTCATAGAAGCAACTACCACGGCGGGCGTGGCTACAGGAGGCAGTGGTCATGTTTGAAGCCCCAGGATTCTCGGTGGGCCGGCAACAATACCGGCCCTATGAACGAATGAGCCGGCATCGCCACCCCGAGGCCTACATCTGCCTGGTGACGCGTGGCGGCTTCCTCGACAACGGATCGCCGAACGCGATGGCGGCCGACGCCGGCCAGGTGCTACTGCGGCCACCCGACGACGAACACACCACGGCATGCGGCGAGGAAGGCGCTTCGTGCCTGAAGGTGGAACTCCGGCCGGGCTGGCTGTCGGAGCGCGATACGCGCGCGCTGTTTCACGACCGGCTGACATTGACTTCACCGGAACTGGTGCTGCTCGTTCACAAGGTCGATCGGCTCGTGACGGCGCAGCCGTCGCTGCACAATGGCGCTGCGTTGAAAAACCGGCTTGCGCTGGAATCGAGCATCACCGATCTGCTGTCGCACCTCGTCGGGCCTTACGGCCAGCGTTCCAGTGGCGGCTACCAGAGCTGGCTGGAAAAGCTGCGGCAAGCAATCATCGACGACCCGTTCCGGCCGTGGACGGCGAAGACGCTGGCGGTTCGTGCCGGGCGGCATCCGGTGCATATTTCGCGGGCGTTCCGCGAACGCTACGGCGAGCCGATCGGCAGTTTCTTCCGGCGGCAGCGGCTGGAACGCTGCCGCGAACTGATCACGGAACAGAATGCTTCGCTGGTCGATGTGGCAGTGGCAGCCGGCTTTGCCGACCAAAGCCACTTCACGCGTGCTTACAAGCAGGCGTTCGGCGTCACGCCCGGTCAGGAGCGTGAGCACAACTCAAATCAGGTTCAGACTCTGTAAGCCCAGTGCCAGGGCTCGTAGACGAAGCCGAGCGGATTGTCGCGCGGATAACTCAGGACAAAGTCGAACCGGGCGGCGTGACGGGTAAGCCATTCGAACGCTGTCGTCGCTTCGAATCCTTCGGATAACGGTTCGACGCCGGGCGCCGTGATGTCGAGCGCACGACCCGTGTGGTGCTCGCTGTAACCGGGCGCCGCGTTGACTTGCAGAATGTCTTCAATGCTGCGGCCGGCCGCAAGTTTGCGGCGGATGACTTCGACCTGGTAGATCACGCCGCGGAACGCGGAGACCGGTTGCAGGATCACCTCATCGTCTGCGGCAGCCTGGTACAGTGCCTGCCACGCTTCGGCGGCCGGATGGATCAGCCGTTGCTCGCGGCCGAAAACGTCTTCGCCGATCGATACCAGTTCCGCTGCGTCTGCTTCCGGCTGCAATGGCCAGCCGCGTTTTGCCGCGTAATCGGCGGGAATACCAAGTTTGCGATGCAGCGCGGCGAGCGTCTCCATTAACCGCCCGTGCGATCCAGCCACACGGCGAGACCCTGCGCGTTGAGATCGATATCCATCGCCAGCCAGGCGTCGCGCACGTCGTCCGGCAGGTCGCAGCCGTGCGCGTCCAGGCGCTTTGCGAGCCAGTCGTGCATACGCGTCTTCATGCAGGCGATACGGTCGTCGGCATCGGCGCAGGCGCGAGCGATCTCGATGTACTGATCGATGCCCAAGTGCAGGTCGGCCGCCAGGCGGGGCAGATCGGTGACTCGGCTGTAATGCGTCAGGAACGCCGCTTCGGGTTCATAGCTCATCAGCCGGTCGATTGACGCGTGCAACTGGGCCGGGTCGAAATGCGTCGGCGTGGTCGAGGTCATCACAAACGCGCCGTTGGCGGTGTCGAAGATGCGGTAGGAGACGCCGAACGTGTCGCCGGTGAAGACGCTGTGGCTGGCGCAGTCGACGATTGAATAATGATGCAGCGCGTGGCCGGGCGTGTCGATCAGTTCGAACGTCGTGTCGCCGAAGTTGAAGCAGGCGCCGTCGGCGCTCTCAACCACGCGGCTCGCTGAAATCGGCACGATGTCGCCGTAGAGCTTGTGGAATTCGGCCTCGCCATAGACAGCCATCGTGCCGGCGATCAGCTTGTCCGGGCTGACGAGATGTTTGGCGCCGCGCGGATGGACGATGCAGCGCGCGTTGGGCAGATGCTGCATCAGCAGGCCGGCGCCGCCGGCATGATCGAGATGCACATGGGTGATGAACACGTATTCGACGTCGGCGGGAGTGAGGTCGGCGCGCTGCAGACCGTCGAGCAGCCGGTCGACCGACAGCGACGTGCCGGTGTCGACGAACGCGGCGCGGCAGTCGCGGACGATCAGGTGGCTCGCGTCGAACTGCGGCTTGTGATAACCGGTGTCGATTGCGGTGATGCCGTGGTCGTAGTCGGTGTAGAAATCCGGGTTCATCAGGCGCTCTTTTTGAGGTGCGCGTGTTTCTTGAGATAAATGCGCAGCAGTGAGATCGCCGCCGGCGTCATGCCGTCGATACGTGCCGCCTGGCCGAGTGTCGCCGGGCGCACGCGCTCCAGCTTCTGGCGCACTTCAGCGGACAGACCGTTGACTACGGCGTAGTCGAAATCGGTCGGCAGCGGCGTGTTCTCGTGGCGACGGTTGGTTTCGACCTCGGCGCGCTGGCGGTCGATGTAACCCGCGTAGCGTGCCTGGATCTCGATCTGTTCGGCCACGGCGGCATCGGCCACCGCCGGGCCCAGGTCCGCCTGTATCAGTTCGATGTAGCGCACGTCGGGGCGCGCCAGCAGATCGAGCGCGCGGCTCTCCTGGGCGAGCGGCCGGCCGAGTGCGGCTTCGGCGGCATCGCCCGGCCGCACCCAGAGATCACGCAGACGCGCCTGCTCGCGCTCGATCGCCTCACGCTTGGCTTCAAACCGCGCCCAGCGGTCGTCGGCCACCAGCCCGAGTTCGCGACCCTTCGGCGTCAGGCGCAGATCGGCATTGTCCTCGCGCAGGCTGAGGCGATATTCAGCGCGGCTGGTGAACATGCGGTACGGTTCCGACGCGCCGCGCGTAATAAGGTCGTCAATCAGTACGCCGATGTAGGCTTCGTCGCGGCGCGGGTGCCACGGCTCGCGGCCTGCGACGGCAAGCGCGGCATTGAGCCCCGCGACCAGACCCTGCGCCGCGGCCTCCTCGTAGCCGGTCGTGCCGTTGATCTGGCCGGCGAAATACAGGCCGTCGATGAACTTCGTTTCCAGCGACGGTTTCAGGTCGCGCGGGTCGAAAAAGTCATACTCGATCGCGTAGCCCGGCCGGGTGATGTGCGCGTTTTCGAAGCCCCTGATCGAGCGCACGAACGCGTACTGCACGTCGAACGGCAGGCTGGTGGAAATGCCGTTGGGATAGACCTCGTGCGTGTCGAGACCTTCGGGCTCGATGAAAATCTGGTGGGCGGCCTTGTCGGCAAAGCGCACCACCTTGTCCTCGACGGATGGGCAGTAGCGCGGGCCGGTGCCTTCGATCGCGCCGGTGAACATCGGCGAGCGATCGAGGCCGGCGCGAATCAGATCGTGCGTGCGCTCATTGGTATAGGTGATGTGGCAGTCGACCTGGCGCGGGTGCTCGTCGACGCTGCCGATGAACGAAAACACCGGCGTCGGCGTATCGCCCGGCTGGGCTGCGAGATCGGTGTAGTCGATCGTGCGCCCGTCGATGCGCGGCGGCGTGCCGGTCTTCAGGCGCGCGACGCGAAACGGCAGCTCGCGCAGCCGCGCCGCGAGCCGGTTGGCTGCCGGGTCGCCCGCGCGCCCGCCGCCGTAGTTCGCATCGCCGATGTGGATGCGCCCGCCCAGGAACGTGCCCACCGTCAGCACGACGGCCGGAGCGCGAAATGTCAGTCCCATCTGCGTCACGACGCCGGCGACGCAGCCGTTTTCGACGATCAGGTCGTCGACCCCCTGCTGAAACAAGGTCAGGTTGGGCTGGTTTTCGACGATCGAGCGGATTGCCGCCTTATATAAGGTGCGGTCCGCCTGGGCGCGCGTCGCGCGCACCGCCGGGCCCTTGCTGGCGTTGAGCCGACGGAACTGGATGCCGGCGCGGTCGGTCGCACGCGCCATCGCACCGCCGAGGGCGTCGATCTCGCGCGCGAGATGCCCCTTGCCGATACCGCCGATCGCGGGGTTGCAGCTCATCTGGCCGAGCGCCTCGATGCTGTGCGTGACCAGCAGCGTGCGCGCGCCGGCGCGGGCGGCAGCCAGCGCGGCCTCGGTGCCGGCGTGGCCGCCGCCCACAATAATGACATCGAATTGTCTGAATTCTTGCATTAGCAGTCTCGGCTATCGCTTGTCCTGCGGCGGGAGCAGGCGGCCCTCTTGCGCCAGTTCCAGGACCGCCTCAACGCGTGCCAGCCTTCGGTCCATCGTCACGACCCGCTCACTGAGCTTCGCCGTTTCTTCGCCTAGCCGCGCAGTTCGCTCGGTCAGTATCAACGATTCCCTGACCGCCTTCAGTAACGAATCCATGGTACTCACGAGATGTCGGCATCCAGACGGCGATTGGTTTGTTCAATTGCGCTGATGGCGGCGTCCACCGATTTGAGCGCCTCACGCGTCGCATCACGCCACGCCTCCGCCACAACTCCCAACGCCGACTGCTCCGATTCGGTCAGATCGCCGACCATCGGTTCCAGCGGGTATGCCCGCACCGCTCGGCGAAAAACCTCCGATACCGAGAGCCCCTGTGATCGTGCGATCCGCTCCGCTTTCTCCCGCTCCCGAAGACTCATCATGACCTGCATGCGCTGCATCTTTTCTCGCTCGTGAATCGCTGGCATGTTTTGCCCTCTCTGGATTGCATGCCTCCATGGTAAGTCATACACAGCTATATACACAACTCGCTGCGTTCGCCACCTGCGGAACAGGAGGACGCGCATCGGAAGCAACTGCTGAGCGGCACGCCGCACTCCAAAGTCATCTCGATCGCGCCGTCGCGCCATTTCGTAATGCTTGACCCGCCGGCGAAGTTCCGCCACGCTGTCGCGGCATTCTGGGGAGTTGTAGGCCCGTGAATAAGTTTGCTTGGGGCGGCGCGCTGTGCGCCGGATTGTTGTTTGCGGCCAGCGCCAGCGCCGCGCCGGCGACGCCGGGTAGCGGCATCGCGTTTCACACCTGCGTAATCCGAGGGCCGAACGGCATGCAGTCCGACAAGGCGCGTTGCGGCACGCTGGCCGTGCCGGAGAATCGCGCGCAGCCGGATGGCAGGCAGATCAAGCTGTTCGTCGCGGTGGTGCCGGCGCTCGCCGCCGAGCCCGCGCCCGACCCCTTGTTCTTCATCGCGGGCGGCCCGGGCCAGAGCGCGGTGGACGGCTTTTTCAGCGAACCGGGTGCGTTTGCCGTAATTCGCAAACATCGCGATATCGTGCTGGTCGATCAGCGCGGCACGGGCAAATCGAATTCGCTGGATTGTCCCGAGCAAAGCAAATCTGCCGCGCATCTCGCCCAGCCGAGTCCAGCCGAGCGCAAGGCGCTGGTAGAGGCCTGTCTGAAACACCTGTCCGGCGACCCGCGCTACTACACCACGTCGGTCGCGATTGCCGACCTCGACGCGGTGCGCCAGGCACTCGGCGCGAAGCAGATCGACGTCTACGGCATCTCCTACGGCACCCGCGTCGCGCTCGAGTATCTGCGCTATTACGGCCCGCACGTGCGCTCGGTGATTCTCGACGGCGTGGTGCCGGCTGATCTGGCGCTCGGGCCGCAGGTGTCGATGAACGCCGAGCGCGCGCTCGACAATATCTTCAAGCGCTGTGCCGGCGACAAGGTCTGTGCGCAGCATTTTCCCGATCTGCCCGCCGACTTTCAGCGGCTCAACCAGCGCCTGCGTCGGCAGCCGGCGAAGCTGACCGTGCCGGATCCGCTAAGCGGTGCGCCGCAGCCGTTGACGCTGACGCAGAATGCGTTGGCGGACGGCGTGCGGCTGCTGACCTACACGGCCGAGACCGTGTCGTTGCTGCCGCTGCTGATTCACCAGGGTGCGGAGGGGGATCTCGGCCCACTCGCCGGCCTCGTCAGCATGATTAACAGCGACCTCGCGCAGTCGTTGAGCCAGGGCATGTATTTGTCCGTGCTGTGCACGGAGGATGTGCCGTTTTATGGTCCCGCGGCGTTCAAGACTGCCGCAGCGCGGCATACCTGGACCGGCACCGACACGCTCGGCGCGCTGCATACCGCGTGCGGCGTCTGGCCACATGGCGTAATCCGGCCTGGCTTCAAGCAGCCGGTGAAGTCCGCCAAGCCTGTGCTGCTGCTGTCGGGCTCGAACGATCCGATCACGCCGCCGAAGAACGCGGCACATGCGGCCAAGACGCTGACGAACAGCCTGTCGATCGTGGTGCCGGGCCAGGGCCACGGCAACGCGTTTCGCGGCTGCCTGCCGCGCGTGATGGCGGCGTTTGTGAAGAGGGCGTCGGTCAAGCATCTCGATACGAAGTGCGTGAAGCGCATTCGGCCGGCGCCTTTCTTTTTGAGCTTCACGGGACCGGCGCCATGATCGAAGTCGACGCCATCAGCAAGCGCTTCAAGGAAGTGGTCGCCGTCGATCGCGTGAGTTTCACTGCCCCGGATGGCCGCATCACCGGCCTTCTCGGCGAAAACGGCGCCGGCAAGTCGACGACGCTGCGCACGATCGCGACGGTGCTGCGGGCCGACAGCGGCACGGTCCGCATCGACGGTGTCGACGTACGCACGGCACCCGAAGACGCACGTCACCGACTGGGCGTGCTGCCGCATTCGCACGGCTTGTACGGGCGGCTCACCGGGCGCGAGAACATCCGCTATTTCGGCGAACTCAACGGGCTGGCCGATACCGAACTCGATGCGCGCATCGATACGCTGGTGCAGACGCTGGACATCGGCAGCTTCATCGACCGGCGCACCGAAGGCTTCTCGCACGGCCAGAAGATGAAGATCGCGCTGGCGCGCGCGCTGATCCACGACCCGCGCAACGTGGTGCTCGACGAGCCGACCAACGGTCTCGATGTGATGGCGACGCGCGCGCTGCGCGACGTGATTCGCGCGCTGCGCGCGGAGGGCCGCTGCGTGCTGTTCTCCAGCCACGTGATGCAGGAAGTCGCGGCGCTGTGCGACGACATCGTCGTCATTCACAACGGGCGACCGGCGGGGCACGGTTCCCCGGACGCTCTGCGCGAGGAAACCGGCGAGGCGGACCTCGAAGAGGCATTCGTCAAAATCATTGCACGCGCGGAGGGGCGGGTATGACTCTCAAGGCGGTGCTGACCGTTTTTCGGAAAGAAACGCGTGATAACGCCCGCGACCGGCGCACGCTGTTTCGCGTGTTCCTGTTCGGGCCGCTGCTGGGACCGATCATCTTCGCGGGCATGATGAACGCCGTGATCAGCATGAACCTGGGGTCGGCGACGAAGGCGCTTGACCTGCCCGTCGCGGGCGCGCAATACGCGCCCAACCTGATCGCGTTTCTGCGCGCGCATCATGCGAAGATCGAGCCGGCGCCCGAGGATCCGGCGGCCGCCGTGAAGGCCGGGACGGCCGATGTCGTGCTGAAGATTCCGGCGTCGTACCCCGAGGATTTCGTTGCCGGCCGGCCGGCCGAAGTCGATGTCGTGCTGGACGCCGCCAGCCAGAGCGGTGCGGCGCCGGTGCGCCGGGTCAAGGCGCTGCTCAACGCGTACAGTTCGCAACTCGCCTCGCTCCGACTGCTGGCGCGTGGCGTCAACCCGGCGGCAACGCATCCGCTGGCAATCATTGACCGGGACGTTTCGACGCCGACCGCGCGCGGCGCAATGCTGCTCGGCATGGTGCCGTACTTCTGCCTGTTCGCAACCCTGATGGGCGGCTTTTATCTCGCCATCGACACGACCGCCGGCGAGCGCGAACGCGGTTCGCTCGAACCCTTGCTCGGCACCGCCGCGTCGCGGCCTTCGCTGATGCTCGGCAAGCTTGCTGCGACCGCCTTCTATTCGCTGTGCGCACTGGCGATCGCCGTGGCGGCATTCGGCGTGGCCATCCCGACGGTGCCGGCGGCCGAACTCGGCATGCAACTCAACTTCGGCGCGTATGAGGCGTTGTGGATTTTTGCGGTGTGCGTGCCATTCGTCTTCCTCGGCGCCGCCGGGCTGACCGTGATCGCGGCGTTCTCGCGTTCATTCAAGGAAGCCCAGGCCTGGATGTCGGTCGCGCTGATCGTCCCGGTGTTGCCGCTGATTTTCGTCGCGGTCCACCCGGTGCACTCGCAGTGGTGGATGATGCTGATCCCGAGTCTGAGCCAGGACTTGCTGATTATGACGGTGATGAAAGGGACGCCGATCGACGGTGGGTTCTTCGCCCTGTCGATCATCAGCACGTTGGTCGTCGCCGCAATTCTTGCGGCGTACGCTATGCGGCTTTATCGGCGGGAGCGACTGCTCGTCTAAAAAGTCGCTAGTGCTGAGTCGCCAGGACTGAGTGAAGAGAAGCGATTCTTATACTTAGTCCTGGCGACTCAGTCCTAGCGACTTTTACTTCCCGATACAAAAGCTGGAAAAGATTCGGCCCAGCAGATCATCACTGGTCACCGCTCCCGTAATCTCCCCCAGCGCCTGCTGCGCGAGGCGCAGCTCCTCAGCGATCAATTCGCCGCTGCGCGCCCCGTAGTGTTCGCGCGCCCGGCCCAGGTGCTCCTCGGCGCGCGCGAGCGCATCGAGGTGACGGCGGCGGGCCAGGAAGTTGTGGCCGCCGCCCTGGTAGCCGGCGACTGCCTTTATCAGCGTCGCCAGCGCATCGAACCCGGCGCCGGTCGCGGCTGAGATCGCGACGCAGCGGCGTTCCTCTTCGTCGCAACGACCGGGCGGGCGGCCGGTCAGGTCGATCTTGTTGTAAATCCGGCAGACCGGTACACCGGGCGGTAGCGCCTCGGCGATCGTCGTGTCCTTGGCATCGATGCCGAACAGGTCGTCGATCACCATCAGCACCAGATCGGCCGTTTCGAGCCGTGCCCGCGCACGGCGCATGCCTTCGCGTTCGATCGGGTCGCCGCCGGGGCGGAGACCCGCGGTGTCGTAAATCGTCAGCGGCAGGCCGTCGAGTTGAATCGTGCTCGCCAGCACGTCGCGGGTGGTACCGGGCTGATCCGTAACAATCGCGACGTCAGTCTGCGCCAGGCGATTGAGCAGGCTCGACTTGCCGGCGTTCGGCCGGCCGGCGATGACGACGGTGATCCCGTCGCGCAGCAGTCGCCCCTGCGCTGCGCCGGCCTCGACGTTGCGCAGCCGTTCGGCGACGTCCTCCAGCCGTGTCTCGATTGCGCCGTCGCTGAGGAAATCCACTTCCTCGTCGGGGAAATCGATTGCCGCTTCGACATGAACTCGCAGCTCGGTCAATGCATCGACCAGCCCATCGATCGTGTGCGAGAACTCGCCTTCGAGTGAGCGCAGCGCGGCGCGCGCGGCTTCGCGCGTGCCGCTGTCGATCAGGTCGGCGACCGCCTCGGCCTGGGCGAGATCGAGCTTGTCGTTCAGGAAGGCGCGTTCGGAAAACTCGCCCGGTCGCGCCGGCCGTGCACCAAGCTTGAAGATGCGCAGCAGCAGCATGTCGAGTACGACCGGGCTGCCGTGGCCGTGCAGTTCGAGTACGTCTTCGCCAGTGAATGAATGCGGCGCGGGGAAGAACAGCGCCAGGCCCCGGTCGATCAGGCTGCCGTCGACATCGTGGAAATCGCGCAGCACGGCACGGTGGGCGCTCGGCATGTCCCCCAGCAGCGCTGCGGCGATCGCGGGGGTGTTGGGGCCGGAAACGCGGACGATCCCGATGCCGCCGCGGCCCGGCGGCGTCGAGACCGCGGCGATGGTGTCCTGATTCACGTCCATATGGGGATCCTCAACGGGAGCGCTAACGTTTCTTGATTTTCCCCGGCTTCTTCCTGGCCTGTCCGGGCAGATGCAGCGTCCGGTTGATGTGCCACTGCTGGACGGTGCGCAGCGCCGAGTTGCTGATCCAGTACAGCACGAGGCCCGCCGGCATGAAGATCGAAAATGCCAGCACGCCGAGCGGCATGACCATCATGATACGCGCCTGCATCTTGTCGGCGGGCTGCGGGTTGACGCGCATCTGCGCGAAGTTGGCGATGCCGTAGAGGATCGGCAGCACGTAGAGCGGATCCGGCGCCGACAGGTCCGTCAGCCAGAACACGAACGGCGCCTGGCGCAGCTCGACGCTGTACAGCAGCACGTAATAGAGCGCGAAGTAAATCGGCACCTGCAGCAGCATCGGCAGGCACCCCCCCATCGGGTTGATCTTTTCCTTCTTGTACAGCTCCATCATTGCCTGGCTGAGGCGCTGCTTGTCTTCCTTGTAGCGTTCCTGGATCGCTTTGATGCGCGGCTGGAACTCACGCATTTTGGCGGTCGAGCGACCGGCTTTCTGTTGCAGCGGGAAGAACACGAGCTGAATCAGGAACACCAGCAGCAGGATCGACCAGCCCCAGTTGCCGACTACCGATTCGATCGCTTCCAGCACCTTGAACATCGGCTGGGCGATGATCGTGAACTTGCCGTAATCGACGGTGCGCGGCATGCCCGGCGCGACCGAAGCCAAGCGGTCCTGCAACTTCGGCCCGAGGAACAGCAGCGACTGGCGCTGGTACTCCTGCCCCGGCGCGACGCTGAATTTCGGCAGCACCGCACCGATCACGTAGCGGTCGCCGCCGAGCGACTTCGCGTAGTAGTGCACCTTCATTTTCGGCGGCGGAATCACGGCCGCGACGAAGTACTGGTTCACCATCGCGACCCAGCCGCCGGTGGCGATTTTCGAGACCGGCTTGTCCTTGATGTCGTCGTATTTGAGCTTGTTGTAGTCATTGCCGTTGAACAGAGCCGGGCCGCTGTAGGTGCGCGCGGCGATGCTGAACATGTTGTGCGACACCGGCACCGCATGGCGACGGAAGCGCGCCCAGGTCGAGCCGCTGATCGGCGCGCCGCTCGAGTTGGCAATCCGGTAGGTCAGGTCGACCTTGTAGCTGCCGCGGTGGAACGTATAGGTCTTGATGACGGTGATGCCATCGTGGCGCCACACCAGCGGCACCTTGAGCGTGTCCTGTCCCGACTGCAGGTGATAGGCGCCGGCCGCGGCCGTGAAGATCGCCTGGTCACCGGGGAGATTTGCGCCGTGGAGGCCCGTCTGAAGAATCAGCCGCTGGCCTGGATCCGGGTGCAGCAGTTCGACCGGCGGGCTGTTTCGTTTTTCGGTCTGCGGGTATTTCGGCAGCGCGACGGCGCGCAGGTCGCCGCCGGCGGTATTGATTTTTACCTGCAGCACGTCGGTAGTCACGACCACGGTTCGGCCATTGACGAGCTTGGTCGCGCCGGCGATTTGCGGCTGCTGCACGGTCGGCACGGCCGGTGCCGCGCTCGCCGGGGTCGGCATCTGGCTGCTCGACGTGGCGGGAGCCGGCTGCGCGTTCTGCGTGACCGCCGGCTGAGTCGGCGCCGCCCGGCGCTGCGCCTGGCCGTAATCCTGCATCCACGCGTTGAAAATCAGGTAGCCGACCAGCCCGAGGGCGGCCAGCAGGAACATGCGGCGATTATCCATGCCGGTACATCCAGTGGAAATGCTCCGGCACCGGATCGACACCGCCGGTGTGCCACGGATGGCAGCAGGCGATGCGCGTCACGGCGAGCCAGGTACCGCGCAGCGCGCCGAAACGGGTAATCGCCGTCGCGGCATAGGCCGAACAGGAGGGATAGAAGCGGCAGCGGTTGCCCAATGCCGGGCTCAGCGCGTAGGCGTAAGCCTTAATGATCAGAATCAGCAATCGTCGCATCGTTGCTCAGAATGTGCCACAAGGCGTTGAGATGAGCGGTCAGTGTCCCGTTGGTTTCCAGCCGCGCCGCCGGCTGCGCCATGACCACGACGTCCTGGCCGCCGAGGTGCGCCTGCTGCCGGAACGACTCGCGCACCAGGCGTTTCAGCCGGTTGCGGTCAATCGCGCGGCGCGCGGCCTTGCGCGAAATGGCGAGACCCAGTCGCGCATATTCCGCGCCATTGGGCGCGGTCACCAGGGTAAAAAGAGAATCGCGAACCCGCCGGCCGTGGCGAAAAACCCGTCCGAATTCGTCCGCGCTGGTGAGGCGCCGCGCGCGCGGAAAGCGCGCCGTCACCGCCTGCCCGCCGTACGCGGCGTTACGGACAGAGTCGCGCGCGACCTTTGGCGCGGCGCGCCTTGAGGACCCGGCGGCCGTTTTTGGTGGCCATGCGCGCCCGGAAACCATGGGTGCGTTTGCGGTGAAGGTTGCTGGGTTGATAAGTTCTTTTCATGACACGTCCGATGAGCGGGCCCGGGGCGTCCGCGTATCGCCCGGACGCAAATCAAAAGCAGGCTATTAAATCGGCTTGGCGGTGGATTGTCAACCGAAAACGGCATCCGCGGACGGCCTCGGGGCCTGTGGATAACTTGCGCCTTCGGGTATAGACTGCACGGGCGCCAACATCAGACAGTCGACGGGTTAATGACGGGAACGAATTCAAGGGGCGCGGCGGTCGATCCGCCGTTGTGGCAGCGTTGCATCAGCCATCTCGAAACCGAGTTATCGGAACAGGAACTGAGCACCTGGATTCGTCCGTTGCAGGCCCGCCAGGAGGACCGCGAACTCAGGCTGCTGGCGCCGAACCGTTATGTGCGCGACTGGGTACGTGAACATTTCCTCGCCCGCATCGTGGAGTTGGTGCGCGCGCTTGATCCGGCGCGTCAGGCGGCGGTCAACCTGGAGGTAGGCGACACTGCGCCGGCGGTGGTCACCGAATCGCGCTCCTCGCGGCGAGTCGCCGAGGCGATCGGCAACCCGGTCAATCCCGCGTACACCTTCGAAAGCTTTGTCGAAGGCAAGTCGAACCAGCTTGCCAAGGCGGCCGCGCACCAGGTCGCCGAAAATCCCGGTACCGCATACAACCCGCTGTTCCTGTACGGCGGCGTCGGCCTCGGTAAGACGCACCTGATGCACAGCGTCGGCAACAAGCTGATGGAAAAGCGGCCGCGGGCGCGCATCGCCTACGTGCATTCGGAACGCTTCGTCGGCGACATGGTGCGCGCGTTGCAACATAACGCGATCAACGACTTCAAGCGCCGCTACCGGTCGCTCGACGCGCTGCTGATTGACGACATCCAGTTTTTTGCCGGCAAAGACCGCTCGCAGGAAGAATTTTTTCATACCTTCAACGCCTTGCTCGACGGCCGCCAGCAGGTGATCCTGACCTGCGACCGCTATCCGAAAGAGGTGGACGGCCTGGAAGAGCGGCTGAAGTCGCGCTTCGGCTGGGGGCTGACGGTGGCGATCGAGCCACCCGAGCTCGAAACGAGCGTGGCAATTCTGATTATGAAGGCGGCCCAGGAAGGCGTGACGCTGCCGGATGACGTGGCTTTCTTCATTGCCCAGCGGATCCGCTCCAACGTGCGCGAGCTGGAGGGTGCGCTGCGCCGGGTGATCGCCAATTCGCGCTTCACCGGACAGCCGATCACGATCGCCTTCGTCAAGGACGCGCTGCGCGATCTGCTGGCGCTGCAACAGAAGCTGATTACGCTGGAAAACATCCAGAAGGTGGTCGCGGATTATTACAAGATTCGTGTTGCCGACCTGCTGTCCAAAAAGCGCAGCCGCTCGATTACCCGGCCGCGGCAGATTGCGATGTCGCTGGCGAAAGAGTTGACCAGTCACAGCTTGCCGGAAATCGGCGATGCGTTCGGCGGCCGCGACCATACCACGGTACTGCATGCGCGCCGCAAAGTCGCCGAGCTGCGGCGCGAGGAAACGCGCGTGGACGAGGACTGGCAAAACCTGTTGAGAATGCTGACGGGTTAGCGGGGACAAGCTGTGGATATCTTGGCAGCCGCATCGCCGGGTCGATTCGTCAACAAGTTGTCCACAGCGCGTCCATGGCCGGTCCAAAGGCTGCCCAATGGCTTGTAAGGAACGCTAACCGGTTGAATGTGCAGTAAAATTGGTACCTGTACACAATAAATCGGTCCTCTAACAGTAACAACTATTCTTTTATAAAAAGTGATTTCTATTAGAACAAGGTGGCACGCATGAAATTCGAAATCGCACGCGACGCACTGCTGAAACCTATTCAGGCCGTCATCGGCGTAGTGGAGCGGCGGCAGACGATGCCGATCCTGTCGAATCTGCTGATCGCGGCGGATGGCGACAAGCTGACGCTGACGGGCACGGATCTCGAAGTGGAGCTGACGGCTTCGACGTCGCTGGCGTGCGAGGACGGCGGTGAAGTCACGGTGCCGGGGCGCAAGCTCCTGGATATCTGCCGGGCTCTGCCGGAGGGCGCAACGGTGAAGGCAGTTCTCGACAAGGAGCGGCTGCAGCTGCAATCGGGGCGGAGCCGTTTCAGCCTGTCGACGTTGCCGGCGGCGGAATTCCCGACCGTCGAGGACGTTGATACCCAGATAAGGTTTTCAATCCCGCAAAAAGACATGAAAGAATTGCTCGATCGCACGCACTTCGCGATGGCGCAGCAGGATGTCCGCTATTACCTGAACGGGCTGTTGCTGGAAATTGCGGAAGGGCGGGTCCGCGCGGTTGCAACCGATGGGCACCGCCTGGCGTTATGCGATATGGAAGCCAATGTTGGAGATGCGCCGGCGCAGCAGGTGATCGTGCCGCGCAAGGGCGTACTCGAGCTGCAGCGGCTGCTGAGCGTCAGCGATACACCCGCGGAAATCGAGTTGGGAGGCAACAAGATCCGCGTTGGGCTGGGCGATTTGCGGTTCACGTCCAAGCTGGTCGATGGCCGCTTTCCGGATTACGACCGCGTCGTGCCGCGCGGCGGTGACAAGACGGTGCGGGCCAACCGCCTGCTGATGCGGGATTCCCTCGGGCGCGCCGCCATTTTGTCGAACGAAAAGTACAAGGGCGTGCGTTTGCAGCTTGACGATAACCGTGTGCAGATTCAGGCGCATAATCCGGAGCAGGAAGAGGCGGAAGACGAGTTCGAGGCGGACTACCAGGGCGAGCCGCTCGAAATCGGCTTTAACGTGATATATCTGCTCGATGCGTTGAACGCCATTGATGCGGAAGACGTCGTCATGCAATTGAGTGACGCCAACAGCAGCTGCCTGATCCTGGACCCGGGTTCCGAAGCACACCGCTACGTCGTCATGCCGATGCGGCTGTAGGGTCGCCTTGACGCTGGAAGAATTCGGGCTGCGCGATTTCCGCTGTTTCGAACGGGCCGACCTGCGCCTTGATCGAGGCATCAACATCATCAGTGGCGCCAACGGGGCCGGTAAGACCAGCCTGATCGAAGCGATTTTTTGCCTGGGCCGCGGGCGATCGTTCCGGACTGCGCAGCTCGCGAGCCTGCAGCGGCATGGTACTGCGGGATTCCAGGTGTTTGGCGCGCTCCAGACCGGCGGGCGCGGCGTGCGGCTGGGGATCGAACGAACCGGCGGCGAGATGCGTCCGCGCTATAACGGCCAACCCGCCGATTCAATGGCGGTGCTTGCTGAAGCACTTCCGCTGCTGGTCGTCGATCCGCATAGCCATCGCCTGATTGAAGGCGGGCCGGCTGTGCGGCGTCAGTTCATGGACTGGGGCACGTTCCACGTGGAACCATCGTTTCTCGCTGTGTGGCGGCGCTTCCGCCGCGCATTACGGCAGCGCAACGCGTTACTTAAGCAAGACGCTCCCGAACGGTCGCTCGGTGCGTGGAATAGCGAGTTCATCGAAGCCGGCGAGGCTATGGACGATGCCCGCCGCCGGTGGCTTGCACAGTTCAAAGCGACGTTGCCGGATATCGGCTCCCACCTTTTCGACAACGTCTCGATCGGATTGCGTTACCGCTCCGGCTGGGCGGGCCCCAGCTTGGAAGAGGCGCTTGCGCGCGCGGCGGACAATGATCGCGAACGCGGCATCAGCAGCGTCGGGCCGCATCGTGCCGACTTGGCGGTTCGCTGGAACGGCTTACTCGCCCAGGAGCAGGTGTCACGCGGACAGCAGAAATTGCTGGCGGTGGCGATGTTGCTGGCGCAAGCGGACGTCTACGCGCGAGCAAAGGGCCATGGCTGCCTCCTGTTACTGGATGATCCGGCGGCGGAGCTGGACGGGATCCATCTGGACCGGCTGCTGGCATTACTGGCTCGGTCGCCGGCACAGATTGTGCTGACCGGCATCGATCCGACCACGCTGCTACGGCCTCCCATCTTGGAAGCGAAACTGTTCCACGTGGAACAGGGCGCCGTCCGCGAGGTGATATAATAAGGAGTCATTTACGCCGGCAACGCTGGAGTTTGCCCCATGGCGGAAGCCACACCACGTTACGACTCTCATAACATCAAGGTTCTCAAAGGTCTCGACGCCGTGCGCAAGCGGCCCGGGATGTACATCGGCGACACCGACGACGGCACAGGCCTGCACCACATGGTGTTCGAGGTCGTCGACAACTCGATCGACGAAGCCCTCGCCGGCTATTGCACCGAGATTACCGTCACGCTGCACGCCGACGATTCGGTAACCGTTACCGACAACGGCCGCGGCATTCCCGTCGATCTGCACGAGGAAGAAGGACGATCCGCCGCTGAAGTCATTATGACGGTGCTGCACGCCGGCGGTAAATTCGACGACAACTCCTACAAGGTGTCGGGCGGCCTGCATGGTGTCGGCGTATCGGTCGTCAATGCGCTGTCCGAGTACCTGCAGCTGACGATCCACCGCGACGGGCAGGTCCATGAGCAGCGGTATGCGCTAGGCGAGCCGGAATCGGCGCTGGCCGTCGTGGGCGACACGACGCGTAGCGGCACCATCATCCGTTTCAAGCCGAGCGCGACAATCTTCACCAACATCGAGTTTCAATATGACGTCCTCGCGCGCCGGTTGCGCGAATTGTCCTTCCTGAACTCCGGCGTTCGTATCGTCCTCAAGGACGAGCGCGTCGAAAAGCAGGACGTTTTTGAATACGACGGCGGCATTAAGGCCTTCGTCGCGCATCTGAACCGCAACAAGACACCGCTGCACGAGGATGTGATTCATTTCAGCGCCGAGCGGGACCGCATCGTGGTCGAGGCCGCGCTGCAATGGAATACGTCGTACCAGGAAGCGGTGTTCTGCTTTACAAACAACATCCCGCAGCGCGACGGCGGCACGCACCTTGCCGGCTTTCGCGCAGCGCTGACGCGCACGGTTAACCAGTACATCGAGTCGGAAGGCCTCGCCAAGCGGGAAAAAGTCACGCCGTCCGGCGATGACGCGCGTGAAGGTCTGACGGCTGTGCTGTCGGTCAAGGTGCCGGACCCGAAGTTCTCCTCCCAGACCAAGGACAAACTGGTGTCGTCCGAGGTCAAGGGGGTAGTTGAATCGCTGATGGCGGAAAAGGTGCAGGACTTTCTGCTTGAGTATCCGCAGCAGGCGAAGACTATCGTCGGCAAGGTCATTGACGCGGCCCGGGCGCGCGAAGCCGCGCGCAAGGCGCGCGAGATGACGCGCCGCAAGGGAGCGCTCGATGTCGCCGGTTTGCCCGGTAAGCTGGCGGATTGCCAGGAGCGGGATCCGTCGCAGTCGGAGTTGTTTCTGGTCGAGGGGGATTCGGCCGGCGGCTCGGCGAAGCAGGGGCGCGACCGCCGATACCAGGCCATTTTACCGCTCAAAGGCAAGATTCTGAATGTCGAGAAAGCGCGCTTCGATAAAATGTTATCTTCGGCCGAAGTTGGGACGCTTATTACAGCCTTGGGCTGTGGTATCGGTCATGAAGACTTCGATCCGGACAAGCTGCGTTATCACCGCATCATCATCATGACCGACGCGGACGTCGACGGTTCGCACATCCGCACGCTGTTGCTGACTTTTTTCTACCGGCAGATGCCGGAATTGGTCGAGCGCGGCCATATCTACATCGCGCAGCCGCCGTTGTTCAAGATCAAACGGGGCAAACAGGAAAGTTATGTCAAGGATGAGGCGGAGCTGAACGCAACCTTGCTGCAATCCGCTTTGCAAGGGGCTTCCTTGCACGTGGCTGACGGTGCACCGGCGATCGCCGACGCGGCGCTGGAGGATCTGGCGCGCCGTTACATGAGCGTGCAGGCGATGATTCAGCGTTGGGCGCGCCGCTATGATGCGACAGTACTGGAAAAGCTCATTTACATGCCGGCGGTCGACGGCGATCTGTACGCCGACCCGGTGCGCCTGCACCGATGGCTCGAGACGCTCGAAACGCGCCTCAACGCCGATGACGGCCAGTCGTATCGCTACGTGCTCGATACCGTGGAGGAGCCGGATCGCGGCGCACCCAGCATCCGCATCCGCCGCAAGCATCACGGTATCGCCAACGAGCGGCTGATTCAGCGCGAGTTCTTCAGCTCCGGCGAATACCGGAAGCTGACTGAGCTCGGCGAGAGCCTGCAGGACCTGCTCGGCGAAGGCGCATATGTGCAACGCGGCGAGCGGCGCGAGCCGGTGACGTCGTTCAAGCAGGCGATCAACTGGCTGCTCGATGAGTCGAAACGCGGCCAGAGCATTCAGCGCTACAAGGGTCTCGGCGAAATGAACCCGGACCAGCTCTGGGAAACGACGATGAACCAGGAGACGCGGCGGCTTTTGCAGGTCCGGATTGAGGACGCGGTGTCGGCGGACGAGATTTTCACGACGCTGATGGGCGACCACGTCGAGCCGCG
>DASSTE010000035.1:0-74070 GCA_035708085.1 Gammaproteobacteria bacterium | reverse complement strand
GGGCACTGAAATGGTCATGCCGGGCGACAACATCAAGATGACCGTGTCGCTGATCGCGCCGATCGCGATGGAAGAAGGCCTGCGCTTCGCCATCCGCGAAGGCGGCCGCACCGTCGGCGCCGGCGTCGTTTCGAAGGTGATCGAGTAAGTCATGGCAAACCAAAACATCCGCATCCGGCTCAAGGCCTTCGACTATCGTCTGATCGACAAGTCGGCGAAGGAGATTGTCGACACGGCGAAGCGTACCGGCGCCCAGGTCAAGGGGCCGGTGCCGCTGCCGGTCAAGTGCGAGCGCTATACGGTGCTGACCTCGCCGCATGTCAACAAGGATGCGCGTGACCAGTACGAAATCCGCACGCACAAGCGCCTGATGGATATTGTCGACCCGACCGACAAGACCGTCGATGCGCTGATGAAGCTCGATCTTGCCGCCGGCGTCGACGTTCAGATCAAGCTGCAGTAGCCGGGTGAAGGTCAAGGGTGAAGGGTAAAAGGGAAGGAGCCAATTTCTTCACCTTTAACCCTTGACCCTTAACCCTTTATCTCCTTATAATTTCCGGCTCGCTGTGGCCCGTTGCGGGAAACCTCGCACGGGCCACAGACTTTATACGATTTACACGCGGCACGAGCCGTGTCCGCCGCCGGTCAATCGAAATCGGCGTGTGCGTTAATTAAATCGCTTGCGGCTTGTCCGCGACGAGGACTAGAAGATGACTATTGGCGTAATCGGCCGCAAGCGCGGCATGACGCGCGTCTTCACGGAGGACGGCGCGTCGATCCCGGTGACCGTGATTGAGGTCGAACCGAACCGGATCAGCCAGATCAAATCCAGCGATACCGACGGCTATCGCGCCGTGCAGGTCACGACCGGCACGCGCCGTGCAAACCGCGTCAATGGTGCTGCAGCGGGCCATTTCAAGCGCGCCGATGTCGGCGCCGGCCGCGGCCTGTGGGAATTTCGCCTGAACGATGGCGAAGGCGACGACCTGGCGGTCGGCGGCGAAATCAAGGGCGACGTGTTTTCTGAAGGCCAGAAGGTCGATGTTACCGGTGTGACCATCGGCAAGGGCTTCGCGGGCGGCGTCAAGCGCCATCATTTCCGCATGCAGGACGCCACCCACGGCAACTCGCTGTCACACCGCGCGCCGGGTTCTATCGGTCAGAACCAGACTCCGGGTCGCGTGTTCAAAGGCAAGAAGATGGCCGGCCACCTCGGCGCGAAGCGCCGCACCGCACAGAATCTCGAAGTCGTGCGTGTCGATGTCGATCGCAACCTGCTGCTGATTCGCGGCGCGGTGCCGGGCTCGGCCGGCGGCGATGTGATGGTTCGCCCATCCGCCAAGGCAAAAGCGGCGAGCTGAGGAGACGGCCATGGAACTGCAACTGCATAACGCTTCTTCCTCGCTGACCGTTTCGGATGCCGCGTTCGGACGTGAATTCAACGAGCCGCTGGTCCACCAGGTCGTAACCGCATGGCTCGCCGGCGGCCGTGCCGGCACCAAGGCACAGAAGACGCGCACCGAAGTGCGCGGCGGCGGCAAGAAGCCGTGGCGCCAGAAGGGCACCGGCCGCGCGCGTGCCGGCACCATCCGCAGC
The DNA here is from genome assembly GCA_035708085.1 of Gammaproteobacteria bacterium. Lineage (GTDB taxonomy): Bacteria > Pseudomonadota > Gammaproteobacteria > Natronospirales > DASSBR01 > DASSBR01. Next base: position 72,474 of record DASSTE010000035.1, on the reverse strand, counting down.
CCGCTGTGGAAGGGCGGCGGCAAGGTATTCGCCGCCAAGCCGCGCGACTTCAGCCAGAAGGTCAACCGCAAGATGTACCGCGGCGCGCTCGCGGCGATCATGTCCGAGCTGGTGCGCCAGGAGCGCCTGGTGGTGCTGGAGGAATTCGGCGTCGACGCGCCCAAGACCAAGCAGCTCGCCGGCAAGCTCAAGGAGCTCAATCTCGACAACGTGCTGATCGTCACCGCCGGCGTCGACGAAAAACTGTATCTTGCCGCGCGGAACCTGGCCGAGGTCGATGTGCGCGACGTGAACCTGGTCGATCCGGTCAGCCTGATCGGCTACGAGAAGGTGCTGATCACCGTGCCCGCGCTACGGCGTCTGGAGGAATGGCTCGCATGAACCAGGAAAAACTCATGGACGTGCTGATCGCGCCGCACGTGTCCGAAAAGGCCACGTTGGTCGGCGAGGCGCACAACCAGAACGTGTTCAAGGTCCGGCGCGATGCGACCAAGGTCGATATTTCGCGCGCGGTCGAATTGATGTTCGACGTCAAGGTGCAGTCGGTTTCGACCGTCAGCGTGCACGGCAAGCAGAAGCGCTTCGGTGGCCGCCGCGGTCGCCAGGGCGACTGGAAAAAGGCATACGTGACGCTCGCGCCGGGTAGCGACATCAATTTGGCGGGTGAGTAATATGGCACTGAAAAAGTCCAAACCGACTTCCGCGGGCCGCCGCTTTCACGTTGCGGTCAAGACGCCGGACCTGCACAAGGGTGAGCCGGTTGCTTCGCTGATCGCGAAAAAGACGCGTACCGGCGGCCGCAACAACCAGGGTCGTCTGACGCAGCGCCACCAGGGCGGCGGGCACAAGCAGCGCTACCGTCTGGTCGATTTCAAGCGCGACAAGGACGGCGTGCCGGCACGCGTCGAACGCCTCGAATATGACCCGAACCGCAGCGCGCATCTGGCCCTGCTGGTGTACGCCGACGGCGAGCGCCGTTACGTAATTGCGCCGAAAGATCTGGCCGCGGGAGACAACGTAATTTCCGGCGCGCACGCGCCGATCAAGCCCGGCAATGCATTGCCGCTGCGCAATATCCCGGTCGGCGCGACGGTGCACTGTATCGAGCTCAAGCCGGGCAAGGGCGCGCAAATGGCGCGCAGCGCCGGCGCCATGGCGCAGATCGTCGCCCGCGAGGGCGCCTATGCGACGCTGCGGATGCGCTCCGGCGAAATGCGCCGGGTGCTGTCGGAATGCCGCGCGACGGTGGGCGAAGTCGGCAATTCCGAGCACAGCCTGCGCTCGCTCGGCAAGGCCGGCGCCAGCCGCTGGCGCGGCGTGCGGCCGACGGTGCGCGGTGTGGTCATGAATCCGGTCGATCACCCGCACGGCGGCGGCGAGGGCCGCACCTCGGGCGGTCGCCATCCGGTGTCGCCGTGGGGCGTGCCGACCAAGGGCTTCAAGACGCGCAGCAACAAGCGCACCGACAACATGATTGTCCGCCGCCGCAAGGCCAAAAAGGCGAAGTAGTAGAGGTTACTTAACGTGCCACGTTCGATCAAAAAAGGACCGTTCGTCGATCCGCATCTGGCCAAAAAGGTCGAGGCGGCGGTGGCGGCCAACAGCCGGCGACCGGTGAAGACCTGGTCGCGCCGTTCCATGATCACGCCTGAAATGGTCGGCCTGACACTGGCGATCCACAACGGCCGCCAGCACGTACCGGTGCTGGTCAGCGAAAACATGGTCGGGCACAAGCTTGGCGAATTCGCCGTGACGCGCACGTTCAAGGGCCATTCCGGCGACCGGAAGACGAAGTAAGGAGCGGGTCATGCAAGTGGCGGCAAAACATAGGTTCGCGCGAATTTCCGCGCAGAAGGCCCGCCTGGTCGCGGACCAGGTGCGCGGCAAGCCCGTCGAGCAGGCGCTGCAGACGCTGACGTTCAGCCCCAAGGCGGCGGCGGTGCTGGTGCGCAAAGTGCTGGAGTCGGCAATTGCCAACGCCGAGCACAACGAGGGTGCGGACATCGACGAACTCAAGGTCGCGCGCATCCAGGTCGACGAAGGGCCGACGATGAAGCGTTTTCGTGCACGCGCCAAGGGGCGTGGCAACCAGATTCTGAAACGCACCAGTCACATTACCGTGACGGTCGCGGACTAGCGGAGTAGGACCGTATGGGTCATAAAGTTCATCCGATCGGGTTTCGCCTCGGCGTGTCGGCCGACTGGAATTCGAAGTGGTATGCGGACAGCAAAAGCTACGGCAAGGCGCTGCTGACCGACATCAAGATTCGCGATTTCCTGAAGGAGCGCCTGAAGCAGGCGTCGGTGAGCCGGATCCAGATTGAGCGCCCGGCGAAGGCTGCGCTGATCACGATCCACACCGCCCGCCCCGGCATGGTGATCGGCAAGAAAGGCGAGGACATTGAAGCGCTGCGCAAGGAACTGACCGGCATGCTGGACGTGCCCGTGCACGTCAACATCGAGGAGATTCGCAAGCCGGAGCTGGATGCGCAGCTGGTTGCCGAAAGCATTGCGCAGCAGCTCGAGCGCCGCATCATGTTCCGCCGCGCAATGCGTCGTGCGGTAACCAACACGATGCGCCTCGGCGCGCTCGGCATCAAGGTGCGGGTCTCCGGCCGTCTGAACGGCGCCGAAATTGCCCGCAGCGAGTGGTATCGCGAGGGCCGCGTCCCGCTGCACACGTTGCGTGCGGACATCGACTACGGCTTTACCGAAGCACGCACCACGTACGGCGTTATCGGCGTCAAGGTGTGGATATTCAAAGGCGAGATTCTCGACACCGCGAGCCTCGGCGAGGGCGCGGCCGAGAAGACGGCGAAGGTATAGAAGGCGGGTCAAAGGTAAAAGGTCGAAGGTTAAAAGGTACGAGATGTATTTTCTCCCTTTAACCCTTCACCTTTAACCCTTCACCCGATTACGGAGTAATCGATGCTACAACCAAAGCGAACGCGCTTCCGCAAGCAGCAGAAAGGCAAGAATCGCGGCCTGGCCCAAGTCGGCAATAGTGTCGATTTCGGCGAGTTCGGCCTGAAGGCGATCGGTCGCGGGCGCATTACCGCGCGCCAGATCGAGGCGGCGCGGCGCGCGATGACGCGCTACGTCAAGCGCGGCGGCAAGATCTGGATCCGGATTTTTCCGGACGTGCCGGTGACCAAGAAGCCGCTTGAAGTGCGCATGGGCAACGGCAAGGGCAACGTCGAGTACTGGGTAGCCAAGATCCAGCCGGGTCGCATGCTGTATGAAATGGAAGGCGTCAGCGAGGAAGTCGCCCGCGAGGCATTCCGGCTTGCGGCGGCGAAGTTGCCGGTGACCACCGCGTTTGTCAGCCGGACGGTGATGTGATGAGAGCAAACGAATTGCGCGCGAAGAGCGCGAAGGAACTGGGCGAGGAATTGCTGGCGCTGAAGCGTGAGCTGTTCAACCTGCGCATGCAGGCCGGCAGCGGCCAGTTGGCGCGCACCGACCAGCTCAGCAAGGTCAAGCGCGATATCGCGCGGATCAAGACGGTGCTTAACGAGCAGAGAGCCGAAGCATGAGCGAGACGAACGAAAAGCCGACCCGGACGGTGACCGGCAAGGTCGCCAGCAACAAGATGGACAAGACCATTACGGTCGTCGTCGAGCGGCTGGTCAAGCATCCGCTGTACGGCAAGTACATCCGTCGCCGGACGAAGCTGGTGGCGCACGACGCCGACAACCAGTGCCAGGAAGGCGACACCGTCACCATTACGCCCTGCCGGCCGCTGTCGAAGCGCAAGGCATGGACGCTGGTCGAAATTGTGGAGCGCGCGACGGTCGCCTGACGGCCCGCGGATATTCAACGCAGTAACGGGATCGATTCATGATTCAGATGCAGACAGTGCTGGATGCCGCCGACAACAGCGGCGCGCGCCATATCCGCTGTATCAAGGTGCTCGGCGGGTCGAAGCGCCGCTACGCGCGCATCGGCGACGTGATCAAGGTCAGCGTCAACGACGCGATTCCGCGCGGCCGCGTCAAGAAGGGCGAAGTCTACAATGCGGTGGTCGTGCGGACGAAGAAAGGCGTGCGCCGGCCCGACGGCTCGCTGATCCGCTTCGACGGCAATGCGGCCGTGCTGCTGAACAATAAGCTCGAGCCGATCGGTACCCGGATTTTCGGGCCCGTGACGCGCGAGCTGCGCACCGAGCGCTTCATGCGAATCATTTCGCTGGCGCCCGAAGTGCTGTAACGGAGACTCAAGATGCTCAGGATCAAAAAAGGCGACGAAGTCATCGTCATCGCCGGCAAGGACAAGGGCCGTCGCGGTCCGGTCCTCAAGGTGACCGGCGACCGCGTGGTGATCGAAGGCGTCAACGTCGCCAAGAAGCACGTGCGGCCGAACCCGAACGCGGGTGTGACCGGCGGCATCGTCGATCGCGAAATGTCGATCCACGTCTCCAACGTGATGATCTACAACCCGATGGCGAAGAAGGGCGACCGGGTTGGGTTCCGCCTGCTTGAGGACGGCCGCAAGGTCCGGTATTTCAAGTCCGACAACGAAGTCGTGGACGTCTAAGATGGCAAGATTGCAGCAATATTACCGGGACAACGTGACGAAGCAGCTGAGCGACGAGTTCGGCTACAAGAACGTCATGGAAATCCCGCGCATTACCAAGATCACGCTGAACATGGGTCTTGGCGAGGCGGTTGGCGACAAGAAGATCGTCGACAACGCCGTCGGCGACATGGCGCGGATTGCGGGGCAGAAGCCGATCGTGACGCATGCACGCAAGTCGGTCGCCGGCTTCAAGATTCGCGAAGGCTGGCCGATCGGCTGCAAGGTGACCTTGCGCCGCCAGCGGATGTACGAGTTCCTGGACCGGTTGATCAACATCGCGCTGCCGCGCGTGCGTGACTTTCGCGGCCTCAACGCCCGCGCGTTCGACGGCCGCGGCAATTACACGCTGGGCGTGCGCGAGCAGATCATTTTTCCGGAAATCGAGTACGACAAGATCGACGCCGTGCGTGGTATGGACATCACCATCACGACCACGGCGAAGACCGACGAGGAAGGCCGCGCGCTGCTCAAGGCGTTCAGCTTCCCGTTTAGGAACCTCTGAGTCAGAGGTTCCTGCGGTAAACGGATTTGCCGCCATTTTTCGATCGCGCAGCGATTGAAAAATGAAGGAAATCGAAAATCGCATTTTCGATTTTCGTCTCTGAAAAAGCCAGGATGGCTTGTTCAGGGTTAATTTGGAATCTGAGGACGAGACATGGCGAAGACATCGATGATCAACCGCGAGATCAAGCGCCGGAAGATGGTGGCGAAATATGCCGCCCGACGCGCGGAACTGAAGCGGATCATCAAGAGCCCCGACACGCCGATGGAAGAGCGGCATGATGCGGTGGCGAAGCTGGCGAAGCTGCCGCGCGACGGCAGCCCGGTGCGCCTGAACGAACGCTGCCAGTTGACCGGCCGCGTGCATGGCGTGTATCGCAAATTCGGCCTGGGGCGCAACAAGCTGCGCGAGGCGGCGCTGCGCGGCGACGTGCCGGGCCTGCGCAAGGCGAGCTGGTAGGAACGTTATATGAGCATGAATGATCCCATCGCCGATATGCTGACGCGCATCCGCAACGCCCAGACCGCGCGCAAGGTAGACGTGTCGATGCCGGCATCGAAGGCGAAAACCGAAATCGCGCGGGTGCTGAAGGAAGAGGGCTACATCGCCGACTACGTGAACGGCGAGACCGACGGCAAGCCGACGCTGACGGTGACGCTCAAGTATTACGACGGCAAGCCGGTAATCAGCAACCTGCAGCGGGTCAGCAAGTCCGGCCTCAGGATTTACCGCGGCAAGGACGCGCTGCCGAAAGTGCTGGGCGGGCTCGGTGTGGCGATCATTTCCACTTCGAGCGGCGTCATGACGGACCGCGCCGCGCGCGCTGCCGGTCACGGCGGCGAAGTGCTGTGCGTGGTGTCATAGGAACATCATTATGTCCAGAGTAGCGAAACGACCCGTCATACTGCCGAAAGGCGTCGAGGTCAAACAGAACGGCCAACAGTTGAACGTCAAGGGTCCGAAGGGCGCCCTCGACTTCGACGTGCATCCGGCGATCAAGGTGGCGACGGGCGAGGACGGCGCGCTGCAGGTCAGCGATGCGAGCCCCGCCGGCGACCAGGTGGCGATGGCGGGTACCACGCGCGCGCTGCTGGCGAATATCGTCAAGGGCGTGACGGAAGGGTTTGAGCGTAAGCTGGAACTCGTCGGCGTCGGCTATCGTGCGCAGGCGCAGGGCAAGCAGCTCAACCTGACGCTCGGCTTCTCGCACCCGGTCAACTATCCGGTGCCGGACGGCATCACGATCGAGACGCCGAGCCAGACTGAGGTCGTCGTCAAGGGTGTCGACAAGCAGAAGGTCGGCCAGGTCGCGGCGGAGATTCGCGCCTTCCGGCCGCCCGAGCCGTACAAGGGCAAGGGCGTGCGTTATGCCGATGAGCGCGTGGTGCGGAAAGAGGCGAAGAAGAAGTAGTTATGGCAACGAATATCGACAAAAAGGCATCCCGGCTGCGCCGCGCGCAGCGCGCCCGTGCCCGCATCCGGCAACTCGAGGCGGCGCGCCTGACGGTGCACCGCACGCCGATGCATATTTACGCCCAGGTGATTGCGCCGGAGGGCGATCGCGTCATGGCTGCGGCCTCGACGCTGGAGGCGGATATCCGCTCGGGTCTGAAGGGCACCGGCAACGTCGCTGCCGCGCAGGCGGTGGGCAAGGCCATTGCCGACAAGGCGAAGGCGGCCGGTATCGAACGTGTGGCGTTCGACCGTTCCGGCTTCCGCTATCACGGCCGCATCAAGGCGCTGGCGGATGCCGCGCGCGAAAACGGTCTTCAATTTTAAGGTAGAGACGTATGGCGAGATCCGACAATCCCCGGGCGACCGACGATCTGAACGAAAAGCTCGTAACGGTCAATCGCGTGGCCAAGGTCGTCAAGGGCGGCCGGCAATTCGGCTTTACCGCGCTGACAGTGGTCGGCGACGGCGACGGCCGCGTCGGCTTCGGCTACGGCAAGGCCCGTGAAGTACCCGCCGCGATCCAGAAAGGTATGGAAGCCGCGCGCAAGAACATGCAGAAGGTGCACCTGCTGGACGGCACGCTGCACTATGCTCGCAAGGCGCGCCACGGCGCAACCCGGGTGTACCTGCAGCCGGCGTCGGAAGGTACCGGCGTCATCGCAGGCGGTGCGATGCGCGCGGTGCTCGAAGTGGCCGGCGTGCACAACGTGCTCGCCAAGAGCTACGGCTCCCGCAACCCGATCAACATTGTGCGCGCGACCATGCGTGCGCTGACCGAAGGCCAGTCGCCGGAGTCGATCGCGGCCAAGCGCGGCAAGTCGGTCGAAGAACTGAGGGCCTGATCATGGCGAAGGCCAAAGCCAAACAATTGAAACTGACGCTGGTCAAGAGCTTCCACGGCCGGCTCGAGAAGCACCGCGCCTGCGTGCGCGGCCTGGGCCTCAGGCGGATGCATCACAGCGTCGTCGTCAACGACACCCCGGAGCATCGTGGCATGATCGCGAAGATCGACTACATGCTGAAGGTGGAGGAAGTCTGACATGCGATTGAACGATTTATCGCCGGCAGCAGGTGCCAAAACTGACGCCAAGCGAATCGGCCGCGGTCTGGGCTCCGGCTGGGGCAAGACCTCCGGCAAGGGTCACAAGGGCCAGAAGGCGCGCGCGGGCGGCTATCACAAGGTCGGGTTCGAAGGCGGCCAGATGCCGATTCAGCGGCGCCTGCCGAAGTTCGGCTTCCGCTCGCGCATCAGTGCGCGGGTTGCGGAAGTGCGCCTGAACGAACTGCAGCATGTTGAAGCGGAAACGGTCGACCTGGCCGCGCTCAAGGCCGCCGGCGTCGTGCCGGTGCAGGCCGAACGCGCCAAAGTTATCCTGTCGGGCAAGCTCGACAAGGCCGTCAAGCTCGTCGGCGTCGGCGCGACCGCCGGTGCACGCAAGGCAATTGAAGCCGCTGGCGGCAGCGTCAGCGTGGAGGGCTAGTGGCCAAATCAGCCTCAAGCATGGGCTCGCTCGCCGATATCGGCAAGCTGAAAGATCTGCGCCAGCGCCTGCTGTACCTGGCCGGCGCGCTGGTCGTTTATCGTCTGGGCACGCACATCCCGGTGCCGGGTGTCGATCCGGCGGCGCTCGCGCGCCTGTTCAACCAGCACTCGGGCACGCTGCTAGACATGTTCAACATGTTCTCGGGCGGCGCGCTGAAGCGGATGAGCATCTTCGCGCTCGGCATCATGCCGTACATTTCCGCGTCGATCATCATCCAGCTGCTGACGGCCGTCATGCCGAGCCTCGAGCAGTTGAAGAAGGAAGGTCAGGCCGGCCAGCGCAAGATCACCGCCTACACGCGGTATTCGACGCTGGCGCTCGGGCTGTTCCAGTCGGCCGGCGCCGCGATTGCGCTGCAGAATGAGGGCGTGGCTATCGCTCCGGGCGTCGGATTCCTGTTCGTCGCCACGATTGCGCTTACCACCGGCACCATGTTCCTGATGTGGCTCGGCGAGCAGATGACCGAACGCGCGATCGGCAACGGCATATCGATGCTGATCCTGGTCGGCATTGTCGCCGGCCTGCCTGCCGCGGTCAGCGGCAGCCTGGAGCTGGTGCGCAACGGCACCCTGTCGCCGCTGCTCGCCCTGGTGATCTTCATCATGGCGATAGGCGTGACTGCGTTCGTCGTCTTCGTCGAGCGCGGCCAGCGGCGGATCACCGTCAACTACGCCAAGCGCCAGCAGGGTCGGCGGATGTACGCAGCGCAGAGTTCGCACCTGCCGCTGAAGCTCAACATGTCCGGCGTCATCCCCCCGATCTTCGCGATCAGCATCCTGATGTTCCCGTCGACGATCGGCCAGTGGGTCGGCACCAACAGCGGACTTGAGTGGTTGCAGACGTTTTCGGCGGTGCTGTCGCCGGGCCAGCCCGTGTGGGTGGTCGTGTACTCGGCGCTGATTATCTTCTTCTGCTTTTTCTATACCGCGCTGGTGTTCAATTCGCAGGAGACGGCGGACAATCTGAAGAAGTCGGGCGCATTCATTCCCGGTATCCGCCCCGGCAAGCAGACGGCCAACTACATCGATAACGTGCTGTCGAAGCTGACCCTGTGGGGTGCGTTGTACGTGACCGCAGTCTGCCTGCTGCCGAACTTTTTGCAGATCTACGCCAATGTGCCGTTCTATTTCGGAGGCACATCGCTGCTGATCATCGTCGTGGTGGTCATGGACTTCATGGCGCAAATGCAGGCGCTGATGATGTCGCACCAGTACGAAGGCTTGATGAAGAAGGCGAACCTGAAAGGCTATGGAAGCGCAGGAAGCCTGCGCTAGTCGCTAGTCGCTAGTCGCTAGGACTAAGTGAAGAGCGGCTACTTCTTAACTCAGTCCTGGCGACTCAGTCCTAGGTACTTGGTTTGAGAGGAGCGGAAAGCCGGAAGTCCGCCTTCGTTTGGAGAGAAACGTGAAAGTTAGAGCATCAGTCAAAAAAATGTGCCGCCATTGCAAGATCATCCGCCGCGGCGGTGTGGTCCGGGTGATCTGCTCGGACGCACGCCACAAGCAGCGTCAAGGTTGATTTGAAGGCATCAGTTAGTTATATTTGCGTGTTTCGCTTCTGCGGCTGCACGCGAGCGTATTGAGGAGTTCGGCCCCATGGCCCGTATCGCTGGGATCAACATACCGGTCAACCAACACGCGGTAATCGCGTTGACGTCGATCTATGGCATTGGCCGCACCCGCGCGCAGCAGATCTGCGCGGCGGCCGGCGTCAGCCCCTCGGCGCGCGTGCGCGACCTGACCGACGCCGAAGTCGAGGCGCTGCGCACCGAAGTCGGCCGCTTCCCGGTCGAGGGCGACCTGCGCCGCGAGGTGTCCATGAACATCAAGCGTCTGATGGACCTCGGCTGCTACCGCGGCCAGCGCCATCGTCGCGGGCTGCCGCTGCGCGGCCAGCGTACGCGTACCAACGCACGCACCCGCAAGGGCCGGCTGCGCCCGGTTCGATAACGTCCAGATTTTAGATACAGGAACGTTTCATGGCACAAGCCTCATCCCGGACGCCGCGCAAGCGGGTCAGGAAAACCGTCGTCGACGGTATCGCGCATATTCATGCGTCGTTCAACAACACGATCGTAATGATCACCGACCGGCAGGGCAACGCGCTGTGCTGGGCGACCTCGGGCGGCTCCGGCTTCCGCGGTTCGCGCAAGAGCACGCCGTTTGCGGCCCAGGTCGCGGCGGAGCGGGCCGGCACGGCGGCGCAGGACTACGGACTGAAAAATCTTGAAGTGCGGGTCAAGGGCCCTGGCCCCGGCCGCGAGTCGGCGGTGCGCGCACTGCACAATGTCGGCTTCAAGATCAGCAACATCACCGACGTGACGCCGATTCCGCACAACGGCTGCCGTCCGCCGAAGAAACGCAGAGTTTAAGATGGCAAAGTACACCGGACCCAAGTGCAAGCTCTCGCGCCGCGAGGGCACCGACCTGTTCCTGAAGAGCGGCGTCAGGCCGCTCGATTCGAAGTGCCGCATCGACTCGGTGCCGGGCCAGCACGGCCAGCGCCGCACGCGGCTGTCGGACTACGGCCTGCAGCTGCGCGAAAAGCAGAAGCTGCGCCGCATGTACGGCGTGCTGGAGCGCCAGTTTCGCGGCTACTACAAGGAAGCCGCGCGGCGTCGCGGCGCGACCGGCGAAAACCTGCTGCAGTTGCTCGAATGCCGGCTGGACAACGTCGTTTACCGGATGGGCTTTGCCTCGACCCGCGCCGAGGGCCGCCAATTGGTGAGCCACAAGGCGATCACGGTCAACGGCCAGATCGTCAACATCCCGTCGTACCAGGTTCAGGCGGAAGACGTGATCGCGATTCGCGAGAGCAAGCGCAAGCAGCTGCGCATTCAGTCGGCGATGGAAATCGCCCGGCAGGTCGGCCTGCCGGAGTGGGTTGAAGTCGACGAAAAGCAGTTTTCCGGCACGTTCAAGACGGTGCCGGAGCGCGCCGATCTGCTTCCGGACATCAACGAAAATCTGGTCGTTGAGCTTTACAGTAAGTAATTCTTAAGAGAGGTCCATCCTCATGCAGGCTTCGGTAACGGAATTTCTCAAGCCCCGCGTCGTCGACGTGCAAACGCAGTCGGAGCGGCGCGCGAAGGTCGTGCTCGAACCGCTGGAGCGCGGTTTCGGCCATACGCTCGGCAACGCGCTGCGGCGCATTCTGCTGTCGTCGATGCCCGGCTGTGCGGTCGTCGAGGTCGAGATCGAGGGCGTGCTGCACGAGTACACCTCGATTGAGGGCGTGCAGGAAGATGTCGTCGACATCCTGCTCAACCTCAAGAATCTCGCCATCACGATGCACGGCCGCGACGAAGTCACGCTGACCGTGTCGAAGAACGAAGCCGGCCCGGTGCTGGCGGGCGACATTCAGCTTGAGCACGACATCGAGATCAAGAACCCCGACATGGTCATCGCCCACGTCAACAAGGGCGGCTCGCTGAACATGACGCTGTACGTGCAGCGCGGACGCGGCTATGAGCCGGCGACGCAGCGCTACGAGGACGAGGAAAGCAGCCGGCCGATCGGTCGCCTGCAACTAGACGCTTCGTTCAGTCCGGTGCGGCGCGTGTCGTACGCGGTCGAGGCCGCGCGCGTCGAGCAGCGCACCAACCTCGACAAGCTGGTTATCGACATCGAGACCAACGGCACGATCGACCCGGAAGAAGCGATCCGTCGCGCCGCCGGCATTCTGCAGAGCCAGTTGTCGGTGTTCGTCGACCTGCAGGGTGGCGAAGCCGCCTCGCACCAGAAGCGCGAAACCAACGTCGACCCGATTCTGCTGCAATCGGTGGACGACCTTGAGCTGACGGTCCGCTCGGCCAACTGCCTCAAGCAGGAAAACATCCATTACATTGGCGACCTGGTCCAGAAGACCGAGGTCGAGCTGCTGAAGACGCCGAACCTGGGCAAGAAGTCCCTGACCGAGATCAAGGACGTTCTGGCGCAGCATGAACTGGCGCTCGGCATGAAGCTCGAAGGCTGGCCGCCAGCCGGTCTGCCGCGTGTCGAGGACAAGGCCTCCGCATAACAGCGGAAATATCAAGATTCGGGATTAATAGTCATGCGCCATAGACAATCCGGGCGGCAACTGAACCGCAACAGCTCACACCGCGCCGCCATGTTCCGCAACATGGCCGGTTCGCTGATTCGCCACGAGGTGATTCGCACGACCCTGCCCAAGGCCAAGGAACTGCGCCGGGTGGTCGAGCCGCTGATTACGCTGGCGAAGGAAGATGCGGTCGCCAAGCGGCGTCTTGCGTTCTCGCGACTGCGCGACGACGCCAGCGTCGCCAAGCTGTTCGCCGACCTCGGCCCGCGCTTCAAGGACCGGCCGGGTGGCTACCTGCGCATTCTGAAATGCGGCTTCCGCGCCGGCGACAATGCGCCGATGGCACTGGTCGAACTGGTCGACAGGCCGGAGCAGGTGACCGCGGCCGAATAAGCCGGAAGGCTGCGTAAAAAAGCCGGGCTCAGCCCCGGCTTTTTTCTTGCCCGTAGATTGCGTCGATAGTGTCGGCGACGGCGATGACCTCCGTGATCGCCGGATCGAAACGCGTGTCCCGCCGCAAGCGGTGCGCCCAATCGATAATCGCGCGGCCGCCCCAATCGCCTTCATCCGCCGGTTCGGACAGCACTTCGACCGCCGTGCCCCGGTAAAGCTCGGTGCGAAAGTCATAGAACGAGCCGTTGACGTTCTTGAGCGCCATGCCCGCCTGCGTGCCGTACACGGCGACCTGAATGTCAGCATCGCGGCCGATTGGCAGTCGCCATGAACAGGCGAGATCAACGCCGACGCCGCCGGCCATATCCAGTCGGGCGGTGGCGTAATCCTCGACCTCGTCCGTCTCGGGCCGCAGTTCGCGGCCGCCCGCGAAGCAGCGGCTGGTCACGGCCTCGACTGCGGGAAAGTCCAGCAGCCAGCGGGCGAGATCGACCAGGTGGATGCCGAGGTCGGTAACGCAGCCGCCGCCTGCGGATTCGCGGCGGTAAAACCACGGCTTGTCGGGCCCGTAGGCATTGTGAAACACCAGCGACAGCGCGTAGATGTCGCCCAGGCTGCCGTTACGGATACGCTCGCGCATCTGCTGGATGCCGCGTACGTAGCGATACGAAAAGTCGACCCCCAGCAGCCGGTGGTTGGCGATGGCGCTCGCGATTACCTCGCGCGTTTCCGCGCCGGAGCGCGCCAGCGGTTTCTGGCAGAACACGGCCATGCCGTGGTCAAGGGCCCGGATCGTCTGCGCCGCATGCAGCGCGCTCGGCGTCGCGATCACAATGCCATCCAGGTCCTGGCCGAGCATCGCGTCGAAGTCTTTGCATGCGGTCGCTTCCGGTGCGACCGCGCGTGCCTCGTCCAGGCACTCGGGTGCGGTGTCGGCGAGCGCGGCGACTTGCGCAATGCCGCTGTCGGCCAGCGCGCGCATGCGGTGCCGCCCGATCCAGCCGAGACCGAGAAACCCAAGCCGCGGCACCGAAGTCTCCGGCGACACGGACTCGCCGGTGGGCACGGCGACGGCTACTTCACCGTCCATCACTGCGCCTCCGTCATCACGACGGCCTTGGTAAAGCCATCCGGGCGTGTCCGGGCGGCCTCGAGCGCCTCGCCCAGCGCGGCCAGCGGGAACTGGTGGGTGATGACCCGGCGCGGATCGAAGTCGCCGGCGGCGGCCGCTGCCGCGGCCGCACGCATACCCTCGATGGCCACCGCCGGGTCGCGCTCGTGGGCATTGATGACGTCGATGCCGCGCCAGTTCCACAACTGCATGTTGACGTTGCGCGGCCCGTCCTGGTGAAAGCCCGCGATCACCAGCCGACCGCCGAACCCGGTCAACTCGCCGCTCAGATCGAGCGGCCATTGCTTGCCGGTCGCCTCGATCACCCGGTCGCACCAATGCCCTCCGGTCAGCCGTTCGACTGCCGCAATGATGGCGTAATGGTCTTCCATCGGAATGGTTTCGGCGGCGCCCATCGCGCGTGCCTGCTCCAGCGAGAACGGTGAGCGGGAAATTGCAATGACGCGCGCGCCGGCATTGGCTGTCAGCCGCGTGACCAGCGAGCCCAGGAAACCTGCACCGACGACCGCGACCGTCTGGCCCTCGCGAACATCGGCGCGCCGAAAGATATTCATCGCGCAGCCGAAGGCCTCGCCCGGAAACGGCAGCCCATTGAGCGCGTCGGGTAGCGGCACGACTGCAGCGGCGTCCGCCAGGTCGTATTCGGCATAGGCGTGGAAGCTGCGCGCGGCGACGCGGGCACCGATCTCGATCCCGTCGACGCCATCGCCGCAGGCATCGACGACGCCCCAGCCTTCGTGGCCCAGGTCGCCGGGCGGCAGCGGATAGTTGAACCAGTCGCGGCCTTCGAACGCCGGCAGATTCGACGCGCACACGCCGCAGCCTTGCAGACGCACGCGCACCTCGCCGGGCCCCGGAACCGGGCGCTCGATTTCAGTGAATTCAAATCGGCCCGGGGAGGCCAGGACAGCGGCACGCATCAACGGTTCAGCGCCCGCGATTTCCTTGGGGTTTGCAGACATGGGGAGCATCCTTGCTTGATTTTTAGGTACTTCCTGTCAGTCTAACATGTGTGCGGAGGCCATCAATCAAGGAGGATGCCATGACCGGCGAAAGCCATACCACCACGGACCACGAGACGATCAAGCGCTGGGTTGAAGCGCGCGACGGGCTGCCGGCGACGGTGCGCGATACCGAGTCCCAGGGCGAAAAGGCCGGCATACTGAGGATCGAGTTTCCCGATGCCGATGGCGACGATCAGAGGCTGGAACAGATCGGCTGGGACGAGTTCTTCGACAAGTTCGAGGAGTCGGATCTGGCGTTTTTGTATCAGGAGGAAACCACCGGCGGCGATACCAGCCGGTTCTTCAAGTTTGTGTCACGGGAGAAGCATTAGTTGGAGTAGTCAGACGCCCCAGCGCAGCGCCGCGGCCGTGACGTTGTCACTCGCCGGCTGCGTCTTGGCCTCGGCGCGGCGCGTCACCGATTCGAGCGCATTTTCGAGTTCCGGCTCTGCGCGCAGCTGCTTGATGATCTCGGCTTCGCCCAGCGCGCTCCACAGGCCGTCGCTGCACAGCAGCATGATGTCGCCCTTACCCAGCTCAACCGGCTGCGCGATCGTAAAACGTGGCTCGGACGGCTCTCCGCCGAGGCATTCTTCGACGTAGTTCCGCAACGGGTGAGTCTGCATGTCGCCGTCGGAAATTTCACCCGCCTGGTAGAGCGCCTCGACCGCGCTGTGATCGCGGGTGCGCGCCGCTACCGTGTCGCCGCGAAACCAGTACACGCGGCTGTCGCCGACGTGCGCCCATTGCGCCACGCCTTCATCCACGAGGCAAATCGTGCAGGTCGTCCGCGGCCGCTTGGCGATCGGCTGTTTTGCGCCGAGCTCATAGACGGCACGGTGAGCGCCTATCAGGGCATCCGACAGGAATTGCGAGGCGCTTTTGCCGCCACGCAGCGCCTTGAAGCTGCGGCTGAGGGAGTCGACCGCCGTTTGCGCGGCTGCCGCGCCATCGGAATGGCCGCCCATGCCATCGGCGACGATCAGCAGAACGCGGGTGTCGCCGATCAGGATCGCGGCGCGGTCCTGATTCTCGCGCCGATTGCCGAGCCGGGTCGCCTGCGCGGTCTCGATATTCACCCGATCTCGTCCCTCCCAATGGGCCACGAAACGCCCGCCGCCGGGTGCCGGATGGCGCGTCGGCGCCACCCGCCGCAGGTGCGAGCGCGGAACCGCTCGCGTGACCGTGGCCATCACGAGCTGGAATAGCTTACCATTCCGCCTCGACTCAGGGGCTGTCAGAGTCGAATACATGTGCGAAACCTTACATCGCCGGCAGCGGCAAAGAGGTGACGCAGGTTGCACTTTTGTGTCGTCGAACGGCGACAGTTAGGACAAACACACCCAAATGATACAAAGTATGACAGGGTACGCCCGCGGCGAGAGCCGGGGCCGATGGGGCGCGCTGACGGTCGAGCTGCGCTCGATCAACCACCGCTATCTGGAAATCGGATTCCGGCTTCCGGAGCAGCTCCGGGGCCTGGAGGCGGAGCTCCGCCGCCAGATCGGCGGGCGGATCAAGCGCGGCAAGGTGGATGTCGCCGTGCGTCTGGAAGCGGCTGCTGCGGCTGCCGGCGCGCTGACGGTCGATCATGAACTCGCCGCCGCGGTCGCCGCGGCAGCGCAGGGCGTGGCGGCACAGGTGGGCAATGTGGCGCCGCTCGACCCGCTGGATCTGCTGCGCTGGCCGGGGGTCGTGCGCGAGCCCGCGATGGACGTCGACGAACTCGCCGCGGCCGCCGCCGAGTTGCTGGCGGCAACGCTCGAGGACCTCGTCGCCAATCGTCGCGCCGAGGGTGCCCGCATCGACGCAATGCTGCGCGAGCGCACCGGCGCGATCGGCGAGTACGTGGCCGCCGTACGCGCCCGGCTGCCGGCGGTACGCGAGCAGTTGCGTGCCCGGCTGCTCACGCGGCTAGAAGAACTCAACCTCACGCCTGACGACGACCGGCTCAGCCAGGAGCTGGTTTACACTGCGCAAAGGATCGATGTGGCAGAAGAACTGGACCGGCTGGACAGCCACATCGCCGAGCTGGGAAAGGCGCTGCAGCGCAGCGAGCCGGTGGGCCGGCGACTGGATTTCCTGATGCAGGAATTCAACCGCGAGGCGAACACGCTCGCTTCCAAGTCGCAGGACACCGAAACCACGCAGGCGGCGGTCGAACTCAAGGTGCTGATCGAGCAGATGCGGGAGCAAGTGCAGAATGTCGAGTGACGCCCGCCGGGCGAAGCTGTTTCTGGTCGCCGCACCGTCGGGCGCCGGCAAGACCAGCCTGGTGCGCCAGGTGGTGGCCGAAAATCCGCGGCTGATGGTCTCGATCTCGTTCACGACGCGGCCGCGACGCCCGCGCGAGCAGGACGGCCGCGATTATCACTTTGTTTCGGAAGCCGAATTCGCGCGCATGGTCACCGAGGGCCGCTTCCTGGAATACGCGCGCGTGTTCGACTACCACTACGGCACCGGTCGCGAGCAGGTCGAGGCGAGCCTGGCGGCCGGCATCGATGTGCTTTTGGAAATCGACTGGCAGGGTGCGCGCCAGGTGCGCGCTGCCATGCCGGACGCCGTGACGATCTTCATCCTTCCGCCGTCGCGCGTCGAGCTGGAACGCCGCCTGCGCGGCCGCCAGACGGATGCTGAAGACGTGATCGCGCGCCGGCTGCGCGACGCCGAAGCCGACATGTCGCACTGGGACGAATTCGACTACGTGATCGTCAACGATAACTTCGACCATGCGCTCGGCCAGCTCAAGGCAATCATCGGCGGCGACGGCCGTGCGGCCCATCCTGACAGGGCCGAACTCAAGCCGTTGATGCGCGAATTGCTGCATTCCTGAGCCGTTTTCGCCGCCCCGAATCCAACTTGCAATTCCGGACAGGGCGGGGCAGTATTGCGGACCAATATGTAAAGCATTGGCGTTGAATTCAGGGGGCGGGGCCGCTAGTGCAATTGGATCAGACCACCAGGCTCGTTGGAATCATCGGTCTCGTCAGTCAGGGCGCGGCCGGCCTGTTGCTGGCGTTGCTGTTCTTCCTGTTGCGGCCCTACGCCGTCGGCCGCCGCTACTTCCTCAAATGGGCCAACGCATGGGTGCTTGTCGCGGCAGCTGTCGCCGCACTGGTCTGGGATCAGACCGCGACCCTGCCGGCCGCCAACTTCATTTATGAACTAGGCAAGTTGACCGCCTTCGCGCTGCTGTTCTGCGGCACGCTCGAATACGCACGCGGCATCGGCCATCGGCTGGTCCTGCCGTCGCTGGGCGTGGCGGCGCTCTGGGCGGCAGTCGCCTTCCGGCTGGATTCCTCGCTGGTCGGCGTGATGATGACGCAGGCGCCGGCCGTTATCCTTTTGAGCCTGGGCAGCGCCCATTTGCTGCTGAGCGTCCGGGTGCCGCGACGCAACGCCGGCGCTGTCATGAGCGCCTGCATCTTCATCCTGATCGCCATACTGTGGGGCCTCTACTGGATTGCCGTGGCGAACGGGATACAAGCGCAGCCGCACGATCTCGCCAACTGGGCCTTGCGCTACGCAGCCTGGTCGGACCTGGTGCTCGACGTACTGCTGGCGTTCGGCATGGTGCTGGTGCTGCTCGATGACGTACGCAGCGAGACCGAAGCCGCACACGCAGAGTTGAACGCCGCGCATGCACAGCTTCGGGAAGAGGCGCTGCGCGATTCGCTGACGCGCGTGCTCAACCGCCGTGCCTTCAACGATGGTATCGGGCTCAACGGCAACGGCGGCGGCACAGTGCTGGTGTGCGACCTCGACGACCTGAAGGAAGTTAACGACAACTACGGCCACAAAAGCGGCGACGGCTTGCTGAAATATTTCGTGGCGGTCGTGCAACCGCAGCTGCAAAGCTGCGACAAGCTGTACCGGTTCGGCGGAGACGAATTTCTGATGGTGCTGCCGGGGGCGCGCCCCGACGATGCGCTCGCGCGGATCGAGAGTGTGCTCGCCGCCGCGCCGCCGCTCCGGCTGCCGGAGACTGGCGCTGAATTAGATCTTAATGTGAGCGTCGGCGCCGCCGCCTACGGCGAGTCGGCCAGCCTCCACGAGGCGGTTGTGGGTGCCGACAACGCGATGTACGAGCACAAACGCCGGCGCAAGCTCGCATTGGGCGGCGACGAGCTACCTGCCGCGGACTACTGACTCTCCAGCGCCGCGGCCGCGGCGAGATTGACATTACGCGCGCGATCGAATACGTTAACCCCGGATTTGCTCGCAGAGGGCGCACTCGCGCTCACAGTATGGAAAGCGACGAACTGGCGTTGAAAACATTGGGGGAACGTCTCGCGCGCCATCGCCTCAACCGCAACCGGACGCAGGCGGAAGTGGCGCGCGAAGCCGGCGTTGCCCGCCGCACCATTTACAAGGCCGAAAACGGCCTCGTCATCGACACTCAAAGCCTGGTGCGCATCCTGCGCGCGCTCGATCTCCTCGACCGCCTCGAAGTGCTGGTGCCGGAAGCCCGGGTCAGCCCGATGGCGCTGGCCGAGGCCCGTGGCCACGTGCGCGAACGCGCCAGTGGCTATCGCAAAGCCAAAGGCGCTGACGAACCCGCCCCGGAGTGGACATGGCCCGACGAGGAACGGTAGCCGAAGTCCATCTCTGGGGCGCGCAGATCGGCGCCGTGAGCTGGGACCCGGACCGCGAACTCGGCGCATTCGAATATGCGCCCGCGTTTCGCGGCAGCAGCATCCAGGTCGCGCCGCTGACAATGCCGCTCGGGCCTGCAATTTACGAGTTCCCGGAACTGGCGCGTGCGTCCTTTCACGGCCTGCCGGGCCTTTTAGCCGACTCGCTGCCGGACAAGTTCGGCCACGCCGTCATCGACGCCTGGCTCGCCCGCACTGGCCGCGACCCCGCCGACTTTTCGCCGGTCGACCGGCTGCTTTACATCGGCACGCGCGCCATGGGTGCGCTCGAATTTCACCCGGCGCGCGTCCGCCGCGAGGGCGCACATCCAATCGACGTGGCCGATCTGGTCGAACTGGCGAGCCGCATCCTCACCCAGCGACAGCATTTCCACGCCGACCTCGGTCACG
Source organism: Gammaproteobacteria bacterium (assembly GCA_035708085.1). Taxonomy (GTDB): domain Bacteria; phylum Pseudomonadota; class Gammaproteobacteria; order Natronospirales; family DASSBR01; genus DASSBR01. The sequence continues at coordinate 52,780 of DASSTE010000035.1, read as the reverse complement.
ACGGCGACGAGCGCCGCCAGGCGATGAACGACATCCTGCAGGTCGGTGTCTCCGCGGGCGGCGCGCGCGCCAAGGCCATCGTCGCCTGGAACCCGGACACCAACGAAGTGCGTTCGGGGCAGGTGCCCGCGCCAGCAGGCTTCGGCTATTGGCTGCTCAAATTCGACGGCGTCGCCCACAACCGCGATCGCGATATTCTCGCCGACCCGCAGGACTACGGCCTGATTGAATACGCGTACCACCACATGGCCCGCGCCGCCGGTATCGGGATGATGGAGTGCCGGTTGCTGGTTGAAAACGGTCGCCACCACTTCATGACGAAGCGTTTCGACCGCACCGACAGCGGCGACCGCCTGCACATGCTGTCGCTATCCGGCATCGCGCACCTCGACTTCAACCAGGCGGGCGCCCACGGCTACGAGCAGGCGTTCCAGGTCATCGAGCGACTGAAGCTCGGGAAGGATGCGATTGAAGAACAGTTCCGCCGTATGGTCTTCAACGTCGCCGCCCGCAACCAGGACGACCACACCAAGAACATCGCCTTCCTGATGGACCGCCGCGGCCGCTGGTCGCTGTCACCGGCGTTCGATCTCAACTTCGCCTACAACCCCAGCGGCCAATGGACCAGCCGCCACCAGATGAGCGTCAACGGCAAGCGCGAAAACATCACTCGCGACGACCTGCTGACCGTCGCCGATCGCTTCCGCATCACCCTGCCGCGTGCAAAAAAATTCATCGATCAGGTGGCGGATGCCGTGGCGCGTTGGCCGGAGTTTGCGGCGGAGGCGGGGGTAGAACCGGCGCGAATCCGGCAAATTGGCAGGCTGCATCGAAGTCTGCATAAAGCATAGCCGCGGCCGAAACAGAGTCCATTTTGGAACTTTGCCGGGGTTTTTCCGGTCTGGTACTCTGCGAAACCCTATGTTCCGCCGCGCCGGCGATCGCGGGCGCTTTATACCAATAGCAGGAGACCTTTAAATGAAGACTGCTTTAACTGCCTGCGTTCTTGCCGTTGCCGGTCTGGGCCTCGGCGCCGCTCCCGTGCTTGCGAGTCCGGGGCCGCAGCCGGTACCGCGCAAGTTCCACGTGCCGGCGCCGCGCGATATTCCCTATCCGGGCACCATGCAACTGCACGTCGACGCCACCGATCTGGCACATCGCGTATTCAGCATCCATGAGGTGATTCCGGTCAGCAAGGCCGGCACATTCACGCTGCTGTATCCGCAGTGGATTCCTGGCAACCACGAGCCGAGCGGCCCGATCGACAAGGTAGCCGGGGTCATGATTTATGCCAACGGCCACCGACTGCACTGGATCCGCGTGCCGGAGAACGTCTACGCGTTCCAGGTCCAGGTGCCGCAGGGCGTGAGCAAGCTCGACGTCGATTTCAAGTTTCTGTCGCCGCAGAACCACGATCAGGGCCGCGTGGTGATGACGCCGGAAATGCTCAGCCTGCAGTGGAGCAAGCTGGCACTGTATCCCGCCGGCTATTACGGCCGTGACATCAACGTGCAGGCAAGCGTGACGCTGCCGAAGGACTTCAAGTTCGCCACGGCGCTCGAAGTTGCGCACCAGAGCGGCAACGACGTCACCTTCAAGACAATCGACTTTGAGAACCTGGTCGATTCGCCGATGCTGGCCGGCAAGTACTACAAGCGCATCAACATCACGCCGAAGGGCACCGATGCGCCGGTGCACCTGGACGTGTTCGCCGATGCGGCGAAGGACCTGAAGATCAGCAAGCACGAGATCGAGTTGCACCGCAACCTCGTGGAGCAGATGTACAAGCTCTACGGTGCGCACCACTACAACCATTACGACTTCCTGATTTCGCTCAGCGACAACCTGGGCGGCATCGGCCTGGAGCATCACCGCTCCAGCGAGGACAGCTTCCGTCCTGATGCTTTCACCAACTGGAAGAAGAACTGGGCCGGCCGCGACCTGCTCGCGCACGAGTTCAACCACTCGTGGGACGGCAAGTATCGTCGCCCCGCCGGTCTTTGGACGCCCAACTTCAACGTACCGATGCGCGATCGCCTGCTGTGGGTCTACGAGGGCTTCACGCAGTACAACGGCTTCGTGATGGCCGCGCGTTCGGGGCTGTGGAGCAAGAAGCAGGCGATGGAGCGGCTGGCGAGCGTCGGCGCGCGCTACGACCGCGGTCGTCCGGGCATGCAGTGGCGCACGATTCGCGACACGACCAATGACCCGACGATCGCCCAGCGTGCGCCGCTGCCGTATCGCAACTACCAGATGAGCGAGGATTACTATTCCGGCGGTCAGCTCATCTGGCTGGCGGTGGATGCCAAAATCCGCGACTTGACGCACAACAAGCGCAGCCTCGACAACTGGGCGCGCGAGTTCTTCGGCATGCACAACGGTGCGTGGGACATCAACACCTACAACTTCGACGACATCGTCAAGTCGCTCAACAACATCGCGAAGTACGACTGGGCGAACTTCTTGGAGTCGCGTTTGATGGGCCACGGCAACCTGTCGAAGGCGTTCGAGGCCGAGGGCTGGAAGCTGGTCTATAACGACAAGCCGAGCGACGCCGTCAAGGCGTTCGAGGGACGCTTCCACTACGTTGATCTGGAGTACTCGCTGGGCATCAACGTCGATCACGACGGCAAGATGCGCGACGTGCTTTGGAACAGCCCGGCATTCAAGGCCGGTCTGGCGCCAGGCATGGTCATCCAGGGCGTCAACGGCAAGAAGTTCAGCACCGATGCGCTGAAGGAAGCCGTGAAGGAGGCGAAGACGGGCAAGGCGCCGATCAAGCTGCTGGTCACGAACTTCAACGACTACAAGACCGTCAGCATCGACTATCACGGCGGCCTGAAGTACGCGCACCTCGTGCGCATCAAGGGTCAGCCGGATTACCTGTCGCAGGTGCTCGCACCGCGCAAGTAATCGAGTCGGCGAGGGGGAGTTGATTCAACTCCCCCTCAACCCTACTCTCTCAATGTGTTTACTCAAGGACGAGCCGCATGATCACTCGCCGCCGCTGCGGCAAAGGCTTCACGTACTGCGCCGACGGCGAAACCATTCGCGACCGGGCGATGCGCCGCTGGATCGCGTCACTGGCGATTCCCCCGGCGTGGACGGACGTGGAGATCGATCCGGACAAGGAAGCGAAGATTCACGCCACCGGGCGTGACGCCGCCGGGCGCAAGCAGTACATCTACAACCCCGCGTGGCGCGAGACCCGCGACCACGAGAAATACGACCGCATCATCCGCTTCGCGCAGAAGCTGACGACGATGCGGCGCATCACCGGGCAGCATCTCGCCCGCCACGACAACAGCCGTGAGAAGGTGCTCGCCTGCATGGTGCGGCTGATCGACACGGCGTATTTCCGTCCCGGCAACGCCGCCTACGCGAAGGAAAACGAGTCCTACGGCCTGACGACGCTGCGCTCCAAGCACCTGAGCATCGAGGGCGACGAGCTGATCTTTCGCTACGTCGGCAAGAGCGGCCAAGCGCAGGAAAAGCACATCGAGGACAAGCGCCTCGCGCGCATCGTGGCCGAACTCGACCACATTCCCGGGCGCGAAATCTTCAAATACTTCGATGAGCACGGCAACAAGGTCATTGTGGTGAGCGACGACCTCAACGCCTACATTCACGAGATCATGGGCGAGGATTTCAGCGCCAAGGACTTTCGCACCTGGGCGGGTACGTCATTGGCCGCGCTGGCGTTGGACGCCTTCGGCGTCGCGGAGACAAAAAAACAGGCCGAAGCCAACGTGCGCAAAGCCATTCGCGCCGTGGCGACGCGACTTGGCAACACGCCGGCGATTGCCAGGGGAAGCTACATCGATCCACGCGTGATCGACTGTTACCTGAACGGATGCACGCTGCGCGACTTCATGAACGGCGTCGAGCCGGGCGAGGCCATCACCAGCCCGGCCGAACGTGCGGTGCTGAAACTGCTGCAGAGTTTATGAAAACGGGCTGATCTTCTGCGGTTTGAGTGGCTCGATTGCAGGGCCTTCGATTACGCTGCCGTCGAGCCGAAAGCGGCTGCCATGACATGGACAGTCCCAGGTGCGCTCGGCATCGTTCCAGTGCACGTCGCAGCCGAGATGCGTGCACGTCGCCCCGAGCACCGTCACCTGACCCTGTTCGTCGCGGTACACCGCCAGTTTCTTGCCGCTGGTCTTGATCAGCCGGCCCTCGCCGGGTTGCACCTCATCCAGCCAGTCGCCCGCGTCCGCCGCGGTCACCTTCTTTGCCAGCTCGGCGACCACTTCCAGGTTCTGCTTGACAAACTGCTTGGCGGATTTGCCGGGCGTAAACCGGCTGGGCTTGTAGAGGTCGCCCCAGCGACTGTCACGGCCGACGATTTCGTCGGTAATGATCGATGCCGCCAGCGTGCCGTAAACGAGGCCGTCGGTGGCGAAGCCGGTGGCCAGATACAGGTTCTCGTGGCGCGGGCTCTCGCCAATGTAGGGCAGCATGTCGCCGGACCGGTAATGCTGCGCCGACCAGTGCCAGGCGATGTCGGCGATGCCGAAATGTTTGCGCGTGAAGCTTTCGAGCTGCTCATAACAATCGGCGGTGTGCTGCACCTTGCCTGTCTGGTGCTTGAGGCCGATTACCATCAGGTAACGCTCGCCGCCGGCCTGATAGGAACGGATCGAGTGCTTCGGCGTATCGGCGCTCCAGAAAATGCCTTCGGGATAGTCATTCCCCTTGAGGCGCGCCGCGAGGCCATACTCGCGCGCCGGCTGCATCGCCGTCTGCATCATGTAGACGCCCTTGGGCGTGTGCGTCGCCAGCACGATGGCATCCGCGTTGATCGTGCCGCGAGGCGTCGTCACCGCGCCCGCCTTCGCATCGATGCCGGTCGCCGGCGTGTGCTCGAAGATGCGGCAGCGGTCGCCCAGTCCGCGTGCCAGCCCCCGCACGTAAGCGAGCGGGTTGAGCTGCGCCTGGCCGGGGATCCGGACGGCCCGGTCGATCTCGAACGGCAGCGGCAACCGATCCACGCGGCTTGCGTCCAGGCCCGCTTCGCGCGCGACCTCGTATTCGTGATCGACCGCATCGCGCGCATCCGCCGATGCGCCGGTGGTCGCATAGAAATGCCAGTCGCGCGCGCCAAAGCCGCAGTCGATGCCGTATTCGCGCACAATCCTGCCGATCGTCTCGATCGCGCTCCGGCGCGATTCGACCACCTTCTTCACGGTGTCGGCGTCCCACTTTTCCTTGATGCGGAACAGGTGCTCGTCGACCGTCGCGTAAAGGTTGCCGGTCGACCCGCCGGTCGCGCTGCAGCCGATTTCGTGCGCCTCGACCAGCGCGACACGCTGCCCGGCGCGGCTGAGTTGCAGCGCCGTCGTTACGCCGGTGATGCCGCCGCCGACTATGGCGACATCGACGGCAATATCCTCTTCGAGCGCGGGAAATTCGGCGGGCGGCGACAGCGCCTGCCAGATTGATCTTGTGTCCATATTTGGCCTCCTTGCCTCAACCCATAATAAAACCACGTGGAAGGCCGTAAAACTATGGTTTGTGCCGGGGGGTATTCGCTATAATGGGGCGTCGAACCGATCCATCTGTGATGAACCAGCTACCCAATCTTTACGACTCAGCCGCCCAGGAAGCGGTCGAACTTGCCAATGGCATGGCCGACTCGCATCCCGAAGCCGACCTGTGGGATATCGCCGACGGCATGCTCGCCGGCGCCGTGCATTACTGGCTATTTGCCAACAAACCCTGCGGCGACGCGCGTTGCGAAGATTGCGCACCGCTGTCGACGCCGGAAGGGCGGCTCGCCGAACTCAAGCGGCTGGTGACCCGGTTCGCCGAGGAAAGCGACTACTACCATTCGCCGGACGATCTGCTCTCCGGCCGCGCCTGATTTTAAGGGGCCTCCCGGCCCTCGCGCCGGGGTTTCCCCCGGCGTCTCTGGTGTCTTCCCTTATTGTGGCTGCCGCTTCGGGCGGTTATACCTTCGGGCGGCCTATCGGGTAATTCCCCGTTCGGTCGATTTGTTCAAGTCCAAAGGAGGGTCATATGAACAAAGCCACAATAGGCGCGGTGTTGGCCGTCGCCACCGGGGCGCTTTGCGCGCCTGCGTTTGCCGCCCCGCCCCGCGCGGCGGTCGCGCACAACGTGCCGGCCCTCGTCGGTAAGTCCCACCTGCTCGGCGCTCACAGCCCCAACGCGATGCTCGACATTGCGATCGGACTCAAGCTCCGCAACACGGCGGAACTCAAGCAGTTCCTCAGCGAGGTGCAGAATCCGGCGAGCCGTATCTATCATCATTTCCTCACCCCCGAGGAATTCACCGAGCGCTTCGGGCCGACCCAGGCCCAGGCCGATGCCGTCGCCCAATTCCTGGCGCGGCACGGCATCGAGGTGAAGGATGTGTCTGCCAATCGCCTGCTGGTGCACGCCCGCGGGCAAACGAGCGTGATTGAGCGGGCACTGGGCATCCAGATCAACGACTACCAGTACGGCCGGCGGGTGTTCTTCGCTCCGTCTGCGAATCCGACGCTGCCGGCGGCGATTGCCGGGCACGTGCAGTCGGTCATCGGGCTGACCGATGCCGCCCGGCTGACGCCGATGCATCGCACTAATCCGCGCAAGGGTCCGCCGGGCAGTGGGGGCGGCACGACCGCTCCGTCCGGCTATTCGCCCAGCCAGATTGCCACGGCTTATAACTGGCCGTCGATCACGCAAACGGCCAATGGTGCCGGTGCGACCATCGCCATTGCCACTGCCCGGACGTTCAAGTCCAGCGATATCAGCGGTTTCTGGAGCCAGTACGGGTTGCCCAGCCACACGGTCGAAACCATTCCGGTGGATGGCAGCACTCATCGCACCGGTGTCGAGACCACGATTGATATCGAGCGCAGCAGCGCCATGGCGCCGGGCGCGAACATCCTGGTTTACGTCGGGGCCGACACGTATCTCACTACGTTCACCGACGTCTACAACCAGGTGGTGCAGGACAATCGGGCGGACGTGATGACGACCAGTTGGGGCCTGGATGAAGGTGAGACGCCGGCTGCGACGATGCAGACCGACGACGCCATCTTCCAGCAGGCGGCGGCGCAGGGCATCAGCCTGTTTGCGGCGGCCGGCGACAACGGCTCGTCGGATGCCACCAGCGATACGAACATGGCCGATTTCCCGTCGTCGGATCCGTATGTGACGGCCGCGGGCGGCACCAGCCTCACGCTCAACAGCGACAACAGCATCAAGAGCGAGACCGCTTGGTCCGGCACCGGCGGTGCCGAAAGCGAGGTATTCGCGGAGCCGTCATGGCAGACCGGCACCAACGTACCGCAGGACGGTAACCGTCAGAGTTCGGACATTGCAATGGATGCCGATCCACAGACCGGCTATTCGGTGCTGTCTGGCGGCAAGTGGAGCGTCTACGGCGGCACCAGCTTCGTCGCGCCGGAGCTGGCGGGCCTGTTCGCGATCAAGGTGTCGCAGACGGGAACCCGGCAGGGCAATGCCAATCCGTTGATTTACGCCGATGCCGGCAGCAATTACAGCACGGACTTCTTCGACGTAACCAGCGGCAGCAACGGCGCGTTCAGCGCCGGCTCGTTCTGGGATCATCCCACGGGCTGGGGCACGCCGAATGCGACCAACCTGTTGTTGCACCTTCAGTAAATGACGATTGCGGGCCGGGCTGGTTGCCCGGCCCGCCTCTTCAATCTCAGCGCGATTCCGCCTTCCTCAGATAAGCCGCCAGGGGCAGCGTCAGCACGAACACCACCGCCAGCGCGACGTACACCGGCAGAAAGCCAAAGTGCACCGCGGCCCACAGGCCGATGATCGGCCCGGCGCTGCCGCCGGCGTCCCCGAATACCTGATAGATTGCCGTCGCCCGGCCGCGCCGCTCGCGCGCTACCTTGTCGCCCATCAGCGCGAGTAGCGGAATCGTGATCGTGCCGGTGCCGGCGCCGATCAGCAGCAGGCCGACGATGATCAGCCACAGATGGTCGGCGAAGCCGATTAACGCAAAGCCCACCGCGAGCAGCAGCGCCGTCGGGAGCAGCCACGTCGTGCGCCGTTCCTGCCGGCCGAGCCAGCGGCCGATGCCGAGTGAAGCGGCGGCACGCCAGACCATCAGCACCGCCATCAGGACGCCCGCACTGCCTTCCGCGCCCAGCCCCGGCAGGTACAGGTGGCGCTGCTCGACCAGCACCACCAGCGTTGCGAGCAACACGCCCTGCACCGAGAACGCGACCACTGCGTTATAGCTCCAGATTGCGCGCAGCAGCGGTCGGCGCAGCATGTCGCGCCAGCTTTCCGGTGGCGACACCGTCTTCGGCGACGGCGGCGGGCGGACATCCGGAATGGCGAGCAGGGCACCGAGCGCCGCCGCGAAACTGAAGCAGGCGGCGGTGACGAACGCCACGTCGGCGGACACGATGTCGGCGAGTAAGCCGCCGACCAGCAGGCCCGCCGGCACACCAAGGCTGATCGCGCTGCGCACGCGAGCGGTCACCATGCCGCGGTCGCCATGCCCGGACAGCGCCAGTACCGCGGCGAGCGCGCCGACAAACAGCAGCGACGAGCCGAAACCCCAGATCACCCGCCCGACCAGAAACCACGCGGCCGGCACCGCGAAATGCAGCGCGCCGACATAGGCGAGCGCACCAACTCCTTCGATGAACAGCCCCGCCGTCACCGGCCATTTGCCGCCGATACGGTCGGTCAGCGCGCCCACCACCGGATTGAAACCCAGCCGCGTGATCCGGTTCGCCGCCAGGATCAGCCCGACCAGCAACGACGACAAGCCGAGGCGTATGCCCAGCGTCGGCAGAATCGGAAACACCACGCCGCCGCCGATTCCGCCGAAGAAGGTCATGATGGCGATGCGGCGGCTGGCGCTCGTGGCGGTGTGGGAGTTCATTGTTGTTGGCGATGCTATCATCCCGGCATGTCCGACACGACGGAACATATCGCCGGCAGCTCCAATTTGCTGTTGATCATTTTGCTGTTGGCCCTGGCGGTGGTCGCCGGCACCTTGCTCCGGCGCGCGCGCCTGCCCGCAGTGCTCGCCTACCTGTTCACGGGCGTGCTGGTCGGCCCGCACGTGCTGGCGTGGATTCCGAATGCGGACCAGACGCGGGTGCTGGCCGAATTCGGCGTCGTCTTTCTGCTGTTCACGCTGGGGCTGGAATTTTCGCTGCAGCGCCTGATGCTGATGCGGCGCGCGGTGCTGCTGCTGGGCGGCGCGCAGGTCATGCTGACGACGCTGATCATCTGGGCGCTCGGCCGTTACGCGTTCGAGCTCAAGCCGGGCATGGCGCTGGTGCTGGGCGCGGCGTTCGCAATGTCGTCGACCGCCGTGGTTGTCAAGCAACTGGCGGACCAGCGCGAACTCGGGCTGGTGCACGGCCAGCGCGCGGTCGCCGTGCTGCTGTTCCAGGATCTCGCCGTCATCCCGTTCCTGATCCTGATTCCGGAGCTGGCGCATGGCACTCCGGGCATGCTCGGTATGCAGCTGGCATGGGCGGCCGGCAAGAGCATTCTCGCGCTCGGCCTGATCCTTATCGCGGGACGTTGGCTGTTACGGCCGGTGTTTTACCGCGTCGCCGCGGCGCGTTCTTCGGAACTGTTTACGCTCGCGGTGCTGCTGTTCACGCTGGCGGCGGCATGGATTACGCAGAACCTGGGCCTGTCGCTCGCGCTGGGTGCGTTCCTGGTCGGCATGTCACTGTCGGAAACCGAATTCCGCCACCAGATCGAGGCGGAAATCCGGCCGTTTCGCGACGTGCTGCTCGGGCTGTTTTTCGTCACGGTGGGCATGCTGGTCGATCCGGCGGTGATGCGCGCCGAAGGCGTCTGGATACTGGTCGCGGCCGTTGCACTGCTGCTGTTCAAGACATTGTTGATCGCCGGCATCTCGCGACTGCTCGGCGCCGACCGCATTATGGCGTTGCGCGCCGGCCTGGTGCTGTCCGAAGGCGGCGAGTTCGGGTTCGCGCTGCTCGCGCTCGCGGTCAGCACCGGCGTATCTACACCGAAGGTCGCACAATTCGCCCTGGCGGTGATCGTGATCACGATGATGCTCGGGCCGATTATCGTGCTGTTCAACCGCCACATTGCCGGGCTGGTATTTCGTGCACCGGTCGAAGAGGATGCGCAAATCGAGGAGGCGGCGATGGAGCGCCACGAGGTGGACGCCGCCGGCCACATCATCATTGCCGGCTACGGTCGGGTGGGGCAGAACGTGGCGCGTTTTCTCGAACAGGAAAACTTCGAGTACGTCGCGTTGGACCTCGATCCTTCCCGAATCAAAGCCGCCCGCGCCGCAGGCGATCCCGCATTTTTCGGCGACGCCACCGAGTACGACGTGCTGCGGGCGGCCGGTCTGCCGCGCGCCCGCGCGCTGGTGATTGCCTATTCAAACGTCCGCACCGCGCTGCAGATTCTCAACGTCGCGAAGCGAGCTCGCCCGGACCTGCCGACGCTGGTGCGCACGCGTGACGACAGTCATCTGGAAGCGCTGCAGGCGGCAGGCGCGACCGAAGTCATTCCGGAAACGCTCGAAGCCAGCCTGATGGTGGTCCAGCATCTGCTGACGCTGCTGCACGTGCCGGCGAGTCGTATTTTCCGGCGCATCCAGCGGGTACGGTCCGACCGCTACGCGCTGCTGCGCAACGTGTTCCGCGGCCAGGGCGCGCTGCCGCTCTCCAGCAGCCAGGCGTTTCGCGGCCAGTTGGACACGGTGACGCTGGAAGATGGCGACTATGCGATCGGCCGGCAGCTGATGGACATCAAGCTGGAGGCGATCGGCGTGATGGTGACGGCACTGCGCCGCAACGACATCGTCGGCCGCCAGCCGGAACCGGATACAGTGCTGCACGAGGACGATACGCTGGTACTTTACGCCACGCCGGAGCAGCTCGAGGCGGGGAAGGCACGGCTCAAGGATGGATAGCGCCAGGACTGAGTCGCCAGGACTGAACTAGTGACTAGCGACTAGCGACTAGCGACTAGCGACTAGCGACTTTTTTCAAAAGTTGACGATATCTCCAATCACAATCTGGTACCGCGAAGTTTCCGTCGTCCGCACCAGCGGCACCGCCACCGTCAGATAAATCACATTGTCGAACGCGCCCCGCGCATTGCCGAAGCGCAATCCGCCGCCGACATCGCTGAATATGCGGCTCCAGCCTTGGCCGCCCGGCTGGTCGATCCGCCCGGCGTCGAGGAAAGCGACATAGCCGAGCTTGAAGGTATTCACGAACGTCGTCGTGGTGAAGATGCGATCTTCCAGCGTCAGCGTCCAGCGGCGGTCGCCGGCGCGAAAGTAGTTCGGGTAACCGCGCAGCCCGGCGAGGCCGCCGAGATAAAGCTGGTCTTCCGGGTCGGGCCGTAGTTGCCAGTCGGCCGTCACATGCGCGACCAGCGTCTGCCGGTCGAAGGTCTGGTCGTACCAGGTCGCGCCGAGATCGCCGTAACTGCCGCGCCACGCGCCGCGTGCATGCCGGCCACCGACGCCGGCACTTACGAAGACGGCACCATCCCACGGCAGCCGCGTCCCGTAGGTGGCGCCAAGCCCGCCGATCCACGCATCGCTGCTGCTGCCGAACGAGGTGGGAAAGAAACCGGCTGCGGCAGACGCGGTCCAGCCGAGGTTGTAGTCCTCCGCCCTGCCGATCTGCGCCATGTTGTAAAACGTCGCGTAGCGGTCCTGAAAAAAATTGAGCGTGCCCTGCAAGCCGCGAAATTGCCGGTCCGGCAACGTCGGCCGCGGGCGCAGCCTCGGCGCGCGCGGAATCAGCGGACCGTAACGCCAGGCTTCGTCGATGTAGCGCACCCCGGCGCGCAAGCCGCTGACACCGTCCCATGCAACCAGGTGCTGCCAGGACAGCGACACCTGTCGTGTCTGATCCGATGCAACCCAGGCCTGCTTGCCGTCATTATAGAAATTGACATCAGCCTGCTGTGTCAGAAAGCTTGCGCCGCCGGACCAGGCCGTCGCGTCGGCAAAGAACGGCCGGTTAATCGACAACTGGCGGCCGTAGCCGTCGCTCAAATTCGACGCGCTTGCCAGCAGTTGCCAGCGCGAACCGGCCAGCGCCGGATCGAAATAGCTCGCGTAATTCTCGTCGCGCTGCGTGCCGTGAATATGGCCGAGCGCAATAGTCTTGCCGAGGCCGAACAGATTCTCGTCCTTAAGCTGGAAGCTGACGATGTTCTGCCCGCCGATCCGCTCGTAGGCGACCTCTGGCTTCAACGTCCACGAGTCTTTGACATTCACATCCACATCGACGCGTCCGTCGTGACACGCGACCGGCACAATATCCGCCTTGCGCAGAAACTTGTAGCTGCGCAGCCGCCGCTCCGTCTGGTAAATCAGCGGCGCCCGAACCGGATCGCCCGACTGGAACAGCAGTTGATCGCGCACCACGCCGGGGCGCGTCTTGATATGCAGCGCATCGGCCAGTCGCGAATACCACGCGTCCTCCCCGGGCTTGTTGAGATCGTAAACCTGCGCGACATGAATGCGGATCTGCCCGATCGTGTAGTGACGCCTGGCGAGGGCGCGCCAGACGTATTGGTTGCGCCAGCGCGCCGAAGGATGATTGGCGGGCGGAACGGGGCAATTTTGCGCCGCGCGCGCACCCGCAAAGCTTGCCGCAACAAACAAAGTTGTGACAACGACGATGGGAGCGGCACGCATGGGGCGCTAGTCTAACAGGAAGAAAAGTCGCCAGGACTGAGTCGCCACGACTGCGTGCGAAGAAAACAAATTGCTCTCTTCACTCAGTCCTAGCGACTAGCGACTAGCGACTAGCGACTAGCGACTAGCGACTAGGCACTGATTTGAATTCCAGCCCGGACGCCCTAATCTTAAAGGTAACCGCTAATCTGAGGTAATCGCATGGACTCGCGAGATCTGGAAAGCCGCATGTGGGCCGAGGCCTGCGAAATGCTGGCGCGCGCCGAGCACCTGCAGCGGCAATTTTTCCGCCCGGTCGTCCGCGCTCGCAGACCGTTGTGGGAGCCGCCGATCGACATCTACCAGACCGGGCGCACGCTCTGGATTCTGGCCGCGCTGCCGGGCGTCGCGGCCGATCAGGTCGAAACCCGGCTCGACGACGACACGCTGACCATCAGCGGCGAGCGCCGCCTGCCGTTGGAAAGCCACGAAGGCGTGTTCCGCCGCCTCGAAATTCCGCACGGCCACTTCGAGCGCCACATCCCCTTGCCCGCCGGCCGCTTCGAAATCGCTCGTAAAGAGTCGCTCGACGGCTGCCTTTACATCGCCTTGCAACAGGTTTGACCTTGAAGGATCAATGAATCATGGCCGAAATCTACGAACATCAGGACGAGACGAACGACGACGAGCGCGGCATGGCGACCAGGAAGTTGCCGGAGGACGTGCTGATCACGATTCCGGTGCGCGGCATGGTGCTGTTTCCGGGGCTGGTGCTGCCGGTCGCAATCGGCCGCAAGCGCTCGGCGGAGGCGGCGCAGGAGGCGATTCGCCACGAGCGCCCGGTCGGGCTGATTATGCAGCGCGACCCCGAGGACCCGAACCCGGGGCCGGACGGACTGCACAAGGTCGGCACGATCTGCAACGTACTGCGCTACGTCACGACGCCCGACGGCACGCATCACCTGGTCTGCCAGGGCGAGCAGCGGTTCCGCATCGTCGATTATCTCGAAGGCCACCCGTTCATGCTGACGCGCTTCGAGGCGATTCGCGAAAGCGACGCGGTGCCGACCGAGATCGAAGCGCGGATGCTCAACCTGAAGCAGCGCGCGACCGAGGCGCTGGAGCTGCTGCCGCAGACGCCGCCGGAGCTGGTGCAGGCGGTGCAGTCGATCGACTCACCGTCGCTGTTGGCGGACACGATCGCGGCGTACATGAATATCAAGGCCGAGGAGAAGCAGGAGATTCTCGAACTGATCGACCTCGACAAGCGCCTGGACCGAGTCGGCGAACTGCTCGACCACCAGCTCGAAGTGCTGCGCCTGTCAAACAAGATCAACGAGCGTACCAAGGAAAGCATGAACGAGCGCCAGCGCGAGATGCTGCTGCGCGAGCAGTTGCGCAGCATTCAGAAGGAACTGGGCGAAGAGGACAGCAAGGCCGGCGAGATCCAGGAGATCGATGAGGCGATCGCGAGGGCCGGCATGCCGGAGGAGGCCGAAAAGGAGGCGCGCGGCGAATTGAAACGCCTGGAGCGCATTCCCGAGGCGTCGGCTGAATATTCGATGGTGCGCACGTACCTCGACTGGATGACCGAGCTGCCTTGGTCGAAGGTCTCCGAAGACAACATCGACATGGCGCGCGCGCGCGAAATTCTCGACGCCGACCATTACGGCCTCGACAAGATCAAGCGCCGCATCCTCGAATACCTCGCGGTGCACAAGCTGAATCCGGAGGGCAAGAGCCCGATCCTGTGCTTCGTCGGGCCGCCTGGCGTCGGCAAGACATCGCTCGGCCAAAGCATCGCCAAGGCGATGGGGCGCAAGTTCGTGCGCGGGAGCCTGGGCGGGGTGCACGACGAGGCGGAAATCCGCGGCCATCGGCGCACTTACGTCGGCGCGCTGCCGGGCACGATCATCCAGTCGATCCGGCGCGCCGGCACGCGCAATCCGCTGTTCATGCTCGACGAGATGGACAAGCTGGGCGCGAGCTTTCACGGCGATCCCTCGTCGGCGTTGCTCGAAGTGCTCGATCCGGAGCAGAACTCGACCTTCCGCGACAACTACCTGGGCGTCAACTTCGACCTGAGCCAGGTGATGTTCGTCGGCACCGCCAACGTGCTCGACCAGATTCCGGGGCCGCTGCGCGATCGCATGGAGGTGATCGAGCTGCCGGGCTACACCAGCGAAGAAAAGGTCGAGATCGCCAAGCGCTATCTCGTGCGGCGGCGGCTGGAATCGGCGGGCCTCACGCCCGAGCAGTGTGAGATCACCGACGACGCACTCAACCGCATCGTGCGCGACTACACGCGCGAGGCCGGGGTGCGCAATCTGGAACGCGAGATCGGTGCGGTCGTGCGCCACGTTGCGGTGCGCGTGGCCGAAGGCAAGGAGGTCGACAGCAACCGCATCGATGCCGGCGATCTCGAAGGCATCCTCGGTGCGCCGCGCTTCGAAAGCGAACTGGCGATGCGCACCAGCGTGCCGGGCGTCGCGACCGGGCTCGCCTGGACGCCGGTGGGCGGCGACATCCTGTTCATCGAGGCGAGCCGCGCGCCGGGCACCGGCAAGCTGACGCTGACCGGGCAACTCGGTGACGTGATGAAGGAAAGTGCGCAGGCGGCGCTGAGCCTGATCAAGGCGCACGCCGACGAGCTGGGCATCGATGCCGAACAGTTCAGCAAGAACGACATCCACATCCACGTGCCGTCGGGCGCGATTCCGAAGGACGGCCCGAGCGCCGGCGTGTCGATCTACACCGCGCTGGTGTCGCTCCTGACCGGCAAAACGGTGCGCCACGATGTCGCGATGACGGGCGAGATCACGCTGCGCGGCCTTGTGCTGCCGATCGGCGGCGTCAAGGAGAAATCGCTGGCGGCGTTGAACGCCGGCATCAAGACAGTGCTCCTGCCCGCGCGCAACAAAAAGAACCTGGAAGACATTCCGGAGCGCGCGCGCAAGGACCTCGAATTCGTCTGGCTGGAACGCGTCGAGGATGCGACCAATGCGGCGCTGACCGAGAGCGAGTCGCCGGCGGTTTCCGAAGCAAGCGGGTGAGAATCGGCCTATGATGGAGCGGGCCTTCATCATGGGAGCAAACAATGATTGTCGCAACGAGCGATACAATCGCCCGGCATCGGGTGCGGGAAGTGAAGGGGCAGGTGTTCGGCGTCGTGGTGCGCAGCCGCGGCCTGGGCGGTAACGTCATGGCCGGCTTGCGCTCGCTGGTCGGCGGCGAAATCACCGAATACACACAGATGCTGGAAGAGGCGCGCCGCCACGCCCTCGACCGCATGGTCGAAAATGCAACGGCGATGGGTGCGAACGGCATCATCGCGATGCGCTTCGACTCATCCGAAATCGGCCAGACGATGAGCGAGATCGTCGCCTACGGCACCGCTGTGGTCCTGGAGCCCGAGTCGTCAAGCTGACATGTTTCGCAAAACCTTGATCGCGATCGGCATTGCGTCGATCTTCGCCGGCATCGCCCTGCTGCTAAGCGGACTCGTCGCGATCGGCGCGTACGTGCTTGCCGAAGGCGCCCTCCTGACACTGGCCCTCGTGTTCGAGCGCTGGCGCTACCGGAAGAACGTCAGCAGCCGCGGCGACTGGCAGCCCACCGGCGAGCGCTTTATCGACCCGGGGACTGGCAAGCTGACGGAAGTACGCTACAACCCCGCCACCGGCGAACGCCAGTATGTTCGGGCGGCATCCGAGGAAGCCGACTCCTCTTAGGCCGATGCCCTGCCTCTATTAGAATAGGGTCATGAGCCTGAACTTTTTCCATCCCGCCACTGCCGCCTGGTTCAAGCGAACGTTCGGCCAACCGACGCCGGCGCAGGCCGAAGCGTGGCCGGCGATCAAGGCGCACGGCCACACGCTGATCGCCGCGCCGACCGGGTCCGGCAAGACCTTGGCGGCGTTCCTCGCGGCGATCGACGACCTGGTGCGCGAGGGGCTGGAGCACGAGCTGCCGGCCGAGACGCGGGTGCTGTACGTCTCGCCGCTGAAGGCGCTGTCGAATGACATTCGTGCCAATCTCGAAGCGCCATTGGAAGGTATTCGCGCCGAGCTCGACTCTTGCGCCCTCTCCCTTCGGGAGAGGGCCGGGGTGAGAGTGCCCGGTGGCAACAGCACTTCGCTCCACCGGACGTTGACGAAGTCCGAACCCTCACCCCAGACTCCTCTCCCGGAGGGCGAGGGGAGCCTGGAAATCCGCGCCTGGGTCCGCACCGGCGACACGCCATCCAGCGAACGCGCGAAGATGGCGCGCAAGCCACCCCACATCGTGGTCACCACGCCGGAGTCGCTGTACCTGCTATTGACCTCAGAGTCCGGTCGCCGAATGCTCGCGACTGTACGCACCGTCATCGTCGACGAAATCCATGCGCTCGCCGGTAACAAGCGCGGCGCGCATCTGGCGTTGTCGCTCGAACGACTGAGCGCGTTGTGCGGCAAGCCGCCGGTGCGCGTGGGGCTCTCGGCGACGCAAAAGCCGATCGAGACGATGGCGCAGTTCCTTACCGGCGGCGAGCCGTGCCGCATCGTCGATACCGGCCACGTGCGCGAGCGCGATCTGGCGCTCGAAGTGCCGCGCTCGCCGCTGTCGACGGTAATGGCGAACGAAGTCTGGACCGAAATTTATGATCGCGTCGCCGAGCTGATCGGTGCGCACCGCACCACGCTGATCTTCGTCAACACCCGCCGGCTGGCGGAGCGCGCGGCGCGGCATCTGGCGGAACGACTGGGCGAGGACGCGGTGACCGCCCATCATGGCAGCCTGTCCAAAGAGCATCGGCTGGACGCCGAGCAGCGCCTTAAGCACGGCAAGCTCAAGGCGCTGATTGCCACCGCCTCGCTGGAGCTCGGCATCGATATCGGCGACGTCGATCTCGTCTGCCAGCTCGGCACGCCGCGATCCATCGGCGCGTTTCTGCAGCGAGTGGGGCGTTCCGGCCACGGTGTCGGGCGCACACCCAAAGGGCGTCTGTTTCCGTTGAGTCGCGACGACCTGGTCGAATGCGCGGCGCTGCTGGAGGCGGTCCGGCGCGACGAGCTGGATCGGATTCATATCCCGGTCGCGCCCCGCGATGTGCTCGCGCAGCAGATCGTCGCCGAAGTTGCCAACGGGGAATGGCGCGAGGACGATCTGTTCGCGATGCTGACGCGCGCGTGGCCGTACCGTGAGCTGCCGCGCGCGGATTTCGACGCGGTGGTCAGGATGCTCGCCGAAGGCTACTCGACCCGCCGCGGCCGCCACGGCGCCTATCTGCACCGGGATGTCGTCAACGGCATGCTCCGCCCGCGTCGCAGCGCGCGTATGACCGCGCTGATGAACGGCGGTGTGATCCCGGATCAGTTCGATTATGAAGTCGTATTGAGCCCGGAAGGCTTGCGCGTCGGCACGCTCAACGAGGATTTCGCGTTCGAAAGCATTGCCGGCGATATCTTTCAACTCGGCAATACCTCGTACCGGATTCAGAAAGTGGGGCAGGGCAAGGTGTACGTGGAGGATGCGAAGGGGCAGCCGCCCAACATCCCGTTCTGGTTCGGAGAGGCGCCTGGCCGGACGGATGAATTGTCGGTGGCGGTATCCGATTTGCGTGCGCGAACGGACGCACTTATTGCGGAAGGCACTGATAGTGCGCGCGAATGCGCGCGTAATGAATTCAATCTTGCCCCAGCCGCGGCCGATCAACTGATCGATTATCTCGCCGCCGCCCGCGCGGCGCTCGGGGCACTGCCGACGCAGGAGACGCTGGTCTTCGAGCGCTTCTTCGACGAGGCCGGCGATCAGCACCTGGTGATTCATTCCCCGTACGGTTCGCGCATCAACCGGGCGTTCGGCCTGGCGTTGCGCAAGCGCTTCTGCCGCAAGTTCAACTTTGAGCTGCAGGCCGCCGCGCTCGAAGACACGATCGTCCTGTCGCTCGGCGCCACTCACAGTTTTCAACTTGAAGACGTGGCGCGCTACCTCAACGCCAAGACCGCGCGCGACGTCCTGAGCCAGGCGCTGCTCGCCGCGCCGATGTTCCCGACGCACTGGCGCTGGAATGCGACGACGGCGCTCGCGATCAAGCGCATGCGCAACGGCAAGCGGATGCCGCCGCAGTTCCAGCGCAGCGACGCCGAAGACCTGATGGCGCTGATCTTTCCGGACCAGCTGGCCTGCGCCGAAAATCTTGCCGCCGGCGCGCGTGAAATCCCGGATCATCCGCTGGTCAAGCAGACCATGGATGACTGCCTGCACGAAGTCATGGATGTCGAGGGACTTGAACGGCTGCTCGCGCGGCTGGAGCGGGGCGAGATCAAGGTCGTCACGCGCGACCTGGTGAGCCCGTCGCCGCTCGCGCAGGAAGTGCTGAACGCGCGCCCGTACGCGTTCCTCGATGACGCGCCGGCCGAGGAACGCCGCACGCTGGCGGTGCAGTCGCGCGGCCTGATGGACGTGACGGACGCAGCCGACCTCGGCAGCCTCGATCCCGTCGCGATCGAGCGGGTGCGCGAAGAAGCCTGGCCCGATGCACGCACCGCAGACGAGTTGTACGACGCGCTGGTGGTGCTCGGATTCATGACGGCGGACGAGGGTCGGCGCGGCAGCTGGCAGCCGCTGTTCGACGAACTATGCGAAGCCGGCCGGGCGACGGTTTTCTCTCCTCTCCCCTCGGGAGACGACTGCATGGATGCACGAGGTAGGGCAAAGCCCGGAGCAGTTGCCGAGGGGCTGGGGGTGAGGGTGCCCGGAGTCGCGCCGCTGTGGGTCGCCGCCGAACGCCTCGCCGAGGTCCGGCAAATATGGCCCGAAGCTAGTGCCAATCCCGAAATTGAAGCCATCCCCGGCGAAGCTGCCGCCGAGCGCGCCAGCGCGTTACGCGAACTCATCCGCAGCCGCCTCGAAGGGCTCGGCCCGGTGACGGCGGCGGCGCTGGCGGCCCCGCTGGCGGCGGCCGAAACGGAAATCCATGTCGCCGTCTCCGCGCTCGAAGCCGAAGGCTTCGCATTACGCGGCGGATTTACGTCAGCCGACGCCGTCGAATGGTGCGACCGCCGCCTGCTCGCACGTATCCATCGCTACACGCTCAAAAAGCTGCGCGCGGAAATCGAGCCGGTCAGCCCCGCCGACTTCATGCGCTTCCTGTTCCGCTGGCACGGCATCGACGAGCGCGCCGAAGGCCCGGATGCGCTCGCCGCCGCAATCGAACAACTCGAAGGCTATTCGATTCCGGCCGCGGCGTGGGAGCGCGATATCCTGCCGGCGCGGGTGGGCGGCTATTTGTCGGTGATGCTCGACCAGCTCTGCGCCAGCGGCGCGGTCACCTGGATGCGACTCGTGCCGCCGAAGGCCGCCCAGCGCGAGGATCCGCAGGGCATCACGGCCAAACGCGCGGTGGCGCCGGTGCGCGCAACGCCGATCGCGCTGTTGCCGCGCGCGCATCGCCGACACTGGCGGGCGCTGTTTCCCGCGCCGGATATCGAGACGATTCCACTGTCCGCCGCGGCGCGCCAGGTGGCGTCCGCCTTGCAACACGATGGCGCCTCCTTCTTCAGCGACCTGGTCGAAACGACGGGCCTGCTGCGCACGCAGGTCGAAGAAGCGCTGTCCGAACTCGCCGCCTGGGGACTGGCGACCGCCGATACCTTCGCCGGCTTGCGCGCGCTCGTACAGCCGGCACATCGGCGGCCGCGACTAGCGCCGCGCGGCCGCCGGCGGCGCGTCGGCATCGGCGGCCTCGACACCGCCGGCCGCTGGACGCTGACGCACGGCCCGGTAATTCAATTCGACGACGACCGCCGGCTCGACACGGAGACGCTCGAGCACATCGCCGCGACGCTGTTGTTGCGCTACGGCGTTGTGTTCCGCAAGCTGCTCGAACGCGAAACGGCGCTGCCGCCGTGGCGGGAATTGCTGTACGTTTATCGGCGCCTCGAAGCGCGCGGGGAAATTCGCGGCGGCCGCTTTGTCGCCGGCATGAGCGGCGAGCAATTTGCGCTGCCGGATGCGGTCGGCGCGCTGCGCGATATGCGCAAGCAGAAGCCGGACGGCGCGCTGGTTTCGATCTCCGCCGCCGATCCGCTCAACCTGGTCGGCATTATCCTGCCGGGCGACCGGCTCGCGGCGCTGGCGGGGAATCGGATACTGTATCGCGACGGATTGCCGGTCGCGTGCCACGCCGCCGGTGAGGTACGATTTCTGGCCGAGGTACCGCCGGAAGGCCAATGGGCGCTGCGCAACCATTTGTTGCAGCACAGACTTCCGGCCCCGGCACAACAGCAACGAGGGAGCAGCATCGCATGAAACCGGGTCTGAAACGATTGGTCGGCGTCACGGCGCTGGTACTGCTGGCGGCCACCGCCGCCGGTTGCAACTCGTCAAATCAGACGAGCAACTCGACGAGCACTGCGGCAAACGGTACTTCGGCTCGCAGCACCTCCGCGAACAACGCTTCGACGCGCACTTCAACGGGCAAGGTCGGTTCGACGGTCGGCGCGGACTTGATGCGGGCGCTGAACACGATCAGCCGACGAAGTCTTACCCGGCAACGCCTACCGGCGAAGGTTTCGCTGCAATCCATTTCCGGCCCGACCCTTGGCTCCGGAAAACCCGTCGTGCTTTATATCGGCGCCGACTTCTGCCCCTATTGCGCGGCGTTGCGCTGGCCGCTGGTAGTGGCGTTGCTCCGCTTCGGGAACTTCGACGGTCTGCGCTACATGCGCTCCAGCAGCACCGACGTTTACGCCGACACGGTGACGTTCAGCTTCGACGGCGCGCACTATCACAGTGACTACATCCGGTTTGACGCAGTCGATATCGCCGACCGGCAGGGTCACTCCCTGAACAAGCCCAGCGACGCCCAACAGGCTGTCTTTCAGCGATTCGACGCCCCGCCGTATACGAAAGTGCCCGGCGCAATTCCATTCGTTTACATTGGTGGGCGCTATGTCGAGAACGTGGCGCCGTTTATGCCGAACTTGCTTTCAAGCCTGTCTTGGCAGAATGTCGCGCGCCAACTCAAGGCGGGCCAGTCCGACCTGAGTAACCGGATAATCAGTGCGGCGAATGTCTACACCGCCGCCATCTGCGAGCTGACCGGCGAGAAGCCGGCGAGCGTGTGTAACAGCCCCGCGGTCAAGGCCGCCGCCGGCAGGTTGCCCGACAAGTAAGGTTTGCGGCGCCGAAATGGGCGAACCTGGGAACAGGGCCAGCGATCCACCGCTATTGTCTGGTACCATCAATGCCTGCTTAAGGAAGAGTAAGGTATGCCTGATTTGACTCCCCGAACGCGGATCGGGCACCCGGAGGAACTTTTCGTCGGCGGTGGCGAAATGGGTGCGCTGATGCGGGCCAACGATTGGTCAAAATCGGCCCTCGGGCCGGCCCGAACGTGGCCGGAATCGCTGCTCAGCGCCATCAACCTGATTCTGCCCGCGGAATTTCCGATGGTTGTCGCCTGGGGCCCTGACTTTCACTTCTTCTATAACGACTGCTACCGGCCGCTGATCGGCGACAAGCATCCGGCGATGCTCGGTATGCCGACGGCAGAGGCGTTCCGGGAAGTGTGGCCGGAGCTTATCGGTCCGCTGTTCGAGCGCGTCCTGCGCGGTGAATCGGTCGCCCAGGAAGACATGCTGGTACCGCTCCAGCGCAGTGGCTATCTCGAGAACGCGTGGTTTACGTTCAGTTACAGTGCGATCCGTGACGATTGCGGCGGCATCGGCGGCCTCTTTTGTGCGGCGGTCGAAACCACGGAGCGGGTCGAAGCCGAGCGGCGTCTGACAACCCTGAGCGAACTGGCGAGCCAGGCTGCCGGCGTCAAGGCAATCGATAGCGTCTGCCAGACCGCCGCACACGTTCTTGAACGGAATCCGATCGACGTACCTTTTGCGCTGCTGTACCTGTATGCCGGCGAGCAGGTCCGGCTGGCGGCGACCGCTGGCATCGTAGCGGGAGAGCCGGGCGCGCCGGCCGATCCGGCGCTTGACGACGCGACAGGCTGGCCGCTTGCCGCGGTGCTGCGCAATCATTCTATTGAAGTGGTGACCGATCTCTCCGAGCGTTTTGGGCCGATGCCGGGGGGGCCGTGCCCGGAGCCGGCGCACACGGCGGTGGTGATGCCGCTGGCGCATCGCGGCAGCGACCCCGTCTACGGTGTGCTGGTTGTGGGCACCAGCCCGCGGCGCATGCTCGATGGCAAATATCGCGAATTTCTCGAGCTCGTGGGCGAACATCTGACGGCAGCGCTGGCGAATGCCCGGGCTCACGAAACCGAGCGCGAACGGGCCGAGCAACTGGCCGAACTCGATCGGGCCAAGACGATTTTCTTCAACAATATCAGCCACGAATTTCGAACGCCGTTGACCCTGATCCTCGGGCCGATCGAACGGGCGCTTGCCAGCGCCGAACGGACACTTCCCGAGGAACAGCTCGCCATGGTATGGCGCAACGCGTTACGACTGTCCCGGATGGTCAACACGCTGCTCAGCTTCGCGCGCATGGAGGCTGGCCGGGCCCGCGCCCGATTTTCGCCCACCGATCTTGCGGCCTTTACTGCGGACCTCGCCAGTGCGTTCCACTCGGCGGCCGAAAGCGCCGGGCTGGCGCTGAATGTCGACTGCCCGCCGTTGCCGGAGCAGGTCTACGTCGATCCGGAAATGTGGGAAAAGATCGTTCTGAATCTGCTCTCCAATGCGGTGAAATACACCCACGAAGGTCGAATCGACGTGCGCCTTGAATGGCGGGACGGCGAGGCCGTGCTGACGGTTGCTGACACGGGGGTCGGCATTCCCGAAGAAGAATTGCCGCGTGTCTTCGATCGCTTTCATCGGGTGCAGACGACCCACGGTCGCAGCCACGAGGGTACCGGCATCGGCCTGGCGCTGGTCAGGGATTTGGTGGACCAGCATGGCGGGCGCGTGACTGCCGCCAGCCAATTGGGCGCGGGCAGCACGTTCACGGTCTGTATACCGGGCGGGACAGCTCATTTGCCGGCGGAGCGCGTCGAGCATCAGTCGCGGCCGTTATCATCGGCCGCCGCCGCGCCGTTCGTTGAGGAGGCGCGGCGCTGGTCGGCCATCGACGCAAGGGATGACAATTCGGAATTCGTAGCGTCGGCCGCTGCCGGAGCCTCGGGCGACAAGGCCGCCGCCCGCATTTTGCTGATCGACGACAACGCCGACTTGCGCCGCTACGTCGCGGGCATCCTGCGCTGCCATTTCAGCGATGTCGAAACGGCGGCCGATGGCGCGGCCGCGATTGCGGCCATTCGCGCCGAGCCGCCCGACCTGATCCTGTCCGACGTGATGATGCCCGGCCTCGACGGCTTCGCACTGGTGCGCGAACTGCGCGCCGATGAGCATACCCGCGCGGTGCCGGTCGTGCTGCTGTCGGCCAGGGCCGGCGAAGAGGCGACGGTGGAAGGGCTTGAAAGCGGCGCCGACGATTACCTCGTCAAGCCGTTTTCGGCGCGGGAGTTGCTTGCCCGCGTACGCACCCAGCTCGACATGGCGCGGCTGCGGCGGGCCGCGGCGCGCGACGAAATCGAAACCGAAAAGCTGCGCGAAACGCTTGAGGCGCGCGACGAATTCCTGTCGCTCGCGTCGCACGAACTGCGCACGCCGCTGACGGCGATGCGCCTGCAGGCCCACATCCTCGCACGCCTGGCGCACGACGAGCGCAGCCAGAATGAAGTGGTCAAGTTGACCGGCAGCATCGAACGGATGAGCGACCTCGTCACCGATCTGCTGGACGTCTCGCGTATTACCGCAGGTCGGCTGAAGCTGGCCCCGGAAGAAGTCGACCTGGTCGAAGTGGTTCGCGAGGCGGTGGAGGCTCTGCCATCAAGGGACCGGCGGGAGGACACCCAAATCACTCAGTCGCTGCCTGACTCGGTCATTGGGCAGTGGGACCGTGCCCGCCTGGAACAAATCGTCTCGAAGCTGCTGTCGAATGCGCTCAAGTACGGCGCCGGCCAGCCGGTCAAAATCGGCGTCGAGGCCGACGATGCGCGGGTGCGGCTGTGGGTCTGCGATTACGGCCCCGGCATCGCGCCGGCCGAGCAGGCGCGCATTTTCGAACGGTTCGAGCGGGCCGTGCCGGCGCAGCATTTCGGCGGCCTGGGCCTGGGCTTGTGGACCGTTCGCAAGATCGTCGAGGCGATGGGCGGATCTGTGCAGGTGAGAAGCGGGGAAGGCGAGGGCGCGACTTTTACGGTTGAGCTGCCGAGAAGTTGAACGTTCCGATGACTCTCTATCCGGCCGTTCGCCCTGGGCCTGGGCTCTTTCACCATCGTGAAATTCCGTCCGTACTTCGACAGGCTCAGCACGAACGGAATTCCCCGGTCCCTCCTAAGGTCGTCCTCGCGCCAATTTAGCCAATGCCGCAACCGCGCGCGGATCGCCGCTCTGGCCGAGCCAGAAAATCGCCTGCTTGCGGACTTCAATGTTCCGGCTCGTGTTCGCGATCGTGATCAGTCGCGGCACACCTTGATCGACCGGCAACTGCGACAACGCGAACACTGCTTTTTTGCGAACGTCGACGTCGCGATCGTTTTGCGCAATGCCCATAAGTGCGGCGGTGGCTTTCTTCGACGCCTGCTGCGCAAGCCAGAACACGGCCTTCTCGCGAATCTCGCGATTGTCCGCACCTTTGGCCAGATCGATCAGCGTGTCGGTGGCCGCCGGCGACTCGATCAGGCTGATCGCGAATACCGCTTTTTCGCGCACCGCCTCGGATCGATCGTGACGCGCCGCGTGTGCCAGCAGCTTGAGCGCCTTCGCACCGCCCTGGCCGAGCCAGAACGCGGCCGCGCCGCGCACCTCGTCACCGGCCTGGCCGTTTAATACTTTGCCGAGGAAAGGTACGACAAGATTGCGCGTGTCGTGCAGGCCGATCGCCATCAGCAAGTGCTTTCGAGCCGCCGTCTCATGAGTCTCGCCGTAAAGCTTTTCGATCAGGTCGAGGCTCGGGCCATCCCTGCTCGACCCCAACCACACCAATGGCGCGTGCAAAGCGACCGGTCGGGACAAATTGCTGACCTCGATCGCCGCGACGCTGTGCGTATGCGGGTCGAGTCGAAACAGCAGCGCGACCTGCTTCAGTACTTTGCCGTCCGTCGCCGACATGCCCGGCAGGATGCGCTTGCCGTAAATCACTTCGCCGAGGCTGGGCTGCGCGGCGGCGGCTGTATCCCAGCTTCCGATGTACGAATCGCGGTCCATCCGGCGCTCGATGCTGTAGCCGATCCAGCAGCCGCCGCCGCATTGTGAATTGTCGATCTGTTGCAGCGCCCATTGCCAGCGTGCGGCGAGCGGCTTTGCCGTGTCCGGCGCGCGGATGACGGTGTTCGCCAACAGCGCGCCGGGCAATGCCAGCAGCAGTGCGAACGCTACGCCGAGGATCTTCAGTCGACTCATTTCGACCGCCCCTGCACGATATCCATCAGCGCCTGGGCTGCGCGCGGATCCTGGCTCTGACCAAGCCAAAAGATCGCTCTTTCGCGCAGGCCCTGATTGGAGCCGTGCTTCGCGACCTTGATAAGCAGCGGCACGCTGTTTTTTGGTAACTGCGAAATGCCGAACAACGCTTTCTCGCGCAATTCGAGCGGTGCGTCGCTCGCGATGAATTTATTGAGGAACGCGACGGCCTTCGGGCTGCCGATTTGTCCCAGCCAAAATACCGCCTTTTCCCGGACGGCCTCATTACCGTTCGACTTCGCGATCTCGATCAGGCGCGGTACGCTTTGCTTCGCCGGCAGTTGCGACAGCGCAAACACGGCGCGCTCCTGAATTTGCGTTTGCGGGTCGGTCGCGTGATGGTAATGAGCGGCGGCGCGTTTTGCCTCCGCCTTCGCGCGCTTCTCAGCGGCCTTTTCACGCGCCGCGACGGCGTATTCCCGCTGCGCCACGGCTATTTCGCGCTGCGCCTCCGCCTTCGCGCGGGCCTTGTCACGCTCAGCCTCCGCTTGTTCGCGGGCCGCCGTAATGGCTCGTGCAGGCTGTTCGGCGGCCTGCCGTTGCGCGATGCCGGCCGATGAGTCGCTTTGCGCCGTCGCGGCTGCGGCGGGGCGCAGCGATGCAAGCGGCACCACGATCGCGAGCGCGAGAGCCGTCATTGCGACAGTGCCGGAGCGCGACAGGCCCCGTCGCCGGCGATGCTCGTCGAGGATCGACTGGATGCGGGTCCGGAGTTCGCTGGGCTCGGCCATTGCCGGCGTGGCGGCGAATGCCGAAGCACGCTTCAGCCCGCGTGCCACCTCGACGAGTTGGCCGGCATAATCGCTTGGCCGCGCACCGGCACTGATGACGCGGTCGTCGCAGGCCTGTTCGCGCGTCAGCAGGAAGCGACGTGCGCCCGCCCAGGCCAGCGGGTTCGGCCAGTGCAGCGCGCGGGCGATCTGCATGATGAGTTGCGTCAGCGCATCGCCACGGCGGACGTGTGCCAACTCGTGCAGCAGCACCAGGCGGCGCTTGCCGATTGGCCAGTCGGCGGCGGCAGCCGGGAGCAGGATCACCGGCCGGCGGATGCCGAACGTCATCGGCATCTCGATGTCGCGGTGGCAGCGAAGCACGACCTTGCGACGCAGGCCGAGCCGGTCTGAGATGTCGCCGGCCAAGGCATGCCAGCCCTGATCGTCGACGGCGTCGGCGCGGCGACTGAGTCGCGCGATCCGCATGAGGCCGTCGCCGAGGCGTGCCAGCAGCGCGGCTGCGCCGAGCGCCCAGGCCAGCAGCAGTGCCGTGAGCCAGGCGGGCGGCGCCGAATTGCCCGGCGACGGAGCGGCATTTTCAACCCACGTCGCCGGCAAGTCGGCCCCGTCCGCCACTTGCGACTCAGGTCCGGTTTGCGCCAGCGCCGGTGCAGCTTGTGGCGACGCAGTGGCTCGCAAAGCGGGCGGCGCCGATGCCGCGTTGAACGGCAGCCCCGGCAACCGGAATGTCGGCCCCAGCGCCGCGACGAGCGGCAGTACCAACAAGCCGACGAAGGCGAGATGCCAGACGACGTGGCGAACCGAAGCCGACGCGCGGCGGCGCAGGCAGAAGGAAAACAGCGCTGCGACTGCCAGCAGCAGCGCGCCCTTGGCAAGCGTCCCGGCGAGCACGCCCCCGGCCGCAAAAACAGCAGCTTGTATATCCATGATCATTTCTCCTTCCGTTTGGCTTGGTCGATGAGTTCGGACAACTCGGTCAGTTCCGCTTCCGACAGCTTCGATGCGCGCATCGACAACAGCGTCGCGACGGCCGTTCGCGTCGAGCCGCCGAAAAAAGTGTCCACGAGGTGGTTGAGCGCCGAGCGGCGCGCGCGCTTCGTCGGTACGCTGGGGCGATAGATGAAGCGCCGCCCGTCGCGGCGGTGGGCGAGATGCCCCTTGTCTTCCAGCAGTCGCAGCATTGAGCGCACTGAAGAATTCGACGGCTGGGGCGCGGGCAGCGCTTCGCGAATCGACTCCGCGGTGGCTTCGCCTTCGCGGTAGACGATGTCCATGATCTGGCTTTCGCGCCGCCCGAGTTTGGCGTGCAGGGCCTGGTTCATACTCGATTCATCCGGGTCTAACTGTTGATGCATCAACAGTAGACGGCGAATCGGCGATTGTCAAGAGGAAATGTTGATCTATCCGCAGTTGGCTATGCCGGCGGCTGGCCGAGCTGCTTGAGCCTGTCCTGCAGCTTCTTCTTTGCTTTCTGCTTCAGCTCGTTTTCCTTCTTTTGCAGCGCTTTTTCCGCCTTCTGTTTCACCTGGCCGCGCGCCTCGTCCAGCACCCGCTGGATCACCGGTTGCAGCAACTGGCGCGCGAGTTCGGCCGCATCGACACCGTTCGTCTTGACGCCGATGTCGTGGATCGAGATCTCCGGAATGGCGACCGAGCGATTCACATTCGCCTTGTCGAGCATCAGCGCCGCGTGGCCGTTGGTGAAACGCGCCGTCTTGACGATGAATTTCTTCTGCGTTGCCGGCTGCTGCGGGTTGGGCCTGGACGGCCCGATGAACTGCTGCAGATTGTCCATGATCTGCTGCAGGTTGCTTTTGCCGTTCTGGAATTCGGCGTTGACGCTTGCGCTGTCGACGATGCCTTCATTCATGACGATGGTGTTGCTCGTCAACGACGAGAGTTCGAGGCCGATCTTGATGTCCTTGAGCTTGAGCGCGTAAGGAGAGTGGTATCCCTGCGGGTTGCCGATCGTCAGGTTATGCAGCTCGACCGTGCCGTTGCCAAGCGACAGGTCCACCTTGCCGACACTCACGGACGTGCCGGTCAGCTTGGGCCCGTAGTTTTCAATCGCGCTCGCGATAATGGTGTTGCGGCTCGCCCAGACCAGCCAGAAGATGATGCCGAGAACGATCAGGATGGCGATGACGACGCCGATGATCATCTTGACGGGTCTTTTCATTCTTGAACTCCGGCTTCCTGTTCCGATGGCATGATGCTACCACGGCCGCATTCAGTGTTCCTCTTTGCTGATCTTGCAGCGCCCGTCGATGCACGCGCCGTGCTCGATCTGGATCGTGCTGTGATGCACGTCGAAGCGTTTTTCCAGCCAGACGCGAATGCGGGCGATGACCTCGTCCTGATCGACGTTGCCCGGCACGCACGCGTGCAGCGTCACCATCGCCTGTGATTCGGTCAGCGACCACGCATGCACGTGGTGGACGTTCGCGACCTCGGGCACTTCGCGCGGGATGACCTCGCGCACCTCGCGCGGATCAATGTGCGGCGGGCGGCCCTGCATCAGGATGTGCCACGACTCGCGCCACAGCCGCCATGCGCCGCGGACGATCAGCACGGCGACGATTACCGACAGGATCGGATCGGCAAACATCCAGCCGGCCCACATGATGATCAGCGCCGCCGCAATCGCGCCCGCGAAGCCGAGCAGGTCGCCGAGCGCGTGCAGGATCGCCGCACGGATGTTGAGGCTGGTGCGGTCGCCGCTGTTCAGGATGAAGAACGCGATTACATTGACGATGAGGCCCACGACCGCGACCGCCAGCATCAGCGCGCCGTGCACTCCCTCGGGAGTGATGAAGCGCGTAACCGCCTCGACGACGATCCAGACCGACAGCGCGATCAGTACGCCGCCGTTGATCAGCGCGGCGAGCACCTGGAAGCGATGATAGCCGAACGAATGCTCGGCGGTCGCGGGCTTGCCGGCGGCGCGCGCCGCGTACCACGCGAGCGCCAGCGATGCGGTGTCGGCGAGCTGGTGGCCGGAGTCGGCCATCAGCGCCAGCGAATTCGCATAAACGCCGCCCAGGAACTCGATCGCGACGAATACGCCCAGCAACACCATCGTCCAGAACAGGCGGCTCTCGCTGGTGCGGTCGTGGCTGTGGCTGTGAGGCATTGCGCTATTATCGCTCATATGAGCAGGTGTTCATATGTTCTCGTCATGCCAGCAAAGGTTCAGCCTTCGCTGGCATGACGGATTTTATTCCTGCGTGTGATCGCGGGCCGCATCGAGAATCGAAAACACGTGCTCGTCCGAGAGGCGGTAAAACACGTGGCGGCCTTCCTTGCGATGCCGCACCAGCCGCGCTGCGCGCAGTACGCGCAACTGGTGTGACACGGTCGACTCGCTCATGCCGAGCACCGCCGCCAGATCATAGACGCACAGCTCGCATACGCGCAGCGCGCTTAACACGCGGATGCGCGTCGGGTCGGACAGCAGCTTCAGAAGCTCGGCGGTGTTGGCGAGGAGGGTATCGTCGGGCAACGCGCGCCGCGTCTGCGTGACGGCGTCCTGGTGCAGTACGCGCACATCGCAGATCTCGGCGTCATTGGCGGCCTCGGCGCTCATGGGTAAATCGTAGAAGCGGGCGCGCGCAAACGCAATGTCACGGCCACTCGTAAGCCACGCGCATTCCGATGACCCACGCATTGTCGATGCGCTCGGTGCCGCCCGGATGAACGACGTACTGCACGTCCGGCTGGAGCACGAAACGCGGCGTCAGCACCGCCTGATAGCTCAGTTCGATCGCCGTTTCCGCCGCGGCCGGGGCCGCCGTGACGCGTCGGAACAGGTCGCTCGTGGCGGCGCGGGCGACACCGAAGCCGAAGGTATCGTCGGGCCGGCCGGCTATCGGGCCGGCGACGGTAACACCCGCGCCGACGTAGCCATGCAGCGGGTTACGGTCGCCGCGCGCGCGGCCGACTTGCAGAAACAGCGACGTCGCCGGTCTCGCGGGGCCGCCGGCGACGCGTACCGAGCCGATCGCATACACACCGCCGTCGCTGCTGCGCGGCCGGCCCAATGCGTCGACGTAATCGGTGCTGCGATACCAGCCGCCAACGGCCACTTTGCAAGGCCGTTGCGTATTGGCGGCCAGGCCGAGTTCGAGCGCCGAAAACGCACCGTCATGCGAATGCCACGCGATGTGTGTGCCGGCCGGGTGGCCGGGCTCGCCCGGCACGCCGTCGTACACGCCGCCCATCGCGTAGAAGCCGCTCGCGGACTGCCAGCGCACGACCGCGCCGAGCGCGGTCGTCGGGAAAATGCTCGGTGCGACCTGCGAAATGGTCGGATCGGTGCCGAACGAACTGTTGAGAAACAACTGCGCCGGGCCGAGCATGTTGAACAGCGCCGCGTAATCCTGCAGCCCCAGCCGGGCGCTGACGCCGGACGCGCCGAACGAATGCTGGTACCAGGCTTTGTAGAGCTTGAATGTGTTGTGCGCGGCGACGTTGGAGACGCCCTGCCGGTCGCCGACCTGGTTCGAAATCGAGCCGCCGAACGTGCCGAGCATGTCAGCGTAGACAACATTGCCACTTCCGCTATCGAACGTGCCGTTGAAGTGGACGATGCCGGGCGCGCCGCCACCGCGGTTGAGGCCGCCGGCCGCGTTGTAGAGAAAGTCCTGCGTGTAATCGGCGCCGAAGTCGATCGGATCAGGGTCGGCATACGCCTGCGCGGCACAGCAGAATGCGGCGAAGGTGAAAAGCAGCGCCGCCCGGCCGGCTCGTCTTGCTAAAGGCATGTTAGGGAGGCTTTTTTATTTTAATAACCGCCTTTCTTGCCCACTCCCACGTATACGAAATCCCAATTCACCGTAAACGGCTTCCACCACTCGGCAACGCCGGTTTCCTTGTCGGTATGCCGGAAGAACCCGGCGTAGGGCGGCGGCAGGATGCGGTAGGCCAGGTGATACTTGCCGGGACCGTCGAGCTTCACGTTGGCGCCGTAGTGCGGCCCGTCGTTCGCGACCATCGGCATGAACTTGCCGAACGCATCCCAGTCGCTGCCTTTCTTGGTGATGTGGTAGGTGATCGTCAAATACGGCATCCAGGCCCCTGGATTGAACCCCTGCGGGTTGTTCTTGTCGGCGTGAATGTCGGCTTCGAGATGCACGTCCGTCTTTGCCGCGTCCATCCCGGGAAGCATCGGCGCCATGTGTACCGGCTGCAGGTAAACGGCGGAAACGATCAGGCCGTTCTTGAGGATCGGCTCGCCGCCGATACGATGTTCGGCGGCGAAGGCCGGCGCAGCCACCAGCAGCGCAAGCGATACAGCGGCCAGGCGGGCCGGGATATTTTTCATTTGGAGTACTCCTCGCAAAAAGCGCGTTCAAACGCCGAAAATGGCCGGCCACCACGCCAGTCCAATCATCAGGCTGCCGATCACGCACGGCGCGAGCGCGACCCAGCGGCGCGCGCCGGCGAGACCTTGCGTGCCGGCGAGGCGATGGCCCAAGCCGATGCTCCAGGCGAGACTGCCGGCA
This sequence comes from Gammaproteobacteria bacterium, assembly GCA_035708085.1. GTDB lineage: Bacteria > Pseudomonadota > Gammaproteobacteria > Natronospirales > DASSBR01 > DASSBR01. Next base: position 20,430 of record DASSTE010000035.1, on the reverse strand, counting down.
AACAGCAGCGCCTTGATCGCCGCCACCATAGTGGCGCTCACGCCCGCCAGCTCGAACGACTGAAACAGGTCGCCGCCGAGGCCGATCACCAGCGACACCATCGCTACCGGCATGTACTGATACGCCAGTTCGACAAACCGCTGCCACGGCGTGCCGTCGGCGCCCAGCCAGCCGGCGATGCGTGCGGAGATGGACGTGCAGATCGTCAGCACGGCGGTCAGCACCACCGCGCAGCCGAGCATCACCCCGACGATCATGAAAAAGTCGAGCCAGGTGAACACTTCGCGCGCCGCCGGGTGCACCGACATCAGCCACGCCGGACCGGACGTGCCGATCCAGTACCAGCCGTGGTTGATCGCCCAGACGCCGACCATCTGCCGGAGCGCCTGGTATTGCGGCATCACCAGCCACAGAAAGCCGCCCAGCGACACGCCGGTGGCGAGAAACAAAAACCAGATTTCCGCCGCGTTCGGGTTGTGGTGGCGGATGCGCGCGACTTCCTCGCCGGGACGGCGAAACAGCATTTTCAGCCCGCCGCGCTTGCCCGGGTGCACGCAACGAAAACACTGGATGCAGTGGCGCGACTCTTCCTTGCGGTTGATGTCGATCATCGTCGGGCACACGCCCTTGTTCGCGTATGCGTCGCCGCCCGCGCGTTTGCGCTTGGGCCAGAGCTGCACCGCGCCGAGACGCGAAAACACGCCCAGCATCAGGCCGATCGGGCACATGTGCCGGCACCAGGCGCGCTTCTGTTTGCCCTGGCCGTACATCAGGCCGAGCAGAATCGCGCCGACGAACGTAAAGCCGAATACTTCGGCGATCGCCGTTGCGTAGTCGCGTACGCCGACCGTCTGGCCGAGAATCGTGATGAACATGAAGCTGACGATCGGCGTGCCGCGCCAGCGCACCCAGCGCGGCACCGGGCGCTTGAGGCCGATCCCGTTGGCCCATTCCGACGCCGCGCCGAGCGGGCAGAGCACGCCGCACCACAGGCGGCCGGCGAAGATCACCGATACGAACACCAGCGGGAACCACAGTCCCCAGATCAGGTAGTTCGCGAAGCGGGTGAAATTGTTGAAGATGGTGGCTTTATCGCCCGGCAGCGGCAGCAACAGCGGCACGATCAGCAGCACCATGAAGCCGACGAACATGCCGACGTGAATCCACGCCAGCAGGTCGCGATGGCGCACGACGAAACGCTCGACTGCCTTCGCGCGTGGCCCCTGCCGCGGCGATTCGACGCGGACCGGAATGTCGTGCAGGCGGCGGCTGGCGGTGCTCATGAACCGAAATGATAATGATTCTCGTTTTTGGAGTAAAGCGTGATCGAACTTCCGGTTCTGCAACGGGTCATATACCGGACCGATTTTCTGTGCGGTGCGTCCGCACTGAACGCGGTGGTGCCGGTTACGGTGTTCCATACGAGGAGGACAACCATGGATGACTGCACCGCCTTATCGATCATGCCGCCGGCGCCACTGCCGGCACTTAATCAACAACTCGAACGATTGGATGCGCAAGCGCGCGCTGCATGGGCGCTGACGCACCTGCCCGGCGCGCACGTGCTGTCATCGAGTTTTGGCGCGCAAGCCGCCGTGTCGCTGCACCTGCTGACGCGGCTCATGCCGAACATCCCGGTGATCCTGATCGACACCGGCTACCTGTTCGCTGAAACCTACCGCTTCGTCGACCGGCTGACGGAGCGGTTCCGGCTCAACCTGCGCGTGTACCGCCCGGCGCGCAGCCCCGCGTGGCAGGAAGCGCGCTACGGCAAGTTATGGGAGCAGGGCACCGCGGGCCTGCGCCGCTACAACCGCATCAACAAGGTCGAGCCGATGCGCCGCGCGCTGGCTGACCTCGACGCCGGCACCTGGTTTTCCGGGCTGCGCCGCGTGCAGGCCACCAGCCGGCGCGCCACGCGCTACGTCGAATACCGCAACGGCCGCTACAAGGTGCATCCGATCGCCGATTGGTCGAACCGCGACGTGTGGGTGTATCTGCGGCGCCACCGGCTGCCGTATCACCCGTTGTGGGAGCAGGGCTACGTGTCGATCGGCGACGTGCACACGACGCGGCCGCTGGAGCCGGGGATGCGCGAGGAGGAGACCCGCTTCTTCGGCTTGCAGCGCGAGTGCGGGCTGCACAGCGAGTTGTGATCTGCGTTCGCCTGAGCCCTTCGTCAAGCTCAGGAGATCCATGTCGAAGGGCGCTGAATGGCATTGCGCCATAGTCTCTTAACCCTCTCCCTCAGGGAGAGGGCAGGGTGAGGGGATAATTTCGGTTCCCCTCATCCCAACCTTCTGCCTGAGGGAGAAGGAGCAAGAACTCGCTCACCACTAACGGAATTTTTCAAGCCTAACGCACGAATTCGCTGCGTTTCCGCCAGCACCGCTCGCGCCCGCTCGATTACCTGCTCGCCGGCCGCCGTCACCGCATCCAGATTGCGCCCCTTGCGCGTGAAGATTGCGAACCCCAGTTCGTCCTCAAGCTGTTTCAACTGCCGCGAAATGCATGGCTGCGTCGCGTAGACGTTGCGCGCGGCGCGGCTGATGTTGAGCCCGGCGTCGGCGACCGCGGCGAGGTAACGCAACTGCGCGAGCGTCATGTCCCGAATCTCATGTCATCGACGACCTGGGGCGCCTTCTGCGGCGGCGCCGCGAGCCGGCTCGGCCAGGCGTCGAGCTCCCGCGCCGCTTCGTCGATATCGGCCAGCAGCCCTGCCGCGGTCACGTCGATACCGGCGCCCGGGCCGGACACGATCAGCGGAATGTCGCAGTAGTGCCGTGTCGTCAGCACCGCCATGTTCTGGCAGCCACGTAATCGCGCGAGCGGATGGCCGGCCGCCAGTGACGTCACGCCAACCGATGCCTTCACGCCGTCGAAGCGGGCGACATAGGCAAGCGTGCGACCTTCGGCCTGCGCCGCACGCACGCGCCATGCCCACGTCTCGTCGTGCGCGTTGAGCCGCGCGAGGAACGCCGCGGGATCGTCCTCCCGGCGCAACGCCGCCGGCACCAGCGATTCAGTGTCGATCTCGTCGAGGTCCAGCGCCAGCCCGATTTCGCGCAGCATGATCAGCAACTTGCGCGTCACGTCAGCGCCGTCGAGATCCTCGCGCGGATGCGGCTCGGTGTAGCCGGCCGCGTGCGCGGCCCGCACCGCGGCCGAGAACGCTTCACCGGCATTGAGCCGGTCGAACACGTAGCCGATCGTGCCCGACAACACCGCCGACAGGCCGAGCAGGCTGTCGCCCCCGTCCCGGATACGGCGCAGCGCGTGCAGGATCGGCAGCCCCGCGCCGACCGTCGTCGCGTAGCGGTAGGGGGCCGCATCGACGGATTGCAGCGTCTGGTAGTCGTTCCACGGCAGCGTGCCGCCCTGCTTGTTGGGCGTGACGACGGCGATGCCGGCACGCAACAGCTCCGCATACGAGCGCGCGATCGCATTGCTCGTGGTGCAATCGACGAAGATCAGCTTGCCGGCAAAACTCTGCAGCTTCTCGGCAAAGCGCGGCCAGTCGGCCACTTCGCCATGCGCGAGGGAGCGATCAAGGCCGTACCAGCCGATGCTGTTCTCCGGTTGCCATAGCATGCGGCGGCGATTGATGGCGCCGACCAGCGTGACGTCCGCGCCCGCGCCCAGCCGGCGCAGCAGTTCGCGGCCGACGCGGCCGGTCGGGCCGGCAATCGCCAGCGCGAGCCGCGGGTGCTGCGGCGCGGCGACCCGATGCAACAGCCTGACTGCCTGCGTCAGCCTCGCCGCCGGGACCGTCGCCGTCAGCGTGTGCACGTCGTGCCGGAACGTATCGGCATCGATCGCGGCGCGTTCCAGCGCGCCCAGCACGCGCGCCGCGAGGCCGGCATCGATCGGCGCATGATCGCTGACGATGGTGACCGCGCCGCGCCCGTCGGCCAACACGCGGCCGGCGACGGCGCGCACGGGCTCGTGGCCGCCGATGGCGGTAATCAGCGTCGGCGGCGCGTCCGGCTGCGCAATCGCCCGGACTTCGGCCGGAATGGCCGGCGCAACCAGCGGGTCGAGTGTTTTCGGATGCAGCACGCGCGCGCCGGCTTCGGCGAGCGCGGCGGCGGCGCGATAACTCAAACGCGGCAGGTGCCGTGCCGTCGGCACGACCCGCGGATCGGCGCTCAGCACGCCGTCGACATCCGTCCAGATTTCGAGGCGTTCGGCATCGAGCGCCGCGGCCAAAAGACCTGCGCTGTAGTCGGAGCCGCCGCGGCCGAGCGTAGTGACGCGGCCGCGTGCATCGGCGCCGATGAAGCCGGTCACAACCGGCACGACGCCGTCCGGCAGATTCGCGAACGCCGCCTGGCAGCGGCGACGCGTTTCGGCCGGATCGACCGCCGCTGCGCCGAAGCGGGCGTCGGTCGCGATCAACTGCGTCGCGTCGATCACAACCGACTGGATGCCGTGGTGTTGCAGCACCGCCGCCACCACCGGCGCGGCCAGCCGCTCGCCGATGGCGAGAATGGCGTCGCGCGCCGCGGGCGAGCAGTGGCCGAGTTCGCGCACGTCTTCCAGCAGCCGGGCGACTTCATCCACGCGTGCGCCGACGGCGCCGGCCGCGTCCGGCGCGCCACCGGCCGTTTCACGCAGCGCCTCGAGATGGCTGTCTGTCAGAGCGTCGAGCCAGTCGACGTCGAGCGGCACGCCTGCCGCCGCCGCGTCGGCCGCGGCAACGAGTTGATTGGTGACACCGGCAAACGCGGAGACGACCGTCACGACCGACCCGCTGTTAGCGGCGCACGCGACCACCTTGGCGACCGTGCGCAGGCAGTCGGTCGTGCCGACGGAAGTGCCGCCGAATTTCAGAATCCGCATGATTGCTGCCCTGGTACGATTGCCGGAGCCGGTGCCGGCACAGCGAGTTTGCCCGAACCGCCGCAAAAGTCCACCAGCAGTCCGTTCAGCGCGTCGGTGTCGATCAAGAAAGCGTCGTGCCCGTGCGGCGATGGCAACGGCGCCAGCCGCGCGTGCGGCAAATACCGCGCCAGCAGCGCCTGTTCCGCCGGCGGGTAGAGCACGTCGGAGTCGATCGTCACGACCAGCGCGGGTTGCCGGATGGCCGCCAGTGCGGCTTCGACCGAGCCGCGGCCGCGGCCGAGATCATGGCTGTCCATTGCCTGCGTCAGCGTGATGTAGCTGTTCGCGTCGAAGCGCTTGGCGAGCTTGCCGCCGTGATAATTCAGCCAGCTTTCGATCTGATAGCGGCCGCTCGCGCGGCGCTCGCGCCCGAAGCGCTGATCGAAACTCGTCCAGCCGCGGTAGCTGCACATCGCGAAGGCGCGCGCGGCGGCGAGGCCGAAGTGCGGCTGCACGCCGGGCGGGTAATAGCCCTGCATCCAGTTGATGTCGGCACGAATTGCCTGCCGCTGTGCCTCATTCAAACCGATCGCCCACGCGGAATGACGCGCGGTGGTCGCGATCGGCGCAATCGCCTCCACACGTTCCGGATAGAGCGCCGCCCATTCGAGCACCTGCATACCGCCGAGCGAGCCGCCGACGACCAGTTTCAGCCGCTCGACGCCGAGCGCATCGAGCAGCGCGGCCTGCGCGCGCACCATGTCGCGCACCGTGACCGGCGGGAACTCCGGACCCCAGGTTCTGAGCGCGCCGGGCATGGCGCTTCCCGGGCCGGTGCTGCCGTAGCAGCCGCCGAGCACGTTGCTGCAGACGATGAAATCGCGCGCCGGGTCGAATGCGCGGCCGGGGCCGAACAGCCCCGTCCACCATTCGTCGGCATCGGCGGAGCCTGTCAGCGCGTGGCAGATCAGCACCGCGTTGTCGCGCGCGCCGTTCAGCCGTCCCCATGTCCGGTAGGCGATCTCCACGCCTTCCAGTGTTTGCCCGGATTCGAGTGGCAGGCCCTGCGATAGTCGAAGTTTGTTCATGCCGCTTTCCGTGTTGTCTCCGGGCGAAAAAAAACCCGCTACGACTGTGCCGTAGCGGGTTGCAGAAGGGGAGCTTGTTTCGCTATCTACCTAAACATGCCACTCATCCGCCGCCCGCACGGCAAAGCGCCGCATACGCATACATACGCGGGCATAGTGGCGGAGGTTGAGGAGGTGCTTGTTCATTGAGCGCAAGTAAATACTGATTGGCCGATCAAGTCAATGATTAGCTTATTACGATTGGTAATAGTGTCCTTTCCTCTTGTCATACCAGCCTTCGCTGGTGACAGAGAAGACTAAGTGCTTTTCAACAGCTTCGCCGCCTGCTCCACTTTCCGGCTGAAATCGTTCAGCACGCCGGCGACGATGCCGATGTACTTCTTCGCCGTATCCCAGTCGCGATTCTCGACCGCCTCGCGGATGCCGGGCAGCGTCTTGACGCCATAGCCGGTGTAATAGCCCGGCGCGTAAATCATGTGCCGATACCATTTCCGCTTCGGCAGGCCGTGCTGGTACAGCAACTGGCGCTCGGTCTCGATCAGCGTTTCGTTGAGCTTGCGTTGCGCCGAATCCGGCAGCGCGTTGCCGTGCACCTTGAGCGCCGCATCATATGCCGCGGCGACTTTCTTCAGCCGCGCGATCGCGTCGTCGAGCGGCTTGAAGTCGAGCTTCGGTACCGGCGGCTTCGCCTTGGGCGGAACGTACTGCTTGGTCGGATCGGATGCCAGCTTGAACGCGTCCTCCTTGATCAACTCGTCCTTTTTCTGCGTCTGCTTGCGCATCTGGTCGTGCTCTTTTTCGATCTCGTGCGCGTAATCGGCGACGTGATCGGCAAAGCCGGTGAACGCGTACGGCAGGATGCCGGCGTCGGCGAAACGCAGGACCGCGTGGCCGCCGACCTTGGCGAGGGCGACGCCGTATTCGAAGGTCGGATCGCCGAAATGGCTATACCAGTAAAAGTCATCGTAGCGCGAGTGATACTGCGTCCCCTCGGATTCGCCGCCGAAGCCGATGTCGAGCGACGCGATGCCCATGTGGTCGATGAACGAACTGTAATCCGAGCCCGAGCCGAGTGCGAAAATCGGCAGCGGCTGGTTTGGATTCGACGAGATTTTGTCGGACGGGTTCTGCGGCGGATGCTTGAGCTGCCGCACCAGTCGCGCCGCCCGCGCGCGATGAATCACGTTCGTATCGGTTTCCGGATCCTTGACGCTCTTGCCGACCTGGTCGATGAAGCGTTGCAGCGACCCTGAGCCGCCGGCGAACAGGAAGCCGCGTTCGTTGGTGTCCGAGTTAATGTAAATCGCGCCGTTCTTCGCGAGCTGCGCGGCGTGATCCTCGACCCACTCGGTCGAGCCGAGCAGGCCCGGCTCCTCGCCGTCCCAGCTCATGTAGATAATCGTGCGCTTCGGCCGCCAGCCGGTCTTGAGCAGGGCGCCCAGCGCCTTGCCCTCGGCGAGCAGCGCGGCGTTGCCGGCCAATGGGTCCTCGGCGCCGAATACCCAGCCGTCGTGATGGTTGCCGCGCATCACCCACTGGTCGGGATATTCGGTGCCCGGAATTTTCGCGATCACGTCGTAGACCGGCGTCAGCTTCCAGTTGAAGGCCAGTTTCAGATGTACCTTCGCGGGCCCCGGCCCGAAGTGATAGGTGATCGGCAGCGCGCCCTGCCAGTCGTCCGGCACCGTCGCCCCGCCCAGCGCCTTGAGCAGCGGCAGCGCGTCGGCGTAGGAGATCGGCAGCACCGGGATTTTCTTGATCACCGGGGATTCGCTGCGCGGCATGCGCTTGGCGTCGGCGGTCGCACCGACACCGGGTGTCAGCGGCCCACCCGGGTAAATCGTCATGTTCTCGACGGAACCGCGCTGCACACCCCAGCGATCGCGCCAGCCGCCTTTCGGGAACACGTTGCCCTGGCGGTAGCCGTCATCGCGCGGGTCCGAATACAGGATGCAGCCGATCGCGCCGTGCTGGTAGGCGAGCTTCGGCTTGATGCCGCGCCACGAATGTCCGTAGCGCGCGATCACGATCTTGCCCTTGACGCTGATCCCGTGGCGTGCGAGGACCTTGTAATCCTCCGGGATGCCGTAGTTCACGTAGACGAGCTGCGCAGTGACGTCGCCGTCGGCCGAATAGGCATTGTAGGGCGGCAGTGCGTTCTTGTAGATGTCGGAGGTGGGGTCGCCCTTGACCGGCGGCTCGCGCAGCTTTGCCTTGTAATGATACGGCGCGACCAGGCTGAGCTCGCGCACCTTCGGTGTCGGAAACAGCACCTTGTAATGGGCGATGTGCGCGTCGAAGCCCCAGGACTTGAACAGCTTCACCATGTACTCGGCGTTCGCCTTGTCGTGCGGCGAGCCGAGCCCGTTCGGCTCCGACGACATCATCTTGATCCAGTGCCTGATGTCGGCCTTGTCGAGCGCCGCGTCGAATTTGGCTTCAAGCTGGCGTTCCTGGGTCGCGCCGGCCGGCGTGAAACCCAGCATCGAATCGTGCTGTGCGGCCAGCACGGGCGCCGCGGTGAGGAATGCGGTGAGCGCGGCGAGGATCGCGCCGGAAACGAGCTTTCGCATGAGAAGCCTCCTTATGTTTATCGAATATGACCGCCTGCAACCCTAAAAGGTTCTTAAACGTACAGTCTACAGGAGCAAACGGCGCGTGAGATGGGGCCGAATTCGGTATTATGGGCGCACGGGAGGCCAGTCATGCCGGCTAAAACGATAATTCTTGCCGCCGCACTGGCGGTCGGGCTGCTGAGCGCGGCTTTCGGCGACGCTCGCGCCGCGAGCCTCGCGGTCACGGTCGAAGCCGGCGGGCAACCGCTCGCCGCAGCCGTGGTCGCGCTCGAAAGCAGTGACGGCCGACCGGTTCGGCCACCCGCCGGTGCGCATCTCACCGGCATCATGGACCAGCGCGACATGCAGTTCGTGCCGCACATTCTCGCGGTCGAGGTCGGCACGGCGGTATCCTTCCCCAACAGCGACAACATCCGCCACGACGTTTATTCGTTCTCCCCCGCAAAGACATTCGAGCTGCCGCTCTACGCCGGCACGCCGGCCAGGCCTGTGATCTTCGACAAGCCGGGCGTGGTTGTGCTCGGCTGCAACATTCACGACTGGATGCTGGCGTTCATCGACGTCGTGCCGACGCCGTATTTCGCGCAGACGGACGCGGCCGGCCAGGCGGTCCTCGCCGACGTGCCCGCCGGCCACTACACGTTGACGATTTGGGCGCCGCGCCTCGGCGCGCCGAACCACACGTTGACGGTACCGGTGGCGCTCGCTGCCGACAGCCGGATCAAACGTCATTTCACTGTCGCGCTCGCACCTGCGCCGGCTCACGTTCATCGCCGGCCGGACAGCCAGTTGCCGCCCGCGGTCAAACGGCTGCAGCAGAAGTTTCATCGCTTCAGCCAGGAGCCGCCGCCTTGAAGCTGAGTTTCAGGACCCGCATCGCGCTGCTGTTCATCCTGCTCATTGCGATCGTGCAGGGTGCGGCATTTTTTGCCGTGCTGATCACCGTGCGCCACAACGTCATTACCCGCGGGGATGAGCGGCTGCATTCGGGCGCGCGGGTGCTGCAGCAGCTCATCAACGACCGCGGCGCGCAACTCCTGCAGAACGTCAAGGTGCTGGCTTCCGATTTCGCGTTCAAACAGGCGGTGGCGAGCGGCGACCGCGCCACGATCGATTCGGTACTGGCGAACCACGGCGCCCGCGTGGGCGCCGGCGTAGCGATGCTGGTGTCGCTCGATGGCCGAGTGACGGCCAGCACGCTCGGCTTGTCGAAGCCGCTGCCGTTCCCCTTCCCGGCGCTGCTCGACCAGGCCAAGAGCGCCGGCGCTGCGACCGGACTGGTATCGCTCGGGGGGCAGGCTTTCCAGGTCGTGCTCGTGCCGGTTTATGCGCCGCTGCGCATTGCCTGGGTGGCGATGGGCTTCAAGCTCGACGCGGCTTTCGCGACCAGCGTGCAGGGCCTGACTCACCTGAACGTGTCGTTCGTCACGCTCGGCTCGCACGGCACGCCGGCACAATTGATTTCGACCCTGCCGCGGGCCGAACAGGCGGCGCTTGATGATCAACTGCTCGCCGGTCACGCGCTCGGCGAGGTGCGCACGCTCACGCTTGACGGCGGCGACTGGCTGACGCTCGGCGTGCCGCTGCTGCACAACGGCCGCGCGCGCGTATTGCTGCAGACGTCGCTGTCGGCCGCGCTCACGCCGTACCGCCAGGTGCAATGGCGGCTGATCGGCCTGTCGATCGGCACGCTGATCCTGTTCATCCTCGGCTCGATCCTGCTGGCCCGCAACGTGGCGCGGCCGGTGAGCGAGCTTGTGACCGCGGCGCGGCGGCTGGCACAGGGCGACTACAGCCAGCCGGCGCCGGTGCGCGGGGACGACCTGGGCCAATTGGCATTGGCCTTTAACCAGATGCAGGCCGCGATCGGCGAGCGCGAGGCGCGGATCGCACACCAGGCCTATCACGACGGCCTGACCGACCTGCCGAACCGCAATCTCGCCGCCGAGCGGCTGGCCGCCACCATCGCGCGCGGCGATCCGGCAGCGATCCTGGTGATGGACGTCGACCGCTTCAAGGAGATCAACGACACGCTCGGCCACGAGATCGGCGACGGCGCCTTGACGACGATTGCGCAGCGGCTGCTGCACAACGTCCGCCAGGGCGACACTGTCGCGCGGCTGGGCGGCGACGAATTCCTGGTGCTGCTCGAAGGCACCGACGAGGTCGGCGCGACCGGTGTCGCCCAGGCGCTCGCGAAACACATCGCCGAGCCGGCGCGGCTCGATGGCATCACGCTATATCTCGAACTGAGCATGGGCATCGCGCTGTATCCGGATCATGGCGCAGAGGTCGAAACGCTGCTCCGCCGCGCCGACATTGCGATGTACGACGCCAAGACTGCGCGTACCGGCATGATGGTCTATCGCCGCGGTCGCGATGAACGCCACCTGGAGCAGCTCGCGCTGATGAGCGATTTCCGCCGCGCCGTCAGCAACGGCGAACTGCGCGTGTATTACCAGCCGAAAGTGCGCATCCTCGACGGTGAGGTCGCGCAAGTCGAGGCGCTGGTGCGCTGGGAGCATCCCGAGCGCGGGCTGGTCGAACCGGACGAGTTCGTGCCGCTCGCGGAGCAGTCGGGCAACATCCGCTGGCTGACCGAGTGGATGCTGCGCTCGGTAATCGTGCAGTTGCGCCTGTGGGCCGACAGCGGCGTCAACCTGTCGATGGCAATGAACCTGTCGGCCTTCGACCTCATGGATCCGGCGCTGGCCGAGCGTATCGGGGATGCGCTCGAACTGCACGACGTCGCGCCCGAGCGCCTGATGCTCGAAATCACCGAAACCGCGGCGATGCGCGACGCGCCCGCGGCGGTCGCGTTGCTGCGGCGGCTGCGGGGCATGGGCGTGCGCATCGCCATCGACGACTTCGGCGTCGGCTACTCGTCGCTGTCGCAGTTGCGCCGCATGCCGGTCGACGAACTCAAGATCGACAAGTCGTTCGTGCTCAATCTCAAGCCGAATTCGGAGGAGGCGGCCATCGTGCGCTCGGCGATCGAGCTGGGCCACAACATGGGCCTGTCGGTGATCGCCGAGGGCGTGGAGACGCCCGAATCGTGGGAGCTGCTCAAGGCGTATCGTTGCGACATGGCGCAGGGCTACCTGATCAGCCGGCCGCTGCCGATCGACGAGTTCACGCCGTGGCTGACGAAATATCGAACCGAAAAAGGGGCAATTCCGATATGAAGCTTCCATTGACGCTGGGCGTGACGCTGCTGCTCGCCAGCACCGTCGCCATGGCGGGCCAGGGGCGCCTGCTCGCGACCGGCGGCGTGACCGAGATCGAAGGCCAGTCCGGCGGCGGCATCGTGCCCTGGGCGGTGATCGCCGGCTACGGCACCCGAGACCAAGTCGACGGCACCGCGTTCGTCACCGGCCTCGGCACCGGAGATTACGACCTGACCGCGCTCGGCGCGGCCATCGGCATCGACAACCGCTTCGAAGTATCGATCGCCAAACAGCACCTCAACCTCGGCACGCTGGGCGAGTTGATCGGCTTGCCGGGCGAAAGCCTGCGCCAGGAGATACTGGGGCTTAAAGTCCGGTTGTTCGGCAACCTGCTTTACACGCCCGAGCCGCAGGTGTCGCTGGGGGTGCAGTACAAGCGCAATATCGACGGTGCTTTCGTGCGTTCGGTCGGCGCCCAAAGCAACCACGGTGTCGATATCTACCTCGCCGCAACCAAGCTGTTCATCGCCGGCGCGTTCGGCCGTGACGTGCTGGTCAGCCTCGATTTGCGCGCGACCAAAGCCAACCAGATCGGCTTGCTCGGCTTCGGTGGCGACCGCGGTGACGGCTACAACGTCGAAGCCGAAGCATCGCTGGGCCTGATGCTCGACCCGCAAACCGTCATTGGAGTCGAGTACCGCCGAAAACCGGACAACCTCGGCTTTGCGCGCGAAGACGACTGGAGCGATTTCTTCATCGCATGGTTTCCGACTAAGTCGATCGCGCTGACGGCCGCCTACGCCGCCCTGGGTTCGATTGCGAGGCTGCCGGACCAGCAGGGGTTTTATGTATCTGTCCAGGCCACGTTCTAATGGCTTTATTGCCGTCAGGAAGGGATTGAGGAGTTCAACATGAAACGTGCCGGCAACCTGCTAATCGCGGTAATGTTCCTGCTTGGCACCGGCACGGCTTTCGCCGCCGGCGCGCGCACCGACGACTCCCTCTACCAGGCTCTCGGCGGTAAGGCCGGCATCACCGCTATCGTCAATGCGATGCTGACCAACGTCGCCGACGACATGCGCATCGTGCATTACTTCGCCGACGCCAACATCGTGCACGTCCAGCACGGGCTGGTGACGAAGTTCTGCGCGATCACCGGCGGGCCTTGCCATTACGACGGCCTGAACATGGTCGACACCCACCGCGGACTGCACATCACGCCGGCAGCCTTCAACGCGCTGGTCGAGGACCTGCAGGCGGCAATGGCGCACCTCAAGATTCCGCTCGCGACGCAGAACCGCCTGCTGGCCAGGCTCGTGCCGATGCGCAACGAGATTGTTGAGCACTAGAACACGGCATATATGTGATCTGCGTACTAGTCCGGCCCGTTCGCGGCCCGCCATAATGAATTTGCACAAAGGACAACGGCAGTAACCGGGGAAACGAGGGTGAGGGATCACCATGAGAATTGCGCAGGTCGCGCCGCTTTACGAGAGCGTGCCGCCCAGGTTTTACGGCGGCACGGAGCGCGTCGTTTCATATCTGACTGAAGAACTGGTCCGCCAGGGCCATGAAGTCACGCTGTTCGCCAGCGGCGACTCGGTGACGCGGGCGCGCCTCGTCGCGCCGTGCCTCAAGGCGTTGCGCCTCGACGCCGAGTGCATCGACAAGATGGCGCACCATATTCTGCTGCTGGAACGGGTGTTCAGCAGCCTGGACGCGTTCGACATCGTCCATTTTCACGTCGACTACATGCACTTTCCCCTCACCCGCCGGATGGGCGCGTGCGCAGTGACGACGCTGCACGGCCGGCTCGATCTGCCCGATCTGCCGCCGCTGTACCACGAATTCAGCGATATGCCGGTGGTGTCGATCTCCGACGCCCAGCGCCGGCCGCTCAATCATGCCCGCTGGGTCGGCACGGTCCATCACGGGCTGCCGCCGGCGCTCTACGAATTCCAGCCTGAGCCTGAAAATTACTTCGCGTTTATCGGCCGCATTGCGCCCGAGAAGCGCGTCGATATCGCCATTGCGGCCGCCAAACGGCTCGGCGTGCCGCTCAAGATTGCCGCCAAGGTCGACGCCGTCGACCGGGAATATTTCGAGGATCACATCGAACCGCTGCTCGATCACCCGCTGATCGAGTTCATCGGCGAAATCAACGACGCCGACAAGCGCGCGTTCCTCGGCAACGCCCGCGCGCTGCTGTTCACCGCCGACTGGCCGGAGCCGTTCGGGCTTGCAATGATCGAGGCGCTCGCGTGCGGGACACCGGTGGTCGCGTTGCGCCGGGGTTCGGTACCGGAGGTGATCGAAGACGGCGTCACCGGCTTTATCGTCGACACGGCCGACGAAGTGGCGGCCGCCGCCGCCCGCACAACCGAATTGAGTCGCCGCGCCTGCCGCGACGATTTCGAGCGCCGTTTCACAGTCGAGCGGATGGCGCACGACTACCTTGCGGTGTACCGGCAACTGGCGGAGCGTCCCCTGTTGCATGCCGTTCCCGATGTACCCGTGGCTGCGATTCAGCCGCGGCAGTTCCAGTCGCGGCGCGGCAGCGACGGCTGGGGCGCGGACCTGGAGCAAGCCGATGCAGCAACCCAACTCCCGAATTGATCTGAACCCGCATCACGCGATGGCGGACGTCGTCGTCTATGACGACGACTACTATGTCCGGGCAAGCTCCGCGCTGACTGCGCAGCACAACCTGGTGCTGAAGCAGGATGAGACCTTTGCCGTGTTCGATTCGTTCGGCAATATCAAGCCGATCCCGAAAAACGTCGAAGGCGTTTACCACGAGGGCACACGCTTCCTGTCCGGTCTGCTGCTCAAGGTCGGCGAAGAAACCCAGCCGGTGCTGATGAGTTCGACCGTCACCGCCGACAACTGCCTGGTAACGGCGGACCTGGCCAATCCAACCTTCGACGACAACGGCCGCAAGGTTCAGGAAGGCACGCTGCACCTCGCCCGCATCAAGTTTCTGTGGAACGATGCCTACCACCAGCGCCTGCGCATCAGGAATTACGATCGATTCGAGGTAACCACCTGCGTGTCGTTCGCATTCGAGGCGGACTATGTCGACATCTTCGAGATTCGCGGCAGCGAGCGCGAACGGCGCGGCCGGCATCTCGAGCCGCGCGTCTCGACCGATCGCGTGATTCTCGGCTACGAGGGCCTCGACAACGTCAAGCGATTCACGCGCCTGAATTTTACCCCGGCGCCGCAGCACCTGACCGAATCGGAAGCACACTTCGATATTACGTTGCCGCCGGGCGGCGAGACCGTCATCGAACTGGTCGTGAGCTGCGACATGGAAAAAGAGAAATTCGACACGCCGGAATTCGGCGAGGCGCTCGACGCCGTGCACAGCTCACGGCAGAAGCTGGGCCGCGACAGTTGCAGAATCCGCACGTCGAACGAACTGTTCAACAGTTGGCTGAGCCGCGCGCGCGCCGACCTGCTGATGATGCTGACGGAGCGCGACCACGGCTGCTATTTATACGGCGGCGTGCCATGGTACAGCACCGCATTCGGCCGCGACGGCATCATCGCCGCCTGGGCGTACCTGTGGATGAACCCGAACATCGCGCGCGGCACGCTCCGGTTCCTGTCGGCGACTCAGGCGCAGGAGCAAAACGACGAGCAGGACGCGCAGCCCGGCAAGATCATCCACGAAACCCGCAAGGGCGAAATGGCGGCGCTCGGCGAGATCCCGTTCAAGCTCTATTACGGCAGCATCGACTCGACCCTGCTGTATCTGCTGCTGATGGCCGACTACGTTCACCACACCGGCGATCGTAAATTGCTCGACGAGCTGTGGCCGCACGTCGACCTGGCGCTCAAGTGGATCGACGACTACGGCGACATCGACGGCGACGGGTTCATCGAATACCAGAA
Source organism: Gammaproteobacteria bacterium (assembly GCA_035708085.1). Classification (GTDB taxonomy): domain Bacteria; phylum Pseudomonadota; class Gammaproteobacteria; order Natronospirales; family DASSBR01; genus DASSBR01. The sequence continues at coordinate 4,878 of DASSTE010000035.1, read as the reverse complement.
GCGATCATCGCACGGCCTTAATCACCAAGGCTGGAAGGACTCCGACGACTCGCTGTTTCACGCCGACGGCGAACCGGCGCAAGGTTCGATTGCGTTATGCGAAGTGCAGGCGTACGCCTACGGCGCACTGCGTGGTGGCGCCGAACTGGTGTCGCTGCGCGGCGATGCCGATCGCGCGCACAAGCTGCGCGAACGGGCGGAGAAGCTGCGCGAGAACTTCGAGGAAAAGTACTGGTGCGAGGACCTGGCGACGTACGCGATCGCGCTCGACGGCGACAAGCGCCCCTGCCGCGTGCGCACCTCCAACGCCGGCCAGTGCCTGCTGACGGGCATCGCCGATCGCGAGCGCGCGCGCCGCCTCGCCGATACGCTGATGGGCGACGACATGTTCTGCGGCTGGGGTATTCGCACGCTGGCGTGTAATGAGCGGCGCTACAACCCGATGAGTTATCACAACGGCTCGATCTGGCCGCACGACAACGCCCTGATCGCGAGCGGCCTGGCACGATACGGCCTCAAGGAGCAGGCCGGGCGCGTGTTAGGCGGCCTGTTCGACGCCAGCCTGTTCCTGGACCTGTTTCGCCTGCCGGAGCTGTTCTGCGGCTTCTCGCGCCGCGCCGAGCAGGGCCCGACTCGCTACCCGATGGCGTGCTCGCCGCAGGTCTGGGCCGCAGCATCGACATTCATGCTGCTGCAGTCCTGCGTCGGCCTGCACGTCGACGGCATTGCCCACCAGGTGCAGTTTCGCCAGCCGTACCTGCCGGAATTCCTGCCGCAGGTCTGCATCGACAAGCTGCGCGTAGGAGATGAAACGGTGGATTTAATGTTGCAGCGCCACTCGGCCGGCGATGTCGGCGTGAACGTGATCAATAGCACCGGCCCGGTTGAAGTCGTAGTCGTGAAGTCGCCGGCGCCGTAGGCATAAAAAATCCCGCCCGCACACAGTGCGGACGGGACTTTCCATTTCTTTTTATTCTTCGCCGCCGTTCGCTATTCTGCGCCGCAAGGCGAAGTGCAGGCAAGACTATGCCGAAACCCGCACCGGCACCCGTCTGCGCCCCCAATCACCCGGCGCACCATCGATCATCCCAGCCATCCGCGTACCGCAATCCCGGCAGCGGCCGTCATCGGTCAGATGCCACTCCCCCAGCTCATACCAATCCCGCTCAATCAGCAGCGCCCCGCAATGGTGGCAATATGTGCTGCCGCCGTCGCTGTCGTGGACGTTGCCGGTGTAGGCGTAGCGCAGGCCATTGTTTATCGCGATGCGGCGCGCGCGGGCGAGGGTGGCCGGCGGCGTCGCCGGCTTGTCGCGCATCTTCCAGTCGGGATGAAACGCGGTGAAGTGTAGCGGCACGTCCGCGCCCAGCTTGTCCGCGATCCACTGCGTCATCGCGTCCAGCTCCGCGTCGGAGTCGTTTTCGTCCGGGATCAGCAGCGTTGTGATCTCGAACCAGACGTCGGTCTCGTGCTTCAGGTAGTCGAGCGTCTCCAGCACCGGCTGCAGTTGCGAGCCGCAGATCTTCTTGTAAAAGCGCTCGCTGAACGCCTTGAGATCGACGTTGGCCGCATCCATGTAGCGATAGAACTCGGCGCGCGGCTCGTCGCAGATATAGCCGGCCGTCACCGCCACAGTTTTGAGATCGAGCGCGTGCGCGGCCGCGGCCACGTCGATCGCGTACTCCATGAAAATGACCGGATCGTTGTAGGTAAACGCGAGGCTCCGGCAGCCGAGTCGCTGCGCCGTTTGTGCCAGTGCCTCGGGGCTCGCCCGGTCCATCAGCGTGTCCATCTCGCGCGACTTGCTCATGTCCCAGTTCTGGCAGAACTTGCAGGCGAGGTTGCAGCCGGCAGTGCCGAACGACAGCACCGACGTGCCGGGCAGAAAATGGTTCAGCGGCTTTTTCTCGATCGGGTCGATGCAGAAGCCGCTCGAGCGCCCGTAGCTGAACAGCTTGACCTGGTCGTCCTCGCGCCCGCGCACGAAACACAGCCCGCGCTGCCCCTCATGCAGCTTGCACGCGCGTGGGCACACGTCGCACTGGATGCGCCCGTCGTCGAGGCGGTGCCAGTAGCGCGTCGGGACGATCGTGGAATTGGTGGCCATCACGAGCGGCACTCGCTCCTACTGCATACATAAACGCGATAATATATGCGCTAACACTTTGAATTGCTGTGAATTGTTCCGGGAAACACGCATGGAAGCCATTCGCAAGCCGGCAGTCGGCGGGTTGTTTTATCCCGACGATCCGGTCGAACTCCGCGATACCGTCTCACGCCTGCTCGCCAATAATCCGCAGGCAGGCGAAGCGCCCAAGGTCCTGATCGCGCCGCACGCCGGCTACATCTATTCCGGCCCCGTCGCCGCGCGCGCCTTTAACCTGTTGAAGCCGAAGGCGTCGACAATCGAGCGGGTGGTCCTGATCGGCCCGTCGCACCGCTGGCCGCTGGAGGGCTTGGCCGTACCCTCGGTAACGGCTTTCGCAACACCGCTCGGTGAGGTGCCGCTTGATCGCGAGGCGCTGGGCGCGCTGAACGATCTGCCGCAAGTGCAAGTCGCGGACGAGCCGCACGCGAGCGAGCACAGCCTGGAAGTCGAGTTGCCGTTCCTGCAAGTCGTGCTGGAGGATTTCAAGCTTGTCCCGCTGGTCGTCGGCCGCGCCGCCCCGATGGAAGTCGCCGAGGTGCTCACGCGGCTGTGGGGTGGGCCGGAGACGCTGATTGTCGTCAGCTCCGACTTGAGCCATTACCACCGCTACGAAGACGCCCGCGCGATTGACGCCAACACCGCGGCGGAAATCATGGCGCGCTCGACACACCTCATCGGCGAGCAGGCCTGTGGCTACCAGTCGATCAATGGCCTGATGCAGACGCCGCAATCGCGCCCGCTCGACATCCGTCAGCTCGCGCTGCAAAACTCCGGCGACACCGCCGGGCCGAGGCGGCAGGTCGTAGGCTACGGCGCGTTTTCGATGCACGGCGGTGCATAAGCCAAACAACACGCTGTGAATATCGAGCCCGCTGACAAGACAACCCTCCTCGAACTGGCCCGCGCCGCGATCCGAGATGGCTTCGCAATACGCATCCCGCCAACTCTCCCGGAAGTCCCCACTAAATCCGCTCTGGCCGAACCGGGCGCAAGCTTCGTCACCCTCACACGCACCGGCCGCCTACGCGGCTGCCGCGGCACGCTCGTCCCGATCCAGCCGCTGGCCGCCGACATCGCCGCCAACGCCTTCTTCAGCGCCTTCGAAGATCCGCGTTTCCGCCCGCTGATGCCCGGCGAACTCGACGACCTGGCGCTGGAGATCGCGGTACTGTCGCCGCTCGAACCCTTGCCGCCGGTCACCGAAGCGGAATTGCTGACGCTGCTGCAGCCGGGCATCGACGGCCTGCTGATAGAAGATGCCGGCTGCCGCGCCACCTTCCTGCCGAAAGTGTGGGACACGCTCCCGGATCCGGCCGACTTCGTCCGCGAACTCAAGCAAAAGGCGGGCCTGCCGCCCGGCTACTGGTCGCGCACCATGCGCTGCCACCGCTACACCACCGAAAATTTCGGCGCCGCCTTCGCACCAACCGAAAGCGGGTCTATATAGGCAAGCCCCTCAGCTACGCCCACTATTGAAATCATCTCGCGAGGGGCCTAATATGTGTATATAATTTAGCGGTTATACACATCCTATGCGAACCAACATAGTCATAGACGACAAGCTCATGCAAGACACGCTGCGCGTCACTGGGCTGAAAACCAAGCGCGAAGCTGTTGAGATGGGGTTGCGGACATTGCTGCGCTTGCGCAGACAGGAAGAGATCCGCCGTTTTCGTGGAAAACTCGACTGGCAGGGTAATCTCGACGAAATGCGAGCCGACAGGTTTGGTGAGTGATTCTCGTTGATTCGAGTGTCTGGATCGACTACTTTCGAGGCGTTCAGACGCCGGAATCCGACAAGCTTGATACGCTTCTGGGCTACGAACCCATAGCGGTCGGCGATTTGATTCTCACGGAAGTATTGCAGGGATTCGCCACCGATCGTGATTTCAAGCAGGCCAAAGCGTTGCTCACATCGCTGCCCGTCGTGGAACTTGGCGGTCCGCGTATAGCCGTTCAGGCGGCTCACAACTTTCGATTATTGCGTGCTTTGGGCATAACAATCAGCAAGACCATAGGCACGATCATCGCCACCCGCTGCATCGAGAACGATTACGCGCTGCTGTACAGCGATCGCGACTTCGAGCCTTTCACCGAGCATCTTGGCTTGCGATCTGCTACCTGACTTCATCCTGGTGCTGCACCCGACCCCAGACAGGCTCATAATATGAACCTGCCGAAACGCCATTTGCCGGCAAACGCCGGAGGACCATTCAATGCTGTTTGCCCAGAAGAAAACGGACATCCCGGCCGAGGCGGAAGCACTGCCCGGCCGCGACACGCCGCTCGACGTGCCCAACGAGCACTACGTCAACGGCCACCCGATCAAGCCGCCGTTCCCGGCAGGGCTGGAACAGGCGATGTTCGCGATGGGCTGCTTTTGGGGCTCCGAGCGCCTGTTCTGGCAAATGGAAGGTGTCTACACGACCGCGTCCGGTTACGCCGGCGGCTACACGCCCAACCCGACCTACGAAGACGTCTGCACCGGCCGCACCGGCCACGCCGAAACGGTGTTCGTCGTCTACGACCCGGCCGTCATCAGCTATAAGCAGCTCCTGAAAACATTCTGGGAAGCGCACGACCCGACCCAAGGCATGCGCCAGGGCAACGACCTCGGCACGCAATACCGCTCCGTCATCTTCACTCTGAACGATGCGCAGCGGCAGGCCGCCGAAGCCTCACGCGACGAATACGAGCGCGCGCTGAAAGCGGCCGGGCAGGGCGCCGTG
>DASSTE010000034.1:0-52134 GCA_035708085.1 Gammaproteobacteria bacterium | reverse complement strand
GAATCAGGGGCTCGTCGCGAGTTTGCGCAGCTTGAGGTTCAGTTCTTTTAACTGCACTTCATCGGCCGAAGCCGGCGCATCCGTCAGCGGATCCCACGCCGTTTGCGTCTTCGGGAACGCAATCACTTCGCGAATGTTCGGCGCACCGGTTAGCAGCATGACCAGCCGGTCGAGGCCGAACGCGATGCCGCCGTGCGGCGGCGCGCCATACTTGAGCGCTTCGAGCAGGAAACCGAATTTTTCCTGTGCGGCTTCATCGGAGATACCGAGCAGGCGGAACACCGCCGCCTGCATGTCCTGGCGATGAATACGGATCGAGCCGCCGCCGAGTTCGGTGCCGTTCAGCACCATGTCGTAGGCGCGCGAGTGGATTTCGCCGGGGGACTTTACCAGTTCCGCGACATCGTCAACCGCCGGCGCGGTGAACGGGTGATGCAGGAACACCCAGCGCCCGGCTTTCTCGTCCCACTCGAACATCGGGAAATCGACCACCCACAGCGGCGCCCACTCGCCTTCGAGCAGGTTGAGATCGATGCCCAGCTTGAGGCGCAGCGCGCCCAGTGCGTCGTGCACGATCGGCTTTTTGTCCGCGCCGAAGAAAATCAGGTCGCCGGCCTCGGCGCCGGTGCGCTCCAGAATCCCCGCAATCGCCTCGTCGCTGAGGAACTTGGCGATCGGTGACTGCACGCCGTCGCGGCCCTTGGCCGGATCGTTGACCTTGAAATACGCCAGGCCCCTGGCGCCGTAGCGGCCGACGTAAGCGGTGTAGTCGTCGATCTGTTTGCGGGTCAGGTCGTTGCCGCCCGGCACGCGCAGCGCCGCGACGCGGCATTTCGGATCGACTGCCGGCGCGGCGAAGACCTTGAAGTCGCAGCCGGCGACCAGATCGCAGATCGTCACCAGTTCGAGCGGGTTGCGCAGGTCCGGCTTGTCCGAGCCGAAGCGGCGGATCGCCTCGTCGTACGGCATGCGCGGGAACGGGTCGGGCAGTTCGACGCCGAGCACCTCTTTAAAGGTCTCGCGAATCATGCCTTCGACGATGTTCATGATATCGTTTTCGTCGAGGAACGAGGTTTCGATGTCGAGCTGGGTGAATTCCGGCTGGCGGTCGGCGCGCAGGTCCTCGTCGCGGAAGCAGCGCGCGATTTGGTAGTAGCGGTCGAAGCCGGACATCATGAACAGTTGCTTGAAAATCTGCGGCGACTGCGGCAGCGCGAAGAACTTGCCGGGATGGGTGCGGCTCGGCACCAGGTAGTCGCGCGCGCCTTCCGGCGTCGGCTTGGTCAGAATCGGCGTCTCGAGGTCGATGAAGCCGTGCTCGTCGAGGTAGCGGCGCAGCACACGGGTGATCTGGTGGCGCCGGCGAAAATGCTGCTGCATCACCGGACGGCGCAGATCGACGTAGCGGTGCTTCAGCCGCAATTCTTCATTAACGTCTTCCTCGTCGAGGCCAAACGGCGGCGTCTCGGCGCGATTGAGGATTTCCATCTCATGCGCCAGCACTTCGACCTGCCCGGTCGGCAGGTTGGGATTTTCAGTGCCGGCCGGCCGGCGGCGCACCTTGCCCTTCACGTGCAGCACGAACTCGCTGCGCACGCGCTCGGCCAGCGCGAACGTGTCAGCGCGGTCCGGATCGAACACGACCTGCACGCGGCCCTCGCGGTCGCGGAGATCGATAAAAATTACGCCGCCATGATCGCGGCGGCGGTGGACCCAGCCGGCGAGTTCGACTTGCTGGTCGAGGAGAGATTCGTCAACTTGTCCACAGTAGTGCGTGCGCATTCTTCGTATACCTGGAAAAACTAAAGCCGCGGCTCGCGCGGCTGTGATTGCTTACCCTTCTCCCTCTCAGGAAGAAGGTTGGGATGAGGAGGATTCAATCACTCTCCCTCACCCTGCCCTCTCCCTGAGGGAGAGGGGGCTGGAATCGTGAAATGTTACGGGCGCTCCGCCGCTGCCGCAAGCTTGGGCTTCGATTCCTTCTCCACCGGCGGCCACGGCGGCACGACCACGCCCAGCGACATGACGTACTTGAGCGCCTCGTCAACCGTCATGTTCAGCTCGATCAGGTCGCCGCGCGGAACGACGATGCTGAAGCCCTGCGTCGGCGGCGCGCACGGGATGAAGACGCCCACCATCTCCGGGCCGGTCTTCGCACGCAACTCACCGAGCTCGGTGCTGGTGATGAAGCCGACCGACCATGACCCCTTCTGCGGAAACGGCGCAAGTACCGCAGTCTTGAAGCCCTGACCCTTGTTGGAAAAGATCGTTTCGGCGACCTGTTTGGCGCTCGAATAAATGGCGCGCACGAACGGGATGCGATTCAGCAACCGTTCCCAGCCGCGCACCAGTCGCCGCCCGACGAAGTTGCTCGCGATCAGGCCCGTCAGCAGCAGCAACAGCAGGCCGATGACGACACCGAGACCGGGAATCGCGAAGCCCAGCAGGGTTTCGGGCCGGTACGCGTTCGGCAGCAGCAGGATCAGCTTGTCGGTCGCCTGCACGACTAGGCGGATCACGAAAATCGTGACGCCCAGCGGAATCCAGACCAGCAGCCCGGTGGCGATATAGCGTTTGAAGCGGGATCCCGGTTTCATGGCCGATACCTGCCGATGCGGGAGATTATGCAGCCGCGCCGGTGTCCTTGGCTGCGCTCTTTTCAGACTTCTTGTCGGTCTTGTCCGTCGTCCCGCTGCTCTTGTCTCGCCCGGCGACGTTTTTCTTACCGGACGTTTTGAAATCGGTCTCGTACCAGCCGCCGCCCTTCAACCGAAAACCGGCCGCGGAAACCAGCTTCTGCAGCTTCATCTTGCCGCACGCGGGGCACTTCCTGAGCGGCTCGTCGCTGATCTTCTGCCAGGCTTCCATCTCGTGACCGCAAGCCCGGCATTCGTATTCGTAAATGGGCATCTTCACACCCCCGTAGATTAACCATCAGCTATATCGGGTCTCGCCCGATCAATTCAAGGCCTCAGCCGGTCTTGCGCTCGTCAAAAAGGCCGTTGACGTGGCGCTCCAGCGCGTCCAGCAGCACCTGCAGCTCCGCGGTGGAATGGTCGCCCATCAGCGAAATCTGCAGCCAGCCGCGCCGCAGCAGGTATTCGCTGCGGCAGCTCAGCAGGAAGCCGTCCGCCTCCAGCGCATCGCCGACCTTCTCCGCCCGCGCCGGATCGGGCAACACGATGGTGACAATGCCAGGCGCAGCCTCGGCGTCGTCGACCAGCAGATCGAAACCGCGCTGATGCAGTTCACCGCGCAACCAGCCGGCCAGTTCCGCCTGCCTGTCGAAAATCGCCGGATCGTCGAAGCGCCGCATTGCGGTGCGCATCGCGTAAACCAGATTCGACGAATGGGTGAACGGAATGCCGCTCTTCTCCGCGTACAGGCCCAGGTCCAGGTAGCGCGGCAGGCGCAAGTTTGGCCGCGCGCCCTGGTGATAGACCAGCGCAAGCCCGGCGTACGAGCTCAGGCCCTTGCCGCTGCCGGATGCCGCCAGCCACACGCCGTCGAGATCGACCGGCACCACGCCGAGCGAACTGCAGCAGTCGAGCGCCAGGCGCAAATCGAACTCGGCGCAGACCGCCTTCAGGCGCGCCATGTCGTTGAGCATGCTGGTGGACGTTTCGCAATGCACCGCCCACAGCCACTTGAGCCCCGGCGTCGCCTTGAGTGCCTCGCGGATGCGGCCGTAGTCGAAGCTCTCGCCCCACTCGTGCTGCACCACGTCGAATGGCAACTGGAAGCGCGCGGCCTGATCGAGCAGGCGCTCGCCGAATTCGCCGTTGGTCACAATCAGCCCCGGCGCATCGAGCAGCGACAATTGTGCGCCCACGACATCGTTGGCGAGCGTGCCGCTGCCGAGCATGACTTCGACCTGGTTGGCGTTCGCCAGTTTGCAAAGCTGCCGCTTTAACTGCTGAAAGTCGCCGACGAACTGTTTCGAGCGGTGCGACGCCGGCTCGTCGCTGAAGGTCTTGCGTACCTCCGCGCTGATCCGCACCGGGCCGGGCAGAAAACTCAATGGCACATTGGGAGACTCCGGCGGCAGCGCCTGCAGGCGACGGTAGAGCGCCTGCCGTTGCTGAAAACTCTCGCGTGTAAGGTACATCGGCTGATACGGCGCGCACTCCGAACCGACCATCGGGCCGAACGGCATGAAGCCGAGGCGTTCGTATAACTTTTGCTGCCGCGGCGTCCCCGAGATCACTGCCATATCGAAGTTGTGGCGCAGCCAGTATTCGGTCATCTCGCGCGCAAGTCCGGCGAATACGCGGCTGTAACGGCGGCCCTTCTCGACCGCCAGCAGGCGGATCTCGCATATCCGGTGTTCGCCGGGGAAATAGTCGTCGAGGTTGTCGAGCTTGGCGTCGAGCGAAAACGGGCGCTTGCCGCGCGCCGCGAGCATGCCGACGATGCGGCCGCCGTCGAGACAGATGATGTAGGTGTTTTCGGTGTCGAAGCGGTCGATCAACAGGCCTTCATCGTTTTCCGCGTGCTGCGGAATCTCACCGACGAAAGTTTCGTAGTTGAGTCGATGGATCTGTTCAAATTCCGAAGGCTCGGAAGCGATCTTGAACGTCAGCACGACATGAACCCCCATCTCCGGTGAACGCCAAACACGTAACGATACGCGCGCCGGTGCCGACGCTGCAGCCAATCAGAATAGCCGGATAATGACATTAAATCCATGCCGATCTATCTTCTATGGTCTAAAAATCCCGCGAACGCAGGTGGCGATGCGTGCGCCGGCCGAGCGTAATGTAGCGCTCCCGGACGTGCTCCTGCTCGTAATGCACCATGAAGCCGCGCACAATATCGCTGCGCGCGAGCATGCCGACCAGCTTCCCCTCGGCTTCGCTGCTGACCACCGCGATGCGCTCCAGCCGATACCACGCCATCCGCGTTGCCGCTTCGCGGCAGGTCTCCCCGGGCGTGGCGACGACGCGCTTCTGCTCGAGCAGGCAGTCTTCCAGCCGCCGGTCCGGCGACTGCGTGTGCCATGCGTTAATCTCGGCCCGCGTGACCATCCCGTGGTAGATACCTGCATCGTCCACGATCGGGTACGCCCGGTGTCTCTGGCCGGGGCCGAAATAATATTCTTCGGCCTCGGCGACCGTTGTCTTCGCCGGGATCGTCTCAATGTCGCGGCTCATCAACTGCGCGACGAACAGCGTCACCAGCGGATCGACCGAATACTCGCGGAAAATATGCCGGCCGCGGCGCGCGACCTTCTCGGTGAGGATCGAACGCTTCATGAAAATCACACTGAAGCCGTAAGCGACGGTACAGGCGATCAGGAGCGGCGCGAGCGTGGGCAGCGAGTGCGTGAGTTCCAGCACAAATACGATCGATGTAAACGGTGAACGCATCACGCCTGCCAGCACCGCACCCATGCTGATCAACGGCCACAAGTAGACGCTACCGCCGGGCAGAAACTTCGTTTCGATGACCCCCAGCGCGGCACCCATCATCAGCAATGGCGCGAGTACACCGCCGGACGTGCCGGAGCCGAGCGAAAACGACCAGATGGCGAGCTTGACGACGATCAGCGTCACCACCGCCATGATCGTGAAGTGGCCGTTCAGCAGTTCGCGAATCACGTCGTAGCCGACGCCCAGCGCGTGCGGCGAGAAATAACCGCCGATACCGACGACCACGCCGCCAATGGCCGGCCACCACATCCAGTGCACCGGGAACTTGCGAAACAAATCTTCGGACGCGTACACCGCCCATGTCAGAATCGACGCCAAGATCGCACCCAGCAGCCCGCAGGCGGCGGCGGAACCGAGCCCAACCGTGGTGACGGCGACCAGCCCGTGTACGGGAAACAGGGGTCCGCCGCCGATCAGGAATGGCCGCAGCGCGGCGGCGGTCGCGCACGCCAGGGCAACCGGCACGAGGCTGCGCGGCTTGAGCTCGAACAACAGCATCTCAACCGCCAGCAGCGCCGCCGCGATCGGCGTATTGAAGGTCGCCGCCATGCCGCCGGAGGCGCCTGCGACCAGCAGGATGCGGCGCTCGATCGAGGTCAGCATGAACGCCTGGCCGATCAGCGATCCGATGCTGCCGCCAGTCATGATGATCGGCCCCTCGGCGCCGAACGGCCCGCCCGTACCAATCACGATCGCCGACGACAACGGCTTGAGAATCGCGACCTTGACCGACATCCGGCTCTTGCCGAACAGGATCGCTTCGAGCGCCTCCGGAATGCCGTGGCCACGAATCATCTCCGAGCCGTAGCGCGCCATCAGGCCGGCGATCAGCCCGCCGACCGCCGGCACCGCAACGACCCACCAGCCGAGATCATTGCCGGCGGGCGACACCATCGCGAAGGAGAAATTCTGGTGAAACAGCAGGTTGGTGAACAGCCCGATCAGGCGCAGCAGAATCAGCGCGATGACCGCGCAAATGGCGCCGACGACGATCGCGATCGCCGAAATTTTGACCAGCCGGACATCGGCGTCAAAGTCGGCAGATCGAGTGGTGGATTTCACGAAGCGGTATCTTAACAGTTAATTGATTATTTTCCGGAGGCAGTCGCAACGTGCGCCGCGCTCTCTAGCTATTAGATAATTAACTGAGGGCCCCGCCGCAACTCGAACCCTGACCGGCGGTGCAGCCGTAGCAATGATCGGCTACCGCAATCGGCAAATTATCCAGACTTTCCCCGATCAGCTCGCGCAAGTGCGTGCGCGCCGCCGCCCGACCGCCAAACGGCATCCCCAGCATCTGGTTGAAATCGCAGTCATGCACATAACCCTGCCAATCGACGCTGACCAGGTTGCGGCACATGACGTTGCCGAGATTTTCGGCCCGGTAGGCGTCCTTGAGCAACTGCATGTAGTCGTCGAACCGGCCTTTCGAAATCAGCAGGCTGCCGAAGCGCTGGATCGGCATGTTGGCGAGCGTGAACAGCTTGTTGAAACGAATGCCATGCTCGTCGCCCAGGTGCTGCTTATACTCGCCTTCCAGCTTGTGCTGGTCCGGCGGCAGGCTCGGCCCGAGCGGGTTGTAAACGAGGTTGAGTTCCAGGCCGCTGCCGTCGAGCCCAAAGCCGAGCGCGTTGAGTTTTTTCAGGCCACTGATACTCGCATCGAACGTGCCCTTGCCACGCTGTCTGTTGACGTTATCCTGCGTATAGCACGGCATCGAAGCGACGACTTCGACGCGTAGTCCGGCGAGGAAATCCGCCACCCATTCGTAACCCGGCTCCTCCAGGATCGTCGGGTTGCAGCGGTCCATCAGGTGCACGCCCAGATCGTAGGCGGCGCGCATCAGGTAACGGAAATGCGGATTCATTTCCGGCGAGCCGCCGGTCACGTCCAGCGTTTTGATCCGACCGCTGCCGGCGCGCAGGAAGTCGAGCACCGTATCCACCGTGTCGCGATCCATCAGTTCGGTGCGCTTCGGTCCGGCGGCGACGTGGCAATGAATGCAACTTAAATTACACAGGTAGCCGAGGTTGACCTGCAAGGTATCGAGCGCCTTGCGACGAATCGCCGGGAAATCGGAGATTTCGAGTTTTGGCAGCGTCGCATGCATGTCTGCATCATACGCTTCTTCTGCCCTTTACTCAGTCACCCGTAGCGTAACTGAATCCGACCCAGATCGTGCGCGGCGCGCCGACGGCGCGAAATTGCGTATCGGCCGCATGCGCGGCATCGAATTGTTTGGCCGGATTGGCGAATACGTTTTCGCCGAGCTGCCCAAAGGTGGCGTAGGTGCGATCGAACAGGTTGTCGATGGTCAGAAAGATATCCCAGGCCGGCGCCGCAAAATAATGGGCATCGAGTTGAACGGTCGCGTACCCGGGCACCTTGCTGTGCATATCGGCGTTATTTTCATCGCCGCGCGCATACTGGCTGGCGCGGGCGACCACGTCCGTGCCCAGGCTGAACTGTGGCGTAAATGCGTATTCCAGCGACAGCTTGAGACTTTGCCGCGGGATGCCGGGAATCCGGTCGCCGGCCGCAACGTGAACCAGGCCGGACGCGTTGGCGGTTGAATTGCTGGGGCTCGATTCGCTGAAGGCCGAGCGGTAGGTTGCGTCGAGATAACTGTAGTCGGCGCTGAACGTCAGGCCGCCGGCGCTGCCGCGAATACCGAGTTCGAGTCCCTGGCGGCGATCGTCGGGGACGTTTTTGTAAAAACCCTTGAGCCCGCTTACGCTGACGAACAGCAGATCGTTTTCGAGATCGGTGCGGTAGAGCACGGCGTTCCAGCTCATCAGCGCGCCCAGCCGGCCGCGCGCGCCAACCTCCCACGTCTGCGCGACCACCTGGGCCAGCGGCGGATCGGCGAGAAAGCTGTTGGGCAGCGAGCAAGGTGCATCGGGGTCCGCACAGGTCAGCTCCGACGGCGTCGGCGTGCGGGTGCTTTCGTCGTATGACCACCAGGCGGTCAGCGCGGCGGTCGGATTCCACGTCAGCCCGACGGCCGGGTTGAGGCGCGAATAGTCGTGCGCGCCGTTCAGTGCCGTGCCGAGCTGATCGTCGAGGTCGATGTGCGCCTTGTTGTAGCGCGCCGACAGAGTCAGTGCGAGCACCCGGGTCAGACTCAGCGTGTCGGTCGCATAAAGACCGTAATAGCGGTTGTGCGCGCGGAGCCGTGTCAGCGGCGCGGTCCCCCCGATGCCGACACTGCCGCGATCGACGAATTTGGCCGGCTGCTGATCCTGGCCGAATTCGACTCGTCCCAGGTTCGCGCTCAGGCCGAGCACGAAGCGATTGTCATGGCCGCCCCAGGGCTGCGAACTGACCAGTTGTACCGATCCGCCGTAGCCGTGTTCGTGCGTATTGTTGAAGTCGTTGAAACTCGGCGGATTATCGGCACTGACCGGCACGCCCGGCTCGAACTCGTCGCTCACGTCGCTGTCGAGCCCGCCGGTATCCAGCACGCGGTTGTAAAGATCTCCGACCAGCGCCAGCGAATCGCCAAAATGCTGGCGGACGTTCAGCACGAACGACGCCAGCCGGTTGTTGAAATGGTCGGGGTAAGTATACGACTGGCTCGGCTTGTCGAGAAACGACAGCGGTAGCGTCTGGTTACCTTCAAGGTGATCGTTTGCGCCGGTGAAGCTCAAATCCAGCGCCGTGCTGCCGGTACGCAGGCTGCCTTTGACGAACAGCTGGTTGACGCGACTCGGGTTGTGGGCCGCCCAGCCGTTGCTGTCGTAATGGTTGGCGGCGACGTAAAAACCGGCGTGATCGGAATGCCCGCCGTATTGCAGCGTCGCGCTGTGCGTATTGAAAGAGCCGGTAAAGGCCGAGCCGGCGAGCCCGGGCGCATCGAAACCCGACTTGGTTTCGAACGACAGTGCGCCGCCGAGCGTGTTCAGGCCGTAGACCGGGTTGGAGCCGGAGATCAGCGTGATGCGCTTGATCGCCGGCAGCGGAATTAAATCAAAATTGACCACGTCGCCGAACGGTTCGTTGGCGCGCACACCGTCGACGTAAATCGACAGCGCCTCGGGCGTACCGAGCAGCGGCGACGCGTCGAAGCCGCGAAAGCTGATGTCCGGCTGAAACGGATTGTTCTGGCCGTTGGTGATAAACACGCTGCCGAAATTGCGCCCCAACAGGTCTGTAAGCTTGGCCGTCGCCTGGTGCGCGATATCGTCCTCGCCCAGCATCTGGACGCTCGCGGGCACCTTGTCGAGTTGCAGCCCGAGGCCGGGGACCGGCAGCGGTGTGCCGTTGACGGTGATATGGCCGAGGTCGGCCGGCGGGGTGTCGATGGGATTGGCGTGGGCGGTAAATACGAAAGACAACGCGGCAATACCGCAGCATAGACTCAGCAAGCCATGATTTCGTCGACCGTTCGCCCTGAGCCTGTCGAAGGGCTCTTCAAGCAACGGACTTCGCTTCGGAAATTCCGTCCGCACTTCGACAAGCTCAGCACGAACGGAATTTTTCAGACTTTCCCTAAGCGACTTCCTTGCCACTTATTCACCCTAAAACACGTAACTCGCGCTGATGCCCACCATAACATTCCGATCCGGCGCCGGCTCGTAGTAGCGGCCGTTGCCGCTGCCGACGATTACGGCGCCGACATAGCTTCGATCGAAGACATTATTAAGCCGCGCGTATTCGTGCAGACGCCACGCCCCCGCTCGCTGTTGAAACCCGGCACGCAGGTTGACGACCATGTAGCTGTCCGCGGCCTGCGAATTGGCGCTGTCGACATAGACCCGGTCGCGCCACTGTGCGTCCACCGCCGTCTCGAAATTGAGCGGCTCGTACTGCCAGCTCAATTCGCCAAAAACCGTCTGGCGCGGCACGCCCGGCAATTGGTTGCCGTCGAGGCGTGCGCCGGTAAAAACCGCATCGAGATAGCTGTAGGCAACGTAGGTCGCGAAGCCGCCGCCCAGCCCCGCGTCGAAAGTCAGTTCCGCGCCGCTGCGGCGCGTGCTGCCGGCGTTCCGGTAGCTGGTGCGGCCATTTTCGGATTGCGCGACGACGATCTCATTATCGGTGGTGATATTGAACAGCGCCGCGGTCAGACGAATGTTGCCGCCAGCCGGGTGCGCCTTGACGCCGACTTCGTAATTGCGGCTGGCGCTTGGATCGAGCTTCGAATTGAAACCGGTCTTGCCGTTGGGTTTGTACGCCAATTCGTCGAAGGTCGGTGTCTGGAAACCGACGCCGTAGTTCGCATACACGTTGAGCACCGGGCTCACTTCGTACAGTATGCCCGCGACCGGGTCGGTGCGCGAAAACGCGCGGCTGCCGCTGTCGTCGGGATTGTCCGCCGCGATGTAGTGGTCGACGCTGTCGAACGTCACGCGCGAATGGCGCACTCCGGCGAACAACCGCCACGGGTCGAACTCGATCCGCCCCTGCACGTATTCGCCGGTCTGCGAAGACACGTCGTCCTCGTTGCGGCGCAGCGCGCCCTCTTCGCCGCCGTCGTTGACGAAACCCTTGCGCGCTTCGTGCAGGCGCTGGTAGTCGGCGCCGCCGGTGATCGCGTAAAAGCCGCCCTGGTGCGTCCAATGCACATCGCCGCCGCCCGAACGGTTGTGCAGATCGACGACCGCGCCGCCGGAATTCGGACCAGCGCCGCTGAACGGCAGAAACTGAATTACGCGGCGGCTGCCGAGCCAGCCCATCGCGTACAGCCTGTCGTCGGCATCGATCTGCTGGCGCCAGACAATACCGCCCTGGCGCGCGCGATGGCTTTCGCCGGCGCCGAATTGAAACACGCTATCCACCGCCTGACGCGGATCCTGCATGATCTGCTCGCGATCAAGACCCGAAGGATCGAAGGCGTAAGGCTGGTTTTCCGCGTTGAGCAGCAGCGTGACCGAGGACTCGTCGTCGAGGTCGTAGCGCAGCTTGGCGTGCGCGTGGTCGCGCTCGGCGGCGCTGTGGTCGCGGTAGCCGTCGGTGTGGAAATGCGAGACATCGACGCTGTAGTTGAGCGCGCCGTCCGTGCCGCCGTCGCCCAACCGTTCGATCTGGGTACCGTAGCTGCCGGCCATCGCGGTGGCCGTCAACGTCGGCTGCGGCGGGCCGTCCTGGGTAAATATCTGGATAACGCCGCCGGACGCATTGCCGTACAAGGTCGAGAACGGACCGCGCAGTACCTCGATGCGCCTGGCGATTGCGAGATCAAAGATGTCCGTCTCACCCTGCCCGGCCGGCGTCGTTTCGGGAATGCCGTCGACCAGAATTCGGATGCCGCGCACGCCGAACGACGCGCGCGCGCCGAAGCCGCGCGACGAAATCTGCAGGTCCTGCGCGTAACTGCCGCGATTTTGCGCCACCAGCCCCGGCACCCGCGCGAGCGACTGCGCCAGGCTGAAGCCGGGCGGGCCAAACTGGATGTCGTCGCCGGTCAGCACGGTCATTGAGGTGGGCGTATCGAACACCGGCCGCGGCACGCGCGTGCCGGTGACTTCGATTTCACCCAGATTGACGGGCGTCGTCCCGTTGCCCGCCATGGCGTACGGCCCGATAAAAAATAGCGGCACGGCAAAGCCTGCCAGCCGCAGCGCGCGGCTTGCTGTCATTTTTGATCTCCTTTTTTTTATTGATAAAGCAGGTGCCGCTTAACGGCACCTGCCTAATGCGGCCGCGTCAGCCCTTCCCGGTCGGCTTCCTGCCGCGCGGCTTCACTCGCCGCATGCGCGGTCGACTTCAACTTCTCCGCCTGCTCCTGGCCGACCTCGGTCGCCTTGTCCACGACCTTGTCGCGCGCCTCGCCCATCATCCGATCTTCAGTCTCGGTCGACGGCAGGCTCGCCGCCAGCGCCGCGCCCAGCGCGATGCCCAGTGCACCGACCACCAGCGGCTGCTCATGCAGCATGCGGCTTGACCAGTCCATCGCCTGACGTGCGTTGTCGGTGGCCCTGCGGCCGAAGGCACGCGTCTCTTCGCGGGCGTGGTGCATCCGCGCGCGGGCCTCGTGTGCGCCTTCCTTGGCTTTCCCTGCCACCTCGCGGGCCTTGCCCTTGGCTTCGCCGAGATGCTCGCCGCCGCTGCTTTGGCGGTTCGGGTTCGACATCATCAGCCAGCCGATGCCCAGGCTCGTCAGCACCACCGGCATCGGGTTGCTCTGCGCACTGCGGGTCAGGTTCGAGAAAAACTCGCCGGAGCCGTTGCGGCGAAAGTAATCGAGGCTTTCGTCCAGCAACTGTCCCGGCGACAGCTTGTGTTCAATCGCGTCGAGCGTCGCATCCATATGCGCCCGTGTCGCCTCGATCTCAGCCTCGAGTTTTTCCGGATTTTCATTCGCGGATGTGTTCATGGTCTTACCTCTCGTTCCACATGTTCGGCATGTTCCCGCGCCATGTCGCGATCCCGCTCGACGCTACGCAGCGTTCGGTGGGGCGTCAGGTTCTCCGGCTTGAGATTGCTGCGCGCCTTCATCAGCAGGCCGAGGCCGACAAGCATGAAAAAGAAGCCCACGATCAACTCCGAGAGCCACGGCGTCAGGTTGGGCGGCAGTACGACGTTCAGTCCGAAGACTGCGGCATCCAGCAGAATAATGAAAGCGCCGATCATCGTTACCGTCGCCAGCACCACGGACACCATCGCGACCGCCGCCTGCGAAATCTTGCCCGACAACTCCTGCTTCGCCAGCGCCGCCTCATTGCGGACCAGGGTGCCGGTATCGCGGGCCAGGCTCGAAATCAGGCTGCCGATGGAGCGCTCGTCGCGAATAAATTCACTGCGGGCCTGCATGCTGCACCTCCTCCCCGGTCGGCGTGATCACGTGGCTCGCGCCGTCGCCGGTACCCATGACATCACTGCGCGCTTCCGTGAATCCGGCAGACGTCCGATTACTTGTACGGTGGTGTTCGCCGCGGTCGGAACTCTTCATAAATCGCGTCAGCAGAAAACCGGCCGCCACGGCGCCACCGAGGAATGTTGCCGGCCGGCGGCGGGCGAATTCCTGCGTGCGGCTCAATAGCGAACTCATATCCTGATCGCGCAGTTCGCCGGCGAGCTTGTCCGCCCCTTCCGCGAGTCGTTGGGCGGCATCGGCGAGCCAGCCTTGATCCTGCTGCCGAAGTTCGTCGCCGGTTTTGCGCAACGCGTCGGCCACGGAGCCTGCCTGATCGGCCACGGCGTATTTCTGCCGCTCGGCAGTTTCATTTACCTGGCGGCCCGCTTCGTGCATCGTTTCGCGGGCGCTTTCCTTTGCCTGTTCGGCAGTCCGGTCGAGGCCGTCGCTACGGCTTATGTCTGATGATTGCATGGCATCTCTCCTTGCAAATGCATTCCGACCGAAGCTAGCAAAAGGC
Source organism: Gammaproteobacteria bacterium (assembly GCA_035708085.1). Lineage (GTDB taxonomy): Bacteria > Pseudomonadota > Gammaproteobacteria > Natronospirales > DASSBR01 > DASSBR01. The sequence goes on along the minus strand of DASSTE010000034.1, from coordinate 38,384 downwards.
GCCGGCTTTTTCTGTACGGGCGATAGCCGTGGGCGAAACCCCGCATCAGGTACGGCGTCGCAGCAGTCTGAGCGCAAACAGCGACGCCGGCGCGAGGCTGCCGGCGGTCAGCGTGCGGCCCGGCCGATGCCGCTCGACGCGGCGGAAAGTCGCTAGTCGCTAGTCGCTAGTCGCTAGTCGCTAGTCGCTAGTCGCTAGTCGCTAGTCGCTAGTCGCTAGTCGCTAGGACTGAGTAGCGAAATGTTCTGACGTCTCCACCACCCGTTCGCCCTGAGCCTGTCGAAGGGCTCTTGTCACTTGAAGAGTGCTCCGACAGGCCGGGAATCGGTTCTCCAAACTCAGTCCTAGCGACTCAGTCCTAGCGACTCAGTCCTAGCGACTTCTTCTCCAACCTACGGCTGGAGAACAATCTTGATCGCCCCGTCCTGCTTCTTCTGGAAAATCTCGTAGCCGTGCGGCGCCTCGGTGAGCGGCAGCTTGTGCGTCGCCAGGTCTTCCGCGCCGAGCGGATCGGCATCGTCGAGCAGGAACGGCATGATGTCCGGAATCCAGCGCTTGACGTGCGCCTGCCCCATGCGAATCTGAATGCCCTTGTCGAACATCTGCATCATCGGCATCGGGTCGGTCTGGCCGCCATAGACGCCGATGATCGACACGCTGCCGCCGCGGCGCACGGTGTCGATGCAGGCGTTCAGCGCCGACAGCCGGTCCACGCCCATTTTCTGGATCATGTTCGCGGCCGTCTTCTTCGGCAGCAACCCCGCCGACTTTTGTGCAGCTTCCTGCATCGGCGCCCCGTGCGCTTCCATGCCGACCGCATCGATCACGCCGTCCGGTCCGCGGCCATCGGTCTGGTCGCGAATGTAGGCCGGCACGTCCTCGAATTCGTTCGCATCGATGGTTTCGATGCCGTGCCGGTGCGCCATCCCGAGCCGCTCCGGGACGAAGTCGACCCCGAAGACGCGCTCCGCGCCGCGCGCTTTTGCAATGCGCGCCGACATCTGCCCGATCGGGCCGAGGCCGAACACGGCCACGCTGCCGCCCTTCGGGATATCGGCGTATTCGACCGCCTGCCAGGATGTCGGGATGACGTCGGACAGATAAAGAAAGCGCTCGTCGGGCGGCCCCTCCGGCACCTTGATCGGCCCGAAGTGTGCCTGTGGCACGCGCAGGTATTCCGCCTGCCCACCCGGCACTTGTCCATACAGCTTGGTGTAACCGAACAGCGCCGCGCCGTTGCCCTGCTCGCGTACCTGCGTGGTTTCGCATTGCGCGAACAAGCCGCGATCGCACATCCAGCAATGCCCGCACGAAATGTTGAACGGCACGACTACGCGGTCGCCGGGCTTGATGTCTTTCACTTCGCTACCGACTTCCTCGACGATGCCCATCGGTTCGTGGCCGATGATGTCACCTTCTTCCAGGAACATCGTCAGCACCGAGTACAGGTGCAGGTCGGAGCCGCAGATGCCGGTCGAGGTGATGCGGATGATCGCGTCGGTCGGCTGCTGGATTTTGGGGTCCGGGACGTTGTCGACGCGGAAGTCTTCCTTGCCGTGGAATGTTACTGCTTTCATTTGCTGTACCTTCCGTGGAAGCAAAATGTAGAAATGTAAGTTTCAGCTGCTCGCATTCATCAACACCCCTCACCCTAACCCTCTCCCTGAGGGAGAGGAAATAAGAGATGTCCCGTGACTCAAACGGAGCGATGCCAATGCTAAATGCGGCGACAGCGCGTCAGTGGGTGATGCGGGGCCTGTTTCCAAGGCTGTGTGACGCAGGAGCCGAACCCGGAGCCTACAGGGATGTATTCACGGCGTCCTTGGAAACAGGCACCGCATCGCCCGCCCCACGACAACCTTGCCGGTTCAATCCAACGTATAAAGATAAGCCGCAATATCGCGTGCTTGCTTGCGCGTGATGCCCATGTTCGGCATGTCTACGCCCGGCAGGATCGACTGCGGATTCTGAATCCACGGGATCAGGTTGCTGGGGCGATTGCGCATGAAACCGGCGATGATCATCCGCTGGCTCCACTTGGTCAGCGGCGGTCCGACAATCCCGTCGGCATTGCCGATGCCCGGTATCGTGTGGCAGCCGCCGCAACCGTAGTGGCGGATCAGCGCGGCGCCGTGCTGCGGGTTCGCGCCCGGAATCGTCTCCCACGGCTCAGCCGACTTCGGTCCGATGGACGAATTGACGCTGGTACTGACATTGCTGGTGGCGTTCGAATTATTGCCACCCTGGTTGTTGAGTTGAATGGTCGTGATCCCGTTCGACTGGTCGTTGCCGTTATCGTTGTTACCGCCGCCGCAGGCCGACAGGCCGATCAGCACCAGCGGCACAATGACGGCGCAGCGCAACGCGGACGAGTAAAGCACGCTCTGCACTTTCGGCGCGCGCCGCTCGTCCTCACGCATCCAGGCGAAGAACAGCGTGCATATCGTCGCGAGGTGAATCATATTCGAGGGAATCCACATGATCGCGCCGGCCAGTTGCTGGTCCTGCAAGGGCGTCAAGCCGAAAGACTGCGTCGTGTTGAGATGCACCGCGTACAGCGGGTGTGACGCGAGCGTCAGGATTGCCGAAATCATGCCCATCGCGAAGCCGATCGAGACGACGTAGACCATGGTCATGCCGTAGCCCAGCGCGCGCCTCCGGCCTGGTACGCCGATAACGACCGTCCAGTAACAGAGCGCAAAACCCAGGAAACTCAGGCTCTCGATATCGTGCAGCCAGCCATGGTGCGCCCCCCAGTCATACGGACCGGGCAAATGCCAGAAGCAGAGTGTCGCGACCAGGAGCAGCCACGCGACCAGCGGCCGCTTCAGCAGATTGAACAGCGCAGCAAGGCCACAGCGATTGAAGCCGCGCACGAAGCTGCGACGCGGCCCCGCGTCGATGGCTCGCAGCCAGACGAAGGCCGGCCGGCCGGCGACCAGCAGCGGCGGCGCGATCCACAGCAGCAAAAGGTGCTGAAACATCTGCGCCGAAGTCAGCGATCCGGCGATTGAATCGACCGGCGGTTCCAGGGCTATCACCAGCACCTCGATTCCCGCAAGAAAGGCTACGGCGCGGAAAACGATGCTCCGGCGCGTGTCGCGATCCATGCGGTAGAGGCCGATCAGGTAGGGAATGGTCGCGACAGCGAGACAGGCCAGTACCCACGGTTCCCACCCCCAATGCAGCACATCGGCATAGCCGACACCCTTTGCGGCGGCGGGTACCGCGAATGCAAGGCCGGCGATCAGCAGGATTAAACGTCGCATATCGGCTCGATGAATATCATGACGATCGTGAAAATGATCGCGATGGAAAACAGGCTGGTCGTCAGCAACGCCCATCGCGACAGGTATTGGTTGCGCCGCAGACCCGTTTGCGTCGCGTCGATGAAGCGGTACTCCATCCACTTGCTGAGGGAAAAGAACATCCCGAGGCCGGCTGCGATCAGCGCAATCAGCTCAATGCCGATCAGCATCCACCACGTGAAGCTCCAGAGCGGCGCGGACAGCGGTACGTTGTTCGGATAACAGGCATGGCTCGCCAACGCATACTGAATCAGCAGTTGCAGCGACCACGCGGCAGGCGCGCCGAGGACGGCGAAACCAAGCACAAAACCGATCGGCTCGCGCTCCGGCGTAATCGGCTCGCCGGATTTCGGGACTGTGTCTCTATATTCGCTCATGACACCCTCATCGCGGCGTAACGTAAGGCAGAATGTAGAACGTCGCCATGATGCCGATCCAGACGACGATAATGAAGTACCAGTACAGCGCCATCACCGTGACCGCGACATGTCGATCCTTGGTGACGTAGCCCATCGCACTCCACATGAGTATCGCCAGGAACCCGAGCACGCCGACGATCGCGTGCACCATATGCAGGCCGGTGATGGTGTAGAACAGCGAGCTGTAGGCACCGGAGTTGAAGGCAAACGGTTCGTTGCTCCAGTCGACCAGTTGCAGCAGCACATACGAGATGCCGATCAGCGCCGACACCGAGAGACCCAGCCACAGCCGCCACTTGATGTCCCGGCGAATGCCGCGCTCAGCGAACCACATCAAAAAGCCGCTGACAAAGAACGCGCCGGTGGTGCCGAGCGCATACGGCAACGGCGGCTTGCCGCTCGGTGGCCAGACGTTGTCCGCCATCGACTGCAGGTAGTAAAAGCTGAAAAACAGGTAGGCGAATAGTGCGCCCTCGCTGGCGATCAGCAGGACGACGCCCCACCAGCCCGGGTTGCGGCGCCCGGCGGTGCCAACCGGTAGCGGGCGATCGACGATGAGTCCCGGCTCAGCCATAACTCAACCCTCCGCCGCGCGGCCGACTTCGGGCGACGGCCAGAACCAGTACAGCATCGCGGGAATCATCGCGATGACCGCCGCTCCCGAAATCCACCACCATTCCAGCAGCATGCCGATAAACATACCGGCGAGCAGCAGCGCCATGATGATCGGCGCGAACGAGTGTCCCGGCTCCTTGAGAATCACGTCGGGATCGCCGTCCATGATGGTCGTGCCGAACATCTCGTGTTCCTCGTCGAGCGCCGGGCCTTCGTCGAGAATGGTCTTGCCGGTCTCGTCCATCCGCAGGCGCTCTTCCCAGAGCGGATGCATGCTGCCGACGCGCGGGATCACGCCGAAGTTGTAATGCGGCGGCGGCGAGGAGGTCGTCCACTCCAGCGTATCGGCATCCCAGGGATTTGCCGGCGCTTTCGCGCCCGCTTTCAGGCTGCGCACCACGTTGAACACGAACACCCCCACGCCGATGGCGAAAATAAACGCCCCGATCGTCGTGACCATGTTGGACCAGGTCCAGCCGAGCCCGGCCGGATAGGTGTAGACGCGCCGTGGCATCCCCAACAGGCCGGTGATATGCATTGGAAAGAAGCCGACGTTGAAACCGATGAACATCAGCCAGAAATTCCACCAGCCGAGCCGCTCGCTCATCATCTTGCCGCTGAATTTCGGGAACCAGTGATAGATACCCCCGATGACGGCGAACACGTTGATGCCGATCAGCACGTAATGAATATGCGCGACGACGAAGTAGGTGTCCGTGAGCTCCCAGTCGAGCGGCACGGCGGCAGTCATAAAGCCGGACACGCCGCCGATCACGAACAGAATGATTTCGGCCGCGAAGAACTTGAACGCAGTCGTGAAAATCGGCCGGCCGGTCCAGATCGTCGCGACCCACGCGAACACCGACACCGCGCTCGGAATCACGATGATGAAGCTCGCGGCGCTGAAAAAGCCCATCGCGATCACCGGCAGCCCGGTGGCGAACATGTGGTGCACCCAGACGCCGAAGCCGAGCACCATCGTCAAAATAGTCGCCAGGATCACCCAATGCTGGCCGACCAGCGGTCTGCGGCAGTGCGCGGGCAGGCACTGCGAGACGATGCTCATCGCGGGCAGCACGATCGCATAAACCCACGGGTGGCCGAAAATCCAGAACAGGTGCTGCCACAGCATCGGATGACCGCCTGCGGCCACGTCGAAAAAGTCGGTGCCGAAACGCCGGTCCAGCCACAGCTCCAGGAACACCAGCAGCACCGACGGCACCGCGAACAGCAGCCCGACATTGGCGGTCAGCGTGCCCCAGATCATGATCGGAATGCGGCTGATGGACATGCCCGGGGCGCGCGCCCGCATCATGGTCGCGATAAAGACCACCGATCCCGCGGCGATTGAAATCCAGAAAAAGATGATGCCGAGGGCGTAAATATCGACGCCCGGCCCCGGGTTGTATTCGGAGCCGGCCAGCGGCACGTAGTTGAACCAGCCGACATCCGTGCCGTTGCCGGTCGGCAGGCCAATGTAGAGGAAAATACCTGACAGCAGGAATACCCAATAAGTGAACATGTTCACGCGGGGGAACGCCATGTCGCGCTGCCCGAGAATTAACGGCCAGAGATAATTGCCGAATCCGGACAGCACGGGCATGGCGTAAAGGAAAATCATCGTGATGCCGTGCATGCTGAACAATTCGTTGTACAGATGTGCGCTGATGATGTGCTCGTTCGGCTGAAAGAGCTGAATACGCATGATCAGCGCTTCGAGCCCCCCGACCAGCAGAAAGATGAACGAGGTGACGAGATAGCGCCGGCCGATTTTCTTGTGATCCACTGTAGAGAAGAAGCCGATGAGCCCGGGCTTGTCGCTCCACATCTTCTCCAGCTTTTCCAGATAGCTCTCGTCCGGCCTGATGATTTCGGGCGTCCGATAAGTGGGTATTTCGGCCATTATTCGCGTTCCGTTCCTAGTTCAGCGTTTGCAGATAGGCGACTACGTCCAGCAACTGCCGGTTAGTCAGGTCCATGGTCGGCATGTCGACGCCCGGCTTGAGGTGCTGCGCGTTTTCGACCCAGGCGGCGAGATAGCCGGTCGTATTCGGAAGAATGCCTGCACCAATGTACTTGCGGCTCATCAAGTGAGTAAGGTCCGGTCCCATCTTGCCCATCGCGAGGATGTCCGGGCCGCCGGCGCCGCGCACCGTGTGACAGACCGCGCAGTGATGCAGAAACACCTTCTCTCCATGCTGTGCCGCGGGCGAAACCGGCTGCTTCGCGTCCGCAAGCTGGTGCGTCCACCACTGGTGAAACTGGGCAGGTGGCTGCGCGATCACGTGAAAGGCCATGTGCGCATGTTGCAATCCGCAGAACTCGGTGCACTGACCGCGATAGACGCCGGCTTTGTTCGCCTGAAACCACGTGATGTTCGTCTGGCCGGGAATCACGTCCATCTTGCCGAACAGCTGCGGCGCCCAGAACGAATGAATGACATCGGCGCTGATCAACCGCACGCGTACCGGCTGGCCGACCGGCACGTGAATCGCGTTGGCGGTGACGAAGGTGCGCTGCTTCTGGCCGTAGTGCCGGTACTGCACTTCCCACCACCATTGGTGGGCCGTTACGTCAAGCGTAATGGCAGGGTCCTGGGGCGGCTTTGACACATGTGCCAGGGTGAAGAACGTCCAGACCGCCGAGCCGAACAGCAGCACGATCGATACCGGTAGTCCGATCGCCAGCCACGGCATGCCGTTCGCACCGCGCATCAGTTTCGGTCTGCCGGCTGCATCCGTAGGCCAGTTCTTGCGTCCGCGCCAGATGCCGATCAGCACTGCGAACGCAATGAACAGCAGCACGAATACTGACAAACCCGCCAGACCCCAGCCGAGGTGCGCGAGCGGATTCGCCGCCGGGCCGTCGGTAATCAGGTACGTCATCGGCAGGTCCGCCCACGCCGCGCCCGGCAGGAGCAGTGCCGCGATGGGCAGCAGAATCGACAGCCGGCGCTTCATCAGCCCTGGCCTCCCTGGTCGCCTTGATCTCCTTTCTTGCCCTTACCGGGGGGACTGACGGTGTTGGAACGCTTGTTCGGCGGCTTCGCCGACGGCCCCTGCGGCGGTCGTTTCTTCGGCACCTGGGCCTTGGCAGGCGACTGCTTCGCAGGACCCGTGAGTTTCGTCTCGACGTTGTAGCCGGTGCGCGGCCGCGGCAGCGATTTGACGTAGGTCACCAGCGCCCAGATCGCCTGCGGCGGCAGCGCGGTTCCCCAGGCCGGCATGCCGCCGGGTCGGCCCTGCGCGATCGTAAGATAAATATCTGCGGGTGTGTCGCCATACTTCCAGACCGTATCGCTCAGCGCCGGACCCATGCCGCCGCCGCCGCCAGGCCCATGGCAGCCGGCACAGTTCATCGCGTTAAACAGCTTCTTGCCTTCCATCAGTGCCGTTTTGCTGGTGGCATACGGATTCTCGATCGGCGGCGGCATCTCGCCAATCACGTTGTAGCGGTTGACCGGCACATTGGTCATGCGGTTTTGACCGGACTGGGCCGGCGCATGAAAGCCGGATTGCGGCGGAGTCCCGGCGCGCGGCGTCTGCAGGCGCGAACCCGCCTGCGACGGCTGCTGCGCGTTGTCCTGCTGGCGGCCGTTGTTTTGATTCTGCTGGTTCTGGTTGTTTTGCTGCTGGTTTTGATTCTTCTGCTGATTCTGTTGCTGCTGCTGATTCTGCTGCTGGCTGTTCTGCTGCCCGTTTGAGCCCAGTGCCGCCGCCACGGGCACTGCGCAAACCGCGACCAGCAGGAATTTGAATAGTCGCCTCATGATTGCTCTCCGTTCATTTCGCCGCGACCTTGGGACGTTGTTGTTGCGTGTCGTCGAGCGGCAGCAGCGGCACGTTGTAGCTGACCAACAGTGCGTGAATATCCTTGCGGTGCTGCTGCAGGAAGCGATTCAGCTTGTTGCGCAATTGTTTGTCGCCCCTGCGCACGGCCATCGAAATGGAAAACTGGAACGGCAGGATCGCGTGCGTATGTACCAGCGGCACGACCTTGAGCTTGACCTTCTGGCGCGGCGCGAAGTAGCCGGCGAGCGGCCCCCAGGCGACGGCGACATCGACATCGCCGTCGGCCACCGCTTTAATCAGCTCCGATGACGGATTCGGCCGACTGTAGTTCTGGTAGAGGGTGTACACGCGCACGTTGCGGACGATGCCGCGCTTGGCGAGCACGGAGCCGCCCGGAAGGTCTTCCCAGTCGTCGCCGATCGAGTGCACGCCGATACGGAGTTTCTTCAGCAACGGGCTCTGAAGCGAGGTAATGTCATACGGTGCCGACTCCCGATACACCAGCGCGTAAGCTGAGCGGTAGTATGGTGCGGTCGTCAGTACAGCGTCGCTGCCGGTTGCCCAGCCCATGATGACGTCGCAGTCATGCGCGTTGAGGGTGTACTTCAGGAAGTTCTCGCGTTGCGGCCACCAGTCGTATTCGACGTACTCGCCCAATGCCTTGCCCACCATATCGGCGAGCTTGTTTTCGAAGCCCTGGAGGGCGCGGTTCGAAAACGGCAAATCATTGGGGTCGGCGCAGACGCGCAGCGCCGCGCCCGGCCGCGCCGGCTTTGCGCCCCGCGGTCCGGCATGCGCGGCGTGCGCAGTTACCGAAAGCATCAGGATAATGAAGGCCGCCGCGAGAACCGCGGTCGCGATAATGCGCGGCTGGAAGATTCCCGGCACAGGCTGTTGCCGGCGGATGCCAACAGAACTCATTTGCCACCCCCTTGCTTCTGCTGCTTGACGAAATCTTCGGGTAACGCGAATACGTACAGCTCGCCACCCTTGGCCGTGTACTTCGGCAGGTCCTGCATCGCGCCGACGAAGCCGAGCGCACCGTAGGGGTCGCGCGGGTCAAGGTTGCCGGCGACTACCGCGCCGGACCAGCCGCCGACGCCGGCATAAATGGCGATGTACTCGCGTCCGTCAGGGCCGCGGAAGGCAATCGGCTGGCCTGCCATGCCTGAGCCGACCCGGAACTTCCACAGCAGTTGTCCGGTCTTTGCATCCACGGCCTTGAACCAGCGGTTCATAGTGCCGTAGAACGCGACGCCGCCCGCGGTTACCAGCGCCCCGGTCCACACCGGGAACATTTCGTGCTTCGACCAGACGATTTTCCCCTTGACCGGATCCCATGCGGTGAACGCACCGCGGTAGCCGCCGGGGCCGGCCTTCATCGCGACTTTCGCGCCCATGTACGGCGTGCCGGCGATGTAGCTGACGGTGGAGACCTCCTCGTCCTGGCACAGGTTGTTGTGCGGGATGTACAGCAGGTGCGTGATCGGCGAATAGGCGGAAGGCTGCCAGTCCTTGCCGCCGGTCGAGGCGGGACAGATGTTCCTGACCATCTTGCCGAGCTGCTGCGCCTTTGCCGGGTTGTACTCCGGCGCGCCGGTCTTGAGATTGACCTTCAGAATCGTGTTCGCTCCCGGCATGAACGGCTGGGCCGACAGAATCTGGCCGGTCGTGCGGTCCTGCAGATACATGTAGCCGTTGCGATCGGGATGCGCGAGGACCTTACGCATCTTGCCGTCAATCTTGATGTTGAACAGCACGCTTTCGTTAATGCCGTCGTAGTCGTACTCGTCGTGTGGATTCCACTGCACCGCCCACTTCGCCATGCCGCTATCGGGGTCGCGCGCGAACAGCGTGCAGGTCCACTTGTTGGAACCGGGACGCTGCAGCGGATTCCACGGCCCCGGATTACCGGTGCCGTAATAGATGGTGTCCAGATCGGGGTCGTAGGTAATCCATCCCCAGACGGTGCCGCCGCCGATCATCCAGGCGGCCTTTGACGGCCAGGTCTTGGCGCCGAGGTTCTTGCCGCGGTCCTCGTCATAAAAGGGATTGAAGTTTTTACCGATCAGCACGTCCTTGTCCGGCCCTGTCGAATAGGCGGTCCAATCGACTTTGCCGGTATTCACGTCCAGCGCCTTCAGCCAGCCGCGCACGCCCAATTCGCCGCCGCTGTTGCCGACCAGCACGTGATCCTTCACTACCAGCGGCGCCATGGTCATGGTCTCGCCCTTGCTGATGTCGCCGACTTTCGTTTTCCAGATCAGGTTGCCATTCTTGGCGTTCAGTGCGATGACGTGATCGTCGAGCGTATTGAAGAAAATCTTGCCGTCGGCATAGGCCATGCCGCGGTTGACCCAGTCGCAACAGGCCACGCCCTTGGATGCGGACAGCGGATGCGGGTTGTATTTCCACTTGATTCCGCCCTGGTTCCTCAGGTCGAGCGCATAAACGATGTTCGGCCACGGCGTGATGAGGTACATCGTGTCGCCGATCACCAGCGGCGCGCCTTCGTGGCCGCGCAGCACTCCGGTCGAAAAGGTCCAGGCGACCTGCAGGTGGCTGACATCGTCGCGGTTGATTTGATTCAGCTTGCTGAACCGGGTGCCGTGATAATTCTTGGCCGGCATGACCCATTGCGCCGGGTCGTGAGAAAGCTTGACGAGGTTGTTCTGACTGCCGCCGCCATTGTTGTTATTGTTCTGATCGTTTCCCTGATTCTGGTTTTGCTGCTGCTTGCCGGTCTGATTCCCGTTCTGACTCTGCGCGCCGTACGCGCCGCCGTGAAAGGCGATAAACAGCGCGGCGGCCGCGGCCATCAAAATCATTTTTTTCATCGAATCCTCCATGATTCTTCGGGATCAGTTCGCTGGCTGCCAGCCGGCTGCTACTTGCCGCCGGTCATTTGATCGGCAGCCAGCCGCAACAGGTGCAAATGCTTTTGCAGCACCGGCAGTGCCTGCTTGGCCAACTGCATGACCTTCTTCGACGAACCCTTGTGGATCTCCCGCTTGGTCTTTTCGATCGCAGCAATATGGGCGTCAATTTCCTGGTGCACCCATTCCTTATCAAAAGCCATGTCCTGCTGGCTCTCGATCAGCTTGAGAATGGTCTTTTGCTTAAGGGATGCCGAACTCGGCAGTTTCACGCCCAGGTACTTGGCGATCTTCGCCACTTTCGCGTCGAGCATGCGATGATCGACAACCAGCGTCCGGGCAACCCGGATAACCGAATGGGCGTGCGCGCGACGCTGACCGACCTCGCCCGTTTTCATTTCGGCGAGGTTCACCTGGTGCGCGCTTTTCAGCCACTTCTTGTCCTGCTTGGACAGTTTTTTCTGGGGCTGCGAAGTCTGGCTGTGAGTGGCGGCCGGCGCGTTCTGCGATGTCGGCTGCGGCAGCAGGCCGGCGCGCGCCTGGAAACAGACAAAGAATGCCGCGAGCACCGCGATGGGCAGCAGGAAGGGTCTCCCCGTGCCCGTGCCGCCGAAAAACCGCAGCAGCCGGGAGCGGCAATAACCGGATGGTTTGCGCACGGAATCCTCCTTGATTCCCAACTCAAGCGGGGGCTTCCCCCGGAAATCGTTCTGGCGGGAAGGAAGCAGTTCTCACAAATCACCCTAGGCGCACGGGGTTGGCCGGTCAACATGGGCTCTTCCCTATAGGACATAACCCCGGTGTCGGCCGCCGGCGGATTCTGTCACTTTGGGGATAGAGCGAACAACGGTAACGAACGGTGGAATTCCTGATCTTCGGCCTGCTGGCGGTGATCGCGGCGCTGGTGCTGCTCGCCCGTCGCCTGCGCGTGCCGTACCCGGTCGCGCTGGTGCTGGGCGGCGTCGGCCTCGGCTTTATTCCGCTCATGCCCAGCGCCCGCCTGCCACCGAACCTGGTGATGATGGTTTTCCTGCCGCCGATCCTGTATTCGGCGGCCTTTTTTTCGTCGCCTCATGAATTTCGTGCCAACCTGCGCCCGATCTCTTGGTTGGCGGTCGGGGTCACGCTGATCACAGCGACCGCGGTCGCGTGGGTTGCACACGTGCTGATCGGCCTGCCATGGGCGGCGGCTTTCGTGCTCGGCGCGGTGGTCGCGCCGACCGACCCGGTGGCGATGACCGCCGTAGCCGGCCGCATCGGCGCCCCGCGGCAGGTAGTCACGATTCTTGAAGGCGAAAGCCTGATCAACGACGGCACCGCGCTGTCGCTATACCACGTCGCGCTGGCTGTCGTCGTCACGGGCTTTTTTTCGCTGCCCCTCGCGATTTTGCAGTTCGGGCTCTACGTAATTGTCGGCGTCGCCATCGGCCTGATCGTCGGCTGGGTGGTCGCGTTCATCAGGATGCGCATCGCCGACCGCCAGGTCGAGATCATCATTTCGCTGCTCACCAGTTACGCCGCCTACATTCCGGCACAGGAACTGGGCGTCTCCGGCGTGCTCGCCGCGGTGGCGGCCGGCCTCTATCTCGGCTGGCGTTCGCCGCAGCTTTCCGGGCCCCGTGCGCGGTTGCAGATGTTCGAGGTCTGGGAAGTCCTGCCGTTTCTGCTCAACTCGCTGCTGTTCATTCTGATCGGCCTGCAACTGCCGGAAATCGTCAGCGGCATCCAGCACTGGCAATCGATGCGGCTGCTGCTGTACGCCGCAGTGATCTGCCTGACCGTGGTCGGCATGCGCGCGCTGTGGACATACCCGTTCGCTTACCTGCCGCGCTTTTTGAGTCGCCGGGTGCGCGAGCAAACCCCGACGGTTGACTGGCGGCGCCTCAGCATCGTCGCCTACACCGGCATGCGCGGCGGCGTCTCGCTTGCGCTCGCGCTCGCCCTGCCGTTTACGATCCACGGGCACACGCCCTTCCCTTTCCGCAACATGATCCTGTTCCTGACCTTCTGCGTGATCCTCGCGACGCTGGTCCCGCAGGGGCTGACGCTGCCGTGGCTGGTCCGGCGGCTGGGGCTGGCGGGCCAGGAGGACGTGGAAGAGCGCGAGCAGGCCGAAGCGCGACTTTGTGCCGCCGAGGCGGCGCTCGCGCGGATTGACGAACTGGCGGACGAGGACTGGGTTCACGATGAAGCGGTCGAGCGGCTGCGCGGCGTGTACGAACGCCGCCGCGTACGTTTCAGCGCCCAGCTTTCGGAAGAAGAAGCCGAAGAAAAGGGCGAAAGCGACATCGACTACGAAGAGCGCTCGCTCGCATCGCAGCGCCTGCGCCGCGAACTGCTGCAGGCCGAGCGGGCGAAGCTGCTCGAACTGCGCAACGCCGGACGCATCAGCGATGGCGTGCGCCGCCAGATCGAACGCGATCTCGATCTGGAAGACACGCGGCTGGAAATTTGAGGCCTCCTTCGTCATTCCTGCGCAGGCAGGGTGACAGTACGCCTACCCCTACCGGCCCCAGCGCGTTTTCCCTGATTGCCGCGGGCTTGGCGTCGGCGCTAGGCTGGGGCGAGTCCACGAATTTCCAGGAACGGAGGAACCGGCTCATGAAAGCAAAATGGATTTTGCTGGCATTGGCGTTCACGCTGCCTGCTGCAGCGTATGCAGCGTCATCGTCATCCAAAGTGTCGCACCAGGACAAGATCTGGATGAAGGCGGCACACAAAGCCAATCTCACCGAGATCAAGGCCGGCGAAACGGCGGAGAAAAAAGGCAGCCACGCGATCGTCAGAAAGACCGGGCACATGCTGGTGAGCGATCACAAGATGCTGGATGCAGTGCTCACGCGTGCGGCACATGAACTGGGCGTCCCGCTGCCGAAATCGCCCTCGCCGATGCAGAAAAAAGTGCTGCAGAAGGCGAAGTCAATGTCCGGCTCCGACTTCGACAAGTACTGGGTCCGAGCCATGGAGATGGCGCATCTCAAGGCGATCAACAAGACCGACTTCGAGATTCATCATGCCGGTTCCGAGCAGGTCAAGAAACTGGCAAAGAAGGCCCTGCCGGTATTGCAGACGCATCTCAACATGATTCAGCACGCGCAGAACGAGGTCAAATAATCCGCACGTTTCCCCGGGACGCGGTATTCCCTCACCGTACATGCCCCGATTGCGTCGGCGCAACGAGCCGTCGAACATGGACTCTCTTTCACCCACGGAAGGAGGAACCTTCGATGAATGCACGAACAACCCTACTGGCGTGCGCGCTCGCCGTCCCGACCGCTTTCGCCGGCACCGCCTTTGCGGGCAGCAACAAGGTGGCGCAACAGGACGCACAATGGCTGAAGAATATTCACCAGACGAGCCTCGCCGCGATCAAGGCCGGCAAAGCGGCCAAGAAAAATGGCAACTCGCCGCTGGTCAACAAGGTCGCCGAAAAGATCATCGCGGACGACCAGGTGCTGGACAAGAAAGTGAAAATGCTGGCCAAGGATGAGGGCGTGGACCTGCCGAACTCGCCGTCCACCAAGCAGCAGTCGGAACTGCAGACAGTGAAGTCGAAGAACGGCACCGAGTTCGACAAGCTGTGGACCAAGACAATGCTGAAAGCTGAACTAAAGGCTGGCAATCAGGCGCAGGCGGAAGTCGCCAAGGGCAAATCACACAAGGTCAAGAAACTTGCCAAGACGGCCCTGCCGGCGATCAACCTGGAACAAAACATGCTTCAGCACGCGCTGGCCAAAATCAAGTCCACCACCAAGGCTTCAGTCAGTAAATAAATAGCTAAAAACAGCTGGTCCAGCAGATCCCCCTCCCGCTCACCGGCAGGGGGATTTTTTTTGCTTAGGTGGGGAGTCCGCTAAAAGGGCTCCCGCTAACGCTCCCCCGCAAACGCCGCGGTAGGCATCATCAACCGTCAACCGTAGTCTGGTTCGCACGGTTTCACTCCGCGATGAAAACCGTATCTATGTGTACATTTCCACAGGAGACGACTTATGAAGATACTTCATACGATGACGGCTGCGGCCGCTTTGACCTTGGCTGCAACGCCGCTCGCGATGGCGCAACAGGGCGGGCAGAACGGACAGACGAATGCTGCCAGAAACCAGCCGGTAAACAACCAGCGCATTCTGCAGGAAAAGGCTGCGGGTACCGGTGCGCCGCTGACGATCAGTCCGGCGACCGTGCGTCAGATTCAGCAGCGGCTGAATGAAGCCGGCTACAACCCCGGCGCGGTGAACGGTAACTGGGATCGGCAGACGAGCCGTGCGCTGCAAAGCTGGCAGAAAGCACAGGGTCTTGCGCCGACAGGCAATCTCAACTTGACGACATTGCTCGCCCTCGGCGTCTTTGGCAACAACGGCGGCGGCCGCTACCAGAATGCCAGCTATCGTCAGATGGGACGCTACCAGAGCGGCGGCGTGCAAGGCAGTTACCAGAGTGGCGGCATGCAAGGCGGTTACCAGAGTGGCGGCATGCAAAGTGGCTATCAAGGCGGCGGCATGCAGAGCGGCCAGGGCAACAGCGGCCTGTACAACAATGGCGCCAGCAGCGTTTACAGCAATGGCAGCACTGGCGGTAACGGACTTAACAGCAACGGTGTGAACGGCAATGGACTTAACGGCAATGGTTCTAATGGGCTTAACAGCAGCAGCTCTGGCAATAATGGCCTTTTCAATAATAGCGGCCAGAATCAGGGTGGCCAGGGCAATCAAGGCAATAACTCCAACAATACAAATACTCCGCCGAGAAGTTGAGATCCACGACGTACCTGGCAGCGCCCGCGAGCGCTGCCAGATCGCCCAGCTAACAGGAGATAAACATGTCACAGCACCGATACCTCGTACCGGCTGCAGTTACGGCGATGTGCGCGGCGCTCGTGCCGCTCGCCGCTAACGCGGCGCAGACGGGCGGGGGCCAGCAGCAGAGCCAGAACAGATCCAGTCCGATCCAGATCCAGGTGCCGAACCAGACCGGGCCCAATCGGATTCAGATTGGAGCGAACGGCGGACGCGGCGGCGCCGCGGGCGGGATCCAGATTCACGTTCCGCAGCCACGGAACTCGACGGGCTCGTCCGGCGGCATTCACATCCGGGCGCCGCAATCGAACCAGCCGATGGTCGTAAACGGGCAGCGCGCCGGCAACGGTGTGGGCCGCCAGGCCGGCGGCGTCCAGCTTCAGTCGAACGCCAGCGGATCGAGCGTTGCCTCGAACGGTCCTCAGCACCTCGGCACGGTCCGGGTGACGCCGAACGGGAGCAACGGCAGCACGAGCAACGGGACGGGTAGCGGCGGGCAGAATGGCGCCGGACCTCAAGTCGCGACGAACTCGAACCCGGTCGCCGCCAACCCGGCCCAGGTTCAGGGCCAGCCGCTGCAAAAGTGGGTGGGCGATGCCGTTTACAACACTGCCGGGCAGAACATCGGCAGCGTTCACGGCTTCGTGATCGATCACAACCGCGTGACCTACGCGGTCATTGAAACGGGTGCCTCGTTCTTCGGTCTCATCGGCGGCAAGCTGGTGGCAGTGCCGGTGACGAAGCTCACTTTCAATTCGCAGAAAGCTCGTCTGCAAGCGTCGATCAGCCAGCAGCAGTTCCAGAACCTGCCGGCTTACCACCCTGACCAGCACCAGAACCAGCAGTCACAAGTGTCGCGCTAGGCGGCCTTGACCACACCTTCAATGGAGGATGAACGATGAAGAGTTTTCACAAAATCAGCATGGCAGCTGCGTTGAGTTTCGCTATGGCGGCACCCGTCGCGATGGCAGCCAGCCCGCAGCAGCAGAGCGGCCAGCAGGCCACGCAGGGTCAGCAGCAGAACCTCGCCCGTCAGGAGCCGGTAACCAATCAGCGGATCCTGCAGGAGGCGCCTGCCGGCACCGGTGGCCAGCTTCGTGTCAGCCCGGCCGTCGTGCGTCAGATCAAGCAGGCGCTTAACGCTGCCGGCTATGATATGGGCCAGGTCACCGGCAACTGGGACCATCACGCGCAGATCGGACTAATGACTTATCAGCGCGCGCAGGGCTTGGCGCCGAC
Organism: Gammaproteobacteria bacterium; assembly: GCA_035708085.1. GTDB lineage: Bacteria > Pseudomonadota > Gammaproteobacteria > Natronospirales > DASSBR01 > DASSBR01. The sequence continues at coordinate 21,343 of DASSTE010000034.1, read as the reverse complement.
CGGGCAGATCAATATCGCAACCTTGCGCAGCCTGGGCGTCAACGTGTTCCAGATGTGGGAGAACGGCGCGGGCCGACGGTACACGAACAGTCAGCCTTCGCAGGTTCGCTAACAGGCCCGTTGGGAGCTCAAGCAGCCCGGCGCCCGTGTGGCGCCGGGGTTTTTTTAAGAGGCATATCTTCATGAAAATGCGATTCATATTATTGCCGCTCACACTGACGTTGCTCGCCACGTTCGCAACTGTGTACGCTGGTGACAAGCCGCCACCTCAGGACAAGCGGTGGTTGCAGAGCGCGCACCAGCTTGGCCTGGGAGCCATCGATGCCGGCAAGATCGCCGGGCGGCGGAGCAAACTGCCCGCTGTCGACAAGGCGGCCAAAAAAATCGTCGAAGACGATCAGGCGCTGGATGACGAGTTGAAGACGTTGGCAAAAGATATGGGCGTGCGGCTGGCCGACACGCCGTCGGCGCAAATGCAATCGCAACTCCAATACGTGAGCTCGAAGTCGGGCGGCAAGTTCGACAAGGCCTGGACGAGGATGATGCTCGAGACCGAGCTCAAGGCGGCCAACAAGACCCAGCAGGAAATTGCGAAGGGCGAATCGGAAAAGATCAAAAGGATTGCAAAAAAGGCGCTACCGGCCATCAATCTTCAGATCGACATGCTTCAGTACGCCAAGTCCAAATTCAGAAAGCCCACGTCGACGCCGCTGGGCAAGTAGCTCTGATTTTTTACAAGGCCGCCTGCGCCGATTCCGCCACCGTCTGATCCTGTTTGTTGTCGCCGCCGCTGACGCCGACGGCGCCGACCAACTGTCCGTCCTGCTTGAGCGGCAGGCCGCCGTCGAAAATCATCACGCGGCCCTGGTTGGACACGTGGATGCCGAAAAACGGGCCGCCCGATTGCGCTTTTTCCGACAGTCCTTTCGTCGGCAGTTCAAACATCGCGGATGTGAATGCCTTGTTGATCGCAATATCGGCGCTGCCCTTCCACGCGCCGTCCATATGCGCGAATGCCACGAGGTTGCCACCGTTATCGACCACCGCAATGTTCATAGGCTGGCCGATGTCACGAGCTTTCTGCTCACCGGCGACGATAAGACGACGGGCGTCTTCGAGCGATACGCATTGTTGCTGGATCATGGCGGCCTCCTTGCCGAACGACTGAAGTGTTTCAGGTTACGCCGCCGGCGCCGGCGTGCCTATACGTGATGCCACCATCGTTGTCGGCGCCGGGCCACGTGGCGCTGAATTCATCCAGTTCTTCGACGGTCAACGGCGCAGGTGGCGGACGCCGTCCCGGCAGTTGCACGAGGTCGTGATGAAAGCCGGCGGCGGTGCGCAGGTCCGCCGGGTAGTAATCCGGATCGACACCGACGAAGCCGCTCGATTTCCGCGCCCGCTTGAGCGCCTCGCCCCATTGCTCGCCACTGGCGTCGCCGATCCCGTCGAGGCCGTGCGAAAACAGCGTCAGGCGGATATCGTCCCACGGCGCGGCCGTATCGAGATAATCGGCCAGCCGATCGTATGCCGGCTGCGTGCCGAACAGCGTCCAATACGGCGCCGCGCCGATCGTCAGGGTGCGCAGGGGATCCGCCACCAGGAACTGATCGACCAGCAGGCGATCGGCCGGGAGACCGCGCTGCCGATACCACCAGCGGTACAACTCGGCCACAAACGGGCTCGGCTGCTGCGGATGTGAATAGGTGAGTGTTGCAACCGTGGCATGTTTGTTCGCGGCGGCTTCCAGGATCGAATACCCGATCGCCGCATGAAAGCCCCACTCCGCTTCCGGCTCCGCTCCGGTCGGCGCGGGCGGCTCCCAGCGGCGCCGGGCGGCGCTCTGGCGTTCGAGGAAATCCTCTACCCGCGCTCCGCCGTCGAAATATTCCTCCAGCGTGGCGGAATCAAGACCGCCAAACTGGAACCAGTGCCGTTCGCCGAACTGCGTCATCGGCCGCCGGTGCCGGCAATCGAGCACGATCAGGCGCCCGCCCGGCGCCAGCGTCCGGTCGATATAATCGCGATACACCCGTGGAAGCGTCAGCCACTTGACCCGCACGTAAGCGACGTGCGCGATCGGCAGGCGATCGTGCACCGGGTCATGCTGATGAACCACCAGCGCATCCTGATTGCGCGCGGCAAAGCGCTCTAGCGGCGCGGCGAGTTGGTCGATCGCCTGCTGCGGCTCGTCGGGATCTATGCCGCCGGTACGCACGGGCAGCATCGTCGTCTGCGGCAGCCATGGCACGCCGAGTGCCGCCGCCAGGTGCATGCCGGCGCCGTTACTGGAACCGATGAGGATCGCCGGCCAGGTCCGCTCGGGAAGCTGAGCGATGTTGGCGCGGGCCAGCGATTCGGCGTGGCACTCGGCAAACTTATCGGGCGCCATCGCCGACGGCAACGGCCCGAGCGCGATGAACCGCTGGCGCGCGCGTCGTGGCAGCCGGTTCAGTGTGCGCATGAACGGGTGCACGAACCGCTCGACCGCCGCCGGCGCCTGACCCAGGAACGGCGTGTCGCGGCCGTGCAGGAAGCGGACGAGCGCGCGAAACAGGGTCTTGGCGGAGTCGTACATTCGAACACGAACCTCGCGGCTATTCCGTTACGCAAAATTGAACGAAACACCTTCCGGCGCGGCATCGGCAAAAAACGCATCCGCCTCCTCCAGCGTCAGCGGTGCCGGCGGCTCGATCGGCTCGTCCAGCCGACTGACGTCGCGATGAAAGCCGACGATGGTGCGAATGTCGAGCGGGTAAAGCCGCGGGTCGACCCCGACGAAGCCGCCGCCGTGGGTCGCATACGACAGCAGTCCTTCCCAATCCGAACCGGTCGCCATGCCGATCGAGAACGTACCGTGCGAAAACAGCGCGATGCGTATATCGTCATACGCCGGCACCGCGCGCAGATAATCGACCAGCCGCCGCCACGACGGCTGCGTGCCGAACAGCGTCCAGAACGGGACGGCCCCGAGGCGTGGTGCCCACCACGGTTCGATGTAGACGAACTGTTCCGCCAGTAAGCGTTTGATCGGCGTGCCGCGGTCGCGGTACCACCAGCGATGCAGGTCCGCGATGGGCGCGCTGACCTCCATTGGGTGACAGAAGCGGATTTCCTCCACCCGCGCGTGATTCGCCTCGGCGTAGGTAGTGATGTCCGCGCGCAGTTCCTCACGGAAGCCCCACTCCGCCTCGACGCGCTCGGCGTCCGGCTCGGGCGGATCCCAGCGCTGCCGATGCGAGCCGTATTCGGCCAGAAATTCCGCCACCCTGGGCGTGCCGTCGAACAAATCCTCGAAGTCCGCGCCGCCGACGCCGCCGAACTGAAAGTAATGCCGGTCGGCGAGCTGCGTCGTCGGCCAGCCGTACTCGCAGTTGACGATGACAATTCGGCCGCCAAGTGTCAGGCAGTCGTCCAGGAAACGCCGATACGCCTGCGGCAGGTGCAGGTACTTCATCCGGAAATAGCTCATGCGCCGCACCGGCAGGCGATCCTGGACCGGGTCGTGCATCTGGTGCAGCGCCACGCCGGGATTGACGTTGAGCATGTCGCGAGCGACATCGATCGTCTCCTCGGCGATCTCGCGCGGCTCGTCCATGTGGATGTAGCGGCGCCGCACCGGCAGCAGCAGCGTCTGCGGCAGCCACGGGCAGCCGAGCGCGGCGGCGAGGTGCACCATCGCACCGTTCGACGAGCCGATAAAAACCGCCGGATACGGCCGGCGCGGGTAACGGCTTACGCACCATTCGGCGACCGCCTCCGCATCCACGTCGGCAAACCGATCGACCGGCAGCGCCTCGGCGATGCCGCCCCAGGTGAAGAGCGCCTCGCGCACGCCACGCGGCACGTGATCCAGCGCTTTCAGCAACGGATCGACAAACGGCTCGACCGACGCCGAGGCGATACCCAACACCGGCGTATCGCAGCCGTGCAGGTACAAGCCGAGCGCCCGCAACATGGAGGAGGCCGAATCGTAGCCGGCGACCGCGTCGCGGGCGGGCACCGGCGAGGCGGACTTTGTTACGCCGTGGTTGATGGCAGTGTCAGACATTTTCGCCTTCCGGGTCGGACTGGCGCACCAACCGGTGCCGCATATCGCGCAAATACCAGATTTTCGGGAACTTCCGGATCGGCGCCGGCATGCGCGGGTAAATAAGGCTCGCCGCGTTGGAGAACTGGTTGAAGCGGCGCTGCCTGCGGTCGTTCCATTCGAGGCCGTAGGCGTCCCGAATCGATGCCGGCAGAAGACCCGCCGTGATGAGCCGGTTGAGCGGCATCGCGGCGCGCACCCACAACGGCACCTGGTGAGGATAGAACAGGTCGTGGCAAACCTCACGCGCCGCGTCGGTCACGTAGATGCGCTCGAGCATCCCATTCCAGTACGCGTGAAACGCCGCCCGGTCAGCCGGCCACTGCTCCTCGCGCATCTGCAATGCAGCACCGAGGATGCGGTACTGGCGGTAGATGATCTCCGCGCGGTAATCGTCGAGGCGACCGACCCAGCGCTCGTACAGCATCAGCGCCGTGTGGTACAGCGTCGCCGCCACCCAGAGCTGCAAGTCGGGGTCGCGCGCGTCGTAGCCGGGGCCGTTGATGCTGCGATGCACGGTATCGACCTGGTCGCGAATCGCGCGCCGCTCGTCCGGGCTGCCGAACGTCATGCCGTACACGTATGTCATCGTCGCCCGCAGCCGATCCATCGCACGGTAGGTGAAGTTGCTGTGCTCGGCTACGCCGCGGCCGATGGCCGGATGCGCGACTTGCAGCAGAATCGCGCGCATGCCGCCGGCGAGGAGGATGCCCTCGCCCGCGATTGCCGCCATCGCGCCGGTGTCCATGTCAGTGCCGCGCATAGGGGGCGCATGTAGTCATTGGTCGTCCCTCCTTGGACGAAGTACGAAAAAGCGGGCGTTCAAGAATAGACTACGCGCCACGTCAGCGAAAGCCAACGAGGGCGCATGCTACCGGATGGTTTATGCGACGAAGCGGCGGATGGCGTCAGCGTTGGTTGCGGACCCGGTGAGGGCGGCCGCCTCTGCCGGCGGCAGCCAGCGATACTCCATGTGCTCGGTCGAATGCAGGCTTACCGGGCACCGGGCAAGCAGCCGCAAACGCAGCACGTGCTCGACGTTGTATTCGACGCCGGGCGCGTAGCGGTGACGCCATTCGGGCCAGATGCGGAAACGATTTTCGACGCCCAGGTCTTCAAGCCGGTCGCCGGCGCCAATGCCGGTTTCCTCGCGCACTTCCCGCGCGGCCGCAGCTGTGGTCGTTTCACCGACACGGAGACTGCCGGTAACCGATTGCCAGAAATCGGCGGGGTTGCGCCGGCGCAGCATCAGGACTTCGCCTTCAGTGGTGCAAATCACCACCAGAATCGATTCAGGACGTTTATAAGCACCGCGGGTCATGTCACCATGCAGTTTAGCGAAGCAACGAAGGACAGCAATGATTCAGCCCGCAATGAACCGCGCTCCGGTGCGCCGTCCGAATGTCGGAAGCCGCCGGGTCTGCGCCTGCCCGGCATGAAGGTGCTGCCGCCGCCCGTCCGCAAGCGTCTGCGCCAATCGGTCATCGACGTCTTGCGGCGCGACGCGCCGGCGCCGGACTACGACCATCCGGTGGGCGACCCGGGGCTGTTCGGGCCGGACACCATCACCTGGAAGATCCACGCCGACTTCCCGAGCATGATGGCCGGCGGGCTCGGGGCGCTGATGCTGCAGAGCCTGCACCCGCTGGCACTCGCCGGCGTTTGGGATCATTCCGATTTCCGCACCGACACACTCGCGCGCCTGCGCAGCACCATCGCCTTCGTTGCGCGTACCAGCTACGCGCCGCGCGAAGCGGCCGAACGGGCGATTGAACGGGTGCGCTCGGTTCATCGTCATGTCCACGGCGTTGCGCCCGATGGCCGACCCTACAGCGCAGAGGATCCGCACCTTCTCACCTGGGTGCACTGCGCCGAGGCCTGGAGTTTCCTGCGCGGCTACCAGACGTACTGCTACGGCCGGATTCCGCGATCGGCGCAGGACCGCTACCTGCACGAAACCGCCCGCGTCGCCGAAGCGCTTGGTGCGCGGGATGTGCCCAAGTCGCTCGCCGAACTGAAAGCCTACTTCGATTCAATGCGCCCGGAGCTGATCTGCGACGCGCGCACCCGCGAGGTGCTGGCGGTACTGAACGCTATCCGCTTGCCGATCCCGCTACCCGGCTTCGCCCGCAACCTGTTCATGGGTGCCGGCGCCGCGCTGCTGCCGGACTGGGCGCTCGACCTGATGGGCAGGTCGCGACTCGACAGGCTGCGCGATGAAGCCGCCGCCCGCTTTCTCAAGCTCATGGCGCCGAGCATTCGCGAAGCCATGTCCGAGGGTGGGCTTACGTGGCGTGCTTGCCTGCGTACGGGAGCAGATTACGCGAGCTTGTTCTGTTGGACGGACAGCGAAACCTAACGCGTCAGATCAAGGCCTGCGATGGCGAATGCCCCATAAGAGCGCGCCGGCGAACGCCGCGGCGCCTGTAGCCAATACTGCTGCATCCTTCGCGCCTATACGTGATGGGCGCTCGTGATAGCGGCCGCTTTCCGGATAACGCTGGGCGGCGTGGCGTGCGTCTGTCAGCGCCATCTTCACGATCTGCGCCGGGTGCAGCGCGCGGCGATCGGTGGCCGACGAGATCTGCGAGCGGCAGGAAAAGCCGTTGGCGATGATCAGCGTGTCCTTGGACGCTCTGCGTACTGCCGGTAACAGAACGTGTTCGCCGGCCTTCATCGAAACGTCGTAATGCTCACCGGCTTCGTAACCGAAGCTGCCGGCGACGCCGCAGCAGCCGGTCGAGGGCATTTCGTAGTCGATACCCATGTGATCCAGCAGGTCGCAAACGTCGTTCATGCCGAACAGCGATTTGTGGTGACAGTGGCCGTGGACGATCGCTTTGCCGCCGAGGCGCGGGAGTTTGAAACCGTCCGCTTGTTGCGTCATGAACTCGGCGAAGGTGAACGTCTGTTTTGCGAGCCGCTCGGCGTCGCCGTTGTTCGGGAACAGGTTGGCGAGTTCGTCGCGAAAGACCGACGTGCAGCTCGGTTCCAGCCCAATGATCGGTGTGCCGGAGCGGATATCGGCGCGCATTCGTACGAGTACCTGGCGCAGCTTGCGGCGCGCGAGATCGAGCATGCCGTAGTCGTACAGCGGCCGGCCGCAGCAGAGTTGCCCGCCGCGCGGCAATGCGACTTCACAGCCGGCGGCTTCGAGCGCGGCGACGGCGGCTTGCGCGACTTCCGGCTCGAAGTGGTTGGTGAAGGTATCCGGCCAAAGGATGACGCGGCGCCCGCCTCCGTGCGGTCGTGGGCGGCGCCGGAACCAGGCCTTGAACGTCTGGCCGGCGAATCCGGGCGGCTCGCGTTCGGTGGTGACGCCTGCAATCCGCCGCAGCGCCGGCACCTTCGCGAGCATGTTGGCAAGCCCGGGCGCGCACGAGCCAATCCGTGCACCCCATGGAATCAGGCCGAACACGTACGCCGACAGCGGACGCAGCCGGCCCTGGTAGTAGTGCGACAGGAACTCGGCCTTGTACGTCGCCATGTCCACCTGCACGGGGCAGTCGCCCTTGCAGCCTTTGCAGGCGAGACAGAGATCAAGCGAATCCTTCACGGCTTCGCTGCGCCAGCCGTCCTTGATGGTCTCGCCGTGCAGCATCTCGAACAGCAGCCGGGCGCGCCCGCGCGTGGAATACTTTTCCTCGCGCGTCGCCATGTAGCTCGGGCACATCGTGCCGCCGCCCAGGCGTCGGCATTTGGCGACTCCGAAGCAGCGCTGCGTCGCCATCGCAAAGCTGCCTTCGTCGTCGGGATAGTTGAACTGCGTCTTGACCGGCGGGATGCGGTGCGTGAGCGGGATGCGCAGGTTGGTGTCGAGCGGATACGGGTCGGCGACCTTGCCCGGGTTCATGCGCCCGTCCGGATCCCAGATCGCCTTGAACTCGCTGAAGGCCTGTGTCAACTCGGGGCCGAACATGCGGTCGAGCAATTCGCCGCGCGCCTGACCGTCCCCGTGCTCGCCCGACAGCGAGCCGCCGTAGCTGACGACGAGATCGGCCGCGTCTTCCATCGTGCGGCGGTAGGTGGCGATGCCTTCGTCGCTGCGGAAGTCCCAGTCGATGCGCGTGTGGACGCAGCCGTCGCCGACGTGGCCGAACAGCGCGGAGATGTGGAGGCCGCGGTCGTTGATCAGCTTTTCGAAGTCGCGCAGGAAAGCGCCGATTCGATCGGGCGCGACGGCAGCGTCTTCGAACGACGGCCAGCCGGGATGTTTGCCGGGGACTTTGGAGTGGCCGACGCCGCCTTCGCGCAGCGTCCAGATTTGTTCCTGCTCCCGCGCCTCTTCGTACAATTTCAGGTCGCGGTGATTGCCGCCCTTCAGGTCGTGCAGCAGCTTTTCGGCGCGTTGGCGCGCTTCGTCTTTGGTGTCGCCCCCGAACTCGATCAGCAGCCAGCCATCGCCCTTGGGCAGCAGTTCCGTGTGGCGCTGGAAGCCTTTTTCCAGTTCGTTTTGAACCAGGCGGCGATCGAACATTTCGAGGCCCACCGGCTCGTAGCGTTGCAAGTCGGCGGCGTGTTCGGCGGCGGTGTAGCCGTCGTCGTAGCCGACCATCACGAGCGCGCGGTATTGCGGACTGGGAATCAATTTGCAGCGCGCGTTCAGCGTCAACGCACAGGTGGCTTCGGTGCCGACGAGTGCGGCGGCAACGTTGAAGCCGTTTTCCGGCAGCAGGCGGTCGAGGTTATAGCCGGAGATGCGGCGCGGGATATTGGGGTAGCGGTCGCGGATCAGGTCAGCGTAGCGTTCGCCGAGCACCTTGAGCCGGCGGTAGATGTCACCGCGGCGGCCGCTCTCGCGAAGGATCGCTTCCAGTTCATTGGGCGGCGTCTCGGCTTTCACCGTCATGCGCGTGCCGTCGTAGAGCAGTACGTCGAGCGCTTCGATGTTGTCGGCGGTGACACCGGACATGATCGAGTGCACGCCGCAGGAATTGTTGCCGATCATGCCGCCGAGGGTGCAGCGGGTGTGGGTGGCGGGATCGGGACCGAAGGTGAGGTTGTGCTTTTCCGCTTTTTCCCGAAGGCTGTCGAGAACGATCCCGGGTTCGACCCGGGCGTAGCGCTGTTCGGGATCGAGTTCGATGATGCGGTTGAGGTATTTGCTGAAGTCGATCAGGACGGCGTTGTTGACGCTTTGGCCCGCGAGGCCGGTGCCGCAGCCGCGGCCGAAGATCGGGGCGTTGTGTTGGCGACAGGCGGCCACGGTGGCGATGACGTCGTTGGTGCTTTTAGGGATGACTACGCCGATCGGGGTTTGGCGGTAGACTGAGGCGTCGTTGGAATATAGGGCGCGGCTGCCGCGGTCGAAGCGGACTTCGCCCTGGATGTTACGGGCGATATCGGCCGCTAGAGCAGAGGAATGGTGCCCCATAGGTGGACGCTACGAACCGGCGCGCGCTGTGGTGACTATTTCCAGGGACGTCGTAAATACATCCCTGTAGACTCTGGGTTCGGCATCCTGCCTCACATAGCCCTGGAAATAGTCACCACAGCGCGCGCCTACGCTGTTGTGGATTTGAAGCAGCGTTCTTGCTCCTTCTCCCTCAGGGAGAAGGTTGCGATGAGGGGGAGTATTCATTTATCCCCTCACCCTGCCCTCTCCCTGAGGGAGAAGAGAAGCCGGTTGGCGCCAAACCCTTTATTCATTTTTCCCTTTCGGCGACAACTTGTCTTTGATCTTCTCCTCGGCTCTGCCGACCACACCCGCCGGACTGGCTGCATAAGTCATTTCGCGCGCCATCGCCCTCGACATCGTTAACGCAATCCGCTCGCGATTAGGTTCGCCACGCGCAAGCCCCTTCGCCAGATTCCTGGCATGCTGCTTTTTGATAATCGGCGTGAGCGGCATTTCGTTCGGGTCGACCACGACTTCGACCAGCACCGGCCCCGGCGTATTCAGCGCGTCCTTGAGGTGCTTTTCGCAGTCGTCGGGCTTTTCCATGTGGAAGGCCTTGAAGCCGCAACCTTCGGCAACTTTGATGAAGTCGATCGGCGCAAGGTCGACGCCGTATTCGGGATTGCCGAGGTACGCCATTTGCTCCCACTTGATCAGGCCCAGCAGGTTGTTTTTGACGACGACGACTTTGACCGGCAGGTTGTGCTGGGCGCAGGTGGCGAGGTCGCCCATCATCATGCTCAGGCTGCCGTCGCCGGTTAACGCAACGACCTGGCGGTCGGGATGCGCGACTTGCGCGCCGATGGCGTACGGCAGCGCGGCGGCCATGCTGCACATGGTGCCGGAGAACGAGAAATTCTGGCCGCGTTTCAACTCGGTGCGCGCGGCGAGCGTGGTGACGGTGCCGGAGTCGCCACAGAGGATGGCGTTGTCGGCGAGGGCGCGGCTGAGCCAGTATGAGACGGCTTCGGATTTCATGTGGCCGTCGTCGCTGACGACGGTCGCGCGTTCTTTCATCAGATCGCGCCAATCGCGCATGTTGCGCTGCGCGGTTTCGAGGAAGTTGCGGTCGTCGTTGCGTGAGAGCAGCGGCGTCAGTTCTTTGAGCGTCAGCTTGGCGTCGCCTGCCAGACCGACTTCGACCGGATATCGCAGCCCCAGTCGCTCGGGCAGATCGTCAATCTGAACGCCGACCGCGCTGCCCGGCTTGGGCATGAAGCCGATGTAGGGGCTCGACGTGCCGATCATGATGAACGCGTCGCAATCGGCCATCGCTTCCTGCGAAGGACGCGTGCCGACCAGCGCGTAGCCGCCGGTGCAGTACGGGCTGTCGTCGGGCACGCAATCCTTGCCAAGCAACGGTTTCACGATCGGTGCGCCGAGCTTTTCTGCAAGTTGTTCGACTTCGTCGCCCGCGCCGCGTGCACCGGCGCCGGCGAAGATCACCGGTTTCTTTTTGCCCTTGAGCGCATCGGCGGCGCGTTGCAGTTCTTCGCGCGGCGGGATGCGCCGCTGGCGCTGCGAGAGGATGTCGCCGCTCGACCCGGGCGGGTTTTTGATCGTGCGGTCGCCGGTGACGGATTTGCCGGCCTGGATGTCGATCGGGATCGACAGGTGCACCGGCCCGCGATGCGCAATCGCGAAGCGCATCGCCATGTCGGTGACGTTGATGACGTGCGCCTCGCCCATCACGCGCTGGCTATACCAGCACGCGTCGCGCAAGACCGCGTCGTGGTTGATGTCCTGCAGGAAATGGGTGCCGATGACGTCGTGGTAGGTCATGCCGGTGACGGCGATGACCGGCGACTGATCGATGCGTGCGTCGTACAAGCCATTCAGCAAATGGATCGCGCCGGGCGCGGCGGTCGCGACGCACAACGCAGGCTTGCCGGTGAATTTGCCGTAACCGCTCGCCGCCATCGCGGCGGCTTCTTCATGGCGCACGTGGATCAGGCGGATCTTGTCGGAGTGCGTGCGCAGCGCCTCGTAGAAGCCGTTAATGCCGTCGCCGGGCAGGCCGAAGGCCGTATCGACGCCCCACTCGATCAGGCGTTCCACCAGCAGATCGGAAGCGGTTTTGTCGTCGGCCATTGGTACGTCCCTCCTTGGACTCATTCAGCGTATTTGTCAGGGTACGCGCATGCCAACTCAAAACAAATCCGTAAAATCCCGTGCGCCGCCGGCGATTACGCCTCCTGCACCGGACGAACGAGATCGGCCACGACCGCCGCCGCCAGGCCAGCGATCGGCCATGCCAGCGCCCAGAGTCGCCAGATGCTGTGGAAGTAGCTGCCGCCGACAGCACCCGCGAGATAGAAGCACCAGATGCCGCCGAACAGGATTACGCGGCGTGCCGACTGGCTGCGGGAGCCGCCTTTGAGAATGTTGTCGAGATAGCTGTTGGGCGGACGGTGTTCCCCGTCGTGCAGCCAGAAGAGCCAGTTCACCGTCTCCTGCGTAAACTTGGCGAGCATGCCGGATACGAACGCCGTGCGCGTGCGCGTACCGGCGACGCGCTGCAACGCACAGACCTGAAAGCCGATGGAAATGATCGCGAGCGCCGCGAGCGTATAGAAACCATACCCGGTGTGATCGGGCACGCTGCCGTTAGCGCCGGTCGCCATCGCGCCGTAACTCATGAAGACGATCAGGAGCAGCGCCTGCGGGCCGAGCATCAGTGCGGTGGTCGAGCGGATGCCGCGGCGGCTGCCCCATTCGGCCAGCGTGGTCGCGACGCCGATGCCGAATATGAACAGCAGCACCGCCGATGCCAGCGGTATCGCGCGCCACGGATCGAGCTGACCAAGATAGACGCCCAGGCGGGCCGAGTTGCCGCTCATGTGCGCGGTGAACAGGTGGCGCAGCGTCAGATAACCCACTGCATCAATGAACCCGGCGACGGCCGCCAGCGCCCATGCCATCAGGGCTTTTTCGCGCGGCAGGTCCTCTGTCAAAACGGCGCCGCGCGCGGCGTGCCGCGGCGTTCGGCTGCGACAGCCATGCCGTCAGTGGTGCCGGCCGCGCACCATCCGCGCCGTGGCGATACCGGCCGCTGCGGCCAGCATGCCGGTCATCACCGGGTGCAGCGACATCGGCGTGTAGCGCGTGTGGCGCGGGTGCCGGTCCGGATACGCGCCTTCGATGTGGCCGCCCTCCCCCGGCTGGTTAAGGCCGTCCTCGCGCGTGGTGTCGATCTTCTTGCGCTGCTGCATCTCGGCCATGGTGCGGCGGCTGATCCAGTCGACCGAGCTGGGGAAGTTCTGGTTGAAGCTGCTCATGACCTTGCCGGCGCCACCGACGTAGATGTCGCGCTCCTGGTGCGCTGCCGCGTGCACGATCGCCGCCGCCACGTCCTCCGGCCGATAGACCGGCGGCGGCAGCGTCTGCTCGCGGCCGGTGTAATTCTTGGCGTGCTGCGCGAACGGCGTCGCCACCGAGTGCGGCTTGATCAGCGTCACCGAAACGGGGGCGCCTTCCTGTTCCAGTTCGAGCCGCAGCGCGTCCGTGTAGCCCTTGATGGCGTGCTTGCTGGCCGAATACATGCCCTGCAACGGCAACGATACGTCCGACGCGACGCTGCCAAGGTTGATCAGGGCGCCGCCGCGCTGCTTCAGGTGCCTGACGGCAATCTGCGAGCCATACACGACGCCCCAGAAGTTGGTGTCGAACAGCCGGTGGTTATCCGCGTCGCTGACCTCTTCAAGCTGACCGTAGATACTCGCGCCGGCGTCGTTGACCCAGGTGTCGAAGCCGCCGAAATGCTCGATCGCCTTGTCGGCGATTCTCTGCACGTCTTCGCGCTTACCGACATCGGCGGCAACCCAGGCCGCCTGACCGCCCTTCGCCTTGATCTGGTGCGCGACTTCCTCGAGCGCCCGGTCATCGCGCGCGGCCAGCATGACCTTCGCGCCCTGCGCGGCGAATGCATGTGCCGTTGCGAGGCCGATACCGCTGGATGCGCCGGTAATCACGACCGTCTGTCGCGACACGGGTTTCAGTTGAATGGCCATGAAAGTCTCTCCTCGCAGCCTACGCTGCGATCTTGAGCACGATCTTGCCCTGCACGTGCTCGTTTTCCTGTCGCTGTTCGGCTTCGCGCGCCTGCGCGAACGGGAATGTTGCCTGCACGCGCGGATGCACCTTGCCGGCCGCGATCAGGTCGCTGATCGCAGCAAGTTCGGCGCCGTTGGGTTCGGCCAGATAGCCGATGCCGCGCACGCCATGCTGCTCGGCCTGCTCCTGCGACGGCTCGCCGAGCGCCGACACCAGCCGGCCGCCGCGCTTCAGCACCGCCCACGACCGCTCGCGCGTCTCGCCCGCCACCAGGTCGAGCACCAGGTCCACGTCCCGCACCTGCTCGTCAAAGCGCTCCCCCTTGTAATCGATTACCTGCTCGGCCCCCATTTCGCGCGCAAAATCCACATCGGCGCTCGAGACGGTGGTGATGACGTGCGCGCCGCGCGCCACCGCGAACTGCACCGCGAAGTGGCCGACGCCGCCCCCGCCGCCGTGAATCAGCACGCGCTGACCTTCCTCGAGACCGCCGTGATCGAACAGTCCCTGCCACGCGGTCAGCGCGGCCAGTGGCACCGCCGCCGCCTGCACATGGCTGAGCATGTCGGGCTTGGGCGCGACGATCGACGCCTTGGCCGTAACATAGTCTGCAAAGCCGCCGTGATCGGGGGTCAGGAGTGCATAGACGGCATCGCCCGGCTTGAACCTGTCGACACCCGCGCCGCAACTTTCGACCATGCCGGAAACATCGCGCCCCAGCGTCACCGGCAACTGTGATTCCGCGACGCGCGGATACTGCCCTGCGCGCGTTTTGTAGTCGACCGGGTTGACGCTCGCCGCGCACACGCGCAGCAGCAATTCATCGTCCTGCGGCTGCGGAACCGGCAGAACCTCGATGGTCATCACTTCTGGTCCGCCGAAGCGATGGATTCGCAACGCTTTCATGGTGCTCATGTCTGTTCCCCGATAGCAGGTGTCGATGAGAAATATGGAAGGTGTTGTCCGGCTGCGGCGCATGGCGGCGCACGATATCGGTGGCATCCTCCGCCCCGCGCAGGCCCATCAACTCGGAGAACAGCGAGCGGCTGAACAAGGCCGGCATGTCGCCACTGCTGTAGTCACGCCAGTAGCCCGGCACGACAACCGGCCCCTGGCCGGCGTTGTGCGCGTCGATCAGCCGATTGACTTCACGCGCCGACAACGAGCCGGCGCGGGCGATGACCACGCCATCGATGTCGGCCGGCAGACCTTCAAGTGTCGTCAGGCCCTGGCGGATCGACGAACTGATGCCTTCGCGCCACGCCCAGTTGACGACCAGCTTGAACTTGTCGCGCTCGCCAGGAAGCCCGACTTCATCGCGCACGCCGGCCGCCCAGTTCCCCAGCACGACAACCACCGGACGGCAGCGCGACGCCCGCGCCGCCTCCACCGTCTCCAGCAGCAGCGTCTTCCAGCGATAGTGCGCGCCGCGTCGCCGGGCGCCGAGGCGCAGCCACGGATTCGTCGCCAGCACGATCAGGCCGACCGGTTTGGCTTCTGTCTGGTTGGGTTCACTCATCAATCTGTGCCGCTTCCTTGCTTGACTCCCGCCAGAGTAACGCGAACGCACGGTTCCCGGCCATTGGGGAGAGTCCCGAAGTCAGACCGGCCGGGTCGCGGGCTGACACGACCTAGGGTAGCGGGCGCCCGTATTGATTCGAAGTCTCCGCGCGCGATACTGAACCCAGCTAATTTTTTGCCCGCCCCGCACGGAGGAACAGCATGGCTCTCAAACTCATGGAAGAGAAAGGCACGCCGCTGGAGCAGCAGCGCTTCACGTTGCGCGAACTGACCCCGCCGCCGATGAGCAAGCTCGACGACGACGCGTTCACCCGGGTGCGCATCATCCTGATGAACGGCATCGAAATGGGCGCGAACCGCTTTCAGCATCTCGCCGCGCATTTCAACGCGGACCTGCGTGAAACGCTGGCACGCGTGCGCCGCGTCGAGCATCACCAGCAAACGATGGTGAACTGGCTGCTGTCGCCGGACGATTCGCCGCTGGACATCACGCTCGGCTATGAACAGGTGGCGATCGAAGTGACTGCCAGCATCGCCGAGCACGAGCCGGACGAGTACCTGGCGCAGGTATATCGCTTCGGGCTGCTCGAAGACTTCGACCACCTGTACCGTTACTCGGCGCTGGCCGATAGGGTCGAAGGCAAGGACCCGAACAATATCTTGCAGTCCTACACCGACATCCTGCCCGGGCGGCCCACCAGCTTCGAGCATCGCGATCCGCACGACGACCTGCGCGATCACTACGACTGCAAGACCGCCGCTCCGCTGTAAGGTCCACGCGCTGACCCTGTTCACGGGCGAATATCAGACACGCAACTATTACATGACGATCGGCCCGTCCTATCCCGACCCGGTCGGCCGCGGACTGTATGCCGAAATCGCATCGATCGAGGAACAGCACGTCACCCAGTACGGCTCGCTGTGCGACCCGAACGAAACCTGGATCGAAAAATGGCTGCTGTACGAAGCGACTGAAGCGTACAACTATTACAGTTGCATGCAGTACGAAAGCAATCCGCGCATCAAGAAAATCTGGGAGCGCTGCCTCGACTACGAACTCGGCCACCTGCAGGTCGCGATGCGGTGCTTCAAGGACATCGAGCGGCGCGATCCGGCGGAAGTGCTGCCGGAAGAAATACCCGACCAGATCGACTACGAGAGTCACCGCGACTTCATCCGCCAGACGCTGGAACGCGAGGTCGATTACACCGCCGACGGCCATCGCATCCTGCCGCGCGACCAGGCCGACGAAACGCGCTCCAACGACTACCGCGAGCACCTCAACAAGGATGGCTCGTTCAGCGACACGATCGCCGAAGACTACACCTGGCGCCCCGGGACCGAGGTCGCCAACCGCAAGCCGAAAGCAGCTTAGGAGAAATCGACATGGCAGAACCCGCAACACGCATCGGCACCAATCGCACCGGCATCCAGGCGTCGCCGTTCGACATGCAGAAACTGGAGGAGATCGCATCGAAGGCGCCCGCGCGCCCCGCGGAAGAACTCAGGGCGAGCATGATGCGACAGGACTTCATGAAACACACAGACGGCTTTGGCTCGGTGCCGGCGCCCGGTTCGGTGAGAGGCATGGCCACCACCGCGATGGAGGCGATCAAGGGTCACAAACCCGCCACTTTCATCGACAAGCTCGGCGAACGCCTGGCCTTCGAACGCTCGGGCGTGCGTGCCTACGAGGCCGTGCTGGTCAAGTTCGATGCACTCGGCACCTGGGAAGGCGGCCCGAGCCACGATCTGCTTCTGCACCAGCACGACGAAGAACTGGAACACTTCAACATGCTCACCGACGTCATTGAGCGCCTCGGCGCCGATCCGACGACGATGACGCCCTCCGCGGACGTGACGTCGGTGGCCGGCTCCGGCATTTTCAAGGTACTGTCCGACCCGCGCACCACGCTACCGCAGGCGCTTCAAGGGCTGCTGATGCTTGAGGATGCCGATCTCGAAGGCTGGACAACGCTGATCGGCCTCGCCGACAGTATCGGCCAGGACAAACTGGCCGACCAGTTCCGGGCGGCGCACGAGACGGAGGAAACGCACCAGACGCGGGTGCGCGAATGGCTGGCGAAGGCGGTGCTCGCCGATGCGCATCGCGAACTGGACGGGCAGGGAACCGCCACCGGTTAAGCCGGTATCAGTGGACCGCCGCGATGCGGCGGTCCCAATACGGCTTGCGCCGAGTCCAGTCGCGGCGGGGCGCGCCGAAGGAACGGCCGGTAAGCGTCAGCTTTTCGACATCGTCAATATCGAAGCGGCGCCACTCGGGAATACGAAGTTCCGCCCGTACTTCGACAGGCTCAGCAGGAACGGAGCTTTCGCACTTCCTTAGGACAACAAAGCTTCCACAGCTTCCGGCGGGCGCGCCAGAACCGCGCGGTCGCCCTTGACCACAATCGGCCGCTGGATCAGGTCCGGATTGGCGACCATGATGTCGATCAGCTCGTCGTCCGAGAGATCGCGTTCCGCAAGCTTTAGCTCTTTTGCAATCGCCTCCTTGTCGCGCAACACGTCGCGCGCGGACAGGTGCAGCTTTCCCAGCAGCTCGCGGAACTCGTTGGCCGTCAGCGGGTGCTCGTAGTAATTGACGGTCTCGTAGTCGATGCCGCGCTCATCGAGAATGCCCAATGTGCCGATGCATTTGCTGCAGGTGGTCTTTTGATACACGGTGATCTTGTCGGACATTAATTTTCCCTTTGCTTCCTGTCCCCTCTCCCTGAGGGAGAAGGAGTAAGATTTTAAGCGTTGGCGGCTTTGGCTTGAGCCGCCTCCCGCTTCCCGAACACCAGCGCGCCGTCGGCCACCCCGACCTCGATCACATCGCCCGGATCAAACTCCCCCTGCAGAATCCGCTGCGCGAGCGGGTTCTCCAGTTGCTGCTGAATGGCGCGCTTGAGCGGGCGGGCGCCGTACACCGGATCGAAGCCGGCCTTGCCGAGCTGGTCGAGCGCCGCGTCGGTGATCGCGAGACCCAGATCGCGTTCGGCGAGCCGGCGCTCCAGATATTGCATCTGGATGCGGGCGATCGCCCGAATCTGCGCTTCGTCCAGCGAATGGAACACCACCACTTCGTCGATGCGGTTGATGAACTCGGGGCGGAAGTGCTGGCCGACCACTTCCATTACCGCCGACTTCATCTGCTCGTAGCCGTCCGTTTGCGCGATGTCCTGGATGATCTGCGAACCGAGGTTCGAAGTCATCACGATGACGGTGTTCTTGAAGTTGACCGTGCGGCCCTGGCCGTCGGTCAGACGGCCGTCATCGAGTACCTGCAGCAGCACATTGAAGACGTCCGGGTGCGCCTTCTCGACTTCGTCGAGCAGGATTACCGAGTACGGTTTGCGGCGGACGGCTTCCGTCAGGTAGCCGCCTTCCTCGTAACCGACGTAGCCGGGCGGCGCGCCGATCAGTCTCGCGACCGAGTGCTTCTCCATGAACTCGCTCATGTCGATGCGCACCATCGCCTCTTCGGTATCGAACAGGAAGGATGCGAGCGCCTTGGTCAGTTCGGTCTTGCCGACACCGGTCGGGCCGAGGAACAGGAACGAGCCGCTCGGGCGGTTCGGATCGGACAGGCCGGCGCGTGACCGGCGGATCGCATTGGCAACCGCGCTCACCGCTTCGTCCTGGCCGACGACGCGCTTCTTCAATTCGTCTTCCATGCGCAGCAACTTGTCGCGCTCGCCTTCGAGCATCTTCGCGACCGGAATGCCGGTCCAGCGCGACACGACTTCGGCGATTTCCTCATCCGTCACCTTGTTGCGCAGCAGCCTGGTTTCCTGAGTTTCCGCTTGCGACGCTTGCGCGAGCCGCTTTTCAAGTTCCGGAATGCGACCGTATTGCAGTTCCGACATGCGCGAGAGGTCGCCGGCGCGGCGTGCCGTATCGAGCTCCAGGCGCGCGCGCTCCAGTTCTTCCTTCACCTGGCTCGCGCCCTGCAACGAGGCTTTTTCCGACTTCCATATTTCCTCGAGATCGGAATATTCGCGCTCCAGTTGCCCGATTTCGCCCTCCAGTGTGTCGAGGCGCTTGCGCGAGGCTTCGTCCTTTTCCTTTTTCAGCGCTTCGCGTTCGATCTTCAACTGAATCAGCCGCCGTTCGAGCCGGTCCATTTCTTCCGGCTTGGAATCGATTTCCATGCGAATGCGGCTGGCCGCCTCGTCGATCAGGTCGATCGCCTTGTCCGGCAATTGCCGATCGGTGATGTAGCGTTGCGACAACGTCGCCGCAGCGACAATCGCCGGGTCGGTGATCTCGACGCCGTGATGCACTTCGTACCGTTCTTTCAGACCGCGCAGAATTGCAATCGTGTCTTCCTCGCTCGGCTCGTCCACCAGCACGCGCTGGAAACGGCGCTCGAGCGCGGCGTCCTTTTCGATGTACTGGCGATACTCGTCGAGCGTGGTCGCGCCCACGCAGTGCAGTTCGCCGCGCGCGAGCGCAGGCTTCAGCAGGTTGCTCGCATCCATGGAGCCTTCGGCGCGTCCGGCGCCGACCATCGTGTGCAGTTCATCGATGAACAGAATGATCCGCCCTTCCTGTTTGGCGAGATCCTTCAGCACACCCTTCAGGCGCTCTTCGAACTCGCCGCGGAACTTGGCGCCGGCGATCAGCGCGCCCATGTCGAGCGTCAGCACGCGCTTGTCCTTCAGTCCTTCCGGCACTTCGCCGTTGATGATGCGCTGCGCGAGCCCTTCGACGATCGCGGTCTTGCCGACGCCGGCCTCGCCGATCAGCACCGGATTGTTCTTGGTGCGGCGCTGCAGCACCTGGATCGTGCGGCGGATTTCATCGTCGCGGCCGATGACCGGGTCGAGCTTGCCCTGCTCGGCGCGCTCGGTAAGATCGATCGTGTATTTTTCCAGCGCCTGGCGCTGGTCCTCGCCGCTGGCGTCGTCCATCGACTGGCCGCCACGCACCTCGTCGATCGCGCGCTCGATCGCCTGCCGGTTGGCGCCGGCATCGCGCAGCGCGTCGCCGAGCGGTCCCTTGTCGTCGAGCGCGGCGAGCACGAACAACTCGCTGGCGATGAACTGGTCGTTGCGCTTCTGCGCCAGCTTGTCGGTGAGGTTCAGCAGCCGGTTGAGGTCGTTCGAGACATGCACGTCGCCACCGACGCCTTCGACCTGCGGCAGGCGGTCGAGCGCCTGGTCAAGCCGGTTGCGCAGCCGGTTCACATCCACGCCGGCCTTGGCGAGCAGCGGATGTACCGTGCCGGCCCGCTGGTCGAGCATCGCCAGCATCAGGTGCGCGGGTTCGATGAATTGATGATCGCGGCCGAGCGCCAGCGATTGCGCGTCGGCCAGCGCGATCTGGAATTTGCTGGTGAGTTTATCCATCCGCATGGGGCGGCCCTCAAAAATATGTGATGGGTTTTAAATGAGGGCGCGCCAATCTCTTTTCAATCGCTTTGAGCGGATGGATAGTCGCCAGGACTGAGTGAAGAAAAGAATCGCGTATCTTGTACTTAGTCCTGGCGACTCAGTCCTGGCGACTTTTAGAGGCTGGCAATCCCGTACTCGATCACCAGGATCACGCCCGCGCCGACCGCAATCAGCCCGAACTGCCACAGCGCTTCGGCCAGCCCGGTCCGCTTGTGCATGTTCGGCACCAGGTCGGCGAGCGAGATGTAGGTCATGTTGGCGATCGCGATGGTCAGAATGTACGGCAGGATGCTTCGCGTCTGATCGAGCGCGAAATACGCGATCAGCCCGCCCGCCATCGTCGCCAGTCCGACCAGCGCGTTCAGGACGAACGCGCGCAGGCGGCTCATGCCGCTGCCGACCAGTATCGCGATGTCGCTGACTTCGAGCGGAATCTCGTGGGCAAGCACCGCGAGCGTCATCACCAGCCCGAGTTGTATATCGGCAAGAAACGAGGCCGCAATCAGCACGCCGTGAATCGCGTTGTGCACGCCGTCGCCGATCAGGATCAGGCTGCCGCCCGCCATATCCATCACGCCGGGGTCCCGGTGCACCGGCTCGTCGCCGTGCTGGTGCCAGCGCATCCACTTTTCCAGCATGAAAAAGGCCATGATACCGACCACGACCAGGATTCCGAGCAGGCGCTGATGATCCGGCCCGACGTCGACGGACGCTTCCGGATACAGCGCCAGGTAGGCGACGCCGAGCTGCGCGCCGGTGGCGAAGCTCAGCAGGTACGGCAGCGAGACGCGGCGGCGCTCCTCCGAAAACAGCAGGAAGACAGAGGCGACCAGGGCGCTGCAAACGCCGCCGACAGCGGTGAAAATGACGATCCAGATCAGG
>DASSTE010000033.1:0-18398 GCA_035708085.1 Gammaproteobacteria bacterium | reverse complement strand
CTATCCAGCGGGGTAGGAACTGCTGCGGCTTACAGCGCGGCTGGTGGAGCAGCCGGCGCGGCTGTTGAGGTGGGCATCAGTGGTAGCGCTCAAGCCATTGCAAACAGCACTGGTGCGTTTGTCGGTAGTTCTCGAGGAATTGCTGCGCCGGGGGCTGCATCTGCCTCCGGTCAGCGAGCCGGCGCGGTAGCGGGAGGACTAGCAGAAAAAGCGTCGGGCTGTATCAGCAATGAAAGCGGCGGGTGCTGAAGAATTAGTCCCTCAAAGCGCTGGCAGTGATGAATACGCCCTACGCGAGCATTGGCAGAGTGGTGCTGCGCACTCTCATGGTTGCCGCATTTATCGCGGCCTTGGCTGTCGTTGCAGAAATTATTGGTGCTCTGATAACCGGTAGCCGTTTTTCATTCTTCGTGGCTCTAGCTTTATTCTGTGCGCTTGTGGGATTTTTACCTTTGCAACCCACGCCATCGCGTATTAGCGACATCAAGATAAGCATTTGGGGCCGCCTATTGATAGTGGCGGAAACAACCTGTTTTGTGGTGCTGGCGATGTTTGCTTCGCACGTTTTCATGGCCTATAGGCACATTAATGTCTCAGTCAGCGTTATGCTTGGCCTCTACTTTTATCTCATTATCCTAGTAATCTCGTTTTTCTCTAATTTTTCGAGACTGAAGGCTGAAATAAGGAGATCGAATTGATGTTTTTCTCGCGACCAAGGAGGGGGTCACTGAGTTAGACTTTCGTTCCATGGCTCGTCCACTGAGGATTGAATTCGCGGGCGCTCTTTACCATGTCACGTCGCGAGGCGACGGACAGGAGGACATTTATCACGACGATGTAGATCGGCACGCGTTTCTTGACGTGTTGGGGCGAGTGTGCGAACGGTTTAACTGGGTGATTCATGCGTACTGCTTGCGTTAAGTGCGAATGATGCGCCGCTTTCCCGCTGGCACCAGCGGCAGTGGCAGCAATGCACGAACAATGGCTTGCCGATCATTTCGTAGCGGACGGCGCCGCAGGTGCAGTGGCCGGTCAGAACTTCGTCGTTCATTGCATCCTCCGTTTCAATCAGTCTGTCCGCAAGCCCATCCTGCCTGAATTGCCGCCACAGCGCGATGCTGCGGCTCCAGCCGACACCGGTGACATTGCGGCGCCGGGGCGGCTATTATGGATACATGACTGACTGCTTTCCGTCCCGCCTTTGAAGCTGCGCGCCGAGACGCTCGCGGCGCACCTCAAGAAGACGCTGCTGCCCATCTACCTGATCGCCGGCGATGAGACGCTGCTGGTGCAGGAGGCCGCCGATGCGGTGCGAGCGGCGGCGCGCGCAGATGGCTTTACCGATCGCGAAATTCTGTTCGCCGAGCGCGGCTTTGACTGGGGGCGGCTGGCCGCGGCCGGCGCGAGCCTGTCGCTGTTCGCATCGCGGCAGTTGCTGGAGTTGCGCCTGCCATCCGGCAAGGCCGGTCGCGATGGCGGCGAGGCGCTGGCGAATTATGCCGCCGCGCCGCCGCCCGACACGCTGCTGCTGGTGATTGCGCCCAAGCTTGATAAGCGTGGCGGCGGCCCCACATGGTTG
Organism: Gammaproteobacteria bacterium; assembly: GCA_035708085.1. Classification (GTDB taxonomy): domain Bacteria; phylum Pseudomonadota; class Gammaproteobacteria; order Natronospirales; family DASSBR01; genus DASSBR01. The sequence continues at coordinate 16,819 of DASSTE010000033.1, read as the reverse complement.
AAGGCGCTCGACAAGACGGGCGCGGTGCTCGAAATCTGGCCGGTCGGCACGGGCGATCTGCCGCGCTGGATCGCGCAGCGCGCTCACAGTCGTGGACTGCAACTGGATGACGACGCGGCACAGCTGCTGGCGGAGCGGGTCGAAGGTAACCTGCTGGCGGCGGCGCAGGAGGTCGACAAGCTCGTGTTGTCCGTCGGCCCCGGCCACGTCGGACTGGCGGCCGTACAGACAGCGGTCTCGGCCAGTGCGCGTTATGACGTCTTCGGTCTCGTCGATGCCGCGCTCGGCGGCAACAGCGCCCGCGCCCTGGCGATGCTGGCCGGCTTGAAAGCCGAGGGCGTCGCACCTACCTTGGTGCTATGGGCATTGACGCGCGACATCCGGATCTTGGCCGACGCTGCTTTTGATGCCGGAGCCGGCAAATCCGTGGCGCAGGCACTCGGCAAGGTCTGGCCGACGAAGCGGCGCGCGCTGGTGGAGGGCGCGCTGCGCCGGCTCGGTCGACGCGCTTCCGGCAGGCTGTTGATGCGCGCCGCGGAGGCCGACCGCATCATCAAGGGGCCGCGCCATGCCGAATCCTGGTCGGTACTCACGGCGCTGGTGGCGATGCTCGCCGGCGCACAGCCGGTAACAACCGGGGATACCGCCGCATAATGCGAGCGATCGGCATCTTCGGCGGGACGTTCGATCCCATTCATTACGGCCACCTGCGACCCGCGCTCGACGTGCTCGAGGCGCTCGATCTCGCCGAAATCCGCTTCATTCCCAGCGGCTGCCCGCCGCACCGCGGCCGCCCGGTCGCGCCGCCTGACGCGCGCCTGGCGATGGTCAAGGCGGCCGTCGCGCCGGAGCCCCGTTTCGTGGTCGACGAACGCGAGGTACACAGCAGCGCACCATCGTATTCCGTCACCACGCTCGAATCACTGCGCAACGACATGCCGGACACGCCGCTGGCACTGATCGTCGGCATGGATGCGTTTCTGGGCCTTGCGAGCTGGCACCGCTGGCGCGAGCTGCTCGATCTGGCGCACCTGGTCGTCGCCCATCGGCCGGGCTGGCACCTGCAGGCCGAAGGCGAACTCAGCACGCTGGTCGCCACGCGCCAGGTACGCGACCCGGCGGAGCTGCACGCGCGCCCGGCCGGCACCATATTCCTGCAAGCCGTCACCCAACTCGAAATTTCCTCGACAGTCATCCGCGCCATCGTCGCCGCCGGCGGTGACGTTCGTTATCTACTGCCCGAGGAAGTTAGGACATTGATTATGAACAACGGTTTCTATCGACAGACAGCGGAGACGCGATGACAGCAGACGATCTGAAAGACCTGGCCGTCAAGGCGCTTGACGACCTCAAAGCCGTCGACATCAAGGTGCTCGACGTGCGCGGCGCGACCGCGATTACCGACGTGATGGTAATCGCCAGCGGCACGTCGGACCGGCACGTACGTGCGCTGGCGCGCGCCGTGCTCGGTGCAGCCAGGGACGCCGGCGTGAAACCATTAGGAGTCGAGGGCGAACAGGGTGGCGAATGGATCCTGCTCGATCTGAACGACATTGTCGTCCACCTGATGCTGCCGCGCATGCGCGAGTTCTACAACCTCGAAAAGCTGTGGAGCGTGGACATCCACGCGCAGCCCCGCGACGCCTTGTCCGGCGGCGTCCACTAAATGAATCTCCGCGTCCTCGCCATCGGCAACCGAATGCCCGCATGGGTGGACGAAGGCTTTCAGACCTACGCGACCCGGCTGCCGCACGAGTGTGCGCTGTCGCTCACCGAAATCCCGCTGCCGAAGCGCACCCCGCGCCGCGCCGGCACCAGCGCGCTCGAAGGCAAGCGCATGCTGGGCCACGTCCGCCCGGACGACGAAGCCATTGCGCTCGACGTCCGCGGCAAATCGCTCACCACCGAAGCACTGGCACAAAATTTTGGTGACTGGCTGCAGGACGGCCGCGACCGTGTCTTCCTGATCGGCGGCCCGGACGGCCTTGCCCCTGATTGTCTGGGGCGCGCCGACTGGCGCTGGTCGCTGTCGCCGCTGACGCTGCCGCACGGGTTGGCGCGCGTGGTGGTTGCCGAAGCGCTGTATCGGGCGTGGACTGTACTGCAAGGTCACCCCTATCACCGCGCCTGAGGTGTACCTCGCGTCAGCCTCTCCGCGGCGACACGAGCTGCTCCGCCAGATCGGTGTGGCGCATCAGCTTGTCCTCGCGTCAGTCGATGAAACCCGTTTTCCCGCCGAAGCCCCCGCCGACTATGTTTTGAGACTGGCTCAGGCCAAGGCTGCGGCCGGCTTGGCGGCGCTGAATCGAACGAGCGTGGTCGTAGTAGGCGCGGACACCGCCGTCGTTGTCGATGACGACGTGCTGGGCAAGCCGGCCGACCGGGGAGAGGCACGCGCGATGCTGGCGCGGCTCGCCGGGTGTGCGCACGAGGTGATGACTGCCGTCGCAGTTACCAATGGTGGACGCACCCGCACCGCCCTGAGTCGTAGCAGGGTGCTTTTTTGTGGCATGAGTGACGCTGAAATCGACCGTTATGTCGCGACCGGGGAAGGCGACGACAAGGCCGGGGCTTATGCGATTCAGGGCCGGGGCGCGGTTTTTGTTGCGCGGTTGGAAGGGAGTTACTCAGGGGTTGTGGGGCTGCCGTTGTCCGAGACAGCATCGCTGTTGCTTGAGTTTGGCGTGAAATTCTGATGCGTCCGCGACGGTAGGGGCGCGGCACCCCCGCGCCCGACTGCCTGCCGCCGCAGGCGGCACAACCCCCGATTTCACCACCGCGAATCCAACCGTCATAATAGAACCCGCAATCACTAAAAACTCCAACACCCATGAGCGAAGAAATCCTCATCAACGTAACCCCGCGCGAAACCCGCGTGGCCCTTCTCGACAACGGGGCGTTGGAGGAAATCTTCATCGAACGCGCGCACCGCCGCGGCCTGGTCGGCAACATCTACAAGGGCAAGGTGCTGCGCGTGCTGCCGGGGATGCAGGCCGCGTTCGTCGATGTAGGGCTGGAGCGCAGCGCATTCCTGCATGCGTCGGACATTTCGCGCGCGGTCTACAACGAGGGCGAACCTGAGCCGCGCGGGCCGGCGGACATTCGCGAGCTGCTGCACGAGGGCGACGAGCTGCTGGTGCAGGTGCTGAAGGACCCGCTCGGCACCAAGGGCGCGCGATTGTCGACGCGTATCGGTATCCCGTCGCGCTACCTGGTGCATGTCCCCGGCAGCGAGCGCGTCAGCGTGTCGACGCGCATTGACGACGCCGACGAGCGCGAGCGTCTGGCCGGGCTGGTGACGCAGTTTCTGGAATCGGATACCGGCGGCTACATCGTACGTACGGCCGCCGAAGGCGTGTCGCACGAGGCGATCCGCGCCGACATGCTGTTTTTGCGCAAGCTGTGGGAGCTGATCGCCGAGCAAAGCCGCACCGCGCCGCCGGGCACGCTGGTGCACGAGGACCTGTTGCTGCCGGTCAAGATGCTGCGCGATTTTCTCGATGCGCAAGTCGAGCAGGTGCGGGTCGATTCGGAGGCGGTGTATCGGCGGATGGCGGATTTCGCCGGCACGTTCCTGCCCGAACTCGCCGGCCGGATCGAGTTTTATGACGGCGCGCGGCCGATCTTCGATCTGTACGGCATCGAAACGGAAATCCAGAAGGCGCTGGAGCGCAAGGTCGAACTGAAATCGGGCGGTTACCTGGTGATCGACCAGACTGAGGCGATGACGACGATCGATGTCAACACCGGCGCCTACGTCGGCTACCGCAACCTTGAGCAGACGGTGCTCAAGACGAATCTTGAAGCGTCGCAGGCAATCGCGCGCCAGCTTCGCCTGCGCAACCTGGGCGGTATCATCATTATCGACTTTATCGACATGCAGGATCCCGAGCATCGCCAGACGGTGCTGGAAACGCTGGAGCGGCGGCTCGCGCGCGACCATGCGCGCAACAAGATTTGCGCGATCTCGCCGCTGGGCCTGGTCGAAATGACCCGCAAGCGCACCCGCGAAAGCCTGGAGCACGTGCTGTGCCAGCCGTGCCCGACCTGCGGCGCGCGCGGTTCGATCAAGACGCCGGAGACCGTCTGCTACGAGGTCTTTCGCGAAATCCTGCGCCAGACGCGCACGTTCGACATTCAGGAACTGCGCGTGCTCGCGAGCCAGGACGTGATCGACCTGCTGCTCGACGAGGAGTCGGAAAGCCTGGCCGAAATCGAGGGACTGATCGGCAAGCCGATCCGGCTGCAGGTCGAAAATCTCTACAATCCGGAATCGTTTGATGTGGTGCCGGTCTAAAGTGTCGGGGTTCGGGATTCGGGACTCGGGGTTCGGGAAGAATTCTTCGTGAAGCGTGCGCTGCTATGGACGGCTTACAGTCTCGCCAGCCTGATCGTGCTGCTGGCGATCGTCATCGCGGGCGGGTATTTCTATTTCGCCTCGCAAATCAACAGCTACACGCCGCGCATCGAGCACATCGCCAGCCAGCGGCTCGGCGAGCCGGTGGCGATCGGCTCGATCGCGATGGGCTGGCACGGCTTCGGCGTCGAAGTCGACTTGAACAACGTGGCGGTGCTGAGCGCGGATCGGACGAAGCGTCTGATCCAGGCGCAACACGTCCGCGTCGCGCTCAACCCGTTGAGTTTCGTCAGTTGGCCGCAGGTACATCCGGCTTTCATCGGCGTGGCCGCGCCGCGTCTCACCGTGGTGCAGGGCGCGAACGGGCAGTTGACGATTCCCGGGCTGCCGGCAGGCACGGGCGCCGCGCCGTCATTCAACGACATCGTCAACGTGCTCGACCAGGTCGGCACGATCGCGATCCGCGACGGCACGATCGTGCTCAACGCGCCGGCGCACAAGATCAAGGGCTGGCAGTTCCATGATCTGGACGCGCGCGTCAGCGGCAGCACGCCGCACGTGCAGCTTTCGATCAAGCTGCCTGAGGCGATGGGGCAAAGCCTCGACGGTCATGTCGCCTTTACGCGTTCGCAACCGCACGGCGACTGGCACTGGCAGGGCCGCCTGAAGCTCGCCGGCCTCAGGCTCGAGAGTGTGCCGAAGCTGGCCCCCCACGTGCCACTCGATCTGCATGGCGGTCGCGTGAACCTGACGCTGTCAGGCCGCGGTGCCGGCCTGCAGCCGGCGGCGGTGCGGGGCCGGGTGCGGCCATTGTCATCGAATGCCGCCGACGCCAGTACGCTACGCGCCGATCTCGACTGGCGCGCCGACAGCGGCGGAAAGCTGGCGCTGACCGGCGGCAACATGGCGATCGACTTTCCCGGCCTGTTCCGCGGCCCGATCCCGCTGGCGCAAGCGAAGCTGCCCCTGACGTTCAAGCACGAAGCCGCCGGCTGGCGCATCGCCAGCGATCAGTTCAGCCTGGCGAATGCCGACATCGCGACGGCCGGTCATTTCAGCGTGCTGCTGCCGGCGGGTGGCGCTGCGCCGGTGCTCGATGTCGAAGCGACCGCCAGCGGTATCGACCTCGTCCACAAGTCGGAGTATCTGCCGGTCGGTATCATGCCGCCGTCGGTAACGGCGTGGGTCGATCGCTCCGTCAAGAGCGGAAAGGTGCCGCGCGTCGAGGTGATTTTTCGCGGGGCCGCCGATCAATTTCCGTTCCGCGACCGCAACGGTCTGTTCAAAGTCGATTTCGACCTGACCGACACGCGCATCAAGTTCGATCCGCACTGGCCGGCGGTGACCAAGCTCAACGCCGAAGTCATCTTCAAGGATGAAGGGCTGTCGGCGACGGTGCATTCGGGCACGATCAGCGGCATGGCGATGGGCGGATCGCAGGCGGCGATTGCCGACCTGGCGGCGGGGGTCCTGAAAGTAACCGGCACCGCGCGCGGCGACGCCGCAGACGCAATGAACTTCCTGCGCCACTCGCCGATCGCGAAAAAGTTCGGGCCGTACATCACCAAAACAGAAGCCCACGGCAAGCTCGACGTGGACGTCAAAATCAATCTGCCGCTCGCCGACATCGACAAGTTCCAGGTGCACGGCCAGGCGCATCTGCTCGGCGTCGATACCAAGCTTGCCGCGCTGTCGCAGGGCTTCAAAAACCTCAAGGGCGAACTCGATTTTGCCAACGCCGGGCTCAACAGCCCGACCGGGCTTACCGGCGAATTTCTCGGCGAGCCGGTCGCGATTACCGTGCACCCGGCGCCGCACCGGGCGGCCACCACGCGGATCAGCCTGACCGGCAGCGCAACGGCCGCGGCGTTGACGAAAGCGCTGGGCGCACCGCACGCGGACGTAGCGCGGGGGAAATTCGGCTGGCAGGCGCAAGTGCTGCTGCCGAATGAATTCGCCGCGGGCGACGCGCCGCTGACGGTGAGCGCGCAATCCGATCTCAAGGGCCTCGAACTCAAGCTACCGGCGCCGTTCGCCAAGCCCGGTCCGAAGGCGGTCAAGACAGCGCTCAAAGTCACGATCGGCGATAACGGCTACAAGATCGGCGCCCATTACGGCGATGCCGTGCAGGCGCAAATCGATCTTGCCGACAAGGGCAAGCATGGCGTCGCGATCAAGACCGGAGCGATCCACTTTGGCGTCGGCAAGGTGGCGCTGCCCAACGTCGGGCTGCGGATCGACGGTCATCTCGACCGCGTGTCGCTCGCCGAATGGCAACAACTTGGCGGGCTGGTCGGCAGTGGCAACAGCACCGCCGCGCCGCAGAACATCGACCTCGACCTGACGATCGGCAAAGTCGAGGCACTCGGTCAGCACTTTCATGCAGTTCATGTGCAGATGCACGATACAGCCGCGGGCGGCTACCGGCTCGAATTGGCCGGCCCGGACGCGGCGGGGTCGATCGTGCTGCCGGCGACCGTCGATAACGATCATCCGTACGCGGTCGCGCTCGACTACCTGCACCTCGGTTCGAACTTCGCGCAGGGTCATGCGAAGCAAATGAACCTGTCGCCGACGACGCTGCCGCCGATCAAGTTCGCGAGCCAGGACACGCAAATCGGCAAGCGCGACCTCGGCCGGCTGGCATTCAAGCTGCTGCAGGCGCCGGGCGGAATTGTGGTGCCGTATTTTTCCGCGAAGCAGAAGGCGCTCAAGATCAACATGTACGGCACCTGGATCGTCGACGACAACGGGCGCCAGCACACGCGCATCGCGGCGTCCGCGCGCAGCGACGACGTCGGCGCCGCTTTCAAGGCGCTCGGCCTGCCGGCGGCCATTACGGCCCAGCACGCCAGGATTGACGCGGAACTGCACTGGCCGGGGCCACCGTCGAGCGACATCATGAAAAAGCTCGGTGGCGCGATCACCGTGCATCTCGCGAACGGCCGCCTGACGGAAATTTCGCCGGGCGCGGGGCGGCTCTTGTCGCTGCTGAGTCTCAACGCGCTGCCGCGGCACCTGCTGTTCAACTTCAGCGACGTGTTCGGCAAGGGCTTCGGCTACGACTCGATCGGCGGCACCTTCAACATCATCAGCGGCAACGCCTACACCAACAATTTTCGCCTGAAAAGCACGGTTGCCGACGTGCACGTGGTCGGCCGCATCGGTCTCGGCAAGCAGGATTACGACGAAGACGTGATCATCGACACCAGCATCGCCTCGACCTTGCCGATTGCCGCGGCAATCGCGGGTGGCCCGGTGACCGGCGTGGCCGCGCTGCTGCTGACGCAGATTTTCAAGAAGCCGCTGAAGCAGGCAACGCAGCTCGAATATCATGTCAGCGGTTCGTGGGACAAGCCGGTGATGAAGAAGGTGTCGGGGTCGGCGCCTGAGAAAAAGTCCAATCCGGAATCGAAGTCGCCGGGGCGGTGAGCATCGTTTGGTATGATGGACGGTATGAGCAATCCCCTCGATCTCGCCAGACAGACCATCCTCACGCCCTCCGGCCTCGACGAAAGCCAGCTTGCCGGGGTGCTTGGCCGCGCCATGGGCGCGCACATCGACAACGCCGACCTGTACTTCCAGCTCAGCCGCCGCGAGTCCTGGGCGCTCGAGGACGGCATTGTCAAGGAAGGCACCCATAGCATCGACCAGGGCGTCGGCGTGCGCGCGATCAGCGGCGACAAAACCGGCTTTGCCTATTCGGATGAAATTCTGCTGCCGGCGCTGACGCAGGCGTCGGAAATGGCGCGCGCGATAGCACGCAGTGGCGGCGAAGGCAAGCTGCAGGCCTGGCACGCCCACAACGCGCCGCAGCTTTACGCCCCGGTCGACCCACTCGCGACGCTGGCCGACACGGACAAGGTCGCGCTGCTGCAGCGCATCGACGCGGAACTGCGACGCATGGATCCGCGCGTCAAGCAGGTGATGGTCAACCTGGGCGCAGTCCACGACACGATCATGATCGCCGGCAGCGACGGCACATTGGCCGGCGACGTGCGCCCGCTGGTGCGCTTCAGCGTCGCCGTGATCGCCGAGGAAAACGGCCGCCGCGAACAGGGCTACGCCGGCGGCGGCGGGCGCTTCGGCTACCAGTATTTCATCGATGAAGACCGGGCACTGGAACTGGGCCGCGAGGCGGTGCGCAGCGCGCTGATCAACCTCGAAGCCGAGCCCGCGCCGGCCGGCACCATGCCGGTCGTACTGGGCCCCGGCTGGCCCGGCGTGCTGCTGCATGAAGCCATCGGTCACGGCCTCGAAGGCGACTTCAACCGCAAGGGCACGTCCGCGTTCGCCGGCCGGCTCGGCGAGCGCGTCGCCAGTGAACTGTGCACCGTCGTCGACGACGGCACCATCGCCGACCGCCGCGGCTCGCTCAGCATCGACGACGAAGGCACGCCCGCCGAGTGCACCGTCCTGATCGAAAACGGCATCCTCAAAGGCTACATGCAGGACAAGATGAACGCGCGGCTGATGAACATGCGCCCCACCGGCAACGGCCGGCGCGAATCGTTCGCCCACCTGCCGATGCCGCGCATGACCAACACCTACATGCGCCCGGGGCCGCATGACCCGGCCGAAATTATCGCCTCGGTCGACAAGGGCCTCTACGCCGCCAACTTCGGCGGCGGCCAGGTCGACATCACCTCCGGCAAGTTCGTGTTCTCGGCCAGTGAAGCCTACCTGATCGAAAACGGCAAGCTCACCCGCCCGGTCAAGGGCGCCACGCTGATCGGTAACGGTCCCGACGTGCTCACGCGCGTCAGTATGGTCGGCAACGATCTGAAGCTCGACGAAGGCATCGGCACCTGCGGCAAGGACGGCCAGAGCGTCCCGGTCGGCGTCGGTCAGCCGACGCTGAAAGTCGACAGCCTGACCGTCGGCGGCACGTCGTAAATCAAAGCTTCAAGTGCTTCGTTTTCGGCGCCCGCCGCGGTAGGCTTTTCCGGGGCCCGTAAATACATCCTTGTAGGCTCTGGGTTCGGCGTCCTGCCCCACACAGCCCCGGCAATACCTACCGCAGCGTGCACCTGCGCTCACGCAGCCGAAGGGTTGGCGCAGATTCAGCGCGCTTTGCTGGAACTATCCGTCCGCCAAAACTGTCCTTAAAACATTACGCATGGATGCTTCGTTAAATTCCAATAAGCGGGAGCCCCCATGCAAAAGCTGCTGTTATCCACGCTCGTCGCGCTCGGCGCGGTCGCCTTCATGAATGCCGCCGTCGCTGCCCCCGCGTCATCCGGATCCAACTACGATCCGTTGCAGACTTTCGCGCCGTTCAATTACCCGCAGCCGGTCAACCAGTACCGTTCGGCCAACGGCACGCCTGGCCCGGCCTACTGGCAGAATCGCGTCGACTACAAAATTCACGCCACGCTCGACCCGGCGAACAAAGCGCTGAGCGGCCGCGAGACCATCACCTACACCAACCACAGCCCGGACACGTTGCACCTGCTGTGGCTGCAACTCGACCAGAACCGCTACCGTACCGATGCCCGCGCCAATTTCACGCACGATGCCGACCACGAGCCGCCGCAGTCTGCGCATACCGACGGCTACCGCATCAAATCCGTCGAAGCAGCCACCGACGGCCACTTCGAGCCGGTACATTTCATCGTTTCCGACACGCGCATGCGTATCGACCTGCCACAGCCGCTCGCGCCGAAGCATGGCCGGGTACAGGTGCGCATCGTCTACAGTTACACGATTCCCGGCAAGTTCGGCGGCCGCACCGACTGGTACCACACCAAAAACGGCGACGTGTTCGAAATCGCCCAATGGTATCCGCGCCTGTGCGTGTACGACGACCTGCGCGGGTGGAACACGCTGCCGTTCACCAACAACGAGTTTTACCTCGAATACGGCAATATCGATTACAGCGTGACCGTGCCGTGGAACATGATCGTGGTCGGTTCGGGCAAGCTGATGAACCCCGACGAAGTGCTGACAAAGGTCGAGCGCGAGCGGCTCGAGAAGGCGCGTCACAGCGACAAGACCGTGTTGATCCGCACGCCGGCCGAAGTCAACGATCCGGCCAGTCGGCCGACGCACAGCGGCACGCTGACCTGGCACTTCCACATGAACAACACGCGCGACGTCGCCTTCGGCGCGTCGACCGCCTACGTCTGGGACGCCGCGCGCATCAACCTGCCGAGCGGCAAGCATGCGCTGGCGATGTCGGCATACCCGGTCGAAAGCCTCAAGGACGGTGGCTGGGACCGCTCGACGCAATTCGTCAAGGCGACGGTCGAATTCTTCTCGAAATACACCGGTGTGGAGTTTCCATGGCCGACCGAGATTGCCGAGGCCGGCATCGCCGGCGGCATGGAATATCCCGGCATCGTGTTCGACTGGTGGAAAACCGGCGGCAAGGGCCTGTTTGGCCTGACGACGCATGAAGTGGGCCACGCCTGGTTCCCGATGATCGTGGGTTCCAACGAGCGCCGCGACGCGTGGATGGACGAGGGCTTCAATACGTTCGTCGACGTGCTCGCCGCGCATGCCTACAACCACGGCGAGTTCGCGCCCAAGCGCGATAGCGAATACGCGCCCGGCGGCGGCAATCCGGTCGACGAGATCCAGTCGGTGCTGAAGGATCCGGATGCGCCGCCGATCATGATGTTCCCGGACGTCCTTAAAGAGAAGTACCGGCACCCGGTGACTTACTTCAAGACCGCGCTCGGCCTGATGCTGCTGCGCGACCAGATCCTCGGGCCGGAACGCTTCGATACGGCGTTTCGCCAGTACGCGCGGGCATGGGCCTTCAAGCACCCGTCGCCATCGGATTTCTTCCGCGCGATGTCGAGCGCCGGCGGCGAGGAATTGTCGTGGTTCTGGCGCGGCTGGTTCGCCCACAACTGGCAGCTCGACATGGCGGTTGAAGGCGTGAAATACGTCGACAACGATCCGGCCAAAGGCGCGCTGGTCACGGTCGCGAATCTCGACAAGCTGGTGATGCCGGCGACGCTTCAAGTGACCTACGTCGACGGCAGTACCCGGCGCGTGCGGGTGCCGGTGGAAACCTGGCAGCGCCACCACAAGTTCGAAGTCACCGTGCCGGGCGACAAGCGGGTGAAATCCGCGACCATCGATCCCGATCACGCCATTCCGGACGGCAACCGGAGCAACGATACGTTTACGGTGAAGTAGGGGCTATTCGCCCAGCAGCGTGAGGATCGTGTTGCTGGGCGGCTGCACCACGCACAACGGCGCGGGCTTGCCTTTCGAGGGCAGGAAGGCCGGCAGGGTCGCCGGCGGGTCATTATCCGCCACGGCCGCACCGCCGGCCGGGCGCAGCGGCGTCGGGTCGAGGTCTTCGAGCAGCGGCGTGATCTCGTTTTCGTAAGCCATCAACTGGGCTTCAGTCAGCGCCTCGCGCGGCAACGGCACCTTGAGCGGCGGCTCCGGCTTGCCGTTGACGCGAATCTCGAAGTGCAGGTGCGGCCCGGTCGCGAGGCCGGTCGAGCCGACGTAGCCGATCACTTCCCCCTGCCTCACATGACTGCCGACATGAATGCCCTTGGCAAAGCGCGACATGTGCCCGTAGCGCGTCGAATACGGTCCCGGATTGTCGATGATGATCAGGTTGCCGTAACCGCCGTCGCGGCCGCGGAATGTCACGCGCCCCGGGCCGGCGGCGTGAATCGGCGTGCCTGCCGGCGCCGCCAGATCCACCCCGTAGTGCGGCCGGTAGATATGCAGCACCGGGTTCAGGCGGCGCAGCGAGAACGGCGAACTGACGCGGGTGTAATCGAGCGGGGTACGCAGCAGCGTCGGCTTGAGCGGCTTGCCGTGCAGCGTGTAATAGGCGGGATCGCCGTCGCCGTCGGTGTAGCGGAACGCGCGCAGGGTCGTGTCGTTGAGATCGAGTTCCGCCGCGGCGATCGTGGGGTCTGCGTCATTCGGCTGGTAGACGACCACGAACCGATCGCCGGCATGGATATCCTGGCGATAGTCGACCTGGCGCGCGAACAGCCCGATCAGTGCCCGTGTCATCGATTTGCTGAGGCCCGCCTGACGGGCGGCCTGGTAGAGTGTGTGGTGAATGCGCCCCGCGATGCGAACCGGTACGTTGGCGAGGGCGGAAACCGGTCGGACCGCCTCGGTCATGGTGGGTTCCGCGGGTTTCGCGGTGGGCCCGAGATCCTTTCCGGGGGGCATGCCGCCGGCGAAAGCGGCACCCGCAGCGGCGATCCCGATCGCCGCAGACAATATTAATCGGCAGACAGTCGCTGCTCGCATAGGTCGGCTCTTCACATCCCTGTTCGAAGCTCGAAGCGGATATTCAGTTAAACATACCAATAACCGCCGGACTACTAGTAAAATCCCTGCGGCGGTATCCCTTGCCGCGAATCAGCTTTGCGACAGCATACCCGATCGGCTCACCGGTGCGAAGCCTGTCAGCATCGCGTCAAATACGCGCTGGACTTCGCTGCCGGAGCGCCGCGTCCGTTCGCCGCGGCGGCTGCCGAGCAGCCGGTCGCGCACCATTGCCTCGGCCGCGCCCAGCAGCGCGGACAACAGGACTTCCGAGCTGAAAGCCGGGGCCAGTGTGCCGTCGCCCTGGCCCCGGCGGATCAGTTGGTGCATGCGATCGAGAAAATCGAGATAACCCTGCGACAGTTTGAGTTCCCCATGCACTCCGCGCGGCCGCCGCGCTTCGAACAGAAACAACTGAGCGAGATCGGGATCGTCATCCATCGCGGCAATGAACATTGCGAGAACCGCGGTGAGCGCAGTACGCGTATCCTGTTGCGTGTCGATCAACCCGTGGATCCGGGCGTTGATCCGTTGCCAACCGTCATCGAACACAGCCTCCAGCAGTCCGGCCTTGCCGCCGAAGTAACGCACCAGTTGCGACTCGGAGGTTGCCGCACGGCGGGCAATCGCGGCCGTCGCCGCGTGTTCGTAACCCACCTCGGCCATCAGTGTCTTGCCGGCCCGCAACAGCCGGGTCCGGCTGGGAGGGTGAGACGTTTCCATGCGCTGATAGTAGTACCACCATCGCAGCGAAAGCAATATCCCAATCTGTGCGTTGCGTCGCGCAATCCTAGGGAACCACCCCATTGACCCGCTGTCATTCACGCCGGTAGTTTTAGAAGTCGTAGTACCACTACCAAACATAAACCAGCCTTGGAACGGCTCGGGAGGCTTCATGAGACATCGGATGTCTGTATTACTGCTCGGAATCGCGCTGACGGCAGGGGGAACCGCGTACGCCGCGACACCTGCCAGCGGCACGCTCACCGCCACATCGGGCCCGGTCACTTACACGGCCGGGCCTTTCAGTATCGCTAACCCGACCCCGGTCCCGGAAGTCGATGTCGGCCCGGAATGCAACAACCCGGTGCAGCCTTGCGATAATTTCGCCCTGACCGTGTCGTTGCCGGATGACTACACCAGCACCCATCCGGGCGAATTGATTCGCTTCACTATGAGCTGGACCGACGCGGGCACCGGCAATTCCGACTACGATCTGTACGTCTATGCCGGCAATGTGACCACGACCGACGGCTCGGAACAGGCGAAGGCGCAATCGGCGAGCCAGGCCGATCCGGAAGTGGCCACGCTGCGTGCCTTCAACGGCACGAAGACATTTACAGTCAAAGTGGTGCCTTATACACCGACGGGCGAAACCGTACGCGTCAAGATCGATCTGGTCGCCGGCGCAGGCGGCAGCGGCGGCGGCAGCACCGGCTTCGGCCAGGCAACACCGACCGCGCCGGGCGTGCCGCGCTATCAGGTTTTTGCGCCAGGCGCCCACTCGCCCGCCAACGCCGCCTCCGGCGAATTCAATATCGGCTTTGACCCCAAAACCGGCGTAATCATGACGAACTCCGACGGCCCCGTCTTCCGCGTCACGCCGCCCGAGAAGCGGAACCCGCCGCTGCCGAAGTCGGGACCGGCCAGCTGGACCGACGTGTCGCCTTCGATCAGCAGCCTCACGACACTGGATCCGATCCTGATCACAGACCGGACAACCGGCCGCACGTTCATATCCAATCTCACCACCGGTGCCAACGTGCTGTTCGCCTACAGCGACGACGACGGCGCGAGCTGGATTCAGGCCTCTGCGTCGCCACCCAATGGCGGGGCGGATCACGAAACGATCGCCTCCGGCCCGTACCCGAGTCTGCTCCCGGTGCCGAATCCGCTGTACCCGAATGCGGTCTACTATTGCTCGCAGGATATTGTTGGCCCGGCGATGTGCCAGCGCAGCGATGACGGCGGCGTCAGCTTCGGCCCGGGCGTGCCGATCTACCTCGGCAACGGCATCACCGCCTGCAGCGGCTTGCACGGCCACGCGAAAGTCGGCCCGGACGGCGCAGTCTACGTGCCTACGGCCTTCTGCGGCACCGGGCAGGGCGGCGTCGTCAGCCTCGACGCCGGCTTGACCTGGACCGATTTTATTATCCCGGGGAGCCAGTCGTTCGAGGGTGGATCGACAGACCCATCGATAGCGATCGACCAGGCCAATACCGTCTATGAATGCTATGTCGATGGGCAGGGCCCTGAGCATCACGTGCACGTGGCGGTCAGCCACGACCACGGCCAGACGTGGGTCAACGACACCGATATCGGCGCGCCGGTAGGCGTCATCATGGCGGACTTCCCCGAGGCCGTCGCCGGCTCGTCCGGCCGCGCCGCTTGCGGCTTCCTCGGCAGCGATGTCGCCGGCGACCACGAATCGCTGGACTATCCCGGCAACTGGTACCTGTTCATTGCCACCACCTACGACGGCGGCAAGACCTGGACCACCGTCAACGTGACGCCGAACGATCCGGTGCAGGGCCACGGCGGTATCTGGAACAGCGGCGGCGGCAACCTGAACCGCAACCTGCTGGACTTCAATGAAGTGACGATGGACAGCCACGGCAACGTTCTGTTCGGGTACGACGACGGCTGCGTCACCGACACCTGCATCCAGAGTGGTGGCGTCAAGAACGACTTCGTCGCCTATCAGCGGGTTGCGCGCCAGACCGGCGGGAAACCGCTGCTGGCGAAGTTCGATCCCGTCGAACCGGCGGCGCCTGCGCAGCCTTATCTCCAGGGCACGCGTACCGCGGCCAAGACCGACCTGACGTGGAAGGCACCGGATAATGGCGGCTCCGACATCATCGGCTACGCGATCTACCGCGGCACGAGTCCCGGCAGCGAGACGCAGATCGCGACCGTGAGCGGCGACAAGACCCATTACGAAGACGCGAGCGTGGACGCCACGGTGCCAACCTACTATTACAAGGTCGTCGCGACCAATGCCGAAGGCTCCGGCCCGGCAAGCAACGAGATAGGGCTGGAAGTGACGACAGTCACCCGGGCCGACCCGTGCAAGGCGCCGGGTCCGACCGTGCTGGTCGATGCCGGCGGCGACAGCCTGACCGGCACGCCCGGCACCGACATGAAGTCGTTGCAGATGTCGCAGCCTTACCAGGCGGACGGCACCACCAAGCTACGCTTCCAGATCAACACTGATCCCGGGCAGACACTGCAACTGCCGGGTTCGTACTGGTACGTGTCGTTCAAGACGCCTGACGGCACGATCCACGGCGTGCGGATGTTCTACCCGCAGGTGTCGACGACGCCGGCCACCCCGCAGTTCGAGTCCTATATCGCGGCGCCGAATTCGAGCGGCACGACCGACGGACGCTTCGTGCAGGCCGGCAGCGAGAAACCCGCCGACCCATCGAGCTTCTACGATGCCGCCAACGGCGTCATCGTGATCGTCGTGCCGATCGCAGACCTTGGCCTGCAAGCCGGCGACACGATCGGCGGTTTCAACGCCGCCGTCGTGCAATCGGTGAACACGCCGGTCAGCGGCATCGGTGAAACGGTCGACGAGATGCCGGACGGGCTGGCCTACCAGGGCAGCTTCACCGTCAGCAGCAACGACCAGTGCGCGGTCAACAACCCGCCGCTGGCGGTGCTGACGGCCGAGCCGACGGACGGCAACACGCCGTTCGACGTGACGTTCGACGCTTCGGGCTCCCACGATCCCGACAACGGCGATTCGGTGGCGAGCTACACCTACGACTTCGGCGACGGCAGCGCGCCGATCACAACCTCGACGCCCATCGCGACGCATACCTACAACACCGCCGGCGACTATCGCGCCACGCTGACCGTCACCGACACCCATGGCGCGAAGAGCAAAAATGCGGCCCTGGTCGGCATCGCGGCGCGAACCGCCTTCGAGGACAACGATTCGCATATCGCCTACAGCAACGGCTGGCAAAATGTGCAGGACACCGACGCGACGGCGGGGCATTTCGAGCTGCTGGGGGCCAAGGGCGGCCAGCATGGCATGAGCCTGACCTTCGACCTCGGATCGGGCGAAGGCACCATCCAGTACGCCTACGCAACCAGCACCAAGGGCGGCAGCGCCGACGTTTACATCGACGGTCAGTTCGTCCGCACGATCAGCTACAAGGGTGGCTCCGGCTCGATGCACCAGCCCGCATTCGG
>DASSTE010000032.1:0-12231 GCA_035708085.1 Gammaproteobacteria bacterium | reverse complement strand
CGCGTTGTCGATCTGGTCGAACGCGCTCGCTTCACCGCCGTACTTCTCCGACAGCACCTTCGTCATCGCCGCCGTCAGGGTCGTCTTGCCGTGGTCCACGTGACCAATCGTGCCAACGTTCACGTGCGGCTTCGTGCGCTCATACTTTGCCTTGGACATTGCCTTTCCTCGATTAAACTCTGTCGCTAACTCTTAACTCTTCGCCGTCGCGGCGGCCGGATAGTCGCTAGGACTGAGTCGCTAGGACTGAGTAAAAAGACCACCATCCTCTTCACTTAGTCCTAGCGACTTAGCACTAGCGACTTTTCCTGGAGCCCATAACCGGATTTGAACCGGTGACCTCTTCCTTACCAAGGAAGTGCTCTACCGACTGAGCTATATGGGCGAACGCTTCCTCATTTAAACCCGTGCTGGAGCGGGTGATGGGAATCGAACCCACATCATCAGCTTGGAAGGCTGAGGTTCTACCATTGAACTACACCCGCGTTCTCTCAGCCTGTTCGCTTGAGCTGCCACATATATACAGGCGCTCTAAAGCTGGTGGAGGGGGGAGGATTACTCCGGGCATCCTGCCCTCCGCCCCTACGGGGCCCGCCTTCGGCGGTTCAAATTTGCTCCAGGCAAATTTGTCGAACCTCTATCGGTTCAAAACCTCCCCGCCTGACGCTGCCTCAACTTCAAATCAGCGCCGCGGTTCCACACTCACTCAATCCTCAATCTGGTGGAGGGGGGAGGATTCGAACCTCCGAAGGCGTAAGCCAGCAGATTTACAGTCTGCCCCCGTTGGCCGCTTGGGTACCCCTCCGCTGTAAAACCTTAAAACCTCGCTCGAATCAGCTCCGTCATACCGTTACGCTACGGGGGGAGGATTACTCCGGGCATCCTGCCCTCCGCCCTTCGGGCCAGCGCCGCTACGCGTCGCTGTTCAAATTCGCTCCCGGCGAATTTGTCGAACCTCCGAAGGCGTAAGCCAGCAGATTTACAGTCTGCCCCCGTTGGCCGCTTGGGTACCCCTCCGCGCTGCAAAAACCGTAAAACCCACTACCGAGGACAAGCCTCCGGGCCACAAAAAAGCGTAAGCTGCGAATTGTGGAACATTTCGAAGCGGGGGTCAACAGATTTCAGAGCAAAAGAAGACTTTCCCGAAGCACAATCTCTTCAGGAATCTGGATGATCGTCAGGCCAAACCCGTCAACGGCGGCATTTTAACACGACCGCCGCAGTGGTCTTCCACTAGTGCCCGTAACGGCGCTCCCTGCCCTGGTAACTACGGATGGCTCGCAAAAAGTCGATCCGGCGGAACTCCGGCCACAGTGCGTCGCAGAAGTAGTACTCGCTATAGGCGGCCTGCCACAGGAAGAAGCCGGACAGCCGCACCTCTCCGCTGGTACGGATAATGAAATCGGGGTCCGGGATGCCTGCGGTGTAGAGGCAGTCGCTGATCTGGGCGGCGTCGAGCTTTTCGGCGATGTCGCCCGGCGAGCGGTGCTCCGCCTCCGCTTGCTGCAGCAGCTTCTTGATGCCGTCGACGATTTCCTCGCGGCCGCCGTAGGCGAGCGCGATGTTCAGCAGCATGCCGTCGTGCTCGGCGGTGGAGTTCTCCAGCGCCTCGGAAGCCACGACGACCGCTTCCGGCAACTTCTCACGCTGACCGATCACTTTGACCCGCACCTTGTTCGCCTTGATGCGCGGATGCGTGATCAGCCGGCGGCTTTCGCGCACGAACAGGTCGAGCAGGTATTCGACTTCCGCCGTCGGGCGGTCGAAATTCTCGGCGCTGAACACGAACACGGTCACGTGGGCGATGCCCAGTTCCAGGCACCATTCCAGCAGTTCGTGCACCTTTTCGACACCGAACTCGTGGCCTTGGCGCACATCAAGGCCGATGCCGCGCGCGAACCGGCGGTTGCCGTCGAGAATCAGGCCGATGTGCGCGGGGACCGGCCGTTCGCAGACCTGCGTGACCAGTTTCTTCTCGTACCACCAGTACAGCGGGTGGCTGCACGTGCGAAGCACGGTGCGCAATGTGCGAAGCACACGCGCACGAAACGGAAGGCGACGGCGCTCGTCCGCCGGGATCGTGGTCAGGTCCGAAGTGATCAATACAGTTTCCTGTCGGCCAAGCCGACGCGACTGGAGCTGGCGACAGGAGTCGAACCTGCGACCTACTGATTACAAATCAGTTGCTCTACCTGCTGAGCTACGCCAGCCAATTAAGTTACGCCATGAACCGTCCATGGTGCGCTCGCCAGCCCGGACTTCCTGTCCGGCCGTTCGCCGGGATCGAAGCAGTGCTTCGATCCTGCCGGCTCACCCTGCTGAGCTACGCCAGCCAATTAAGTTACGCCATGAACCGTCCATGGTGCTTTATCTTCTAAATTCTATGGGTTTGCACCAGAGGCTGCAACGCGAATACAACTGTCGAGCTGCCGTTCGGCCGTGGTATCGGCCGCGGCGAACTTGTGCAGCAGGTCGGCGCCCGCCGCCGCGGTCGTTTTGATCCAGTAGCTGCTCGCCTGATGCTGGTTACGCACCTCGACCTGCGGCTTGAAGCCCAGACCGTTGAGCCGCTGGCGGCGCTGCTCGGCGCCTTTCCGGTCGTTGAAGACACCGACGGACACGGCGTTGCGCTCGCTGCCGTCGCGAATGATGTAGATATCATTCACCCCCGCCTGGCGTAGTCGGCTCGCCATGTTGCGTGCGGCGGCAAACGTCGGGAACGGCGGGAAGTAGACGCGGTAGCTGTCTGCGACGACGGCGCTCTGCGGCGCGATTTCAAACGCCACGCCTTGCTGCTGCAGCGGAGCCGCCGCGGCGGTGGCGCCGGCCTGGTCCGTGAACGGCCCGTA
Source organism: Gammaproteobacteria bacterium (assembly GCA_035708085.1). GTDB lineage: Bacteria > Pseudomonadota > Gammaproteobacteria > Natronospirales > DASSBR01 > DASSBR01. The sequence goes on along the minus strand of DASSTE010000032.1, from coordinate 9,382 downwards.
TTCGACGCAAACCGGCTCGTCCGCCGCCGGCGCTGATGTCGTCCGCGCGACAGCCGGCACTGTCGCCGACGGTGCAGACGCATCGCCCGGCTGCCACAGCTTCAACGCGGGCGCTTTCGGCAGATCGAACGGCGCCGGCTGCGCCACCCGCGTCTGCGTCGGCACCACCCAGGCTTGCCAGGCAAGCAGGCCGAGGTTCGCCAGCAACAAGGCCAGAAAGACGATTTTCATGCTGCAATCACCGCCAATCCCTCCAGAACCAGGTCGGGCGCCATCTCGTAGCGCCCGCGCAGCAACGGCGCGAGAATCGGCGCGTCGCCGCCGGTCAGCAGGCACGGCACGTCGCGCGCGAGCATAGCTTCGGTTTCCGCGCGGGCGCGATCAATGAATGCCGCCGCCATATAAAGTGTGCCCGCGGTCACCGCCGAACGCGTGTCCGCAGCGAGCGGCGCGAGCGCGCCCTCGCCTTCGTCGGCGATGTCGGCCGTGGTGCCATACAACGCCCGTCGCATCGTCGCGACACCCGGCGCGATCAGTCCGCCGCGGTGACGGCCATCGTCGTCCAACAGGTCGACCGTAATTGCCGTGCCGCAGTCGACGACGCAGACGGCTTCGTCGCTACGCCGGTGCGCGCCAATCAGCGCAGCCCAGCGATCCGCGCCCAGCCGGTCCGGCTCGCCGTAGGCATTGCGGATGCCGAACGCCTGTTCTTCCGCCCGCAGCAGAATTGGAGCGAGGCTGTAACGTTCGCCGGCCCAGGCAGTAATCGCTTCGGCAGCCTCAGCACCCGCGACGTTCGCGCAGACGATTCGCCCCGGCATGTTCGGCGTTGCGCCAATGGCGGCAAAACCGTCGGGGAAAGGCCGGGTGGGCGCGACATGCGTTTCGCCCAGCGTTGACCCATCGGCAAAGGCCCACTTGATCCGGCTGTTGCCGATGTCGATCAACAGGTTCATCTTGGGCGCAGGCTCACTTCGCCGCTGAAAAATCGCTCGATGCCTGCGCCGGTCTGCAGCCGCAGGGCGCCCTGCGCATCGACACCGAGCGCCCTCCCGGCGACCCGCCGGTCCGCCAGCAACACGTCGACGCTGCGACCGGCCACGGCGTCGCGGCGGCGCCACTCTTCGACGAAAGGCATGAAACCCTGCTCGCTATAATGCGCCACGGCGTCCAGCAGCCGCGCGATCAGCCGGCCGGCCAAACGATTGCGCAAGCCGGCGGCCACGGGGCCGACTGCCTTGAGATCGACCCACGACTGATCGATCGCCGCACCCGCCGCGGTCGGCATCGCGACATTTATGCCGACGCCGATCACCAGCCGACAGGCGCCGCCGGGCTGCCCCTGCAAATCCACCAGGATGCCGCCCAGCTTGCGCCCGTCATGCACCAGGTCGTTCGGCCATTTGATGCCGATCCCGCCGAACCCGCACTGCTCCAGCGCGTCAGCCGCCGCCAGCCCGGCCGCCAGGCTCAGGGCGCCGACATCCGGCGGCAAATCGGGCAAATGCCAGCCCACCGATAAATAGAGATTGGCGCCGAAAGGCGATACCCAGGCGCGCCCGCGACGGCCGCGGCCCGCCGTCTGGCATTCCGCCAGGCATGCGCCGACTTCGCCCTGCCGGAACCCGGCGGCCCGCCCGGCCATCCAGCGACTGGTCGAATCGACGACCGGCAGCACCGCGAGGCAGACCAGCCGTTCGGCAGCAGTCGTGCCCAGCGCCTCACGGAGCCGGTCGGCATCGAGCAAATCAAGCGGTGCCGAAAGCCGATAACCGCGCCCGCGCACCCGATCGATGTCGATGCCGTAGCCGGTCAGTTTGGCGATGCGCTTCCACACTGCGCCGCGCCCGAGGCCGAGTGCCGCGCCCAGCGCGGTGCCGGAATGAAACCGACCGTCGGCGAGCGCCCGAAGGAGTGCCTGCTGCCCGTCGTCCTGCATGCGCATCAGGTGCCGTTACCGCGGCGACGCAGCAGCATCGCCTTGGAGGCGCGGTGTTCGGTGCCGTCCCACAGCCGGCGAAGGTTGCTGCGATGGGTATAGATCACAAACAGCGCCATAACCACGGCGAACCATTCAAGCGGCGCCGGCAGCGGCACGAGGAAGGCGTAGGCCACGAACGCCAGCGCGCCGAAGATGGTGGCGAGACCGACGTAGCCGGTCGTCGCGAGCACCGCGATCCAGACCCCCAGCACCGGCACAAGACCCAGCGGCGCGAGCACCAACAGCACGCCGACCAGGGTCGCCGCGCCCTTGCCGCCGCGAAACCCGAACCAGATCGGCCAGACGTGCCCGGCGACCGCGGCGACCGCGCAGCCGACCCCGAGCCACGACACGAAAGCGGCCGATGTCGGCAGACCGAGCGGCAGCAGCGGGATGCCGGCGGCCGCGATCACGCCCTTGAGCATGTCGATCAGCAGAACGGCCACACCGAAGGCCTTGCCTTGCGTGCGCAGTGCGTTGGTGCCGCCCGCGTTGCCGCTGCCGAGAGTGCGGATGTCGATGCCGCGCAGGCGCCCGAGCAGCAGGCTTCCCGACAGGGAGCCGAGCAGATAAGCCAGTACGAATTTAATGGCGAACGCGATCACTTTGCAGTTCATTCCCCCGAAACGCGCGCTATGGTAGCAGGCAAGTGCTTGATTTTACAGATACTGCCGAGCATGTTAGAGTAATCACCCTTGCGAAAACACGTAACGCTTCGTAGCCAGGCGTTGCGGAAGATTGATGTTTCCGATTCGTTTTGCCGTAACCGTTCTTCTTCACCCTTCCTTCTCCGCAGTTCCCCGCCAGCCTGCACAACAGGCCGAATGGGGGCTTGCGACTCTTTTTTCAGCCAACAGGGAGTAACACAGGCATGTCCATTATCGTTCAAAAATACGGCGGTTCCTCGGTCGCGACCGGCGACAGGTTGCGCCACGTGGCCGGCAAGATCGTCGAAACCCGACGCCAGGGCCATGAAGTCGTCGCGGTCGTCTCCGCGATGGGCAACACGACCAGCGAACTGCTCGATCTCGCGAGCCAGCTTTCCAATGAACCCGGCCCGCGCGAACTCGACATGTTGCTGTCCTCCGGCGAGCGCATCTCGATGTCGCTGCTCAGCATGGCGATCGAGAACCTCGGCGAGCCCGCGATCTCGCTGACCGGCCCGCAGAGTGGCATCAGGACCACGGCCGATCATTACGACGCGCGCATCGAAGCCGTGCAGCCGGACCGGATCAGTGCGGAATTCGGCCAGGGCCGCGTGGTCGTCGTCGCCGGCTTCCAGGGCGAGACGCCTGATGGCGAGGTCGCTACATTGGGTCGCGGCGGCTCGGATACGACCGCCGTCGCGCTGGCGGCTGCACTCGACGCCGAACGCTGCGAAATCTATTCCGATGTAGATGGCATCTACAGCGCCGATCCGCGCATCGTCGACGGTGCGACGCGGCTGCAAACGATCGGCTACGAGGAGATGCAGGAGTTGGCGCGCCACGGCGCGAAAGTGCTCAATCCGCGCGCGGTAACCTATGCCGCCAAACGGGGCGTAACGATCCATGCCCGCTCGACGTTTTCCGACGCCGGTGGCACGATCATTCATGGCGAACGCAATGCCGAGAGCGATCCTGAAGTGGTTGGCGTCGCCTGTCACCGCGAATTGCTGCGTGTCCGCCTCAATGGCGAAACGGTCGACAGCAACCTCGGCGACGAGCTGATCGATTCGATCGGCCGCGCGAGCCTCTTCCGCGACAACGTAATCGGGAGCGGGAACGCCGCCAGCGCGCGCGAACTGCTCATCTCAAGCGCGGCGCTGGCCGATCCCGGCGCGTTCGTGCAGCGGCTGAAGGACGAGTTCGACCGACACGTGGACGTCCACGACGACCTCGGCTCCGTGTCGGCGGTCGGCTACGGCGTCGGCGAGGCTGACGTCGGGCGGCACGTACGCCGCGCGATCGCGGACAGCGTCAACGTGCATGACAGCTTCGAGTCGCCGCACGCGGTAACGTGCCTGATCGACACGCCGCACGTGCAGCGCGCGCTGTGCGGCATGCACCGCTATTTCGTCGAAAACGATTTTGATCTGGCCGCCGCGTGAGCGAGGCTGGCGTCACAATCCGGAGCGCCACGCCCGCTGATGGCGGACGAATGTGCGAACTTGTGCGCGCGAGCGATGCGCTCGAGATGAACACCGAGTATTGCTATTTGCTGATGGCTCGGCATTTCGGCGACACCTGCCTCGTCGCCGAGCGCGGCAATGAGTTGCTGGGCTTCGTGATGGGCTACCGCCCGCCGAATCAGCCGGATACCGCTTTCGTCTGGCAGATCGGCGTCGCCGCCGCGGCGCGCGGCCAAGGCATCGCCGGCCGACTGCTGGACGCACTGGTCGAAACCACCGGCGCACGCTTCCTCGAAGCCAGCGTCGGCGAAAGCAACGTACCGTCGCGTGCGTTGTTTACCGGTTTCGCGCGCCGCCGTGATGCGGCGATCGAATCCGATGCCGATTTCATCAGCGCAGCCGAATTTCCCGGCGAGCACGAGACCGAAAAGCTGTTCCGCATCGGGCCGCTTTAATCCCCATTGCCAACGAACAGGAGTTTGTCATGAACACTATCGAACGTCACGAATCGCAGGTCCGCGGCTATTGCCGCGCCTTTCCGGTCATGTTCGACACCGCCGGGGGCGTCCACCTGACCACCGAGGACGGCAAGCGCTACCTCGACTTCTTCGCCGGTGCCGGCGTCCTCAACTACGGCCATAACCATCCGCAGCTCAAGGCCGCGCTGCTCGACTACATCGAGCGCGACGGCGTCACCCACAGCCTGGACATGTTCACGACCGCCAAGCGGACGTTCCTCGAGCGCTTTGACGAAGTGATCCTCAGGCCGCGCGGCCTGGACTACAAGGTCCAGTTCCCCGGCCCGACCGGCACCAACGCCGTCGAAGCCGCGCTCAAGCTGGCACGCAAGGTCACCGGCCGCGAGCGCATCATCGCGTTCACCAACGGCTTTCACGGCATGACGCTGGGTTCGCTGTCCGTCACCGGCAACTCGTTCAAGCGCGCCGGCGCAGGCGTGCCGCTCGCCAATGTCACGGCTGTGCCCTTCGACGGTTATCTCGGCGACAACACCGACACGCTCGCGTATCTCGAGGCGATGCTCGAAGATGCCGGCAGCGGCATCGATAAGCCGGCCGCGGTGATCCTGGAAACCGTGCAGGCCGAAGGCGGCGTCAACGTCGCGAGCTTTGAATGGCTGACGCGCCTCGCGAAGCTCCTGAAGCGCCACGACATCCTGCTGATCGTGGACGACGTGCAGGTCGGCTGCGGCCGCACCGGACCGTTCTTCAGCTTTGAGCCGGCCGGCATCAAGCCCGACATCGTCTGCCTGTCGAAATCGCTATCCGGCTACGGCCTGCCGTTCGCGGTGGTGCTGATGAAGCCGGAACACGACGTCTGGGAGCCGGGCGAGCACAACGGCACGTTCCGCGGCCACAATCCCGCATTCGTCACCGCTGCCGCCGCGCTGGAGTTCTGGAAAGACGACAAGCTGACCAAGGACGTCGAAGCCAAGGCGGCGCGCGTCACCGATCGCCTGCAGGCGATCGCGAAGCGCTGCCCGTCGCTCGGCGCAAGCGTGCGCGGCCGCGGCCTGATCCAGGGCCTGGCCTTCGACGACAAGTCCGCTGCCAACGCCGTATCGGCCGAGGCCTTCACGCGCGGCATGATCATCGAAACCGCCGGCATCGACGACGAAGTCCTGAAGTTGCTCCCGCCGCTGATCATCAGCGATGAAGACCTGGACGCGGGCCTCGACATCATCGAAGCCAGCGTGATGGCCGTCGCCGAAGCCGCGGCCGACAAACGCAGCGTCGCTTAATTAATTTCTCATCCGGAACGGAGCTACATATGATCGTCAAGCAAGTCGAAGACCTGACCAACACCGAAGACCACGTCGATACCGAAACCTGGGAATCGCGTCGCTTCCTGCTGAAGAAGGACGGCATGGGGTTCTCGATGCACGAGACGCTTATCAAGGCCGGAACTGAGACCCACATGTGGTATCAGAACCATTTTGAAGCGGTATACTGCATTGAAGGCGAAGGCGAAATCGAGACCGTCGCCGACGGCAAGATCTACCCGATCAAGGTCGGCACGCTCTACGCCTTGAACGAGCACGACGAGCATTACCTGCGCGCCAACAAGGGCACGCACATGCGTATGGTCTGCGTGTTCAATCCGCCCTGCGTCGGACGGGAAGTCCACGACGAACGCGGTGTTTATCCTCTCATGGAAGATGACGCGGCCTGATCTCCCGCCCGTTACGTAATCGCCATTTCGACAACATCGACATGATCAATCGATTCCACCATGGGTACTACAGCACATCAGGTACGACAGCACGATAACGATCGCTACCCTTCGAGGATAGCGCCCCAGCCCATCCTGAGCGACCGGATGGATCCGGTCGTTTATGGTACAGACAAGGACGGCCCTCTCGACAACACGGATCTCAACCGATATCGCGAAAACGGCTTTCTCGTCTTCAACGGATTCTTTTCCGAGGACGAGTTGGCGCGCTGGCGCGCCGAACTCGACCGCATGCGTGCGGATCCCCGAGTACGCGCGATGCCGTCCACGATCACGGAGCCGGGCAGCGATGAAGTCCGGTCGATTTTCGCGATCCACGAACACAACGAACTTCTCGGGCGGCTGTGCCGCGACCCGCGGCTGGTGTCGATCGCGCGCCAGCTGCTAGGCGGCGACGTGTACTTCACGCAGAGCCGCATCAACTACAAGCCCGGCTTCAAGGGCAAACCGTTCTACTGGCATTCCGACTTCGAAACCTGGCACGTTGAGGATGGCATGCCGAACATGCGTGCGGTGAGCTGTTCGATCAGCCTGACCCCCAACACGCCGGAAAACGGCCCGCTGATGCTGATTCCCGGGTCGCACAAGCAGTTTCTCGCCTGTGTCGGCGAAACCCCGGAAGCACATTACAAGAAATCGCTGAAGATCCAGGAACTCGGCGTGCCGGACGACCGCAACCTCGCGCGGATGGTCGCCGAAGGCGGCATCGAAACGCCGGTCGGGCCGGCCGGCTCGGTGACGTTCTTCGAGTGCAACCTGATGCACGGCTCGAACTCGAACATCACGCCGTTCGCGCGCAGTAACGTCTTCATCGTCTTCAACCACTGCGAAAATGCGCTGGTCGAGCCGTTCTGCGGACTGCCGCCGCGGCCCCACTTTATTGCGAACAGGACCGATACGTCGCCGATCCAGGCAGCCTGATCTTGGTTCACGGGCCCCTTCTCCCTAAGGGAGAGGGTCAATAACGCGCTATAATATCCGCTTGATGAACGCTGCCTTCCTCCTGCCCTACGAGTTCTCCCCGACAGTTCTGCTTCTTTGCGCTGTTGCCGCGTTGCTCTACCTGCGCGGCGTAGCCGCGCTTGCACGAGCGGGCGAAGCGCCGGCGTGGCCGCGCAGCCTCGCCTACCTGCTCGGCGTCGCGCTGATGTACGGCGTGCTGCAGACGCACTATGATTACATGGCGCAGCACATGTTCTTCCTGCATCGGCTGCAGCACCTTGTCCTCCATCACCTCGCGCCGTTCCTGATCATCATCGCCGCGCCCGGTACGGCGCTCGCGGCGGGCCTGCCGACACGACTGCGCGGCCCGCTACGCGCTGCCGGTCGGTTTCCGCTGCTGCGCGTGCCGTATCGCGCGATTCAGCAGCCGGCGGTTGCGGCCGTGCTGTTCGTCGGCCTGATCTACCTGTGGCTGATGCCGCCGATCCACTTCTACGCGATGCTCAACGTGCCGCTCTACAACATCATGAACTGGAGCATGGCCGTCGACGGCCTGCTGTTCTGGTACGTGATGCTCGACCCGCGCACGCCCGCCGAGGGCGGCCTGCGCTACGGCTGGCGGCTGGTGATTCTCGGCCTCGTGATCCTGCCGCAGAACGCCATCGGCGGCTACATCGCAATGAGCGACCACGAGATTTACCACGTCTACGCGATCTGCGGCCGGCTGTGGCCGATCAGCCCGCTGACCGACCAGCGCATCGGCGGCCTGATTACCTGGATTCCGGCCGCAATGATGAGCGTGCTCGGCGGCATCGTTGTGCTGCGCCGCTGGATGCACGAAGAAAATGAAGACAATCGGCAAGCCGAGACGCACAAGCCGGAGCATCAGAATGCTTACGCCTGAGCGCCGTATTGTGCGGTGGCTGCTCATCGCGGCCTGCGCCGTATTTGCCGGCAGCGCGCTGGCGGCGCCACCGAAGGCTGCCGTCTCCGGCGCCTGGATCCGGCTGCTGCCGGGCGACCTGCCGCTCGCCGGCTATTTCACACTGCACAACAACGGCACGAAGCCGCTCAAGCTCACCGGCGCGACGAGTCCGGCGTTCAATCGCATCGAGCTGCACCACAGCATGACGATGCACGGCATGGATAAGATGAAGCCGATCAAGGCTGCCGTCGCGCCTGCTGGAAGTACCCTCACGTTCGCGCCCGGCGGCTATCACCTGATGATGTGGCGCAGCCATCCCCTCAAAGTCGGCAAGCAGGTTCCCGTTACGTTCGAATTCGCCGACGGACAGCATCTTGAAGTTGAATTCACCGTCAAAAGGCCCGGCCAATGATCCGCTCGCTTCGACTCATTGCCGTGCTCACCCTTGCCGCGCTGGCTCTCGCCGCGTGCGGCAACGGCAAGCAGCACTGGAACACCAACAATATCACCGGCGTGATGCCCGATCTTCAATTCACGCTGACCGATGAGAACGGCAACACAGTTCATGCCAACGACTACCGCGGCAAGATCAAGCTGATGTACTTCGGCTACACGCACTGCCCGGACATCTGCCCGCTGACGCTCGCGACCATCGGCCGCGCGCTCAAGCGACTCGGCAGCAAGGCAGACGCTGTGCGGGTCCTGTTCGTCAGTGTCGATCCCAAACGCGACTCGCCGGATGTACTCAAGAACTACACCCAGGCATTCGGTCAGAGGTTCATCGGCCTGACCGGCACACAGGCGCAACTCAAGGCACTGACCAAGCGCTACCGCGTCTCATACAGCTATCAGAAGCCGGACAAGAACGGCGCCTACGCGGTCAATCACAGCGCCGCCATTTTCGTGTTCGGTCCCAAGGGCAAAGTGCGGCTGCTGATGAACCGCACCAATGGCGCGGCGGCCATGGCGCAGGATCTCGCGCAGCTGGAAGCGGACACGATCCAGTCATAGGCAAACTGCGGCGCTGAAGCACTTCCAGCGCCGCGAGTCGGTTCAGCGCCAGTCTTTGGGCGGGTGCATCCTGTATTCGTGCGGCGGCGTGTTGCCCGCCAGATAACGCACAAAGTAATCCCAGCGGCGCCGCGTGATGTACGGCGTGTATTTGCCGTAGCCG
>DASSTE010000031.1:0-29859 GCA_035708085.1 Gammaproteobacteria bacterium | reverse complement strand
GCCGGACCGGAACCCAGAATCAGAACTCGACAATGCTTGCTCATGTATAATTCGCTGGTTTGTCCCATCCGCTATTCTATCAACCCGGCCGGGCCGGTAAAGGAGATCACTTCTCATGCGCATAGGTATTCCCCGCGAACTCAAGCCGCGCGAAGGCCGCGTCGGCCTGGTGCCCGCTGCTGCCGCCGAACTGGTGAAGCACGGTCACACGGTTGTCATTGAAGCTGACGCCGGCGTTAAAAGCGGCTATGCGAATGAGCAGTACGAAAAGGCCGGGGTTCAAGTGCTGGCGAGCGCCGACGAAGTGTTCGAGCAGGCCGAAATGATCATCAAGGTCAAGGAGCCGATCGCCCCTGATCTCGATCGCCTGCGCAAGGATCACCTGCTGTTCTGCTATCTCCATCTGGCCGCGCTGCCGGAACTGACGCAGCGCCTGTGCGATATCGGCCTGACCGCCGTCGCCTTCGAGACGGTCGAAGACGATCGCCGCCGGCTGCCGCTGCTTGCGCCGATGAGCGAGATCGCCGGCCGCCTGTCGACGCAGGTGGCGACGCACCTGCTGCACCAGCCGCAGGGTGGCAAGGGCCTGCTGCTGGGCGGCGTACCGGCCGCGCCGCGCGGCAAGGTTGTCATCGTCGGTGGCGGCGTCGCGGGCAGCAACGCTGCCATTGTGGCGGCCGGCCTCGGCGCCGAGGTCACTGTTTTCGATATGAACCGCGACAAGCTTGAGGCAGCGCGCGCGCTCGGCCCCAACGTCACCGGCCTGCACGCGCACAGCGCCGACATCGCCGAAGCCGTGGCCGATGCCGATATCGTCGTCGGCGCAGTGCTGGTGACCGGCGAGCGTGCTCCGCACGTCATCAGCGCCGACATGGTCCGCGCGATGCAGCCGGGCAGCGTGGTGGTCGATATTTCGGTGGACCAGGGCGGCTGCATCGAAACGACGCACCCGACCACGTATGAAGATCCGACCTACGTCTGGGAAGGCGTGACGCACTTCACCGTCAGCAACATGCCGGGCGCCGTGCCACGCACCGCCTCGCAGGCGCTGTCGGCTGCGATTACGCCGTACGCGATTCGCCTGGCCGAGGGCAACTGGGAGTCGGTGGCGTCGCTGAAGAAGGGCATTAACGTGACCGGCGGCAAGGTTGTCCATCCGGCATTGTTGAAGTAAAGTAACCCAAATAAAAATAATAACTTATAAGCGGCACTTAATACGGGAGATGAGGTGTCTCAAGCCACCCGCAAACGATCGGACACCCAGCTTGTAGGCGCGCAGGTCGGCAACGGCCTGCGCGAATCTGCATTGCTGGTGTTCATCGCGCTTGCGGTCTTGCTGCTGATCGCGCTGGCGACCTACTCACCGGCCGATCCCGGCTTCTCGCACAGCGGCTCGGGCACCCCCATCCATAATGCTATCGGCGAAGTCGGCGCGTGGATCGCCGATCTGCTGCTGCTGGTGTTCGGTTATCCCGCTTATCTGTTTCCGGTGCTGGTGGCGTATTCCGGCTGGCTGGTGTTTCGCCGCCGGCCGCCGGAAACGCCGGTTTCCAAGCTGGCCGTTTCCATTCGGGTTACCGCTTTGCTGCTGGGCCTCGCGGCCGCCAGTGCCATCGCCACTCTCAACATCACCGCGCCGCTCCACCATCTGCCGCTCGACCGGCTGGCGGCGGGGGGCGTCATCGGCCGCGCCATCGGCCTGTCACTGATGGCGGGCTTGAGCTATATCGGGGCGACGCTGCTGCTGATCGCCGTGTTCCTTGGTTGCGTGACGCTCTCGACGAGCCTGTCGTGGATCGGCGTGATGGACCTGATCGGTCGCGGCGTAATGGGTGGGGTCGCAATGGTGCGCAGCCGCATTGCGAGTATCAAGCAGGCCTTCGCGGGCCGGCGCGAGCGCAAGGCGCGCCAGCAGACGGTCAAGACCGAGCGCGTGGCACGCGAGAAGCGTGCGAAGCCGAAGATCGAGCCGGTAATCAAGCCGATCGAGCCGAGCCCGCGCGTTGAAAAAGAACGCCAGGTACCGCTGTTCGAGCCGGTTGCCGCGGGCGAACTGCCGCCGCTGTCGCTGCTCGACGATCCGCCGGCGAAGCAATCCGGGTATTCCAGGTCCGCGCTGGAGGCGATGTCGCGCCAGGTTGAGTTGAAGCTGAAGGACTTCGGGGTCGAGGTTCAGGTCGTGGCCGTGAATCCGGGTCCCGTGGTCACGCGCTTCGAGTTGCAGCCGGCCGCGGGCGTCAAGGTCAGCCAGATCAGCAACCTGTCGAAGGATCTGGCGCGCGCGCTGTCGGCAATCAGCGTGCGCGTCGTCGAGGTGATTCCGGGCAAATCCGTGGTTGGCCTGGAGATTCCGAACGAAACGCGCGAGCTGGTGACGCTGGGCGAAATACTGCGCTCCAAGGCCTACGACTCGGCCGCCGGCCCGTTGACGCTCGCACTCGGCAAGGACATCAGCGGCAACCCGATCGTCGCCGAACTCGGGCGTATGCCGCACTTGCTGATCGCCGGCACTACCGGCTCAGGCAAATCGGTCGCCATCAACGCGATGATTCTGAGCCTGCTCTACAAGACCACCGCGGCCGATACGCGGCTGATCATGATCGACCCGAAGATGCTGGAACTGTCCGTGTACGAGGGCATTCCGCATCTGCTGGCGCCGGTGGTCACGGACATGAAGGAAGCCGCCAACGCCTTGCGCTGGTGCGTTGCCGAAATGGAGCGGCGGTACAAGCTGATGGCGGCGCTGGGCGTGCGCAACATCGCGAGCTACAACCGCAAGGTGAAGGACGCGATCGCCAAGGGCAGCCCGATCCCCGATCCGTTGGCGAAGCCGGAGGATTTTGCCGACGAAGATATGGAGATACCGACGCTCGACTCGCTGCCGCACCTGGTCGTGATCGTCGACGAACTGGCCGACATGATGATGGTGGTCGGCAAGAAGGTCGAGGAGCTGATTGCGCGGCTGGCGCAGAAGGCGCGTGCCTCCGGCATTCACCTGATTCTCGCCACGCAGCGCCCGTCCGTCGATGTCATTACCGGCCTGATCAAGGCCAACATCCCGGCGCGCATCGCGTTCCAGGTGTCGGCGCGGGTCGATTCGCGCACGATTCTCGACCAGATGGGCGCCGAATCGCTGCTTGGCCACGGCGACATGCTGTACCTGCCGCCGGGCACCGGGCTGCCGCAGCGCGTGCACGGTGCGTTCGTCTCAGACGCCGAAGTGCATCGCGTCGTGGCGTCGCTGAAATCGGCCGGCGAACCGCAGTATATCGACCAGGTGCTTGAAGGCCCGGCCGATTCTTCCGCTGCCATTCCGGGGCTGGAGTCCGAGAGCGATTCGGAGCAGGACCCGCTCTACGACCAGGCGGTGGCGATCGTCACCCAGACGCGCAAGGCGTCGATCTCCGGCGTCCAGCGGCGCCTCAAGATTGGTTACAATCGGGCGGCAAGAATGGTCGAAGACATGGAAGCCGCCGGCATTGTCGGGCCACTGGAGACCAACGGTTCACGGGAAGTGCTCGCCCCGCCGCCACCGGAAGACTGATTTTCTTCCCGTCTTATCCCCTCTCCCTCGGAGAGGGCTAGGGTGGGGGAGTACAAACGGGACACATTTATGCTCATCAAACGCGCCGGATTCTGCGCCGCGCTCTTTCTTCTCGCTTGCTCAGCCACTGCCGCGCCGAAGACCGACCCGGTCGCGCGCCTGCAGCAATTCCTGAACGATGTCCACAGTCTCAAGGCGGATTTCACCCAGACCGTGACTCACTCGACGCTCCCGGGCGCAAGGAAATCGCACGGCACCGTGCTGATCAAACGTCCGAACCACTTTCGCTGGAACTACGTCGCGCCGAACAAGCAGATCATCGACTCCGACGGCGAGCACATCTGGATTTATGACGCGGAACTGGAGCAGGTGACGGTCCGGCCGCTGAAGACCACCCTGGCCAGCAGCGCGGCAATCCTGCTGAGCGGGCAGGGATCATTGCAGGAAGGCTACGAGATCACCGCCAGCGGCACGCATGGCGGCCTCGAGTGGGTCACGCTGAAGCCGAAGAAGAGCAGGGCCGCATTCAGCAAAATCCGCATCGGCCTCGGGCCGAAAACAATCAAGGTCATGGAATTGACCGGTGCCAATCTCGGGCAGGTGACACGCATCGAGTTCCACAACGTGGTCCGCAACCCGTCGATTCCGGACAAGGCTTTCAAGTTCACGCCGCCGAAAGGCGCGGATGTCATTGGCGCCGCCCGCTGAAGTGGAGTCCGATTCGCGGCCGCTGGCCGATCGGATGCGGCCGCGCTCGCTTGACGAGGTGATCGGCCAGACGCATCTGCTGGGGGCGGCTAAGCCGCTCACCCGAATTCTCGCGGGCGGCCGGCTGCATTCGCTGATCTTCTGGGGGCCACCCGGTACCGGCAAGACCACGCTCGCCCGCCTGATCGCATCCGCGTCGGATGCCGAATTCATCGCGCTGTCGGCGGTAATGGCGGGCGTGAAGGACGTGCGCGCGGCGGTGGCACAGGCGGAGGCTGTGCGGCGCGACGACCAGCGCGCGACGGTCCTGTTTCTCGACGAGGTACATCGTTTCAACAAGGCTCAGCAGGACGCGTTCCTGCCGTTCGTCGAGGACGGCACGCTGACATTTATCGGCGCGACCACGGAAAATCCGTCGTTCGAATTGAACAACGCGCTGCTGTCGCGCGCGCAGGTTTACGTGCTGAAGTCGCTGACGCGCGAAGAGCTGGGCGCTGTAATCGATCGCGCTCTCGCGGATGAAGAGCGGGGCCTGGGCGAGCGGAAGCTCACGTTGTCGTCCGAACTGCGGGACAAACTGGCCGAAGCCGCCGACGGCGATGCACGCCGGGCCCTCAACTTGCTGCAGGCAGCCGCCGAACTGGTGCCGGCCGGCGCGCACGCCCTGGAAGAGTCCGCCGTCGCGGCAGCGATCGGCGGCGGCTTCCGGCGCTTCGACAAGGGCGGCGACGCGTTCTACGATCAGATCTCCGCGCTCCACAAATCCGTCCGTGGCTCATCGCCCGACGGCGCGCTGTACTGGCTCGCCCGCATGCTCGACGGCGGCTGCGATCCGCTCTACATCGCCCGCCGCGTCGTGCGCATGGCATCGGAGGACATCGGCAACGCCGATCCGCGCGCACTGCGCCTCGCGCTCGATGCGTGGGAGGCAGAGGAGCGGCTCGGCTCGCCGGAAGGCGAACTCGCGATTGCGCAGGCAGTCGTGTATCTTGCCTGCGCGGCCAAGAGCAACGCGGTTTATACGGCCTTTAGTGCCGCCCGCAAGGATGCCGAAGCGGGCGGATCGCTGCCCGTGCCGGTGAAACTACGCAACGCGCCGACGCGGCTGATGAAGGAGCTGGGCTACGGCGAGCGCTACCGCTACGCGCATGACGAGCCCGACGCGTACGCCGCCGGTGAAACGTATTTTCCGGAAGAAATGGGCGAGCGGCGCTATTACAATCCAGTACCGCGCGGCCTCGAAATCAAGATCGCGGACAAGCTGGCGGCACTGCGTCAGCGCGATCGCGAGGCGCGCAGGAAGAAATAGGTACTCTTAAACCCTCTCCCTCAGGGAGAGGGTAGGGTGAGGGGATAAAAATAGGTGAAACAACTTGCTCGCCAATTAAGATCAAAACAAACGGACGCCGAGCGCCGATTATGGCGACACCTGCGCAACCGCAGTCTGAAAGGCTACAAGTTCCGGCGTCAGGAGGTCATAGGCTCCTACATCGCCGATTTCGTCTGCTTCGATGCGAAGCTGATTATTGATCTGGATGGAAGTCAGCATTTAGAGCAGGAAGCGGCGGATCGATCGCGGACGGCTCACTGGAGCAGTACGGCTACAAAATCATCAGATTCTGGAATGATGAAGTCTTGACTGAAAGCAATGCGGTACTCGATAAAATTTTGGAAGAACAGCAGACAAGAGAAATGCTTGATCCGAAACTACTGAGAAATGATCCCGATGCCGTCGCGGCTAACCTGCGGCGCCGCGGTTTTGAATTCGATGTCGCCGCATATGGCGAACTCGAATCGCGCCGCAAGGCATTGCAGACGGAAATGGAATCGCTGCGCAACGAACGCAATGAGCGCTCGCGTGCGATCGGCAAAGCCAAGGCGTCAGGTGAAGATATCGCGCCGCTGCGCGAGGCGGTCGAAGCGGTCGGGGACAAGCTTAAAAAGGCGGAGGCGAAGTTTGTCGAGGTACAGACCAAACTCGATGGAATCCATCTGGGCCTGCCGAACCTGCTGAACGAATCGGTGCCGGACGGCGCCGACGAAAATGCGAACCAGGAAGTGCGCCAATGGGGCGAGTTGCCGAAGTTCGATTTCGAGCCGGCCGATCACGTGGCGCTCGGCGAACGCCTCGGCACGATGGACTTCGAAGCTGCCAGCAAGCTCGCCGGCGCACGTTTCGTCGTCCTGCGCGGCGCGCTTGCGCGACTGCACCGTGCCCTCGCGCAGTTCATGCTCGATCTGCATACCGGCGAGCACGGCTACCAGGAAATGTACGTGCCGTATCTCGTCAGCGCCGCAACGCTGACCGGCACCGGACAACTGCCCAAGTTCGCGGACGACCTTTTTGCACTCGCCGGCGACAGTGGCTATTTTCTGATCCCGACCGCCGAGGTGCCGCTCACGAATTTGTCACGCGGCGACATCGTCGATGCGGACGACCTACCGCGCCGCTACGTCGCACACACGCCGTGCTTCCGCGCGGAAGCAGGCGCCTACGGCAAGGACACGCGCGGCATGATTCGCCAGCACCAGTTCGACAAGGTCGAGCTGGTACAGCTCGTGCGGCCGGAAGAGTCGTATCAGGCGCTTGAAGAGCTCACGGGTCACGCCGAAAGAGTGCTGCAGGCGCTGGAGCTGCCGTATCGCGTCATGAGCCTGTGCGCCGGCGACATCGGCTTCTCCGCCGCCAAGACTTACGATCTCGAAGTCTGGCTGCCGGGCCAGAACCGCTATCGCGAAATTTCCTCGTGCAGCAACTGCGAAGACTTCCAGACGCGGCGCATGCAAACGCGCTGGCGCAATCCGGAAAGCGGCAAGCCGGAACTGCTGCACACGCTGAACGGTTCCGGAGTCGCGATCGGCCGCGCACTGATCGCGGTGATGGAGAACTATCAGCAGGAAGACGGCTCGATCAAAGTGCCCGAAGCCTTACGGCCGTATATGGGCGGCCTGGATGTGCTCTGCTAAAACCACCGTTTGCGCTTGAAGACGATGATCATGCCGATCGCGATGATCAACATGACGAACAGCGCGTAAAAGTAGCCGTAGTGCCAATGCAGTTCCGGCATGTTCCAATGGCTTGCTTCGGGACTGAAGTTCATGCCGTACAGGCCGGCGATGAACGATAGCGGCAGGAAGATTGTCGCGATCATCGTCAGGACTTTCATCACCTCGTTCATGCGGTTGTTGATCGTCGACATGTACAGTTCGAGCAGGCTCGAGCCGAGGTCCCGGTAGCCCTCGATCAGTTCCAGTATCTGGACGGTGTGATCGTAAACGTCGCGGACGTAGGGCCTGGTCGTATCCGCTATGACTTCGCCGTCGCTGCGCGTGAGGCTGTTGATGATTTCGCGCTGTGGCCACAGCACACGCCGCATGAAACCCAGTTCGCGGCGGGTGACGTGGATCCGGTCGAGTGTCTCGTTGTCCGGGTTCTCGAGAACCGCATCCTCAATCTGCTCGAGGCGGTCAGCCATGTCCTCCACAAGCGGGAAGCCGTGGTCAACGATCAGATCGAGCAGCGCGAGTATCAGGAAATCGGCTCCGCCATTGCGCAGCGTCTTCTTTGCTTGCAGCCGGGCGCGAACGGGATCGAAGACATCCTCCGGCCCTTCGTGAATGCTGATGATGAAGTTGTCGCCCAGGAACAGGCTGATCTGTTCGGCGGTGAGCCGGCCGCTGTGGCGGACGAGATAATTCATGACGATAAAGTAGTAGGTGTCATACTCGTCGAATTTCGGCCGCTGGCCGGCATTGATGACATCCTCCAGCGCCAGCGGATGCAGCCCGTATTCGCTGCCCAACTGCTGCATCAAATCCGTCGTCGGCGTCCCCTGCAGGTGCAGCCACGTGACGTAGCCCTCCCGCGTCGACGGCCAGGGCTCGCCCGGCTCGATCGGCCTGTCCACGATTTCCTGCGCGTTGAATTGAATCAGCCGCCTGGTGGGCGGGAAGGCAGGGGCGGTCTCGTGGTCGGTGAGCGTGCCCGGCGCGGCGCCGGGGCGCGAATAACGGCGAGGAAAATATCGCATCGGTTATGCCCCCTGAGTCAGTTCTATCGATTCGAGCCACGCCGCGAACATGACGCGGCTGCGCGCGATCAGTCCGGGCGCGTGGCGTTCGCTGACCTCGCGCATCTGTTGTACGGTAAGGCCGCTCGCGACAATGCCGCGGTGATGCCCGATATACCAGGATTCGAGCCCGGCGGCCGTCACTTCGGGATGAAATTGCATCGCCAGCGTGTTCTGCCAGGCGAATGCCTGGTTTGGCGTCGAGGCGGTGGAGGCCAGGCAGGTTGCGCCGGCAGGCAGTTCGAAGCGGTCGTTGTGCCAGTGCAGCACCGGGACGTCGAGATGGCGTAGAGGGCTGTCGGCTCCTTGCGCCGTCAGCGTTAGCGGCGCCCATCCGATTTCCGGCTCGCCGGCGGCGATATGTGCGCCGAGCGCGTGTGCGACGAGCTGTGCGCCGAGACAGATGCCCAGGATCGGGCGCGCGTCGGCCAGGCGGCGGTCGATCGCGTCGAGTTCCTGATGCAGTACCGGAAATTCATTCAGATTCCCGACGCCGATCGGGCCGCCCAGTACCACCAGCAGGTCGGCCTCAACCGCAGCGTCGACGTCGATCCGTCCCGAACTCGCATCGAGATAGCGCATCTCGAAGCCTGCGGCGGCCAACGGACCACCCAGCGAGGCGGCATCTTCGAACGCAATGTGCCGAATGACGGCGGCAGTTCGCTGCTTCATTGATTATGGCTGCATGCGGAGACTGCGTCAGTATAGCGTTTTGAGCGCGATTGGATGAAAGCGCCGCGTTCGATTATCATCCGTTCCTCCGGAGAGGTGGCAGAGTGGTTGAATGCACCGGTCTTGAAAACCGGCAAGGGCGCAAGTCCTTCGTGGGTTCAAATCCCACCCTCTCCGCCAAATTTTACGCATCGACGCAATAATGACGGCCATAGCGTTGAACGAGGCGTATTTGAACCCGCGAAGTTGTAATTGACTGGGTTCGACAAAATCGCCGGGAGCGATTTTGAACCGCCGAAGGCGGGCCGCGAAGGGGCGGAGGGCAGGGTTGCCGGAGTAATCCCACTCCTTCCGCCATCTGCTTGCATTCCAGTCAACCGCCCCCATTTATCCCCTATGCCTCAAGCTTTACCGCCTTCCAGCAACCCCTTTGCCCGCGCGTTGACGCTGTTTGTCGCTGCTATCGCGGTCGGTGTCAGCCTGCTGTTCGGCTTTGTCGCCTTCCTGATATTGGCCGGTATGGCACTGATTCTGGTTGCGATCGTCGCGGCACGTGTGTGGTGGTTGCAGCACAAAATCCGGCGTCACATGGCTCACAAGGAGCCCCAGGGGGACTTCATCGAAGGCGATTTCGAAGTCGAGGAACAACGCGACAAGACACGGCACGGATAGAAGCCGGGAGGGCGAAAAACGGTATAATTCATGGTTTTTTCGCCGCAACAAACAAAACGGAGATTTTAGTGAAATCCTACTACCAGTGGCGCCCGCATCCCTGGCACGGACTGGAGGTTGGCGACTCGCCGCCCGAGCTAGTCAACGCCTACATCGAAATGACGCCATTCGACCTCGTGAAGTACGAAGTCGACAAGGAAACGGGGTACCTGCTGGTGGATCGGCCGCAGCGCAGT
Organism: Gammaproteobacteria bacterium; assembly: GCA_035708085.1. Lineage (GTDB taxonomy): Bacteria > Pseudomonadota > Gammaproteobacteria > Natronospirales > DASSBR01 > DASSBR01. The sequence continues at coordinate 19,957 of DASSTE010000031.1, read as the reverse complement.
TCGGCGCAGCCGCCAACGCTTTACGGCTTCATTCCGCGGACCTATTGCGGCGACCGGGTCGGGGCGCTGGGCGAGACGAAGCTCAAGGGTGACGGCGATCCGCTCGATATCTGCGTCATTTCCGAGCGGCCGATTCAGCGCAGCCAGATTCTGATGTCGGCGCGCGTGGTCGGCGGCCTGCGCATGAACGACCACGGCGAAGCCGACGACAAGATTATTGCCGTGCTCGACGGCGACCATTTCTGGGGCGACGCACAGGATCTGTCCGGAATCCCCGAACAGATCGTCGAGCGCCTGATGCATTATTTCTTCACGTACAAGTGGATTCCGGGCCACGACATGGGCGTCGAGATCGAGAAGCCCTACGGCCGCGAGCGGGCGTGCGAGGTGATCAACGCCGCGCGGGCCGACTACCACGAGCGGTTCGGCGCCGACGGTGGAGGCGTGCTGCCGTAGGACTCAGTCGTCGCGGTTGTCGCGAACCTGCACCATGCCCGCTTCGACGCGGCACGGAAAGGTACTGATATCTTCGTAAGCCGGCGGCGCGAGCACGGCGCCGGTGCGAATGCAAAAGCGGGCGCCGTGGCGGGGGCATTCGATCTGGTCGCCCTCGATCACGCCGCCGGTCAGTTCGCCGCCGTCGTGGGTGCAGACGTCTTCGATTGCATAGAACTCGCCGTCGACATTGATGACGGCGATTTCGATGTCCCCAAAGTCAGTAATAGCAAATTGGCCTGGCGGCAGTTCGGACGCGGCAGCCACATTGATCCAATCGGACATGGGTCTCCTTTGGCGGTAAAGGGTAAAAGGTCAAGGGAAGAGGAAGCATGCCTTTGACCCTTCCCCCTTGACCTAGTAATACATTCCCGTCTGCAGTTTCGCCTCGTCCGACATCATGGTCTGATTCCACGGCGGGTCGAACACCAGTTCGATATCGACCTCGGCGATTTGCGGAATCGCGAGTATTTTGGTGCGTGCGTCTTCGACCAGGATGTCGCCCATGCCGCAGCCTGGCGCGGTCAGCGTGAGCTTCGCTTCCACGCGGTATTGATGCGACCCGAGTTCGACTGTGGCACATTCATATACCAGCCCGAGATCGACGATGTTGATCGGAATTTCCGGGTCAAACACCGTTTTGAGTTGGGCGGTAACGGCGGCTTCGACTTCCTCGCGCGAGGCGTCTTGGGCCAGTGTGACCGGTTCGAGCGGCTCGCGTCCCAGGGCGTCGCCATCCTGACCATCGACGCGCGCGAGGCTGCCGCCGGCATAAATTGTGAAGCTGCCGCCGAGCGCCTGCGTGATCGTCACCTCTGTACCTTCGGGAATGATGACGCGATGTCCGGCCGGAACGAGCACGGCTTCGCAATCACGCGTCAACGTCGTAGTTTCACCGCGAAACATTTCGTTGTCTCCGTTTACTCGGTCGTCGCCGCTTCGCGCTTTTCGAGCGCCGCCTGCACGGTATGCCAGCACAACGTGGCGCACTTGACGCGCGATGGATAGTCCCGGACGCCGGCCAGCGCGGCGAGCTTGCCGAGTCGCTCCGGCGCTTCCTCGCTTTGGCCGGTGAGCAGCGCGTGCATGTCTTTGAACAACGCTTCGGCCTCGGCCTGCGTCTTGCCTTTCAGCGTGTCCGTCATCAGCGATGCGGATGCAACGGAAATCGCGCAGCCGGAGCCTTCGAAGCTCACGTCTTCGACGCGGTCGCCGTCGAGCTTCAGGTACACCGTCAGCTTGTCTCCGCACAGCGGATTGAAGCCCTGGGCCTCGCGCGTCGCCGGGTCGATGCGGCGGAAATTCCGCGGCGAGCGATTGTGGTCGATAATGATATCCTGATAAAGATCGCTCAGATCCATTAGGCAAAAACCTCTTTCGCGCTTTCAAGTGCCTCGCAGAGCGCGTCGACTTCGGCCCGAGTGTTGTAGAACGCAAGCGAAGCGCGCGCGGTCGCCGGCACGGCAAACCGCTCCATCACCGGCATCGCGCAATGATGCCCGGTGCGAATGGCAACGCCGTGCTGGTCAACGATAGTGCCGAGGTCGTGCGGGTGAATGCGGTCCATGACGAACGACAGCACGCCGGCCTTGCGCCGCGCGGTGCCGATCAGGCGCAGGCCGTCGATGTCGCTCAATCGCGCTGTGCCGTATTCCAGCAGATCACTTTCGTAGGCTTCGATCGCTTCGAGGCTTAACTTTTCCAGATACGTCAGCGCCGCGCCAAAACCGATCGCGCCGGCAATGTGTGGCGTGCCGGCTTCAAACTTGTGCGGCAGGCCCGCGTACTCGGTGCGCTCGAATGTGACCATTCGGATCATGTCGCCGCCGCCCTGCCAGGGCGGCATCGCCTCGAGCAGCGCTTCCTTGCCGTACAGAAAGCCGATGCCGGTGGGGCCGAATGCCTTGTGCCCGGACGCTGCATAGAAATCGCAGCCGATGGCCTGCACATCCACCGGGATATGCGGCAGCGCCTGGGCACCGTCGAGCAGCACGGGCACATCGTGTTCGTGCGCGAACGCAACCATGCCCTCGACCGGATTGATCGTGCCGAGCGCATTGGATACATGGCTCAGCGCGGCAAATCGGGTGCGCTCGTTGAACAGGCTGCGGAAATGCGCCAGGTCGACTTCGCCGACATCGTTGATATTCGCGACGCGCAACTTTGCGCCGGTGCGCTGGGCAATCAACTGCCACGGCACGATGTTGGAATGATGCTCCATAGCCGTCAGCACGATCTCGTCGCCCGGCTGGAACTTGTCGCCACCGTAGCTCTGCGCCACGAGGTTGATCGATTCGCTGGTGCCGCGCGTAAAGATGATTTCCTGCGTGCTCGCAGCATTGATAAACCGGCGAATGGTCTCGCGCGCGCCTTCGTACGCCTCCGTCGCCGTTTCGCTCAGCAGGTGCACGCCGCGGTGTACGTTCGCGTTGCCGTGGGTGTAATACTGCTGAATCGCGTCAATCACGGCCTGCGGCTTTTGGGTGGTTGCAGCATTATCCAGGTAAGCCAATGGCTTGCCGCGCACGGTCGCCGCGAGAATCGGAAAATCGCGGCGCACGCGTTCGACGTCGAAGGTCGGCGCCGATGCTTCCTTAATCAATGTACTCATCCTTGAGAGCCTCCTAAAGCAACTTCCAGGGCGTTTTCGAGATATTTCTTCACCGGCGCAGCCTCAATCGGATCCAGCATCTCCCGCGCGAACGCCGTGATCAGCAGTCGGCGGGCATCGTCCGCGCCCAGGCCGCGCGAGCGAAGATAAAACAGCGCCGTTTCATCGAGCTGGCCCACCGTCGCGCCGTGGTTGCACTTCACATCGTCGGCGTAAATCTCGAGTTCCGGCTTGGTGTCGATCTCGGCGTTGTCGGACAGCAGCAGGTTGTGGCTTGACTGATTCGAATCCGTTTGCTGTGCACCCGGCTCGACGTAAACCTTGCCGTTGAACACGCCGCGGGCGCGGCCGCCAATGATGCCCTTGTAGCGCTCGCGGCTGCGCGTCTGCGGGCTGACGTGTTTCACCCAGGTGTGATTGTCGCAATGCTGGCGGCCGCCGAGGACGAACAGGCCATCCAGAATGGCCTCGGCGTTCGTGCCTTCGAGATACGCATGCAAATCGTGACGCACCAGCATTCCGCCCAAGTCGATGTTAAGCGAGAGGTAGCGGCTGTCGCGCGCCTGCCGGACGCGAGTATTGCTGATGTGGAAGCTCTGCGCGCTTTCCTGCTGTACGCGGTAATGATGGAGCGCGGCGTTATCCTCCAGCACGATCTGCACAACGCTGTTGCTGAAATTAACGGCGTCGTCGATGCCGATATGGTGCTCGACGATGGAAATCTCGCTGCCGTGGCCGACGTTCACGATCACGCGTGGATGGGAGACCACCGACGCATCCACCCGTTGCGAAATGAACAGCAGGTGCAGCGGCTGGTCGAGCTGCACACCGGCGGCAATATCGATCGCGGCGCCGTCGATGAAAAAGGCTGTATTCAGTTCCGTCAGCGTGCTGGCGACATTGTCGTCGGCCGTCGCTGCGCTTTCGAGCTGCGGCCGCAACGCCTCCGGCTGCTCTTCCAGCAGCGCCGCAATGCTGCGCACCTGGATGCCTTCGGGCAAATCATTCAGGCGCGACAGTCCGGCCGCGAATTGCCCGTTCACGAATGCCACCGTCGGCAGGTCGGCATCGGCCAGCGGCAGGCTCGCCGCTTCCGGCAGACTCGCCGGCAGTTCCTGCGCCAGCGCAAACTCGCGCCGCTCCAGCGGGCGCAGGTTCGTATACTTCCATTCCTCGACGCGCGTGCCGGGAAAACCGTGCTCCGCAAAGCGGGCGAGGGCACTGCGACGCAGTTCGCCCAGCCGGTCGTCGCGCGCCTTCAACTTTTCCCACGCATCGATGTAGCGCTGCGTGCTCTCGGCGACCTCCGCATTCATGCGCTGACCGCCTCCTCGCGCAGCCAATCATAGCCACGTTCCTCAAGCTCCAGCGCCAGTTCCTTACCGCCGGATTTGACCACCTTGCCGTTTGCGAGCACGTGCACGAAGTCAGGCTGGATGTAGTTCAGCAGCCGTTGGTAATGCGTCACCAGGACCATGCTGCGCTCGGGACCGCGCAGTGTGTTGACGCCTTCGGAGACGACCTTGAGCGCGTCGATGTCGAGACCCGAATCGGTTTCGTCCAGAATCGCCAGCGCCGGCTCCAGCACCAGCATCTGCAGAATCTCGTTGCGCTTCTTTTCGCCGCCGGAAAAACCTTCGTTGACGGCGCGATTCAGGAAGCTGTCGTCCATGCCCATGATTTTCATCTTGGCCTTGACCAGGCTCAAAAAATCGTAGGCATCCAGTTCCTGCTCGCCGCGTGCCTTGCGCACCGCATTAAGGCCGGCCTTCAGCAGGTAAACGTTGTTGACGCCCGGAATTTCGACCGGGTACTGGAAGGCGAGAAACACGCCCTCGCGAGCGCGCTCTTCCGGCTCCATCTCAAGCAGGTCATGGCCGCGATAGTTGACGCTGCCGCCGGTGATTTCATAGCCGCCGCGGCCGGCAAGAACGTGCGCGAGGGTACTCTTGCCGGAGCCGTTGGGACCCATGATCGCGTGGACTTCGCCGGCGCCGATAGTCAGGTCGACGCCTTTGAGGATGTCTTTGCCGTCGACCTTTACGTGTAGATCTTTAACTTCAAGCATTTCTAACTCTTTTCTCTCTTGTCATTCCTGCGTAGGCAGGAATCCAGTCCAAATCAGTGCGGCCGAAGGCCGCGATCATTCAAGATCTGGATGCCAGCCTTCTGGCATGATGGGAATAAACGCGGCATTTATCCAACCGCACCTTCCAAGGTGACGCCCAGCAGCTTCTGCGCCTCGACCGCAAACTCCATCGGCAATTCCTTGAAGACTTCCTTGCAGAAGCCGTTGACGATCATGTTGGTCGCGTCTTCTTCCGACAAACCCCGCTGGCGCAGATAGAACAACTGGTCGGCGCCGATCTTGGTCGTCGTCGCCTCGTGTTCGATGTGCGCAGTCGGGTTCTTCGCCTCGATGTACGGGAACGTGTGCGCGCCGCACTTGTCGCCCATCAGCAGCGAATCGCACTGGGTGTAATTGCGCGCGCCGCCGGCCTTGCCGATCACCTTCACCAGCCCGCGGTAAGCGTTCTGCCCGTGGCCGGCGGAAATGCCTTTCGAGACGATCGTGCTGCGCGTATTGTTGCCGATGTGCACCATCTTGGTGCCGGTATCGGCCTGCTGGTAATTATTCGCGACGGCGACCGAATAGAATTCGCCGACAGAGTTGTTGCCGGTGAGCACGCAACCCGGGTATTTCCAGGTGATCGCCGAGCCGGTCTCGACCTGCGTCCAGGAAATCTTCGAATTGTCGCCGCGGCACTCGCCGCGCTTGGTGACGAAGTTGTAAATACCGCCGCGGCCTTCCTCGTCGCCGGGATACCAGTTCTGCACGGTGGAATACTTGATTTGCGCATCCTTGAGCGCGACCAACTCGACGACCGCCGCATGCAACTGGTTTTCGTCGCGCATCGGCGCCGTGCAGCCTTCAAGGTAGCTCACGTGGCTGCCTTCGTCGGCGATGATCAGCGTGCGCTCGAACTGCCCGGTCTTCGCCGCGTTGATGCGGAAATAGGTGGAGAGCTCGAGCGGGCAGCGCACGCCCTTCGGGATATACACGAACGAGCCGTCGGTAAACACCGCGGAGTTCAGCGTCGCGAAGAAATTGTCGGAGTAGGGCACGACGGAGCCGAGATATTCCTGCACCAGCTCCGGATATTTCTGTACCGCCTCGGAGATCGGGCAGAAAATGACGCCGACCTCGGCGAGCTTTTTCTTGAAGGTGGTGGCGACCGACACGCTGTCGAATACCGCGTCGACGGCGACACCCGCCAGCGCCTTCTGCTCGTGCAGCGGAATACCGAGCTTGTCGTAGGTTTCCAGCAGCTTCGGATCGACCTCGTCGAGGCTCTTCGGGCCTTCCTTCTTCTTCGGCGCCGAGTAGTACGAAATCGACTGGTAATCGATCGGCTCGTGATGCACGTGCGCCCACTTCGGCTCGCGCATCGTCAGCCAGTGCCGGTACGCCTTCAGGCGCCACTCGAGCATGAACTCCGGCTCGTTCTTGCGCGCCGAAATCAGGCGGATCACGTCCTCGTTCAGGCCCGGCGGGACGGTGTCGGCCTCGATGTCCGTGACGAACCCGTGCTGGTATTCGCGCCGGACGAGGTTTTCAACTTCGTTCGAGTGTGTCGCCATTTGCGATTCCTACTGAGTTGTCGCCCGCCGCGGGACGGCGGCGAACTTGATCTGCGGTGAGCGCGTCGGCATCGGCCCCGCCAACTCGGCGAGCGTAACCGTCTTCAGCGCCTCGCGGATGCTCAGGCTGATGCGCTGCCAGTTGTGACCGATCGCGCAGACCGGCTCCAGGTTGCACAGCCCGTCGCGTACGCTGCATTCGGTGATCGCGACCGGGCCTTCCACCGCGTCGATGATCTGCACGGCGGTGATCTCCTCGGGCTTGCGCGCGAGCTTGTAGCCGCCCTGCGCGCCGCGATACGAGTGGACCAGCCCGCCCCGGGCGAACAGTTTCAGCAGCTTCGACACCGTGGGCAGCGCCAGGTGCGTGCGCGCGGCGAGATCGCTCGCCGTGTGCATCACCTTCGGCTGCGCTGCCATGTGCGCGAGCACCACCGTGCCGTAGTCGGTCAGTTTGCTTAGCCGGAGCATGTCGGTACCGCCTCCATAATGGGGACTATTTTAGTACTATTAGCGTCCCGAAGAAAGCCTTGGACCGGTATAATTCGCGGCATCATGCTCAATACGAACATCCCGCTCATTCCGGTGGCGGTTTTCGCCGCCCTTGTGCTCGCGATCCTGGTCGCCTGGCTCGTTCGCCGGCATAAAAATGCCTACCGGCGGCTCGACCGCGTGCTGAAGCGCATCGGCGCCGGCGAGCTGTGCGACATCGTCATTCCCGACGCGGTGGACGGCCACATCCACATCGACCGCCTGGTGCTGACGGAGCAGGGCGCGCTGGTGGTGGAGTTCAAGAACGTCGCGGGCACAGTGTTCGCCGGCGAGCGCCTTGAAGAGTGGGCCATTCTCACCGACCGCGGCCGGCAGCCGCTGCGCAACCCGCTGCCCGGGCTGCAGGATCGGATTACGGCGGTGCGGGCGCTGGCGCCGGAGCTGCCGGTGGACGGGTGCATCGTGTTCAATGACGGGAGCGAGTTTCCGAAAGGGCGGCCGGAGAAGGTTTGTTTGTTGCGCGAGCTCGCCGAGCGGCCGAAGACGTCGGCGGAGTCCTATTCAGCGGCGTGGGCGGAAATAAGGCAGCAGATTGAATCGGCGCAGAGCATCTCGTCCCCTCTCCCTCAGGGAGAGGGCTAGGGTGAGGGGAATCTGATCAACTCTCCCTCATCCCAACCTTCTCCCTGGGGGAGAAGGAGCTACTTTCGCTTCAGGTGATCCGCCACCACCCGCGCCACACACGCCGTCAGCTTCTTCGCCGTCGGAATGTGCAAAAACTCATTCGGCCCGTGCGCATTCGACTTCGGCCCCAGCAGCCCCGTCACCAGGAACTGCGACTCCGGGAACTTCTCGCCCAGCAACCCCATGAACGGGATGCTGCCGCCGGTGCCCATATACATCGCGTCGGCGCCGAAGAAATCCTGTGACGCCGCCTTCATCGACTGCGCCAGCCATTCGTTGACGGCGGGCGCATTCCAGCCGCCCATCGCCGAGCCGCTTTCGAACGAGACCTTGGCGCCGTAGGGCGGATTATTCTCCAGCGCGGCCTTGACCGCCTTCGCGGCCTTCGCGGCATTCGCCGTCGGCGGCAGGCGGAACGACAGCTTGAGCGTCGTTTCCGGGCGCAGCACGTTGCCCGCGCTGCCAAGCGCCGGCAGGCCTTCCGCCCCGGTGACCGCCAGCGCCGGCCGCCACGTGTTGTTGAGCAGCAGCGTTTCCGGATCCTTCGCGATCGGCCCGGTGCCGCCGGCGAACGGGAACTTCTGCCAGACGAGGTCCTTCAGCACGGCCGCAGCGCGCTTCGCCTGGTCCGCGCGCATTTCCGGAATATCCACGTGCAGTTCATCGAGCAGGATATCGCCGCTGGACGCATCCTCGACCCGCGCCAGCAGTTCGCGGACCACGCGGAAGCTGTCGGGGACGACGCCGCTGGCCGCACCGGAATGCACGCCCTCGGTCAGCACGTTGACCGTCAGCTTGCCGACCAGATTGCCGCGCAGCGAAGTCGTGCACCAGAGCTGGTCGTAATTGCCACACTCGGCGTCGAGGCAGACGACCAGGCTGACGTTGCCGATGCGGTCGCCGAGCGCGTTGATGTAGTGGGGCAGGTCGTCACTGCCGCTTTCCTCGCAGCATTCGATTACGACGACGCAGCGCGAGTGCGGGATGTTCTGCTCGCGCAGCGCGCGCAGCGCGGTCAGTGAGGCGAAGACGGCGTAGCCGTCATCCGCCGCGCCACGACCATAAAGCTTGTCGTCGCGAAGCACCGGCTGCCACGGATCGAGGCCCGGCTCCCAACCGCTGAACTCCGGCTGCTTGTCGAGGTGGCCGTAAAGCAGCACCGTGTCTTCCGAGTCACCCGGAATTTCCATGAACAGCAGCGGCGTGCGCCCGGGCAGGCGCATGATTTCCAGGTGCGCGTCATCGAAGCCCTGTTCGCGGCACCAGCTTTCCGCCAGCCCGATCGCGCGGTCCATGTGGCCGTGCTCGGCCCAGTCCGCGTCGAACGTCGGCGACTTGTTGGGGATGCGCACGTAATCCTGCAGCACCGGCAGGATCGACTCGTCCCACTGACGGTTAACGAATTGCTGCAGCGTGTCCTTGTTCATGTTGCTGGTTCTCCTGGTTTTGAAGGGCAAAAAATTGTTGTGCGTTGGCGGTCGTCTGTGCCGCCAGTCGTTCGGGATCGTCGCCGCGGCATTCCGCCAGCACCCGCGCGATATGCGGCAGATGCACCGGCTCGTTGCGCCGCGTCGCAGGTTTCGGGTCGAGGTCGCGCGGCAGCAGGTACGGCGCGTCCGTCTCGATCATCAGCCGGTCGGCTGGAATGCGATCGACGAACTCGCGCAGGTGCAGCCCGCGGCGCTCGTCGCAAATCCAGCCGGTGATGCCGATGTACAAATCGCGCGCGAGGTAGTCGTCCAGCTCTTCGGCTGTGCCGGTGAAGCAATGCACGATGCCGCGGACGATGCCGGGCCGATAGCTGTCGTAAATATCGATGAAATCAGCGTGCGCGTCACGCTGATGCATGAAGACCGGCATACCCAGTTCGGCCGCCAGTTCAAGCTGCGCCGCGAACGCAGTCGCCTGCGCCGGGCGCGGAGAAAAGTTGCGGAAGTAGTCGAGGCCGCATTCCCCGACCGCGACGACCCCGGCGTGATCCGCCAAAGCGCGCAGCCGGATGGTAGTTTGATTGTCGTAATCGGCGGCGTGATGCGGATGCACGCCCGCCGTCGCAAACAGGATGTCCGGGTACTTGCGGGCCAACTTGACCGCCGCCTCGCTGCCGGCCACATCTGCGCCGGTCACGACCATTGTGTCGACACCGGCCGCGCGGGCGCGCTCGATAACGGCGTCCCGATCGGAATCGAAGCTGTCGTGCGTCAGATTGGCGCCGATATCGATAAGGTGCATGCGGCCAGTATGATACGCCGCTCGGCCAAATCCGTCATGCCGAAGATGACTTGCCGCCGTTCCTGCGAAGGCAGGAACCCAGTCAGATTATCCATCATTCGGACTGGATACCAGCCTCCGCTGGTATGACGATAGAGGGTATGGATATTTCACCGACGAGGTAATCGGCGGCACGCCCGGTCAGGCTGACGCGGTCGCTGCGGACCTCGCACCCGACCGCGCCGCCGCGCTTTGAAATCTGGCGCGCCTGGAGCCGGTTCCGGCCCAGCCGCCCGGCCCAATACGGCGCCATCTCGCAGTGCGCCGAGCCGGTTACCGGATCCTCGTTGATCCGCAGCGCCGGGAAGAAGCAGCGGCTGACGAAGTCCACCTCGCGCCCCGGTGCCGTCGCAACCACACCCCGCCTATCGAGCTTCGCCAGCGCCGCAAAGTCCGGCTTCAACGCACGAATGTCGTCTTCCGAATCGTAAACTGCGACGTAGTCGAAGGCCGCCAGCAGCGCCGACGGCCGCCGCCCGAGCGCCTCGGCCAGCGCATCCGACATGTCCAGCGGTTCCGGCGGTGCGGCCGGAAAGTCCATCGTCATCCCGGCATCATTCTTTGACACCGTCAGCACACCGCTGCGCGTCTCGAACCGCACCGCGGCCTCGCCATAATCAAGCTGCTCATAGAGCACATGCGCACTTGCGAGCGTCGCATGGCCGCACAAATCGACTTCCTCGACGGGCGTAAACCAGCGCAGTTCGAACCTGTCGCCGGCAGGTACAAAAAACGCCGTCTCGGACAGATTGTTCTCCTCCGCGATCGCCTGCAGCAGCGCATCGTCCAGCCACGCATCGAGCGGGCAGACTGCCGCCGGGTTGCCCGCAAAGGGCCGATCCGCGAACGCGTCGACCTGAAAGAGACGCACCCTCAAGGTTTGACGAACTTGATCGTCATGCGGTCGGACTCACCGATCGCCTTCATCTTCGCGTGCTCGCTAGCCGGGCCGGACAATGCCGGCAGCAGGCGAAACACGAGAATGTCTTCCGGATCCTGCGGGTTGGCATTGATCTCCGAGGTGCCCGCCAGTCGAAAGCCGGCCTTGAGCCCCGCGTTGATCACGTAGTCCTCCGGAATGCGGTGCAGCTCTCTCGCGACTACCCGCGCATCGGTGTTCGGTCTCGCGCGGTGGTCGGTAATGCCGAACACCCCGCCCGGCTTGAGAACGTTATAAGCGGCCTTGAACACGGCATCGAGCGCTTGCGCATTCAGAAAGTCGTGCACGTTGCGGAACGTCACCACCATGTCCGCCGAGTTATCCGGCCCCAGCTTGACCTGTTTCGGCGGCGCGAAGGGCAGGCCGCGCTCGACGTGTCCATACACTTTCGGATCGGACTTGAGCTTCGCGTTGAAAGTTTTCGCGCTCCGCCGCGCGTAGCTGCTCGCGCCCGACGGCACCGTCGGCTCGATCAGGTGGCCGTGCGCGTACAGGTATGGAGCGAGGATCTCGGTGTACCAGCCGTCGCCGGCGTCCAGCTCGATCACCGTCATGTTCGGCTGAATGCCGAAGAACTCCAGCGTCTTGATCGGGTGGCGGTAGCGGTCGCGCTCCTTGTGCGCAGCCGAGCGCCAACTGCCGTTGACGGCAGCCTTGAGCTGCGGGTCGGTGCTGCCGGAGGTGGAAGCGGGCTGGGCATGGGCGACAGCCGCAAGCAGCAGCGCGCCGGTGGCCAGAACAAAAATCTTGCCGATCCGATGGAACATGGCCAAACCTCCTATGAAAGAGGCCCCTATCATACATCGGTAACGAAAGCTGTTACGCGTGTCGGTGTCGCCGGCTTTACTCGCCGCGAGCCACATGGAAATGAGTTCGCGGATATCCTGCTCATCGTTCCGCATATTTGGCACCAGCAGCGGTCGGAAAATTTTCTTGTTCCGGCTTGTCGAACTTGGTCGGGCCGTTCGACTATACATTGAAGCCAGGGCAAACGGCTGACAAGGCCAAAGGAGTAACCACGATGAAAGCAGCCTCTCCGACTATTACCGCCTTTGAACGATCGCCCGATGGCGGCAAGGGGCTGGCGCGCGATTCGCGCGTGCGCTGGGCGCTTGAAGAAGTGGGCCAACCTTACGAGGTTCGCCTGCTTTCATTCCGAGCAATGAAGGAACCTGCGCATCTGGCGCTCCAACCTTTCGGCCAGATTCCGACTTACGAGGAGGGCGATCTCGTTCTGTTCGAGACAGGGGCGATCGTGCTCCACATCGCAGAGCGCCATGGGCCTGCTCCCGAACGACGCCAACGCCCGCGCCCGCGCGATCATGTGGATGTTTGCCGCCGTCAATACGGTAGAGCCACCACTCCTCGAACTGGTCACCGTCAAGCTGCTGGAGGGCGACAAGCCCTGGGCCAAAGAACGCCTGCCCCTGGTCGAGGAGCGTATCCGAAATCGGTTGGAACGACTTTCCGCCCGCCTCGGCGATGCCGACTGGCTCGATGGTGCGTTCAGCGCGGGCGACTTGATGATGGTGTCGGTACTGCTCCGGCTGAGATCATCGGGCCTTCTGGACGAATACCGGAACCTCGCCGCCTACGTCGCCCGCGGCGAAGCGCGGGCTGCCTACAAGCGGGCTTTCGATGCTCAATATGATGCTCAATATAAGGTTTTTAGTGGTGCGTAAGTGGCTGTCAATTTGAGGCCACCCCGAACGACTACAGAGGGTAACGAAACACCGAGGAGCTAGAGTCATGCCACAGTATCTGGTTGCTACGTACCTTCCCGACGACTACGACCCGTCCGCCGAAACAGAAGCGACTATCGGGAAGATACACGCGGTGAACCGCGAAATGGTTGCTGCCGGCGTCAGAAAGTTCGCCTGCGGCCTTACCCCGGCCGCTAATGCACGAGTGCTGCAGAAACAGCCCAACGGCAAGGTGCTCGTCACCGACGGTCCGTACATCGAGACCAAGGAGCACATTGGGGGAGTCTTGGTGCTGGAAGCCGACAATATGGACGAGGCGCTCGCGTGGGTACGCAAGGGTGCGGTGACCCAAGCGGCGGTCGAGGTGCGCGAGATTTTCTTCCGCCCGGCTCCGAGCCAGGAACCCGACGCTAACCAGTAAGCTCGCGGCATAGCTGAAAGAGGAGGGGGTACGCGCCAAAAATCTGAATTCATGATCTGCTTCGCGCGGCCCGAACCGTCGCGGTTACCGGCGCAAGCAGCAGACGCTTGCCGCGCAAACGGTGAGAGCAATCAGGTTGAGAACCATGTTGAGCAAGGCGTCATAAGGCATACCCTTCTGCGCGCGCCTAGCTCACCATAGAAGCAAACAACGATGAATCGATGTAGGGCGCCCATTGGCCGTATTTGTTTGTCGATCGCCCCTCTCGCGTCGTTACGTGCCAATAAGGCAGCCAAAATGACTGATCCTTATTGTTCGACTCCGTAACTGCTAAAAACGGGTAAAACTGCACAGTGGCGTCGCCATCTTGCCAATCGACGATCTTCTCAGGCAGGAATGCGGCGACGACTCTACAAGTGCGTGTGCCAGCCCCAAGGGCAAAGGGGAAAGTTAGCTCGAGCGAGCTTGGTGCACCGCATAGGGGGCAGGCTACCTCTTGACGGTGCGCTACATCTTTTAGCGCCGCGAAAAGAGAAGGTGCCCATCGCCTATGGGCGCAGTCATCTCGACTACAAAGGTATGCACGATCAGTAGCCATTATTTTAATTACCCACCTACGATTCGACACCCTAAAACAGGTGCACAATCTATCCATACGCCGAAAAGGCATCATCCCGCTTCTGATGCTTCCTGGCAATTATCGCTAGTCGTCGGTGTCGGTGGTGACGAACGCGCTGCGGCTGTCGCGCGTGCGGTTGTAGCTCCTGCTAAGTTTCCGTTTCCGTCGGCGCCAGCATATTAGCGTCGCGCGCGAGCTTCCATTTGCCGCCGTCCTTCCTGACGATCGTCAGCGTGTAACCGGCACGCGTCATCGGCTTGGCATCGCCGGGCGGCGTCATGGTGACGGAAAGCTTCTGCCACAGGAAAGCCCAGTCGCCGAGCACCTTGATCTCCTGGATGTCGCTCGACCCGTCGATTTCCGGCGCATCCGGGCCAGCCTGTGCTTGCAAGGCAGCAGCAAAGTCGGCCTTGCGCATGGCAGAGGCAGGCTGGCCGGCAACGAGGAAGACTACGTCGTCGGTTATCAGCGACAAGACCTTTTCTGTGTCGCCGGCTTTACTCGCCGCGAGCCACGTTGAAATAAGTTCGCGGATATGCTGCTCATCGTTCTGCATAGTTGGCACCAGCAATGGCCGGAGAATTTTTTTGTCCGGCTTGTCGAACTTTGCCGGGCCGTTCGACTATACATTGAAGGCCGGGCAACCCACTATCCCGAGCAAAGGAGCGACCGCCATGACAACAGACTTGCCGACTATTACCGCCTTTGAACGATCGCCCGATGGCGGCAAGGGGCTGGCGCGCGATGCTGGAGGGCGACAAGCCCTGGGCTAAAGAGCGCCTGCCCCTGGTCGAGGAGCGTATCCGAAACCGGTTGGAACGACTTTCCGCCCGCCTTGGTAATGCCGACTGGCTCGATGGTGCGTTCAGCGCGGGCGACTTGATGATGGTGTCGGTGCTGCTCCGGCTGAGATCATCGGGCCTTCTGGACGAATACCGGAACCTCGCCGCCTACGTCGCCCGCGGGGAAGCGCGCCCTGCCTACAAGCGGGCTTTCGATGCTCAATATGCGGTTTTCAATGGTGCGCAACCGGCTACACTTTAGTCTCCGCACGAACGGGCAGCACCCACCCCGGTCGCGCAAAGTGGCAGGTATAACCATTCGGGAGTCGCTCAAGATAATCCTGGTGCTCCGGCTCCGCTTCCCAGAAGTCGCCGGCCGGCTCGACTTCGGTCACAACCTTGCCCGGCCACAGGCCTGACGCCTCGACATCGGCGATTGTGTCCAGGGCCACCGCTTTTTGTTCATCGCTGGTGAAGAAAATGGCCGAGCGATAGCTGGTGCCGCGATCGTTCCCTTGACGATTGAGCGTTGTCGGGTCGTGGATCTGGAAAAAGAATTCGAGCAGGCGGCGATAGGTGGTCCGCTCCGGATCGAAGAGGATCTCGATGGCCTCTGCGTGGCCGCCATGGTTGCGATAGGTGGCGTTAGGTACGTCGCCGCCGGTATAACCAACCCGCGTCGCAACGACGCCGGGCAACTTGCGGATCAGGTCCTGCATGCCCCAGAAGCAGCCGCCTGCAAGAACAGCGCGTTCGGTAGTCATTAGATGTCCTCCACTTGATCGAGATAGGCGCCATATCCTTGTGCCTCCATTTCGGCCTTGGGCACGAAACGAAGGGACGCCGAGTTGATGCAGTAGCGCAAACCGCCCCTGTCGCGCGGGCCGTCGGGGAAGACGTGACCGAGATGGCTGTCACCATGCGCCGAGCGCACTTCGGTCCGGACCATGCCATACGTGGTATCGCGCAGCTCGTTGACGTGCGCCGATTCGATTGGCTTGGTGAAGCTCGGCCAGCCGCAATCGGAATCAAATTTGTCCGACGACGCGAACAACGGTTCGCCTGACACGATGTCCACGTAGATGCCTGCTTCCTTGTTGTGAAGATAAGCGCCGGTACCCGGACGTTCCGTTTCGCTTTCCTGCGTCACACGGAACTGCTCGGGCGACAGCCTGGCGATCGTTTCCGGGTTCTTGTAGTAAGTAGCCATTGCTTCCTCCTTGTTTCAATGTGAAACGGAGATCGTGGGTGGATTCGTTGCTGCTCAACTCGTCACGGTTTCTCGACTTAACGTTTGAGCGGCGCGTAGCCCTGGATATAGACCCAGTCGGTATTGCGCGCAGGAGTATGACAGCCTTGGCAGTTCGCCTGGAAGCTCGTCGAGGTCGTCTTATTTGGCTTGCCCGCGTCGAACCATGACCAGCCCCAGCCGTGAGCCCATAGCGGATTGCCGGGATGGTCGTCATTGTTATCCCTCACCATCACAAACCGGCCCTGGAGCTTGCCGACGCGGCTGACCGTTCCAGTTGTCATTGGAGACGTCTGTGTTGCGTAAACTTCCTTGATGAGTGTGGTGCCGTTGGGGAATGTTCCGGTCTTGCGATAGGCCTCAATCGTTCCCGGCGACGCATAGACTTCGTGAATCTGTTTCGATCCCGACCCGCTGTCGGCAGCGATTGCCCAGGATCCCAGATATTCGTAGGCCTGGCGGTAATTCGGCGGAACATGCAAATTCCCTTTCGCGTCAACGGGCGGTGCCGATCCCGGGGTGGCGACGGCCATTTGGGTTCGGCCGGATGCAGCGAATACCAGCGCCGACGATAATACGGTCGCCGCTACAGCAAGCAATGCGGCGTTTACATAGCGATTGATTTTCATCTACTGGTCTCCTTTTCGTGCCGGTGAAAAGACATCGACAGTATGATCAGCCGGAGGGGCCGCTACCAGCGATTCAGGGGCCTTGCGCGCAAATTTGGACGGTGACGCACGGCATCTGGACTATGCGGCACGCACGCGCGAAAAACCGGGTTGCCCGACAGCCGTCGTCGCGGGAGAATGGACCCGCATCGAATGCCTTTGAATGGAATCTCACGGCGTGGTTGCGTTCCCATGAAAAGCTCTGATTTCGATAATTTGTTTCGCCGGGGTCCCGCCGTGTCGGGTCCACCCGGCTCGCTCGCATCGCTGGCGGAACGAATCCTTGATTCGATGGATGTGCGTGTCGAGGCTTTCGCGATATGCCGGATCGCCCGGAACGCGGCGCTTGTCGTCCCGGCAATCTCCGACCTGAAGATCATGTATGTGCTCAAGGGTACGTTGCATCTCTCCGTTGAAGGCCACGAACCGCTGGTGTCGCCGCCAGGCAGCATTATTCTGCTGCCCAAGAATCTTGCGCGTACGCTGGCGGGTCAGGAATCGGTCAATCGAACGTTCGGTGTCGAAGAAGCCCTCCATATGGGGCTTCATAACCTCATGTACCTTGATGCGTTCGTTGGTGCAGAACCTGAAATTCGTGTGCTGTGTGGCCGAATCCGGATTGGTCTTGCCCCGGATTTCGATGCATTCGATGGACTCGTCCGCCCCATAAGCGCCAAGCCGGACAACGACGCTTTTGTCAGAAGCGCGTTCGAAACCATGCTCGACGAGAGCAGATTCCGCACGGCCGGTTCCCAGATTCTCGCGAACACTTTGATGAAGGCGTGTCTGGTCGAACTTCTGAGGTACGACCTTGATCAATTGCATCAAGCCGGTAGCTCGCCGGCAATCCTCCTGAAGCCGGGAGTGGGCCGATCAGTCATCGCCATCCTTTCACAGCCATCAGCCGCGACACCGTGGCGTCGCTGGCCAAGGCCGCAGGTATGAGCCGTTCCGCCTTCGCCAAAGCATTCGTGGAAACGACAGGCACAACGCCGATCGAATTCGTGTCGCGCGCGCGCCTTGCCAAGGCACGTGATCTGATTATGGCGACTGAGGATTCGATCACATCGATTGCGACAGCCGTGGGGTTTTCCAGCCGCAGCCATTTCAGCTCGCGATTCCATGAGCGCTATGGCGAGGACCCGACGACATACCGTAAGCAAACTCGACAGAAAATGAACTTTGCCTCCGATGATCCGGCAGCGCTCGCTACCAACTGTCGGCCATGATTCCGACGAGGCAATTCCTGTGAAAGCCATAGTGGTTGCGGATCAGGCCGCAGGAACAGCCGGAATGACGCTGGCGGATCGGCCCGAACCGGCGGCAGCGATAAACGACGTCATCGTTCAGATTCATGCGTCGGGATTCGTCCCGACCGAGATGGAGTGGCCCTCGACCTGGACCGATCGCGCCGGCCGTGATCGAACTCCGTCGATCCCTGGACACGAACTGGCCGGAGTGGTCACCGCCCTCGGCTATGGCACGACCGGACTGTCTGTAGGACAACGGGCGTTCGGCCTCAGCGACTGGCATCGCGACGGTACCCTGGCGGAATATGTGGCGATTGAGGCGCGCAACCTCTCGCCGCTGCCGGGCGACGTCGACTTCACCGTGGGCGCGAGCCTGCCAATTTCGGGGCTGACGGCATGGCAAGGGCTGTTCGAACATGGCCGCCTTCAGGCGGGGCAGAGTGTGCTCGTGCATGGCGCGGCCGGCGCGGTCGGGGCGATGGTGACGCAACTCGCACATGAGTTTGGCGCCTACGTCATCGGCACCGGTCGCGCCGCCGACAGCCAGAAGGCTCTCGACTTCGGCGCGCAGGAGTTCGTCGACCTCGAAAACGATGCCCTGGAAGATGTCGGCGGAGTCGATCTGGTTTTTGATGTCATCGGCGGCGACATCCAGAAGCGGTCCGCAGGCCTGATCCGGGCCGGAGGGATCCTGGTGTCCGTCGTCGGCCCGACCGAGGCGCGGCCGGCGGACGGCCTCACGATCGACTTCGTTGTCGAGTCCGATCGTACCCAACTGGGCGAGATCGTCCAGCGGGTGCGGGAGGGACGACTGCGGACGAACATCGGCAACGTCGCGACCCTCGACGATGCCGTTGCGGCCCTCAACCCGACCGCGCGACGCAAGGGCAAGACGATCATCCGCATTCGTCCGTAAGGACGCCGCCTTTTGGCGGACATTTCTCAGTGGAATGCTACCGTCCCCCGGTGAACAGTCATTAGAAACTTGTTGGCATTCAAGCCGTTGCTACTAGCAGTTCTTCGGAGTTATTCGGCGGGCACAAGCCGTCAGTTCTGTCTGCGCTTAGTCCAGGAATTTCCAGGTATTGGCACCATCCAGCCTCCGAATCCGAGTTGACTCAATCACGGATGGGTCAAAGTTGCGGAAGTTAACGCCCATTCTGTTGCCAGTGCGGCCGATGGGTTGCCAGTGCGTTACGCAACCGCAGGTAGCGCATCTACAGAGCGCAAGGCACTTGTCGCCCCAGACGTAACGCTCGAGCGCACCTCTGCGGGCCACGATCTTCACCTTGCTTTTGTCGTAGTAGCCCCACAACCCGGCGTGGCGACGGCAGATTGAACAGTTGCAGCTTGTGAGGCGCCGTGGCTTGCGTGCCACTTCGATCTTCACCGCCCCGCAATGGCATGAACCTGTAAGCATGGTACTGTCCCTTGTCAGACCTGTGGCCGTTCATCGTATTGCGGCAAATCGTCAAGAATCTGGTGCCAGTCCGCTTTTGATTCGACAAAAATGTGCATATCCAGCGAGGCATTGAGCGGTGTGTCCAGGCTGCCGAGACGCAGGCGCATCTGGTCGCCTTGGCTCACCACGAGATGAGAGCCGCAACGCGAGCAAAAAATTCGGTTTGCGCCGTTAGAAGCGATAAAGGACGCAAGAAGGTCCTCGCCTTCGGTGATACAGAACTGGTTTGGCGAAATGACGGCGTTTGCCGCAAAAGCCGCGCCGCTCGTCTTGCGACAGCGGGAGCAGTGGCAGTAATACGTTCGGCCAAGGGCGCCGTCGATTTCGTACTTTACTGCGCCGCAAAGACAACTACCGATATGCATAGAGCTACTCCCTTCAGCTGCCGCATGCCTTTGCATCATAACATCCGCTTCCGGACAATCCGCCCTACCGTCGCCAGATGTAAATCGAAGTGTTCGGCGATCTCACGATAGCTATAAACGCCGGTCGCATAGGCTGCAATAATAGCCTCATCCCGCTTCTGATGCTTCTTGGCAATTACCGCCAGGCGCTCTCCGCTGAATCTTGGCAATGCTCAACTCATCTCCCTGCACCTGGGCTCGCTTTTGCATCCTTTCTACGAACCGATCATCGCCCAGGTAAACCTGCTGACGAAGATGCGTCCA
>DASSTE010000030.1:0-11901 GCA_035708085.1 Gammaproteobacteria bacterium | reverse complement strand
AAGACTTCCGACAACGCCGGTGACGGCACCACCACCGCGACCGTGCTGGCGCAGGCGATGATCCGCGAGGGCATGAAGGCGGTCGCCGCCGGCATGAACCCGATGGATTTGAAGCGCGGCATCGACATCGCCGTCGCGGCGATCGTGCAGGAGTTGAAGCGAAGCGCCCGCAAGGTGACGAGGAACGACGAGATCGCGCAGGTCGGCACCATTTCCGCCAACGGCGACGAGCACATCGGCAAGCTCATCTCCGAGGCGATGGACAAGGTCGGCAAGGAAGGCGTGATCACGGTCGAGGAAGGCTCGGGCCTCGAGAACGATCTTGAAGTCGTCGAGGGCATGCAGTTCGACCGCGGTTATCTCTCGCCGTACTTCATCAACAACCAGCAGAGCATGAGCGCGGAGCTTGAAAACCCGTACATCCTGCTGCACGACAAGAAGATCTCGAACATTCGCGATCTGCTGCCGGTGCTGGAAGCGGTTGCCAAGTCCAGCCGTCCGCTGCTGATTGTCGCCGAAGACGTCGAAGGCGAAGCGCTGGCGACGCTGGTGGTCAACACCATTCGCGGCATCGTCAAGGTTGCAGCCGTCAAGGCGCCGGGCTTCGGCGACCGCCGCAAGGCTATGCTCGAAGACATCGCCACCCTGACCGGCGGCACCGTGATCTCCGAGGAAGTCGGCCTGTCGCTCGAGAAGGCGACCCTGAACGATCTCGGCACCGCCAAGAAGGTGCAGATCACCAAGGAAAACACCACGATCGTCGACGGCGGCGGCAAGGGCGAGGACATCAAGGGCCGCGTCGAGCAGATCCGCAAGCAGATCGAGGAAGCGACCTCCGATTACGACAAGGAGAAGCTGCAGGAGCGCGTCGCCAAGCTGGCCGGCGGTGTGGCCGTCATCAAAGTCGGCGCCGCGACCGAAGTCGAGATGAAGGAAAAGAAGGCGCGTGTCGAAGACGCCCTGCACGCGACCCGTGCGGCCGTCGAGGAAGGCATCGTTCCGGGCGGCGGCGTGGCGCTGGTGCGCGCGCTGAAGGGCCTGGAAAGCCTGAAGGGCGACAACGACGAGCAGAACACCGGTATCGCGATTCTGCGCCGGGCGATGGAAGAGCCGCTGCGCCAGATCGTCGTCAACACCGGCGGTGCGGCTGATGTCGTGCTGGCCGAGGTTCAGAAGAACCAGGCCAACTACGGCTTCAACGCCTCGACGGGCCAGTACGGCGATATGGTCGAGCTCGGCATTCTCGATCCGACCAAGGTCACGCGTACCGCGCTGCAGAATGCGGCGTCGGTGGCGGGTCTGCTCATCACGACGGAGGCGATGATCGCCGAGTTGCCGAAGGAAGAAGAGCCGGCCGGTGGCGCCCCCGACATGGGCGGCATGGGCGGCATGATGTAAGCCTTTCGGCGCATCAGGCAATCAGAAAAAGCCCCGCTTCGTGCGGGGCTTTTTTTAGCCCCCATGGATGGGCTAACGGACGTCTTTCGGAAGAAGCTACCCCATCGCCCCCACTACAACCGTGCAGACGCAAGGCAAATTTGCGAAACTAAGGGGATACCACAGGTTCGCTTTTCCCGGAGTCGTCATGACTAAAATACTTGTGCCCGCACTCGTGGCGGTCTGTGCCGCTGTTACCGTTGCCGGCTGCGCCTGGAAGCCTGCCCAACCCACTGTCCCGAAAGCCGATAATAACGCCATGACCTATCCGTCTGCCCGCCGCTCCGACCGCGTCGATACCTACTTCGGCGTCGATGTTCCCGCTCCATATCAATGGATGGAAAACCTCGATTCTCCGGAAGTGCAGCAGTGGGTCAAGGAAGAAAACGCGCTGACGCTCCCGTACCTTAAAAACCTGCCGGGGCAGGACTGGATCAAGCAGCGTCTGACGTCGCTGTGGAAATACGAGCGCTGGAGCGCGCCGTTCGAGCGCGGCGGCGAGTATTTTTATACGCACAACGACGGCCTGCAGGACCAGAGCGTCCTGTACGTGACTGACGACCCTGCCAAGCCCGGCCGCGTATTGATCGACCCGAACAAATTCCGCGCCGACGGGACCAACTCGCTGGCGCGCTGGATGCCGAGTTGGGATGGCAAGCTGATTGCCTATGCCGTCTCCAACGGCGGCTCCGACTGGACGACCCTGCACGTGCGCAACGTCGCGACGGGCGAAGATCTGCCCGACGTGATCGATTACACCAAGTTCACCGACGCCGCCTGGGCGCCCGACGACAGCGGCTTTTATTACAGCCGTTATCCGGTGGGTCCCGATGGCAAGGCCGATGGTTCGAAGCCGGTCAGTATCTACTTTCACAAGCTCGGCACGGCGCAGAGCGCCGATCTCGAAGTCTACGCGCTGCCCGATCATCCGAAGCAGCAGCCGTACGCGACCGTCACCGAGGACGGTCACTACGTGATCATCAACGTCGAAGAGGGCTACAACGCCAACGCGGTTTATTACAAAGAACTGGACAAGCCCGACGCGGCAGTCGTGAAGCTGCTCGACGACTGGGACGCGCTCTACACCTATATCGGCAACGACGGCCCGGTGTTCTATTTTGAGACGACCAATGATGCGCCGCGCGGCCGCGTAATCGCTATCGACGTGCGTTCGCCGGCACCCGAGGACTGGCGCACGATTATTCCGGAGCAGGCCGAGACCTTGAGTGCGGTGCACTACACCGGTGGCGAGTTCTTCGCCGAATACCTCAAGGACGCGCACTCGCTGGTGCGGGTGTACAACCACTTCGGCGATCATCTGCGCGACGTCGATCTGCCCGGTATCGGCAGCGCGGGCGGTTTCGAAGGTCCGGCCGATGCGAAGCAGACGTTCTACATGTACACCAGCTTCACGACGCCGCCGACGATTTATCGCTACGACATCGCGAGCGGCACGAGCACCGTCTATCGGAAGCCCGACGTACCGGTGGATAATCTGGACTCGTTTGTCGTCGACCAGGTGTTCTATCACAGCAAGGACGGCACCCGCGTGCCGATGTTCATCGTCCACAAGAAGGGGCTGAAGCTCGACGGCAACAACCCGACGCTGCTTTACGGCTACGGCGGCTTCGATATCTCGCTGACGCCGTACTACAGTCCGGCGCGCCTCGCCTGGCTGGAAATGGGCGGCGTATTCGCGATGGCGAACCTGCGCGGCGGCGGCGAGTACGGTCAGGCCTGGCACCTCGCCGGCACCAAGCTCAACAAGCAGAACGTGTTCGACGACTTTATCTACGCGGCGAAGTATCTTGAGAGCCACGGTTATACCAACCCCCACAAACTCGCGATTCACGGCGCGTCGAACGGTGGCTTGCTGATCGGCGCGGTGCTGACGCAGCAGCCGCAATTGTTCGGCGCGGCGCTGCCGGCGGTGGGCGTGATGGACATGCTGCGCTACCAGACGGCGAATGCGAACGCCGCCGGTTGGGCCAGCGACTACGGCACGTCGCACGACAGCAAGAAGATGTTCGAGGCGCTCTACGCCTATTCGCCGGTGGAGAATACGAAGCCGGGCACGTGCTACCCGCCGACGCTGATTACCACGGCCGACCACGACAACCGCGTCGCGCCATGGAACAGTTACAAGTTTGCAGCGGCGATGCAGCACGCCCAGGGCTGCGACAACCCGGTGCTGATCCGCATCGAAACGCGCGCCGGCCATGGCGCCGGCAAGCCGACGTGGATGCAGATTGAGGAAATTGCCGACCAGTACGCGTTCCTGGTGCACGCGCTCGACATGCCGGTACCGGGACAGTAACCAGCGAGGAAAAGATGAACAAGTATGTTTCGCGGACCGATCAGGCGGATCGACTGCGAATCGCGCAGGAAGCGGCCAGGATACTGGCCGAGGAGG
Source organism: Gammaproteobacteria bacterium (assembly GCA_035708085.1). GTDB lineage: Bacteria > Pseudomonadota > Gammaproteobacteria > Natronospirales > DASSBR01 > DASSBR01. The sequence goes on along the minus strand of DASSTE010000030.1, from coordinate 8,051 downwards.
GCGTACGGGATTTCCTGCTCGCCAAGCGCAAGGCCACCGAGCGCCTGGGGATGGACGCGCGCAGCCGTAACCTGCCGACCAATCGCGAGATTGAAGACGCGTTAGCCGAACATCATCGGTTGTTTCACGCCGACAGCCACGAGCAGCGCCTGCGCGAATTGCGCGAAGCCGCGCGCCGCGCGATGCACCTGCTCGCGCCGTTTGAGCCGCGGTTGGTGGGCGGAGTATTGAGCGGCCTCGCCGCCGAGTACGCGCCGGTGCAACTGCACCTGTTTGCCGACGCGCCCGAGCAGGTGGCGATTCACCTGATGGAGCGCCGGATTCAGTACGAGCTCGACGAGCGCCGGCTGAAGCAGCCGCGCGGCGAAGGCCAGCATTACCCGTTGTATTGCTTCATGCTCGGTGACGTGGTCATAGAAGCGGCCGTGTTTCCCTACAACGCGATGCGCCAGGCGCCGGCGAGCCCGGTCGACGGCAAGCCGATGCGGCGGGCGAGGCTCGAGGAGGTCGAAGGCCTCCTCGCTAGTCGCTAGTCGCTAGTATTGAGTGGGACTCGGATTTCTTTACTTAGTCCTGGCGACTCAGCACTAGCGACTAAGGCCGAATTCGTACCGCACCCTGTCGGCTATCGTTTGCCTATCTCGACGTAGTCGCGTTTCTGCGGCCCCGTGTAAAGCTGCCGTGGCCGACCGATCGGCATCTTCTGCGACACCATCTCGCGCCAGTGCGCGACCCAGCCGACGGTGCGTGCGATCGCAAACATCACCGTGAACATGTCGGTGGGAATGCCGAGCGCCTTGTAAATGATGCCCGAATAGAAATCGACGTTCGGGTACAGCTTCTTCTCGATGAAGTACTCGTCCTTGAGCGCGATTTCCTCCAGTTTGAGCGCAAGCTCCAGCAGCGGGTCGTCCTTCTGGCCAAGCCGGTCGAGGACCTTGTGGCACATGTCCTTGATGACCGTCGCACGCGGGTCGAAGTTCTTGTACACGCGGTGGCCGAAGCCCATCAGCCGGAACGGATCATTCGAATCCTTGGCGCGGGCGATGAACTTGTCGATGTTGCTCGCGTTGCCGATCTGGTTGAGCATCGCCAGCACTTTCTCGTTGGCGCCGCCGTGCGCCGGACCCCACAGGCAGGCAATGCCGGCCGCGATCGCGGCGTACGGGTTGGTGCCGGAGCTGCCGGCCAGGCGCACGGTCGACGCGCTGGCGTTCTGCTCGTGGTCGGCATGCAGGATGAACAGCAGGTCGAGCGCCTGGGCCGCGACTTCGTCGATTTCGTACTTGTCGCTCGGCACCGAGAAGAACATGTTGAGCAGGTTCTCGCAGTAGCCGAGATCGTTGCGCGGGTAGACGAACGGCTGGCCGACCGAGCGCTTGTAAGCCGCGGCCGCCATCGTCGGCATCTTGGCGATGATCCGGTGCGCGAACAGGTCGCGGTCGGCCGGGTTATGGATGTCCATGCTGTCGTGGTAGAACGCCGACAGCGAGCCGACCACGGCGGTCATCATCGCCATCGGCGGCGCATCGTAGTGAAAGCCGTTGTAGAAGCGGCGCAGCGACTCGTTGAGCATCGAATGGTTGTTCAGCGCGTCTTCGAAGCGCGCGAGTTCGTCGGCGCTCGGCAGCTCGCCGTTCAGCAGCAGGTAGCTCACTTCCAGGAAGCTGCTCTGGTGCGCGAGCTGCTCGATCGGGTAGCCGCGGTAGAGCAGCACGCCGTTCTCACCGTCGATGTAGGTGATGGCGCTCTCGCAGCTCGCCGTCGATTTGAAGCCGGGATCGAACGCCAGCAAGTGATGCTGGTTGTACAACCTGGTGATATCGAACGCGGGCGCGCCGATGGCGGGCGTGCGGCCTTCAAGTTCGATCGATTCACCACCCTCCGGGCCAGTCAATTTGTATGTCTTGTTGCTCATCTGGAAAAACTCCTGGTGATTTTGAGCGTCCCGAACCTCCAGCTCAGGAAGCTGGATAAGGCAAGCGGGCGAACGCCGGAGCCTCTCGCGAGAGGCCGTGTCGAAAAACCGGGGTGGTCGGGACGGCGCACGCGAAGCGCGCGCAAGCCAAGCCGGAATTATAAGGTAATTCAGTAACCGGATGCAGGTGTCGCGTTGTCGAGCGCCGTCAGCACGGCCGGATGGCGCACGGTGATCTCGGGGCGGCCGTGATAGTCGTGCAGCCACCCGCGCACCAGCACCTGCCGCCCTTCCAGGCGCTTTGGCGGGCGCCGGAAGTAATGTCGATCAGCGGCGGGTATCCAGATATCGAGCCCGCCGGCCAGCGTCAGCAACGTGCCGGCGCGCTTGACGGAAACACGCGCGACCTGGTCGCGCACAATCTGGAAGCCATCGGCCGCGACATTTCCGCCGTGCACCACGCCGGCGGCGCGCGCCCAGAGACCGCGATGCACCACGCGCGCCGCCCGTTCGGCGGCGGCGTAGCAGGCGCTGCGGCGAACATTGGGCGGGATCGCGATGACCGCGGCCAGCCCGGCCCTGAGCAGCAGCCGTGCCGCGTCGCGGCCATGGATATAGATATGCGCGAGCGTGCGGCCGTAATGGTCGCGGCGGTCGGGCGCCGTGCTCCACGTGATGCGGTCGTGCGTGCTGGCGAGCAGGGCGATCAGCCGGTTGCGCGCGGCACGGGCGAACGGCTGGTCCGGCGCCCCGTCATGGCCGATCTCCGGCGCATTCAGCCCGACGACACGAATGTGCCGACCGCTGTCGAGGATCACCGTGTCGCCGTCGATGACGTAGCGCACGTGCGCGGCGTGGCGTACGCCGATCGGCGCGCAATCGGCGGCCGAGGCGGCACGCGGCGCAATCGCGGCAGCCAGCGCCGCTACTGCGCACAAAAAAGGGCGCCACAGCGCGCCCTTTTCCGGTTGGGTCAGCACCCAGTGGCGCCTTAACCGTACTTGCGGCGGAACTTGTCCACGCGGCCCGCCGTGTCGACGATCTTCTGCTTGCCGGTAAAGAACGGGTGGCACTGCGAGCAGACTTCGACGTGCAGGTCGTGACCCGCCGTCGAGCGGGTCTTGAAGGAATCGCCGCAACTACAGGTCACGGTGACCTCTTTGTATTCGGGATGAATGTCGGGTTTCATCGTTGCCTCTGAATCTGGGTTCGCCTGATGCGATGGAACCACGCATTATAGTGCGCCTCCGGCCTGCGAGGCAATGGTTGAACCGCTCCGCCGCAGGGTCGTGACCGTTCGTCGGGTCCAGGAAACCGGCTGTCGGCAACGATTTTTAACAGTTCGCGCCGGCTTAGCGGGTATCGGTGAGGCAGAATGTTACGAGTTGCGCCTAAGCGACTGTAACGCCAAGTGAATCCGGCTTATCCACAAATTTTGTGGATAACTCTGTGGACGAAGCTCGTCGGCCATCGTCGAAGGCGCATCGTCAGCGGCTTCTCTTTAAATCGGTCAAAACTTGGCCAGCTCAGGTAACGTCCTGTTTTTCAACGGCTTAGCGGATGCTCCGGCTGTTCCACCGGTGACCGGGGCCAGCATTGCGGCGGGTTTTTTACACGGCTCGCGGCATTGTGTATAAAGGCGCTCGGCGCGACACGCGCAAAATGGCTGGAATACGCGCGCGCGCACGTTATACTAGCGCCCGGCGGCCAGCTTGCCGCCTTTTGTTTACAACTGACAGGTACGGTTCATGCAACGTTACAAGTTTTTGATTGGTCTGTTCGCCGCCGCAGCACTTTTTGCCAGCGGCGCGGCCGCAGCTGCGACAACGCCGAAGATCGGCGTCATCGACGTGAACTACATCGTCTCTCATTCCAAGCGCGGCCAGGCGGCTCATGACGCCTTGCAGGCGCTTTACAACAAGAAGAAGGCGTCGCTCGACAAGGAAAAAGCCAAGCTCGAGGCGACCAAGGCGGACCTGCAGGGAGCCAAGGACAAGAAGAGCGACGCGTTCAAGAAAAAAGTCGCGGCATTTCAGCAATCTGCCGGTGCCTTCCAGCAGCACATCCAGCAGAGCCAGAGCGAAGTCGAAAAACGGCGGTCGGATCTTCTTCAGCCGATCATTAATGACCTGAAAAAGGTGCTGGCCCAGTATGCCAAGAAGCACGGCTATACACTGATCCTGAACCGCACTACCGACGCCGTGGCATTTGCCTCTGCCACCTACGATCTCAATGACGAGATGGTCAAGGCATTGGACGAGTTCGAAGGCGAGAAGTAATCTGGAAAGCAGCGGGCAACATATGGAGATGTCGCCATGAAAGTTGAACTTGCGGCCGTCGCGTCGTCATGCGCGGCCGCGATGCTTCTGCTGACCGCCGGCGCGGCCCTCGCGGCCGGCGGTTTTCGTTTGACGTCGCCGGCCTTTAGCGCCGGCGGCACCATTCCGGTCCGCTACACCTGCGACGGCCGCGGCTCGTCGCCGCCGCTTGCATGGCAAGGCGTCCCCGGAGGCACGCGGAGCCTGGCGTTGATTGTCGACGATCCCGACGCACCGCGCGGCACTTTTGTCCACTGGGTGCTCTATAACCTGCCGGTGTCCACTACGCATCTGGGCGCCGGCGTGGACCCGAAATCGGGGATGCCGCGTTTCGGCGTGAACAGCCGCGGCGACGCGGCCTACACCGGCATGTGTCCGCCATCGGGCGCGCATCACTATCATTTCAAGCTGTATGCGCTGGATACGCGCCTGCCGGCGCAGGGGCATATGACGAAGGCTGAGCTTTTGCAGGCGATGCAGGGGCATGAACTCGGTATGGCCGAGTTGGTAGGCGTTTATCGGCGGCACAAAAACTCTAGCTAAAACCGAGCTTCAACGCTAACGTACGGAAACCGCCCCGGCACAGGATAAATCGTGTGCTCGAAGCTCCCGCTCGCGGTCATCGACACCGGCGGCTGACGATCGAACAGATTGCGAATGCCGAACGACAGCGTCGTGTCGATAGCCTTGAAGTCATAGCCCACCCGAACATCGAAATACGCCGTTGCGCCCAGCTTGTTGCGAGACAGGCTCTGGTCGCTCATATTCGGATACGAGCACAGTCCCAGGCTGGTGAAGCTCAGCGGCGTGCCGTCGAACGAGTCGCTGCAGGTTTCGCTCATGTCGCTGATGTAGCGCACCAGCAGATCCGCCGACCACGTGCCCAAATGCCAGTTGAGATCGAGGTTTGAACGCACGCGCGGGAAGCCGCCGATGCGACCGAATTCCTGCCCCGCGCGGCGTGTCACGATCGGCTGTGCGCCGCTCGTCGAGTAGTGCGTCAGCGTTTCCTTGAACTCGCGCAGCCACGTCGTGCGCCAGTCGAGGCCGAACCGGCCCCAGCCGGTGGCCGGGAAGGTGTAGGCGACGTCGGTGTCGAAACCCGACGTCAGCACATTGCCGGCGTTGGTCATCCGGTTGTCGATGCTGGTAATGACGCCGCTCGCGGCGCGGTCGATTTGGGCGCAGTAGCCGGCCACGCCGCCGACGTAGCAGCCGTTCAGGATCTGCTGCGGGTCGAGTTGCGTAATCGCATCGTCTACTTCGATCTTCCAGTAATCGACGCTGATTTGCAGCGTGTCGAGCCATGTCGGCGCGAACACGAATCCGATGCCACGCGAGGTTGAGGTTTCCGGGTTCAGGTCCGGATTCGCGCCGCTGACGGTGCGTACCTGCTGTGCCGGCTGTTGCGTGTAACCTGAAGGCACGCCGGCGGCCGCGCAGGCCGCAGCGGCCGCTCCTGCGGCTCTATAGTTGCTGCACGGATCCGTGAGCATCGGTGCCCCGATACCCGAGCCGCCGAACATCTCGCGAATGGTCGGCGCGCGGAAATCCTTCGACCAGTGCGCGCGCACCAGCCAGTCCTCGCTCGGCCGCCATCGCAGGCCGGCGCGGTCGGCGTCGACGCTGCCGAAGGTGTCGAACCTGGCATGGCGTGCTTCGAGCGAAACAGCGAGTTGTTGCGCACCCGGCAGATCGGCCAGCAGCGGAACGCTCAGGCTGGCGAACTCCGCACCGACATCGAAGCCACCGGCGGCCGGCGACTCGAAATCGCCGAACGAGTTGCCGGCGGCGCTGATCGGATCGGGCATGTCCTGGCCGCGCTCGGCGCGATGCTCATAGCCGACGGTAAACGCGAGCGGACCCGCCGGCAAGTTCACGATCGGGCCGCCCACGCGGGCGGTGTAATCGTGAAGCGAACTGTTGACCTGGCGCTGCCCGGTGTAGGTGATGTAATCGAGCATCGCAGGCGTGATCGTGCCGCCGTGATACTGGCCGCCGAACAGGTTGAGCGGCACGCAGTCGGGATGCATAGATCCGGGACCGCACCGGTCCGCCGGGCCGAGGGCGTTGCGGATACGGGCGACGTTGAGCAGGTTCTGCGCCAGCACGCCCATCTCGTTATGGTTGTAGAGGTAGCTTACGTCCCAGCCGATTGCGTTGGCGGCAGCGCCGAAGGTGCCCGAGAACCCGCCGCTGAACTGGTAGGTGTCGACGTTTTCGTTAAAAAACCGCGGCCCGGTTTCGGTGACCTGGCGCGTCAGCAACAGCAGCGTTGGGCTCGGGCCGGTCGCGGTCAGGTCGTAGCCGAACGGGTTGTACGGATTGGACGCGGCAATCGACAGCGGGAAAGCGGTGTTCGCGCCGATCCCGATTTCCGACGGCCCGTCGCGCTGTTCGGACTTGCGCCGGTTGAACACTGCATCGGCATGAAACACTACCTCGGGCGCGATCTGGTACAGTCCCTGCACGTACAGGCCGCTGCGCTCCGATGGGGTCAGCAAGTAGTTGACCGGTGCGAAGTTGTAGCGGTCGGTCAGCGTGTTGAACGGCCGGAAATCACCGGGATTGGTGCCGGGCTGGCCCTGTTTGACGGTCAGGTCAAGCCGGTCGCCGGTATTCGGGTCGTGGATGATGAAACGGCCTTGCGGCGTGGTCGAGCTGCCGCGCGTGGTGCCGGTGCCGAAGCGGGGCAGCGACGAGATTGCGCGGTCGCCGCCGAAGATCGGTTCGCGGTCGAAGTACGACGCGTTCAGCACTACGTTGGCGCGGTCGGTGCTCGCGCCAAGCGTGAAGCTGTAGGATTGCGTGCGCCCGTCGCGATGGCTGCCTTCGATGTATTCGCCGTAGTAGGCGTTCGCCTCTGCGCCGGAAAAGTTTTTGCGGGTCACCAGGTTGATGACGCCGGTGATCGCGCCGGAGCCGAAGCGCGCGGCGTGACCGCCTTTGTAGATTTCGATGTGGTCGATCATCGCCAGCGGAATCGTGTTCAGATCGACATTGCCGTCGAGCCCGGTCACCCAGCGGCGGCCGTTGACCAGCACCAGCACGCGCTGGCTGCCGAGATTGCGGAGATCAACGTTGGTTTCGCCGGTCGAATTGAAATTGAACGTTGCGTTGGGTGCGGAGCCGGCGATCGTCAGGCGCTGCAAAATTTCACCGACGGACTTGAGCCCGGTCGCTTTAATCTCGGCCTGGTCGATGTTCAATACTGGCGTCGCATCGTCGGCAGGGAGCGGCTGCAGTGGCGTGCCGATCACGGTCAGGTGGCCCACCTGCGCCGCCGGTTCGGTGGCATTCGGCGTGGTCGCATGGGCGAGGCCGGCGATCATCAGACCGGCCGTCAGGCTGACGCCGCAGGTGCGGCGAAGTCTGTTTGTATAATGCAACTTAACGTTCCTTTTGTTGGCAAACCCGCCGCCGTTGTTTAGGCGGTGAAGATTACCAAAAGTTCAGGATGCCCATGAACTACGACGTCATCATCATCGGCGGTGGCCACAACGGCCTGACATGTGCGTGCTACCTCGCGCGCACGGGGCTCAAGGTGGCGGTGTTCGAGCGTCGGCCGGTGGTCGGCGGCGCGGCGGTCACCGAAGAGTTTTACCCGGGGTTTCGCAACTCCGTCGCGAGCTACACCGTCAGCCTGTTGAATCCGAAAGTCATTCGCGACCTGCGGCTCGCCGAGCACGGCCTGCGCATCGTGCCGCGGCGGGCGAACAACTTTCTGCCGCTCGCGGATGGCCGTGCGCTGACGCTGACCGGCGAAGCGCAGGCCGATCAGCGCGAGGTGGCGCGGTTTTCGAAGCGCGATGCCG
>DASSTE010000029.1:0-46381 GCA_035708085.1 Gammaproteobacteria bacterium | reverse complement strand
CCCGGTGTGAGCCGCGTATTTTCGCCGATTCCTTGCAGTCAGAGCAAACTGTTCAATCCGCTCTACGATCCAATCTGAAATACCGTCGGCGACACCCGACGGCCAGCAGGATCCAAACAAACATCATCGGGCCAGTTGCGCCGCCACCACCGCCACTGGATGAGGCAACCGGCTTCGGCGAAGGGGATGGGCCAGGGGCCGGGGACGGATTGGATGTGCTCTCTACATGAATTTCTACCACGCCGTCACCCGAGCTGGTGTGTTTGTCGCTGACGTTATAGGTGAACTGATCCTTGCCTTGAAAGTCGCTGTTGGGCGTATAAGTGAAAGCGCCGTCGGATGCGAGAGTAACTTTCCCATGCGGTGGCTGCTTCAGCATATTGAACGCCAGTACCGTGTCGTCCGGGTCGGGATCTTTGGCGGTCAGTTTCGCTGAAAGCGAGGCGCCCTCTTTCATCGTAAAACTGCCTCCGTCGGTCTCGGGCGGACGATCCACTCCCGGAACGACCGAAAAGCCGGACCCCGTCGCGACCGCCATGTCGAGCCGGTCATCGCCATTGAAGTTGGCTACTGTTATTACGCTGGGCAGTCCGTCGACCGCGACCTCCGCCTCACCGTTGAACGTGCCGTCACCCGCACCGTACAGCACGGTAACGGTGTCACTTGCATCATCGGCCATCAGAAGGTCGGCATCGCCATCCCCATCTATATCGCGGGCAAGCAGCCCCGTCGGACCCGCCCACCAGATTGAGTAAAAGACCGGCTTCTCGAACGAGCCATCGCCTTTGCCGAGAAAAATTTCGACGGTGTTCGTGCCGACATAGGCGACGGCAAAATCACTGTTTCCGTCCGCATTGAAATCAGCCACAGCTATCGTTTGCGGCAGGGACTCGGAATCTGATGAATATTTCGTCGCCGTCTGAAACGTTCCGTCACCGTTTCCCAAAAGTACACTGGCCGCATTGTCCGAGTAGTCCGCGGCGACCAGATCCAGCTTGCCATCCTTGTTGAAATCGGCCGCTTTTACGTCGGAAACACCACCCCCGGCTGCGAACGTGCGATATGGCTGCGCATCAAACGTGCCGTCGCCAGCACCGAGGTGGATGCTGATCGTGCCTTCGTTGGTATTGGCTGTTGCAATGTCCAACGACCCGTCGCCGTTGAAGTCTGCAATTGCAGCGGCGACTGGACCGACGCCGGTTTTTATGTGCTGTCCCGCCGTGAAGCTACCCGCACCGTCACCGACATATATGTGGATGTCGCTGTAGCCACCGACCGCTACCAAGTCGGCTTTGTCGTCGCCCGTAACGTCCGCTATGTAGACTTTTTCCGCACCAGTGGAGATAGGAATGCTCTGCGCGAGGCTAAACGTACCGTCACCGCCATTGAGCCACACCTGCAAGATCGAGCCGCCCGAGGTCGGGCCATATACCACAGCCAGATCCGGTTTGTCGTCACCGTTCAGATCCCCCGCGGCGATTCCGCTGGCAAAGACGATGTCCGACAAATCGTAATCTGTCCGTGCTTGCAGTGTCCCATCTGCATTGGCGAACAGAAACGCGATACTGTCTCCGTTGCCGTTGATACCGCCGTCATTGGCGACTACAACGTCTTTGCGGCCGTCTCCGTTTGCATCTGCCACCGCGAGATCGGAGAGATTCGTTCCGGCGGCATAACTTGTCGGCGGCCGAAACGAGCCGTCGCCGTTACCCCGAAATACGGTTACCTCGCCGGTCGCGCCGGCCGTAATGATGTCTACGTTACCGTCGCCATCCTGATCCGTTAGTGCGACCCGTGTCGGCGACTGCGCGTTATCCAACTCTGTCGGCGTCCCGAAGGTGCCGTCGGACTCGCCCAGCAGGACACTGACCGTGCTGTCGCCCTGATTGGCCACAACGAGATCCGCTTGCTTGTCGCCATTGACGTCGGCGGCAGCGACGGAGGACGGACCTGCGCCCGCGCTGTAGCTGACTGAGGCGCCGAGACTCCCGTCGCCGTTGTTCTTGAGGACGCTGATGGAATTGTCAGCCTTGTTGGCGGTGACTATCGCCGTTGCTTTTCCGGCGTCCGACATGATGACTGCGATCCCGGCCGGATTGGTGCCGACGGAAAAATTCTGCGCGCTATCGAATGTGCCGTCGGATTTACCTATCAATACGCTTACAGAATTGCTGCCGGCATTGGAGACGACGATGTCGGTTATGCCATCGCCGTTCAAATCCGCCGTGGCTATCGCCGACGGCTTTTTCCCGACAACGTACTCGTTTCGAGGCGCAAAGCTGCCGTCGCCATTGGCCAGGAACACATCGATGGCGTTATCGGCCTGCGCCACCTCGACGAGATCCTGGTTGCCGTCACCATTGAAATCGCCGAGCGCGAGCGCGATCGGGCTGTTGCCCGCGGGGAATTCTTTGTACTGGAGAAAATCGTAGCGTCCATCGCCCTTTCCCGGCTGAATCCCAATGGCGTTCGAGGCTTCGGCGGCAATGACCAGATCAGCCGTTCCATCGCCATTCATATCGGTGACGAGGATCGACGCCGGTCCGTTGCCGGTGCGGATTACGGGTCCGGCAAAGCGGGAGGTTGTCAATGTTGGCTGATAGTAAACGGTCGCTGCGTAGGCACAAAAACCTGCGCCGGCAAGCGTGACAGCCAGTGCAACCGCCAGTCGCTGTGACATAGAGGCAGTTTTCATCGCACACCCTCCTTTTTTACATTCTGTTGAGTAACCTTAGCCCATGCCCGGAAATTTGCAAGCGACTGGCGGCCCTTTATAGCTGCAAATGCAGCTGCGGCAGCCGCAATACGCGCATCGCGCGAAGCGCAGACGACTTCGCCGGCGAGCGTTCCAGAACCTGCGTCTGCAGCGTCTGCGCCTGTCCGCTCCCAAGCGGGTCGCCGTACATGACCTTCAGTTCGCCGAGGCCGAACGTCAGCATGTCGGCGACGCCGTCGCCATTCAGGTCGACGATAATCTTGCCGCTGCCCTCGTTGGCAAAGAAGTCTGGATACAGATACTCCCGAGACAAGCTGCCGTCTGCGCCCTGAATAAACATACCGGTGTCGTTTCGGCTGGTACCGTTGACAGGGTCAAAGTACTCCTCGCCGGCGATCAGGTCCGCGCGCCCATCTCCGTTGATGTCGCCGATGGCGGGCGCTTCGGCGGTCCCGGTCATTGGCAGCGTCTTGCTCACCAGCAGGCTGCCGTCGCTTTGCTGGAGCAGAATATCGATGCTGTCGCTATTGGAGAGCGCAACATCGTTTCGGCCATCTCCGTTCAGGTCTCCGATATCGATGTGGTTGGCGCTCTGGCCGATCGGATAGACGACGGCGGGTGCGAACGTGCCATCAGCTTGACCAGCGATGACCAGAAGTTCATTCGCTGGAGAAGCGGTGACTGCCTCCAGATCGACGATGCCATCGCCCGTTACATCACCCACCGCCAGCCCGGAATATTGCGAAACCCCGACGTCCATGGCGACAGGGGCCCCGATTGCACCCCCCGCGACCGGTGGGTAAACCATGACGTAGTGGCCGCAACTTTCCGCCAGGACTGAATTGCGCATGTCATTGAACAGCTTTGCGATGAGCAACATACTTCCCGAACAGCCGCTGGTGCCGCTCGTATCGTTGACGTGTACATCCGGTGCCAGCGTACCATCCGGCTGTTGCAGCCGATAATCGAGTCCCGCACCGTAGAGCGGCAGCGTCACGAGATCCATTAAGCCGTCGCCGTTAATGTCTTTAATGGCTGCTGCGCGGACACTATTTCCTACCGGCGTGTTGACCGGCGGCGAAAAATGTCCGTTTCCGCGGCCATAAATGACGATAACGCTTTGCGAAGCCCCCGGCGATCCAACCACGACATCCGTCAGACCGTCATCATTGAGATCTCCGACAGCGACAACGCTGGCGTCCATCTGCGGACTGATTCCGACCGCCGGATCAAAATGAACAGGAGGGCCGCCGGCGTCAATAATGACGTGCGCTTGATTGTAGACGCAGCATCCGCCGACCATGAGGGTTGCGCTGTAATAACCTGCCACGTCGGGCGTAAAGGCCGGTTGCGTCGCATTCATGTTATCGAGAACCGCCTGGCTGTCCGGCGGCGGGTACAAGTTCCAACTCCACGTTCCAATACCAAAGCCGCCGGACCCACCGATACTGCTGCGTGCGTCCAGCGGGACCTTCGTTCCGATTCTTGCGGTCCTGTCCGGACCGGCCTCGGCCACCGGATCACCAGGCGAATTCGCCCCATATGCGCCTTCAGGGATCCCTTGAACGACCAAAGCATCGGCGCTGGAGCCGGCCGGACCTGAAACTTCCAGCCGGAACAGGTAGTCGCCGGCAACATCCGGCACGAAAGTTGCGACGGGGCTGTGCTGGTTTGATAACTCGACGGCACTGCCCGCGGGCGCAGCAATAAGCCGCCAATTGAAATGCAGGAAATTGGCATTCGGCGAATAGCTGTACCTGCCATCCAACTTTGCCGTCTTCCCTAATTCAACCAACGAGGGTGAGACCGCATCGGCTTGCGGAGATCCTGACAGCGTAGGCGTAGTATCGAGGTCAAAGGCCTGCCAGTCGATACGCGTAGAATCTTCCGCCAAGCCGTCGCCGTCCGCATCCATTCCAATGGACCCGAAATAGTGATTCAGCGCCGCCAGTATTGCATCGTTGCCACCCGAGCCGGTGAGCGCGATGGAGCCCCCGCCCGCAGGTGTCTGCGAGCCATCAAAGACGTTGAACGGCATTGGTTCCACACTGGCCACCGTCACATACCCGAGGCGGCTGTCAAACAATTTACCGGAGATCGTTACGTCAGGTGCCGTGTATTCGATGCGGTAGTCAGCCTTCAGGGACGCCTTAACCGTATTATCGAAGACTGCGATATCGGTCAGGTAGCTGGTGGTTGTCGCCTTTCCCGTATCCGGGGCCGTAGTTGAAGTCTTCGCGACGGTACCGGTAAAGGTCTCGCTTGCCGCCGAAGTCGAAATCGTAAAGTTGGCCAAGTCAACCGTTACTGTCGACTGTTCACCTGTAGACGCAGATCCGTAGCGTATTTGAATAGTTCCGTCGTAGGTAAACGACGTTCCGCTGTCGGCGAATTCATAATTCTGGTAATCAGCGGTGATCCAGCCGGTGCCGTCGACATTCCCGCGGCCCTGGATGACTACTTGACCGCCATGCGGCCCGGGGTTTGTTTGGGCAATGGTTTGTGCGCTCGAAGGCGGCTGCGGCACAGCGTAGGCAAAAGCCACGCTGTTCTGCACCATGATCATCATTTCCAGTGCCAGGAGGCCGGCATTGGCTTTGCCGATATCGACTGCGCCGGTAGCACCGTCATAATTCGGCGGCACTAATGGCGGTGGACTGTCCGGGATAGAGGCGCTGCCGCTGTCGCCCGGCGCAACGGGCGGATCACCGCTGCTGCCGGAAGCCGGAGCCGTACCGTTACCGCTTCCGCCACCACCACAAGCAGCCAGCGTAATGCCCACAAGTACGACGGCAACCGCCAGTCGCGAACGACTCCCAACACGCCACATTATTCGCTCCCCTTTGAACAGCCGCTACGCTCCCTTCAGGCGAGCTGTCGATTTGATAGACAATCTCCCTATGGATGAGTATAGAACGCTGTGCAGCCTGATGAACAGTGGAAGGGCTTGCATTCGGCCGCCAAAATGCCTAAAACATATACCGTGCGGCAGCAAGATTGAACTTTTCTCCGCCGTTACTCTCTGAAAACTGCGAAAGGAACTTCCGGCGTGGCCGGAAGTTGGCGCTGTAAATGGATTTGCCGCCGAAAGAGCCAGAGACGGCTTGATCGAAATCCTCGGGATCCATGAGCAGCGAAATTCTTGTCAAGGTGGAAGCACTCGACCGTTTTTACGGCGCGCATGCCGCCGTGCGCGACTTGAGCTTCGAGCTGGCCAAGGGCGAGGTGCTCGGCTTTCTGGGGCCGAACGGGGCCGGCAAGACGACCACGATGCAGATGCTGACCGGCAATCTCGCGCCGAGTGCGGGCAGCGTCGAGATCAACGGCATTGATCTGCTGGAGCGGCCCAAGGACGCCAAACGCGCGATCGGCTACCTGCCCGAGCAGCCACCGGTTTACAACGAACTCTCCGTCGACGAATACCTCGATTACTGCGCGCGGCTGAACCGCGTGCCGCGGGCGAAGATTCGCGCGGCGCGCGAGGAAGCGAAGGCCCGCTGCGGGCTCACCGACGTCGGCCGCCGGCTGATCGGCAACCTGTCGAAAGGCTATCGGCAGCGCGCCGGGATCGCGCAGGCGATCATTCACATGCCGCCGGTCGTGATTCTCGACGAACCGACCGTCGGGCTCGATCCCATCCAGATTCGCGAGATTCGTGCGCTGATCGCCGAACTCGGCGAGTCGCACAGCGTCATTCTGTCCTCCCATATCCTGCCGGAAATCCAGGCGGTGTGTTCGCGCGTGCAGATCATTCACCGCGGTCGGCTGGTGCTGTCCGACACGATCGCCGGCCTCTCCGATCGCATGCAGAGCGACAGCCTGATCGTCGGTGCGCGCACGCTGCCGAGCCTCGACATGCTCGCGGCGATTCCGGACGTGACCCGGGTCGAGCCTGTCGACGAGCATCGCGTCCGCGTCTTTCACGCCACCGACACCAATCCCGCCGAGTCCATCGCGCGCTGCGCGGTCGATGGTGACTGGGGTCTCACTGAACTCACGCCGGAGCGCAAGTCGCTCGAAGAGATTTTCGTCGACCTGACGCAATCCGAAGAAAGCGCAAAGGAGGCGGCATGATTCTGACGATCGCGCGGCGCGAGCTGAAGGCGATGTTCGCCTCGCCGCTCGCCTGGGTGATTCTTGCCGTCGTGCAATTCATCTGCGCCTGGCTGTATCTGACCGGCGTCGATAACTTCCTGACTATCCAGCCGCGCCTGGCCGCCATTCCGAACGCCCCCGGCGTCACCGATCTGATCGCCGCCCCGCTGCTCTCCAGCACCAGCATCGTGCTGCTGATGGTGATGCCGCTGTTGACGATGCGCCTCATCAGCGAGGAGCGCCGCAGCGGCACGCTGACCCTGCTGATGTCCGCGCCGATCAGCGCGACGGAAATCGCGCTCGGCAAATTCCTCGGCATGTTTGCATTCATGCTGATTGTCGTCGCGATGATTTCGATGATGCCGTTCGCGCTGCTCGCCGGCACGCAGATCGATCTTGGCAAGGTGTTCAGCGGCCTGGTCGGCCTGTCGCTGATGGTCGGCGCGTTCTCCGCGATCGGGCTGTACCTGTCGTCGCTGACGCGCCAGCCGGTGGTCGCCGCCGTCGGCACCTTCGGGGTGCTCCTGCTGCTGTGGATTTTCAATTTCGCCGCTGAGAAGTCAAGCGCCTTCGCGTGGCTGTCGCTGATGCACCACTACAACAAGCTGCTGCGCGGCCTGATGAATTCGACCGACGTGGTCTATTACGTCATGGTCATCGCCGTGTTCGTGATTCTGACGATTCGGCGCCTCGACGCCGACCGCCTGCGAAGCTGATCGATGAAAATCACGCCCAAGCTCAAAATCGGCCTGCGCATGCAGAACCTCGTGTTCGTGGTGCTGCTGCTCGCGATCGCGGGCGCCCTCGCCTACCTCACGCGCACGTACGTCTGGCAGGCCGACTGGACCGCAGGCGGGCGCAATTCGTTGACCGACGCGAGCGTGAAATTGCTCAAGACACTCGACGGCCCGGTGACGATTACGGCGTTCGCACGCGATAACGGTCAGCTGCGCGATGCCATCCGCCGATTCATCGGTAAGTACCAGCGCGCCGATTCGAAAATTACGCTCAAGTTCGTCAATCCGGACACCGAGCCCGCGCGCGTACGCGACCTCGGCATCACGTCCAACGGCGAGCTGTACGTGCAGTATCAGGGCCGCAGCGACAAGGTCAGCCAGTTGACCGAGCCGGCACTGACCAACGCGCTGCTCAAGATCGCCCGTGCGAGCGCCAGCAAAGTCGTGTTCCTCACCGGGCACGGCGAGCGCAGCCCGAAGGGCCATGCGAACTTCGATTACGGGCAATTCGCCAAGGCGTTGAAGGCGAAAGGTTTCAAGGTCGCGACACTCAACCTGACGACGAGTCCGAAGATCCCCGCGGACACGGCGCTGCTTGTCATCGCGAGCCCGCAAGCCAATTACCTGCCGGGCGAAGTCAAGCTGATTCAGGATTACGTTGCCGGCGGCGGTAACCTGCTGTGGATGCACGATCCGGGCCCGTTGCACGGTCTCGCGCCGTTGGCCAAAGCACTCGATGTGCACTTCATGAAAGGCACGATCGTCGATGCGACCTCACGCCTGTTCGGGGTACAGGATGTGCGCTGGCTGGTGCTCGCAAAGTATCCGCCGAGCGAAATCACGCGCCATCTCGATATCGAAACGCTGATTCCGGGCGCCACGGCCGTCCAGCCCGGCCCGGACGAGAAGTGGCGCGCGACGCCATTCCTGAAGAGCCGCTCGCTGCCGCGCTCGTGGCTGGAAAGCGGCAAGCTCGAAGGCGAAATCAAGTTCGACAAGGACGCTGGCGACCAGGGCGGGCCGCTCGATATCGGCATCACGCTCGCGCGGCCGCTGGCGGCGCTCAAGAAGGTTGCGAAAGCGGGCACCGCGAAGGATAAAAAGGACCCGTCCGCCAAAGCGGATCCGCCGGCCAAGGCAGACCCATCGCAAGGCGACCAGCGCGTCGTCGTAATCGGCGACGGCGACTTCCTCGCCAACGCCTACCTCGGCAACGGCGGTAACCTCGATCTCGGCCTCAACATCTTCAACTGGCTGAGCGGCAACGATAACTTTATCGACATCAACGTGCCGCCCGCGCCGGACAAGCATCTCGTACTGTCGCAGGTCGGCCAGAGCCTGCTCGGGGGCGGCTTCCTGATCGCCCTGCCCTTGCTGCTGCTGCTTTATGGTGGCCTTATCTGGTTCAGGCGGCGCCGCGCATGAGGGGCCGCTGGTGGCTGAATATCGGTCTGCTCGTGGTGCTGGTCGCGCTCGGGCTGCTGATCTGGTTCAAGCCCGGCGCCAACAGCAAAAAGCCGAAGACAACGATCACCACGCTCGCGCCGGCGAGCATCAAAACCATTCGCATTGCGCAGCCGGGTCAGAAGGTGGCTGTTTTCAAGCGACACGATGGACAGTGGCAGATGCTCAAGCCGATCAGCGCGCCAGCCGACGGCGCGCTGATCAAGAACTGGCTGGCGAGCGTCGACGAGGCCAGCACACGCAGCTATCCCGTCAAAGGCCTCGACCTCAAACAATTCGGCCTCAAGCCGCCGAAACTCACCCTGACGCTGAACAATCAAAAGCTGGAGTTCGGGTCTTCCGATCCGCTCGACCACCAGCGCTACATCCGCCGCGGCGACACCGTCTACCTTGCGAACGACATGCTGTTTTACCAGTTGCAGGGTGACCCGCTATCGTTCGTCAGCAAGCGGCTGCTGCCCCAGGACGCAAAAATTGTCGCGCTGACATTACCGGATCTGAAACTGACGCAAGCCGATAACGGCGACTGGAAACTCACACCGTCGAAACCCAAAATCGACTCCGATCAAATCCAGAAACTGATCGACGCCTGGCAGAGCGCGCAAGCTTTCAACGTCAAATCGGCCGACGCGTCGAAATCGACTGGCGAAGTCGTGGTGCAACTGCGAGGCCAAAAAGAACCGATCCACTTTCAGATCCTGAAAAACGATTCCGTGCTGGCCCTCGCGCGGCCGAAGCTCGGCGTCGAATACCAGTTGCCGGCGAACCGGCGCGACGACCTGCTCAAGCTGACGCCGAAAGACAAGAAATCGGTCGGCAGCAATAAGAACGGCTAATCCTCCTTTCGTCGTTCCAGCGAACGCTGGAACCCAGTCCAAAATGGCCGCGGCAGAAGGCCGCAACTGATCAAGATCTGGATACCGGCCCTCGCTGGTATGACCGGGGAAGGGCCTGCACCCTTTCACTTCATCTGCTAGGCTTTCTCCAAAGGCGATTTTCGACCGGGAGAACGCAGATGGGAGTCCTGCTCGCGGAATTCAAACAAGCCTTGCGGCGACTGATCCGCCACTGGGGTTTTTCGCTGACGTTCATTCTGACGCTCGCGCTTGCAATTGGTGCGAACGGCGGCGTGTTTGCGGCGCTGGATGCTTACCTGTTTCCGCCACTGCCGTATCCGCACGCCGACCGGTTGATGATCGTTCGAGAACACTTCCGCAAAACCGGCTGGAATTTCGGACCGCCCTATCTGAACCTGTCGACTGTACCCGGCGTTACCGCGTACGCACGATCGGCTTCCGCCAACATGACAGCTGTGGTCAACGGCACACCCAAAAGCTTGTCGGCGGCCAAAGTCACGCCGGATGTGTTTAAGACGCTCGGCGTGAAGCCATTTCTCGGTCGCTGGCAGACGGCGGCGGCGGGCAAAAAGGGCGGGCCGCACGAGGTCGTATTGAGCTACCGCTTCTGGCGGCACGCCTTCAATGGCGATGCGCATATAGTGGGCCGGCCACTGAAAATCGATGGCGTGATGTACCAGATCGTCGGGGTCGCGCCGCGCGGCTTTTTCTATCCCACCCGGCATTGCAAATTTTGGGTGCCGCTTACGTCTGTTCCGTCGCCGGAAGATCGCTACGGCATATGGGGGAGCCCCGCGATTGTGCGCCTGGCGCCGGACGCAAAGCTGAAACACGTGGGATTGGCCCTTAACGCCCGGCTCAAGCGCTTGATCAGCAGCGGGCCGAGCACGTTCCAGCAGAACGCGAAATTGTATGGCTTTCAGATCACCACTAGGCCGATACAGCGATGGTTCGGCGACTCGCAAAAGAACAATCTTTTGCTGATGCAAGCCGGAACATTGGTGCTCCTCCTTCTCGCTGCAGCAAACCTGGGCAACCTGGCCTTGGTGCGTGCTCTGCGTCGCCAGCACGAATTCGCCTTGCGAATGGCGCTCGGCGGTCAGCGCCGGGCGCTGCTTCGCATGGCGCTGATCGAAGCGCTGCCGCTCGGCTTAATGGCGGGCGGCGTCGGGCTCGCAATGGCACGATATGCGGCTGCGGCGCTCAGTTCTTTTGGCATTGCCGCAGCCGATACACCTTACCGGATCGCGTTTTCGGCGCCGGTTGTGGGAACGATCCTCGCGCTGGCATTGGTTGTCTCAGCTGCCGCAATGATCGCGCCGCTGCTGATGACGAGCGACAAGCGCCTCGACAGACTGCTCAGGGAATCGGGCGCGCAGAGTGGCGGCAGCCGCAATGCCCTCAAGGTGCGGCAATCCTTGAGTACGCTGCAAATCGCGCTGGCGGTACTGCTGTTGAGCGGCGCAGCTTTGATCGGCTTGTCGCTGAATCGGATGGTGACTCGCAGCCCCGGGTTTGATGCAGCTCACCTCATTGCGGCGACGTTGTCGCTCCGGGGTCCAAATTATGCGTCGGCGGATCAAAAGAAACAGGCGTGGCGCAAGTTACAAAAGGCAGCTGCAGCCCTGCCGGGTGTTGAGTCGGCCGGCGTCGGAAACGGTGTCCCTTTTATCGGCTACATGAGACAAAACTTCCACCCGCCGGGCGCACGCGACTCGGACGTCGGCTTGCTTGTCAACGATATTGCCGCCGGCAAAGGTTTGCTGAAAACGTTGCGGGTCAAATTGCTGGCGGGGCGGCTGCTGAACAGCACGGACTACAAAAATGGCGGCGTGGCCGTGGTCGACCGGCGCTTCGCGGAGACAATGTACGGCACAACCGACGTGGTGGGGCGGTATCTCTCCAAGGCGGGCAAGACCCGCATTGTCGGCGTGATCGAAAACATCAACGGCCCATTCGCCTGGCAAGGCACTGCCAACGGCATGCTGATCCGTCCGCCTTGGTCATCCGACATGCGCGTGAACCTGCTGGTGCGGTCGAAACTTGCCCCGCCGGTAGTTGCCCGTGAGTTGCGCACCATGCTCCGCCGGATCATGCCTGACCAGAGCTTCGACAAAGTCGGACCGATACAGACCTACATCAATTCATCGGCCGGCGACACTGCGGCTCTGGCGACGCTGCTCATCGCGTGCGGTGTTGTCGCACTGGCGCTTGCGAGCATTGGCACTTATGGCGTCATTGCGCAGTTGAGCAGGAATCGGCGGCGGGAATTTGCTGTGCGAGTGGCACTGGGTGCGCTGCCGGGACAGATCGAAGCGCTGGTGCTGCGTTCGGGGCTTTTACTTTGGGCGATCGGCAGCTTGGTCGGCGTCGGGCTGGCCGTTTGGATGGGCTTGCTGTTCAGCGACCGGCTTTACAAGGTGAGCGTGCTGGATCCGGGGCCGTATCTTGTCGCCGCTGGCTTGATCGGTGTCATCGTGCTGCTGGCTTCATGGCTGCCGGCGCGGGCGGCGCGGCGTCTGGATTTGGCCGACGTCCTGCACGGGGAGTAGGGTCTCTCACCCCTTCTCCCTCAGGGAGAAGGTTGGGATGAGGGGAGTTGATTACACCCCTCACCCTGCCCTCTCCCTGTGGGAGAGGGTTCAGGAATGTGGTGCCGGCACGGGGTTGCCGTTGGCGTCGAGATAATGGATCTCGCCCAGGCCGAGCTTTTTGATCGCGGGCCCGACCTTGTCGAGATCACCAACGACCACCCAGATCAGCTTGTACGGCTCGACGACTTCCTTTGCCGCCTGATGCACGTCCTTGAGGTCGATCTTGCGCAGCCGTGACGGGTAGGTATCCCAGTAATCCTTCGGCAGATCGAAGCTGACCAGCGTGCCGATCGAGCCGGCGACGGCGTGGTTGGTTTCCCAGCGCCCGGCGAGGCTGCGAATGCTCTTGTGCTTGACGCGTTCAAGTTCGGCTTCGGTGGCGGGCTTGCCGTTGACGAAGCCCGTCGCCAGCTTTTCGATTTCAGCCATTGCCGGCGCCGTCTTGTCCGTCTGCACCGGGGCGTAAATGATGAACGGCTCCTGGCCGCGCGCGGCAAACATGAAGCTGTACGCGCCGTAGGCCCAGTGCTTGCCCTCGCGCAGGTCCATGTTGACGCGGGCGTTGAAGCTGCCGCCGAACACGTTGTTCATCGCACTGAGCGCGAGGTGGTTATCGGCGTTGTAGGGCGGCGCAAGCGTGCCGGCGAAGATGATCGACTGCTCCGAGCCGGGCCGGTCGATCAGGTAAATCTCGCTCGAACCCGGCGGCTGGACGTGCGCGATGTGCTTCGTCGGTACATCGCCGCGCTGCCAGTTGGCGAACAGCTTTTCGATCTTCGGCTTGATCTCAGCCAGCGTCGTATCGCCGACGACGATCAGCGTGGCGTTGTTGGGCTTGAACCACGTGTCGTGGAACTGCTTGAGATCGGCCGGCGTCAGTTGCGACACGGTGCGGGTGTAGCCGGACCCGGTGAGCGGCATCGAGTACGGGTGGTGCGGGCCGTAAATCAGCCGCGGCATGATGCGCAGCGCCAGTGCCGTCGGCTGATGCTTCTCCTGGCGGATTTCAGCGAGCTGCTGCTTGCGCAGCTTGGCGACGTTGTTGGCCGGATAGCTCGGATGCAAAACCACGTCCGCAAACAGCGCCAGCGACTTGTCGAGGTTCGGCTTGAGCGCCGACATGTCGACACTCGATTCATCCAGTGCAGAACCTGCGCTAAGCGTCGCGCCCAGGCGCTGCAGCTGCTTGCTGATCTCCAGCGCGCCGCGGCTGGTGGTGCCGGCACTCAGCGCGTCGAGCGCCAGCTTCGCCGTACCCGGCACGGCACCGGCATAACTATCGGCTGCATAACCGGCGTTGATCTGCAGTGAAAATTCGATCAATGGCAGGTCGCCGTGATGCGCGACGATCAGCTTGAGGCCGTTCGGCAGCGTCGCGGTTTGGAGGTTCGGGAAGCTGACGTTCGGGAACCCGCCCACGTTCGGCAGGTGCGAACGGTCGGCGCCGCTGCCGGTGGTCGAATGATCGCCGTACGGTTCAACGTCGAGCACATAGGCGCCGCCACGTGGCAGCCATTCATCTGCAACGTGCTTGAGATCGGCGGCGCTGGCTGTCATCTGACGCTTGAGCACGTTCTTGTACGCGGCCGGGTTGCCGTAGTACACCTCGCCTTGCGCAAGGATGCTGGAGACGCCGCCGAAGCCGCCGATGGTTTCGATGCCGCGTACAAAGTCGGCGTAAGTCGACGCCTTCACCCGCTGCAATTCCTGCGCCGTCGGCCCGTGCTTGAGGAAGTTCGCCAACTCGTCGCGAATATCCGATTTCACCTTGGCAAGGGAGCCACCGGGCACCGCAGTCGCCATGATGACGAACTGGCTCGCGATCTCGCGCTCATACACGAACGCCTGCACGTCGCTCGCAACCTGATCCGTATAAACCAGTCGCTTGTACAGCCGCGATGCCTTGCCGTCCGACAGCACCGACGCAACGAGGTTCAGGTAATCGACATCGGCCGTAGTCAGCGCCGGCACGTTCCAGACCATGTAAACGCGCGCGGCCGGCACGCGGTCGTGCATCACCTCGTGCCCCGCACCGTAGCCTTTCGCCGTCCATGCCTGCATGTGGCTGAGCGGCGGCGACGCCGGGATGTTGCCGTAATACTTGATGACCTTCTGCTTGACCTTGGCCGGATCGACGTCGCCGGCGATCGACAGCACCGCGTTGTTGGGGCCGTAGTAGGTCTTGAACCAGTCGCGCACGTCGGCGAGCGTTGCCGCATCGAGATCCGCTTTGCTGCCGATCGTGGTGTGGTGATACGGATGGCCGACCGGATAAGTCGCGTGCGCGATGTGCGCCCAGACCTTGCCGTACGGCTGGTTTTCGTCCTGGCGCTTTTCGTTTTCGACCACGCCGCGCTGCTGCTCAAGCCGTTTCTGATCGATCGACGGCAGCAGCCAGCCCATCCGGTCCGACTCCATCCACAGTGTCAGGTCGAGCGCGTTCTTCGGCACGTCCTCGAAGTAATTGGTGCGATCGGTGTTGGTCGTGCCGTTCTGTTCGGTCGCGCCGACCTGCGCGAACGGCGCCATGAACTCGCCTGGGTGATGCTCGCTGCCGGTGAACATCAGGTGCTCGAACAGATGCGCGAAGCCGTGGCGGCCGGTGGGCTCGTCGCCGGAGCCGACGTGGTACCAGGTGTTGACGGCCACAATCGGCGCCTTGTCGTCCTGGTGCACGATCACCGTCAAGCCGTTCTTGAGCTTGAATTCGGTGTAGCTGATATCGGGGATTTTCTGCGCGAGGCTTTGGCCGACGGAACCGCTTTGGCTCGACATCGGCGCCTGTTGTGCATTCGGCGTCGCACAGGCAGAAAGAACAGTGGCGACAAAAACGAGGAGCCCCGCTTTAAGCGAGCGATGCGGCAGTGACATGGCGTCCCTCCTGGGCCTTGGTCTGGTTTTCCCGGAGTCTAACACGGCGACTTCGCGTACCATAACGCGATGCCCGAACTCCCCGAAGTCGAAACCGCACGCCGCGGGATCGCGCCGCACATCGAAGGTCGCACGATTCGCGAAGTCGTCGTGCGCCAGCGGCGGCTGCGCTGGCCGGTGCCGCCGCGCCTGGAAACGACGCTCGCCGGCACGGCGATCGAAAGCGTCGACCGCCGCGGCAAGTACCTGCTGATTCGCGTCGCCCCCGGCACACTGATCGTGCATCTCGGCATGTCCGGCAGCCTGCGCGTGCTGCCTGCCGCGACGCCACCGGGGCCGCACGACCATGTCGACATCGTGCTCGACAATGGCCGCGCCCTGCGGCTGCGCGACCCGCGCCGCTTCGGCGCGGTGCTGTTCACGCGCGACAATCCGCTCGCCGACCCGCTGCTGAAATACCTGGGCCCAGAGCCGCTGTCCGATGCCTTCGACTGCGCATACCTATATAAGGTGTCGCGCAACCGGCGCGTCGCGATCAAGAACCTGCTGATGAACAGCCGCATCGTCGCCGGCGTCGGCAACATCTATGCCAACGAGGCGCTGTTCGCGGCGCGCATTCACCCGCTGCGCGCCGCCGGCCGCATCGCGCGAGTGCGTTGCGACGAGCTGGCCGAAGCCGTCAAGGCGGTCCTCGCCGCCGCGATCGCCGCCGGCGGCACCACACTGCGCGACTTCACCCGCGACGACGGCAGCCCCGGCTACTTCAAAATCGAGCTGCAGGTTTACGATCGCGCCGGCGAGCCCTGCCCACGCTGCGGCACGGCTATAAAAAGAGTCGTATCGGGACAGCGGGCAACCTACTACTGCCCGCGTTGCCAGCGTTAGCCGAACCGCTTTTTGAGTTCGGCTTCGACGGCCGGATGCACGAACTGCGAGACGTCGCCCTTGAGGCCGGCGACTTCGCGCACCATGCTGGATGAGAGGAAGGTATAGCGCTCGCTCGGCGTCAGGAACAGTGTCTCGACTTCCGGTGACAGGTGGCGGTTCATCGCCGCGAGCTGGAATTCGAACTCGAAGTCCGACACGGCGCGCAGGCCGCGCAGGATCACCTCGATGCCATGCTCGCGCGCGAACTGCACGGTCAGGCCGGTGAAGCCGCTGACCTCGACGCCGGAGACGTCGGCGAGCGACAGGCGCGCGAGTTCGCAGCGCTTTTCGAGGTCGAACAACGGTGCCTTGGACGGGTTCGCGGCGATCGCGATAACCACGCGGTCGAAGAGCTTCAAGGCCCGCCGGACGAGGTCGCAATGGCCGTTGGTGATCGGGTCGAACGTGCCCGGATAGAGTGCGGTCGCCACTGTTATTGTTTCCGTACCTGAGACGGCGACATATTATCAGATCGTCGCAAGCCCATAGCCCACCTGCCCGGCCCGCTTCGACTTCAGCAGTTGCCAGTTCGTCGGCAGCGGCGGTGCCCCCGCGGCGAGCGGAAACTCCAGGTAAATGCGCG
This sequence comes from Gammaproteobacteria bacterium, assembly GCA_035708085.1. GTDB lineage: Bacteria > Pseudomonadota > Gammaproteobacteria > Natronospirales > DASSBR01 > DASSBR01. The sequence continues at coordinate 29,537 of DASSTE010000029.1, read as the reverse complement.
CGTCGGGCCGCAGCCGCGCCTGCAGTGGATCCAGCACGAGATCAAGCAGGCCGGAAGCAAATGGCGGATCGAGGAAAACAATATCGAACGACTCGTCCGTGCCGGCGAGATAATTGACTGCATCCATGGCGACGACTTCGGCGCATTTTCCGTCCAGCCGGGCGAGATTGGCTGCGATCCCCTGCGCCGCCTCCCGGTCGCGTTCGACGAATACGACGCGTCCCGCACCACGCGACAGCGCTTCGAGCCCCAGTGCCCCACTGCCGGCGAAGAGATCGAGGCAGCGCGCGCCTTCAATGCGACTGCCGAACCAGTTGAACAGCGTCTCGCGGACGCGGTCCGGAGTCGGCCGCAATCCCTCGCGCGGCGGGAACGTGCAACGCCGGCTGCGCCATGCGCCGGCGATGATGCGGAATTCATTTTTGTAGGGTCGTTGGGGCATTGCGGGAAGGTTGCGCTCAATTCAAAAACCAGCGTAACCTAGCCCGAGCCATTATGGGAGCTTAGGGAGCTACCAATGAACAATCGCTTCGGTCTGGTACTGGTTCTGCTTGCATTCGCTCTGGGGGGATGCGTCAAGGAAGAGCAATCGCAGCCGCCGGCGCCGGCGCCGCAATCCACGTTCAGCGCTTACTTCGCCCCGCAAGGCGGCGAGATGCCGTACCCGAACGATCTGTACTTCAACGGCAGCGAGGACGGCACCCTCAACATTCCGCTGACCGACCAGGCCAAGGCCAATCCGGCCGAAGCGCCCGTTCTCGCCGTCAACCAGATCGACGGCTTTTCGACGCAGGCTCCCATCAGCGCCAATTTCACCGCGCCGATCGATCCGGACTCGGTGGTCGGCGGCAAGACCGTATTCGTGTTCCAGGTGCAGGAAGACCCGAAAACGCACGCGGTCGTCAAATTCATCAAGCCGCTCGCCGCAGGCGTCGATTACAAGGCCGGTGTCTCGCCGGTCAATCGCAGCGTGTTGACGATCACGCCGCTGCATCCGCTGGATACCTCGAGCGCCTATGAAGTGGTGCTGACCGACGGCATCAAGAGCACGGACGGCAGCAATGCGACTGCCGACACGCAGTACGCGCAGATCAAGCAGGCACTGGCGAGCAATGCCGACCTTCCCGACCCGACGCTCAACCAGATCAAGCTGCTCGAAGGCGCGATGCTTCAGGTCGCGACCGGCGCCGGCCTCGACCCGAGTCACGTGATTCTGACCTGGAGCTTCGCGACCGAATCGGCGGGCGCGACGCTGGCCTACATCGACGCACACGCAAAGCCGCTGGGCGGCGTGCTGCAGCCGATGGGCATCACGACGCAGCAGATCAACAAGCAATTCTCCGGCCACGCGGATATTTACGTCGGCGACGTCAAGATTCCGTATTACCTGCCGGTGCCGACGACGCAGGACCCGACCGCGCCGCTGACCGGCCACTGGACCGGTCAGAACGGCACCGCGCTGACGCAGTACAACCCGGCGCCGGTGCAGACCGCGACGTTGTCGATTCCGCTGCTGGCCACGGTGCCGAACGCGCAGTCGACTTACGAACAGATGGGCGGTACGGAGCCCGCCGGCGGCTGGCCGGTGGTGATTTTCCAGCACGGCATCACCGGCAACCGCACCAACATGCTCGCCATCGCGGATAGCTTCGCCGACGCGGGTTTTGCGGTGGTCGCCATCGACCTGCCGCTGCACGGCGTCACCGATACGACCAATCCGTTCTACCAGGCCGATCACGAGCGCACGTTCAACCTCGACGTGCAGGACAACCAGAGCGGCGCGGCCGGTGCGGACAGCAAGATCGACTCCAGCGGCGCGCACTTCATCAACCTGACGAGCCTGCTGACGAGCCGCGACAACGTGCGCGAAGGCGCGGCCGACCTGATCAGCCTGACGAAGACGCTGCCGACGATCGACTACAACGGCGACGGCCAACCGGATTTCAACGGCAGCCGCATCTACTTCGTCGGCCATTCGCTCGGCGCAATCGTCGGCGTCGATTACCTGGCCGTCGACAAAACCGCGATATCGGCGACCCTCGCCAGCCCGGGCGGCCACCTCGCCCTGCTGTTGCAGAAATCGCCCCAGCTGTCCGGCCCGATCAACAGCGGCCTGGCCTCGCAGGGCCTGCAGCCCGGCTCGCCGCTGTACTTCGACTTTTTCCGTAATGCGCAGACGGTTATCGGCGCGGCCGATCCGGCCAACTACGCCGCGGCAGCCGCGGCCAACCACCCGATCCACATGACCGAAGTCGTCGGCAGCCCGGGGTCCGCGCCCGATCAGGTGATTCCGCCCATGTTCACCGACCTGCTGGCGAACGAAATGGGCCTGATGCCCATTCACACGACGACGACGAATCCCGACGGCGTGCGCGGCATCGTCCGCTTCCTGGTCGGCAGCCACGGTTCGTTGCTCGATCCGACCGCGAGCCTGCCGGCGACCGTCGAGATGCAGACGGAAACCGTCACGTTCGCGGCCAGCAACGGCATGCAGATCGTTATCACCGACCCGACGGTCGTCAAATAGAAAGTCGCTAGGACTAAGTCGCTAGGACTAAGTTTGAAGAAGGCGAGCGACCTTTTCACTCAGTCCTGGCGACTAACCAGTAGCGACTAGCGACTCTGTCGGGTAGGATAACCACTGGTTTCCGTCCCGCCTGCCATGCCCGACAAACCTCGAAATCCCGGCTTTTTCAACCGTCTGCGCACGTCGCTCAACCGCGGCCGGAGCTGGCTCGCGTTCGACTTCGCGCGGCTTGCGCCGAATCGCGGCCGGATCGAGGAAGCGGTACTCGAAGAATTGGAAACCGAGCTGCTGCTCGCGGATGTGGGCGTCGATGCCAGCCGCGAAATCGTCGAGACACTCAAGCAGGACGCGAAGCGCGGCAAGCTGACCGACACCGACAATGTTCGCGCGAGCCTCGTGAACAGCCTGACGGCGATGCTCGCGCCGGTCGAAGCGCCGCTCGAAATCGACCGGACTCATAAGCCGTTCGTGATTCTCGTCACCGGCATCAACGGCACCGGCAAAACCACTACCACCGGCAAGCTCGCCGCGCGCTTCAAGCGCGACGGCCACAAGGTCATGCTCGCCGCGGCGGACACGTTCCGTGCCGCTGCGATCGACCAGCTCAAGGCCTGGGGTCAGCGCCTCGACGTGCCGGTGATCGCGCAAAAGCCCGATTCCGATCCGGCGGCGGTGGCGTTCGATGCGCTCGAAGCCGCGCGTGCCCGCCGGTGCGACGTGCTGCTGGTCGACACCGCCGGGCGGCTGCACACGCAATCCGGGCTGATGGACGAACTGAAGAAGATCCGCCGGGTGCTCGGCAAGGTCGACGCCGGCGCGCCGCACGAAACGCTGCTGGTGCTGGATGCCGGCACCGGCCAGAACGCGCTGGTGCAGGCCGGGCAGTTTCACGACGCAGTCGATGTATCCGGGCTGGTCATCACCAAGCTCGATGGCACCGCCAAGGGCGGCGTGCTGATCGCGATCGCGAATCGATTCGGCATCCCGATCCGCTACATCGGCGTCGGCGAGAGCGCCGACGACCTCGACGTGTTCAACGCACACGACTTTGCCAGCGCAATACTGGCTACCGGCGAGACAGACGAGTGATCCGTTTCGACCACGTCAGCAAGCGCTACGCCAACGGCCATGACGCGTTGAGCGACCTGAGCCTCAATGTCGGCCAGGGCGAAATGGCGTTCCTGACCGGCCACTCCGGCGCCGGCAAGAGCACGCTGCTCAAGCTGATCGCGCTGATCGAACGCCCCAGCCGCGGCCACGTCGTCGTCAACGGCCAGAACCTGTCGGCCGTCAAGCGTCGCCAGATTCCGCATTACCGGCGCCAGATCGGCATCATCTTTCAGGATCACAAGCTGCTGACGGACCGCACCGTGTTCGACAACGTTGCCCTGCCGCTGATCATTCAGGGCCTGGGCGTTGCCGACATCGGCCGCACGGTGCGCGCCGCGCTCGATCAGGTGGGCCTGCTCGACAAGGAAAAGGATTACCCGGTCACGCTGTCGAGCGGCGAGCAGCAGCGTGTCGGCATCGCCCGCGCGATTATCAACAAGCCGGCGGTCCTGATCGCCGACGAGCCGACCGGCAACCTCGACCCGGACCTGTCGCGCGACATCATGGACCTGTTCCTGCGCTTCAACCAGGTAGGGGTCACGGTGCTGATCGCGAGCCACGACCATGCGTTAATCGCCGGCTTCGGGAAGCGCGTGCTGAGCCTGGAGCATGGACGGATGATTGAACCCGATCTGCAATATGCGAGCTGATGCCACCCTTCTCCGTCGTGCCTGCAGGAAGCAGGACCCCAGTTGCCAGGGACGGTATCTTGATGCCGCCGCATGAGCTACCGTCCTGAACCTTTAGATGACCCTGACGAGCCGCTGCGCCGCAACCGGCCGCGTGGCGCGCGCCTCAAGCGCAAGCCGGGGCGCGTGCAGGTGCGCGGTTACGGCACGCGCCATGCGCAGACGCTGATCGCCACGCTCGGCCGCCTGTGGCGTCACCCGTTCGCCAGCCTGTTGAGCATCGCCGTCATCGGCATCGCGCTTGCCCTGCCCGCCGGCATGAGCGTGCTGGTCAGCAACATTCGCGCCTTGAGCGGCGCGTGGGAAGGCGCAGCGCGCATGTCGGTGTTTCTGAAGCAGGACGTGGGCCTGGACGCCGCCCACAAACTCACGGCAAACGTCAGCCGCGCGTCCGGCATCAAGACGGTGAAACTGATCACACCCGACGAGGCGCTGGCCGAATTTCGCCAGCGCTCCGGCTTCGGCGCCGCCATCGACGCGCTCGGCCACAACCCGCTGCCGGCGGTGCTTGTCGTGACGCCGCTCGACAGCGATGGTGCGGCGCTCAAGCCACTCGCGCAAAAGCTGCGGCAGAACCCCGCCGTGGACAAGGTGCAGCTCGACGCGGAATGGCTGCGCCGGCTCGCCGGCATCATCGACATCGTGCACCGCGCGGTGCTGATCATCGGCGTGCTGTTCGCCTGCGGTGTCATCATCATTATCGGCAACACGATCCGCCTCGACATCGAGAATCGCCGCCAGGAAATCGAAGTCAGCAAGCTGATTGGCGCGACCGACCGCTTCATCCGCCGGCCATTCCTGTACGCCGGCCTCTGGTACGGCATCGGCGGCGGCATCGCAGCCTGGATTCTCGTCAGCACCGCCCTGTGGCAGTTGAGCGGTCCGGTCGCCTATCTTGCCGGGCTTTACGGCAGCGGTTTCGCGCTGCAGGGGCTGAGCTTCGGCGGCGTGTTGCTGCTCCTGATCGCCGGCGGCGCGCTGGGCTGGCTGGGGTCGTGGTTTGCGGTGACACGGCATCTGGGCAAGATAGAACCCTAGGAAAAAGTCCCGCTAGTCGCCAGGACTAAGTCAAGAATAGGGGATGTACTTCTTTACTCAGTCCTGGCGACTCAGTCCTGGCGACTCAGTCCTGGGTACACGGGAACCAACCACCCCGTTAGCACTCTAAGTCACCGAGTGCTAAACTGTACTGTCCACCTTCAGGAGGATATTCGACATGGCGCATGCCGTGACACTCAAAAGCAAGGAATTGGCTCTTGCCGGCCCGGTCGGCAACCTCGACGGCTATCTGCAGGCCATCAGCGCAATTCCGGTGCTGAGCGCTGCCGAAGAGCAGCAGCTCGCGCGCCGGTATCGCGATGAACAGGACCTGGATGCCGCCCGCAACCTGGTGCTGTCGCACCTGCGCTTCGTCGCGCATATCGCGCGGGGCTATCGCGGCTACGGCCTGCCGCTCGGCGACCTGATCCAGGAAGGCAACATCGGCCTGATGAAGGCCGTCAAGCGCTTCGATCCGGACGTGGGCGTGCGGCTGATTTCGTTCGCGGTCCACTGGATTCGCGCCGAAATCCACGAATACATCCTGCGCAACTGGCGCATCGTCAAGGTCGCGACAACCAAGGCGCAGCGCAAGCTGTTCTTCAACCTGCGCAAGAACAAGAAGCGCCTCGGCTGGTTCAATGCCGAAGAAGTCGATACCGTCGCCGATGAGCTGGGTGTGTCGCCCGAGCAGGTCGTCGAAATGGAATCGCGGCTCGCAGGCCAGGACGTGGCTTTCGATCACGGCCCGAGTTCCGACGACGAAGACGCTTCGATGACGCCGGCCGACTATCTGCGCGATTCGAGTCCCGACCCGGCCGAGGAAATCGAGCAGAACGACTGGGATGCGCGCAACGAAAACCGGCTCAAACACGCGCTGACGAGCCTCGACGATCGCAGCCGTGAGATCGTCAGCGAGCGCTGGCTGAGTGAGAAGAAGTCGACGTTGCAGGAACTGGCGGATCGCTACGGCGTATCGGCCGAACGGATTCGACAGTTGGAAGGGAACGCGATCAAGAAGCTGCAAAGCGCGATGGCGGTTTAAGCGCCCTGACCCTCTCCCTGTGGAGAGAGGGAATAGAAATTCAGCCCGGCCTCGTGCCGGGCTTTGCTTTTATAATGCCTGCCTGATGACCCTTCTGACCCTCGACAACATTTCTTTCGCCATCGGCGACCAGCGCCTGCTGCGCGACGCCAATCTCACCCTTGAGTCCGACGAGCGGGTCTGCCTGATCGGCCGCAACGGCGCAGGCAAATCGACGCTGCTGCGGCTGATCACCGGGGCGCAGCAACCGGACGCGGGCGAGATTCGCTACAAGCAGGGTCTGCGCATCAGCCAGCTCGACCAGGCGCTGCCGATCGCGCGGGGCGAGACCGTGCGCGAACACGTCGCGGCGGGGCTTGCGCACCTGCAAACGCTGATTGCGGAATATCAAGCGCAGGCCCAACAACGACTGGATGCCGGCGGTCTCAAGGAACTCGAAGCGCTGCAAGTCCGCATCGAGGCCGAGGGGGGTTGGCATATCGAGCAGCGCGTCGAAACCGTGCTGACGGAAATGAACCTGCCGGCCGACCAGCCGCTGGATCAGCTCTCGGGCGGCTGGCGACGCCGCGTCGCCCTCGCCCGCGCGCTTATCTCGAACCCGGAACTGCTGCTGCTCGACGAGCCCACCAACCACCTCGACCTCAGCACGATCGAGTGGCTGGAAAACCGCGTGCGCGGCTACCAGGGCAGCGTGCTGTTCATCACCCACGACCGAGCGTTCCTGCAGCGGCTGGCGACGCGCATCGTCGAACTCGATCGCGCGCGCCTGACGAGCTGGCCCGGCGACTACCAGAACTTTCTGCGCCGCAAAGCTGAAGCGCTCGAAGCCGAGGCGCGCGCCGATGCTCTGTTTGACAAGAAACTGGCGGAGGAGGAAGCATGGATCCGCCAGGGCATCAAGGCGCGGCGCACGCGCAATGAAGGTCGCGCGCGTTCGCTTGAAGCGATGCGCGAGGAATACGCGCAACGCGAAAAGCCCGAGCAGAAGGCTCGCATCAGCATTGAGGAAGCCGACCGCTCGGGGCGCAAGGTCATCGAACTGCACAACATCGTGCACGGCTACGGCGACGAGAAACTGATCGACGGCCTGTCGCTCAAGATCACGCGCGGCGACCGTATCGGCCTGGTCGGTAACAACGGCGTCGGCAAGAGCACGCTGCTGCGCATCATGCTTGGGGAAATCGCACCAAAAAGCGGCACCGTCAAGCTGGGTACGAACCTCGAAATCGCTTATTTCGATCAACTGCGGCGCGAACTCGATCCGGAAAAATCGGTGGCGGAAATTGTCGGCGACGGCCGCGATTACATTCGCATCAACGGCAAGGACCGCCACGTCGTCGGCTACCTGAAAGGCTTCCTGTTCACCGCCAAGCGCGCGATGACGAAGATCGGCGCGCTGTCGGGCGGCGAGCGCAACCGCGTGATCCTCGCGCGCCTGTTCACGCGGCCGAGCAACCTGCTGGTGCTCGACGAGCCGACCAACGATCTCGACATCGAAACGCTCGAAGTGCTCGAAGACCGGCTGGTCGACTATGCCGGCACGCTGATCGTCGTCAGCCACGACCGCGCGTTTCTCGACAATGTCGTCACCAGCGTGCTGGTGTTCGAGGAAGGAGGTACGGTTCAGCGCTACGTCGGCGGCTACAGCGACTGGCTCAGGCGCGGCCGTGCGCTGACCGAGAAGGACAATCCGAACGCGAAGAGCAGCGCATCGAACAGCAGAAACCGCAAGCCGACCACGCAAAACAAAAAGCTGAGTTACAAGCTGAAGCTCGAACTCGAACGCCTGCCGGATGAAATCGCGGCGCTCGAAGCAAGGTCGGCGGAACTGGAGTCACTCGTCTCCGATCCGACGTTTTACGAGCAGCCGTTCGAGCAGGTGCAGCCGGTGCTGGACGAACTGAGCGACACGCGGGAAACGCTGGAACGGGCGGTGGAGCGCTGGGCCGAACTTGAAAGCATGCAGGAAGCGCTGCAATGACCGATACCATTCTTCGCGCGCCGCGCCCCGGCGACTTCGGCTGGATCGTGTACCGACATGGCGCGCTGTATGCGCAGGAGTATGGCTGGGATATGCGCTTCGAAGCGCTGGTGGCGGGCGTGGTCGCGCAATTCATACAGCATGCGGACTCAGCACGCGAGCGCTGCTGGATCGCCGAGCGCGACGGTCGCGTCGTCGGCAGCATTATGCTGGCAAAACATTCGGATGATGTCGCCAAGCTGCGGCTGCTGCTGGTGGAGCCGGAAGCGCGGGGCGCCGGGCTCGGCCGGCGGCTGGTGGAAGAATGCGTGGGCTTTGCACGCGAGGCCGGCTACCGAAAGATCGAGCTGTGGACGAACAGCATTCTGCTGGACGCGCGCCGGCTGTATGAACGCGCGGGCTTCCGGCGGGTTCATTCTGAGCCGCACCAGCTGTTCGGCGAAGGTCTGATCGGCGAAACCTGGGCGCTTGATCTTTCCGGTTAACGCCGCTTCAGTTGCCAAGCATCTCGAGCGTCAGCGGCTCGGGCCGGTGAATCGCGAAACCCTGCGCGTAATCGATGTTCAGCTCGCGCAGGCAGGCGAGCACCTTCGGATCCTCGACGCATTCCGCGATCGTGCCGATACCGAGCGCCTGCGCCATCCGGCTGATGGCTTCAGTCATCGCCCGATCGGTGTCGTTGTCGAGAATTTCCCGGATAAACAGCCCGTCGATCTTGAGGTAATCGATCGGCAGCTCGCGCAGGTAGCGGAACGACGACATGCCGCTGCCGAAATCGTCGAGCGCGATCTTCGCGCCCATCGACTGCATGTCGCTGACGAACCGCGCCGCAGCGTCGATGTTCTGAATTGCAGCCGTTTCGGTGACTTCAAAGCAAATGTTCTCCGGCGCCACGTGGTAGCGCTGGAACTGCTTTTTGATGTAGTCGGAAAATTCCTCGTCGCCGAGTGTCTCGCCGGATAAGTTCACGCACACACGGCCATGGAAACCCGCCTTGCCGTCCGCCCTATCGCCAAGCATATGGAACAGGTGGCTCAGCACCTGCCGATCCACCTGCGCCATCAGCCGAAAGCGTTCCGCAACCGGAATGAACTGACCGGGCGGGACGATGTTGCCATTCTGGTCCAGCATCCTGACCAGAATTTCGTAATCGTACGGATATGACTTTCCACTCTCGCGAGCGATGGGCACGATTTGCTGTGCATACAACACAAAACGGCCGCTTTCCAGCGCCTCGTGTATTTCCGACAACCAGTGCACCTCGTGCCGCCGGCGTACCGTTTCCTGATCGTCGATTTCGGCGAGATGAATCTTGTTCGGCCCCTTTTCCTTCGCGACTTGGCACGCCATCTCGGCCAATGACAGCGCCTTTCGTGCATCGGTCGACGCGCGGAGCATGATGCCGCCGATGTTCGCACCAATCCGATAGACTTGGTCGTTCCAGCGAAAAACGATGGCGGCAATGTCGTCGGCAAGCGCACGCGCAACATTTTGCGCGTCCTCCGGACGTGTGTCGGACAGCAGTATGCCGAATTCGTCTCCGTATAGATGTGCAATCTGGTCCGACCCCATCCGCGCGCGGATAAAGTCCGTCACCTGCTTGAGCAGCCGCTTGCTCGCCTGCTGTCCACAAGTGCGGTTGACCAGCATGAACTGATCCAGCGCCACGTGCAGCAAAACGTGGCAGCGGTCACTGCCGGCCTTCCTGCGCAGCAGCGTCCTGAGCTGGCTTTCGAATGCCTTGCGGTTCATCAGGCCGGACGACGGATTATGCGTGGAGTGGTAGCGGACCTTCTCCAGCAGCCTTTTCTTCTCCGTCATGTCGTTGTAGAGGAGATACGCGCCAAGCTGTTCCGATTCGTACTTGATGGGATAGGCGGTGACCGTCACGTCGAGCAGCACGCCGTCCTTGCGCTTGCGCTGCGTCTCGCGGTACAGGTAGCCTGCCAGACGTATTGCATCGCGCTTCTGCTGGACTTCGAACCGCCGCTCGTCCGGGACAATTAACTGTTCGATACACCGACCGATCACCTCGGGCAAGTCGTAGCCGAACAGTTTCAGGAATCGCTGGTTCGCATCCACGATCGTATCGTGCTTGTCGAGCAGTAGAATCGCTTCGGACGAGCTGTCGAACAATTGGCGGAAGTAGGCGCGCTGAATTTCGAAACGCTCCTGCGTCAGCTTTCGCACCGTCACGTCGGCGGCGACTATCAGCCCCGCATCCCGGCCCTCGTAGCGGAAAAGCTGATCGAAGATATCGACCCAGATAATGCGCCCGTCTTTCAGAATGTGACGCCAGTACGGGGACACAATGGCACGTTCGTCAGGCGACTTTCTGCGCTGCTCGTGGATGTGCTCGCGCAAGCGATTGAGATCTTCCGGCGGTCGCAAATCCTCGATCGTCATCGCGAGGAATTCGTCTTCGGAATAGCCGTAGGAGGATATCGCCGCCCGGTTGACGCGCAGGAAGCGCAACGTTGCCAAGTCATACAGCCACATCGGCTGCGGCGCGTAGTCAAACAGTGACTCGAAGTCTTTGCTTCCGCCTGAAACGTAAGCGTCTACGGCCCGTTCGGCGGCAACTCGCGGCTGTTCATCTACCCGCCGCACCGTATTGTTATTTGTGTTCATTGGATTGGGTATCCAATTCCACTTTTCATGGATGTAGTAGATTCGAACCGCCCGCCGGCGTCAAGGAACGACTCCCCCTCATCGCCGATCCGAGCTTGAACGGCATTGTTTGGCCGCCGAACGGTCGTTAAACAGCACAACCGGGGTACGGTCGAGCGTCTGCAAGCGTTATTGCCGGTGCGACCAGGGCGGAGCAGATTGAGCGAAACGCGAGGGCAGCGGACCGGGTTCTGGATGCCGGCGAGCTCGCGGCTATCAATGGAACACTTTGAACAGAAAGAAACGCGGACGTATCCAGCCGTTCTCAGCACGAACGGATTTTCGCGAACCTCATGTAACCGTTACGCGTCCAACTCCGGGTAATACCGGAAGATGCCGCTTTCGTTGAACGGGACGCGGCGCTCCGACTTGAGGTATGCCGCAACGCGCTCGCGTCGCGCCACACGCTGGTGCAATGCCACCACCTGCGGATAGTCACTCGCGATGCGCTTCATCGCGCGCGGAAACGCATAGTTCAGCCCGTCGATCATCTGAAACAGTGACAGGTCCGCACAGGTCACGTTGTCGCCGATCAGATAGCCGCCGCCGGCCGCGTTGCGCTCCAGCACGATCTCGAAGTAGCGCATGAACTTCGGGATCCGCTGCTCGCGGAAAACTTCCGACCGCCGCTGTGCCGCCTCCGTCTGATCTTCGTAATAAAGCGCCCCGCCAAGCGGATGGTGTGTATCGTGCGCCTCCACGACCCAATCGGCGATCGTGAGCTGCAACTGATGCTCCCATAAGCGTCCCGCCTCGTCCGCCGGTGCAAGATCGTGCCGGGCGCCGAGGTACATCAGGATGTTCGCCGTCTGCGCGATCAGCAGATCGCCGTCTTTCAGCACCGGCGGAGCAAAACCTGGGCGCGGCGCGCCATTGTTGAACAGCACCGCCTGAATCGCCGCGGCGCCCTCATCGCGGGCGACATCGACATATTCGGCGCCGGCCTCCTCCAGCGCGAGGCGCACGAATTCGCCGCGCCCCTGAATGCCCGGCCAATAGTACAGTTCGTAGCTCATGCCGGCGCCCCCTGGTGCTCCATCTCCAACTCGACCTTCAGGCTCTCCACATCCCGATAAATCGTCGCGACCGCAAGCGTTCGGTCGCCACTTATGAATCGCGCGGTGAAGTCATAGTTTTGCGGATCGCCGTCGGTTTCAATCCGGTCCCATCGCTGCGCGTGCCCGACATAATTGATGCCAGCATCATAATGCTGACTCCAGAAAAAAGGCGGCGCCGTGTACGGCTCCTCGGCCCCGAGAATATTGCGCGCCGCAACCTGCCCCTGCCGCTCGGCCACGACCCAGTGTTCGACACGAATGCGCTTGCCGGTGCGGCGATCCGGCCAGCGGGCGATATCGCCGGCGGCGTAAATATTTGGCGCGCTTGTCTGCAGGTACTCGTTCACCAGCACGCCGTTGTCGACTTCCAGCCCCGCCGCTTCGGCCAGTGCCGTTCGCGGACGCACGCCGACGCCCATGACAACCAGGTCCGCCGCCAGCCGTTCGCCGTTCTGCAGCGTTACGTGATCGGCGTCAAACGCGCTTGCCGTCTGGCCGAGGTGGAAAATCACGCCCTTCGACTCGTGCAGTGTGCGAATGAAGTCTCCCAGCGCCTCGCCCATCACCCGCTCCAGCGGCCGCTCCTCGGGCGCGACGACATGCACTTCGACATCGCGATTGCGCAGCGCCGCGGCGACTTCCAACCCGATGAAACTGGCGCCGATCACCACGGCGCGCGTGGCGCCGCCGTCCACCGCGGCGATGATGGCCTCGCTATCAGCCAGCGTGCGCAGGTAACGAACGTGCGGCAGATCACCGCCGGGGAGCTTCAGCCGCACGGGTTCGGCGCCCGGCGCGAGCAGCAGCGCGCCGTAATGCAGATCGGTGCCGTCGGCCAGGATCACCCGCGCTGCACCCGGGTCGATCGCCTCGACGCGCGTATTCAGCCGTAACGCGATGTTGTGTTCCTGGTAATACTTCGGGCCGCGCAGCGGAATCCAGGAAGCCTGTGCGGTGCCGGCGAGGTAGTCTTTGGAGAGATTGGGTCTGTCGCAGGGCGGTGCCGAATCGTCGCTCAGGATCATCACCGCGCCTTCGTAGCCCTCCCGGCGCAACATCTCGGCAGCCGCTTCACCGGCCGCACCGCCGCCGACGATCAGAACGCGCTCGGGAGACTGTTTCGGTCGACGCTGCGGCCGCGGCGGTTCCACCCGCTCACGAACGAAAATCTTGTCGCCCTCGACATCCACCCGCCAGCAACTGACGGGATTCAGCGCCGGCGCCGCCAGGGCCTCGCCGGTGCGCAGGCTGAAGCAGGCGTGGTGCCACGGACAGCGCACGGTGCCGTCGGCGACCAGCCCCTTGTGGAGCGGCCCGCCGTAGTGCGTGCACTTCGCGCTCAGCGCGAACATCTCGTCGCCGTGGCGCGCGACGAGCACATTCTCGTCGCCGACGTGACCGCCGATCATGCCGCCGTCCGGCACGTCGGCGCGCGGGATGCCTGCCGTCAAGTCAGGCCCGGTCGTCTTCTGATTGCCGCTCATCCGCCATCCCTCGCATCCGGCGTTACCTTACCGGATCATACTACCGCGACGATGGCATACTGTCTCCAATGTACAAGGAGGTACGCAATGGAGGATGAGCGCGCGCACTCGCCGGGCCGCATGGCTCTGGCCGTTGCGAAGGAAATAGTTACCGCATTCTTCGCCGACCGGCCGTTCCAGCTCGCCGCCGCGCTGGGCTACTACACGTTGCTGTCGATGGCGCCGCTGCTGCTGTTGCTGATCGGCGTCGCCGGCCTCGCCTATAGCCGGGAAGCGGCGCGCGGGCAACTCGTGCATTACATCAGCCGGGCCATGGGCCGGCAGCAGGCCGAGGCGATACAGGCGATGATCGCTCATGCCGGCAGCTACGGCACCAACGTGGTGTCAACGGCCATCGGCATCGGTATCCTGATCTTCGGCGCCACGACCGTGTTCGGGCAGCTGCAAACCGCGCTTAACCAAATCTGGAACGTCGAGGTCATACCGCGCCACGGCCTGATCTGGGACCTGATCCGCAGTCGCCTGTTTTCGCTGGGGATCGTGGTGTCGATGGCATTCATCCTGCTGGTGTCGATGGTGCTGAGCGCATTGCTCGCCGGTTTCCACCACTACATCGAGGGCCTGTTTCCCGGCGCGGCCACAGTACTGCGTGTCGGCTATGCGCTGTCATCCTTCGGCCTCGTCACGGTCGTCATCGCACTGCTGTTCAAGTACATTCCGGATGTGATCATTCAATGGCGTGACGTCTGGATCGGCGCGGTCATCACCAGCGTGTTGTTTACCGTCGGCAACTACCTGATCGGTATCTATCTCGCCCACTCCCGCTTCACCTCCAGCTACGGCGCTGCCGGCTCGATCATTCTGGTCGTCGCGTGGGTGTATTACACATCGCTGATCGTGTTTCTGGGTGCCGAGATAACGCAGGTGTATGCGCGGCGATTCGGCGGCGATATCCGCCCCAGTCCGCACGCGCGCTGGATTCGCCAGGCAGGCGCCGGTTGAGCGGCGCAAACAGACGGTGCCGGGCACCGTGCGACATGCCGCACAATGCCCGGACCGATTTGAAGTGAACGCGACTCCCGCGTAGCTTACGCGGCCTGCAGCGGGATACGGCGCACGTTTTCCTGCGCCTTTGCGCTGCGGGGAAGCTTGACGGTGAGGACGCCGTTCTTGAACGAGGCCTCGACCTTGTCCGCCTCCACCTCGTCAGGCAGCGAGATCCGGCGTTCGAACCTGCCGTAGAAACGTTCGCGCAGGCGGCGCTCCCGGTCCTCGTCCTCGATCTTCTTCTCGCCGCGGATCGTCAGCGTATTGTCTTCCGTGAGCAGCACCTCGACGTCCTTGCCGTCCACGCCCGGCAGTTCGGCACTGACGCGGAAGTCCTCATCGGTCTCCACCATGTCCACGCTAGGCGTGCCGAACTGCTCGTAGGCCGGAGAAGGCGAGAAGCCGAAGCCGTTCCAGATATCGTCAAACAGCCTGTTCATCTCGCGATGCAACGCGAGGAATGGATCCCGGTCCTGCAGCGCGTCGACGCGCTGCACCGGAAGACGGCGACTGCGGTTCCACGGCATCAGTTCAGTGACAGCCATAACACTTACCTCCATATGTAGTAGTTACAACTCCCGGCCGCAGGACCGAAGCCCTCGCAGGCCGGCTCCAGACGGTGAGGAATCTGGGGACACCGGATTTGCTTTCAAGGGGATCAACTACAAAAACTTCCGCGGAGGTCAGGCTTGCATTGCGTCCGTAGCCACGGCAGACTTGGAGAACTCACATTCCTCTTGAATCGGTAGCGGCAACCCGCATATACGGTCGCCGTCAGTCGCCGAAAATCTGTAGCGGAGATCAATGGATCAATACAGTCCCCTCTTGGCCGAAACCGGGGCGCGGCAGTTGCCCAAAACGCCCACCGGGATCAGCGGCTTCGATGAGATTACACTGGGAGGGGTGCCACAGGGGCGGCCAACCCTGCTGTGCGGCGCTGCCGGGTGCGGCAAGACCATTTTCGGGGTGACCTTCCTGGCGGAAGGCGCCATCCGCTACGACGAACCCGGCGTACTCATGAGCTTCGAGGAGACCGCTTCCGACCTCGCGGCGAATGTCGCGTCGCTCGGATACGACCTCCCGGACCTGATCGAGCAAAAAAAACTCGTGATCGACCACGTTCGGGTCGAGCGCAGCGAAATCGAGGAAGCCGGCGAATACGATCTGGAAGGGCTGTTCGTCCGCCTCGGCTACGCCATCGACTCCATTGGCGCGAAGCGGGTCGTTCTCGATACGCTTGAATCGCTGTTTTCCGGCCTGTCGAACGTCGCGATCCTGCGCGCAGAGCTGCGCCGCCTGTTCATGTGGCTCAAGAACAAGGGCGTCACCGCGATAATCACCGCCGAACAGGGTAGCGGGAAACTAACCCGCCACGGCCTCGAAGAATACGTTTCGGACTGCGTGATCCTGCTCGACAACCGGGTCTACGACCAGATCGTGACAAGGCGGCTGCGGGTGGTGAAATATCGCGGCTCCGCCCACGGCACCAATGAATACCCGTTCCTGATCGACGCCGGCGGCATTACCGTGCTGCCGATCACATCGGCCGGGCTCAACCATGAAGTCCTCGACGTGCCGGTGTCTACGGGCATAGCGGGTCTCGACGGGATGCTGAGCGCCGGTGGCTATTACCGCGGATCAAGCATCCTGGTTTCCGGTGCCGCCGGCACCGGCAAGACGATTTTCGGCTCCCACTTCGCGGACAGCACCTGCGAGCGCGGCGAGCGCTGCCTCTATTTCGCCTTCGAGGAATCGCCTGACCAGATTGTACGCAACACTCGATCTGTCGGGCTGGACCTGCAGAAACATGTGGACGCCGGCCTGCTTACCTTTGAGGCGGCGCGGCCGTCGCTTTACGGCTTCGAGATGCACCTTACGCGCATGTATCGCGACATCGACCGGCTGAAGCCTGCGGCAGTCGTCGTCGATCCGATTTCCGCCTTCCGCGGGCCGGCGGGCGAAGTGCACGCCGTACTGCTGCGGATCGTCGACATGCTGAAGTCGCGCAACATCACCGCGGTCTTCACCAGCCTGACGCCGGCGCGGCAGCAATTTATGACCGATGCCGATCGGGGGGTGTCGTCGCTGATGGATGTCTGGATCTCGCTGTTCGACGTCGAGACGAACGGCGAACGCCATCGTGCCCTCTACGTGCTCAAGTCGCGCGGCATGAGCAATTCCAACCGCATTCGCGAATACCTCGTGACGAACGACGGCGTCTCCCTGCGGGAACCGCGGTTCCCGGTGTCCACGCCTTTGTCTGGTGAAGTGTAATGAGCCAAGTATCGCCCCAGCCCGCCCAGGAAGCCTACCATCTGCGCCTGTACGTCGCCGGCCAGACCGAGAAGTCGGTCGCCGCGCTGGCCAACCTGCGAAAGCTGTGCAAGGCACACCTGGAAGGGCGCTATACGATCGAAGTCATTGACCTGACGCAGAACCCGCAGCTGGCCGAAGGGGACCAGATCCTGGCGTTGCCGACACTGGTGCGCCGCCTGCCGCCGCCGCTGAAGAAAATCATCGGCGACCTGTCCAACACCGAGCGCGTGCTGGTCGGACTCGATGTCCGCCCGCGGGACGACGACGTATGACCGATCAACCATTACCGCAGCCGCGATCCGGCGCCCCCCCGGCCAGCCAGGGTCATAGCGCGCCTTATTTGCTGAAGCTCTATGTCAGCGGCGCGACCAAGCGATCGACGCGGGCAATCGAAAATCTGCGCCACGTATGTGAACACCACCTCGAGGGGCTCTACGATCTGGAGGTGATCGACATCTACCAGAATCCGGAGGCGGCCCGCACGGCGCAAATTATTGCCGCGCCGACCCTCGTCAGAACGTTGCCTGTCCCATTGCGGCGCGTCGTCGGCGATCTCTCCGACCGGAGCAAGCTGCTGAGCACCCTGAATCTGGGTCTGCAGCGTGTGCCAAATGCCTGACTGAACCATGAATTCCACCGCCAGCGACAGTTTTCCAATTGATGAACTTGAAGCACGCCTGCGTGAGGCCGAAGAGACGCTTAACGCGATTCGCAATGGCGAAGTCGACGCTCTTATCGTCGGGCCGGAAGGCCGGCAACAGGTATACACGCTGGAAAGCGCCGACCGGCCCTACCGCGTACTCATAGAACAGATCCAGGAAGGCGCGGTGACGCTGGCCGCGGACGGCACGATTCTGTATTGCAACCGGCGCTTCGCGGAAATGCTCGCCGCCCCGCAAGAGCAGGTGATCGGCAATTCGATCGGCCGATTCATACCCGCGCAGCAAAACGAGCGCTTCAAACAACTCCTGATCGACAGTAGCGCCGGCGGCGGCAAGGCCGAATTCGAATTGACAACCGGTGACGGCTCTACGTTGCCTGCTTATCTTTCCTTTGTCGAACTTGCCCACGAGCCCAACCGCGTCATCTGCGGCATTGCCATGGATCTGACGCGGCAGAAACAGGCGGAACGGCGTCGCCGCGCTGCGGAGGAAAGCCTTCAAATCGCGCTCGACGCGGCGGACATGGGGCACTGGGATGTCGATCTGGTTGCCGGCACCATGCGCCGCTCGACACGCTGCGACGCGATCTTCGGCTATGACCCGCAGCAGCCCTGGGACCGGGAAATTTTTCTGAACCACGTGCACCCGGAAGATCGGGAGGCCGTCGCGGAACGTCTTGAACCAACCGGAGAAGGGCATCGACTGGAACTCGAATGCCGCATCAAGCGCAGCGACGATGGCGCCACTCGCTGGATCCGCATCAACGGCAAAATTTATTACGAAGACGGCCGGCTGGTGCGGGCCGCCGGCGTGGTGGCCGACATTACCGCGCGCCGGCAACTCGAAGAGCAGCTTCATCAGGCGCAAAAGATGGAGGCTGTCGGTCAGCTTACGGGCGGGCTGGCGCACGACTTCAACAATCTGCTGGCGGTCATCGTGAGCAGCCTCGGCATCGCCCAGCGGCGCGTATCGGCGTCGGACCCGATGCTGGCGCGCCACTTGGGTCATGCAGAGCGGGCGGCCCAGCGCGGCGCCGCCCTGACACACCAGCTGCTCTCGTTTTCCCGTCGGCAAAGCTTGCTGCCGCGAACCGTCTGCATCAACGAACTGCTGCGCAACCTCGAACCCTTGATACAACGCGCGGTAGGCGAAGAAATTGACGTGCAGGTCGACCTGGAAGGCGGCAACTGGCACTGCCAGGTCGACCCGAACCAGCTTGAGTCGGCTCTCCTCAACCTCGCGATCAACGCGCGCGACGCTATTGCCGGATCCGGAACACTGCGAGTCGAGGTGGGCGACGCGGAACTTGCCCCCGCCGATGTGGAATCCATGCCCGATGCCTCGTCGAACAGCTACGTCCGGCTGTCCGTGGTGGATACCGGCTCAGGCATGGCGCCGGACGTGCAAGCCAAGGTATTCGAGCCGTTCTTCACAACCAAGGAGACAGGCAGAGGATCCGGGCTTGGCCTCAGCATGGTGTACGGCTTCGTCAAGCAATCGAAGGGGCATATTGCTATTGAAAGCGAAATCGGACGGGGCACCGCCGTCCACCTCTATCTGCCACGCGCCGAGCCGGCGGCGACCGTGACGACGAGCGACCCCGAGCAGTCCGGGGTCGAGTCGAAGTCCGCCACCGTGCTGGTTGTGGAAGATGACCCGCACGTCCGCCCGATGGTGGTGGAACTGGTCCGCGACATCGGCCATACCGTTATAGAAGCCGCCAACGGCGCCGACGCGATCGAACTCATCGACAAGCGGCGCGACATTGACCTCTTGTTCACCGACGTCGTCATGCCTGGCGACATGAACGGCATCGAGCTCGCGCGTGAAGCACACCGCCGCCGACCACAGATGGCGGTACTGCTGACTTCCGGATTTGCGGGCGAATGCATCGGGCACGGACGGCTCGAGGATAAACGATTCGGCATCATCCAGAAGCCTTACGAGCGGACTGAGCTTGTCCGGGCAATCAACGCAGCGCTGGCCGAAGCGCGTGGCCAGGTTTCGCGCGCATAAAACCTGACTTGCGGGGCGATTCCGGCCGCGCACGCGACTCAAACTTCCGGCGACGGGCTTGCTCGTGCCACAATGCGGGCGGCCTCGTGCCCCTGCCAAAGGAGGATGCCATGAAGTTACGCCTCAACTTAAGTTACCTGCCCGCCCTGCTGCTGGCGCTGGCGCCGCTCGCCGCCCGGGCCGACAACGCCCCGGTCCGGTTACAGGATTTCCGGGCGCTGGTCCGCATCGGCGCTCCGCAATTTTCGCCGAACGGCAAGCAGATTGCCTTCGTCACCTGGCGGCCGGATTTCGTGCACGACTTCTATGCGCCGACGCTGCGCCTGATGAACGCAGACGGCAGCGACGCGCGCGTGCTCGTACAGGGCATGCAGAGCCTCTACATGCCACGGTGGTCGCCGGACGGCGACAGGATCGCGTTCATCGCGACGGTCGACGGCCGCAGGCAGATCTACACCGTGCCGGCGACGGGCGGCACGCCCGAAGAACTCACCGATGCCGCCAACGGGGTCGAACAGTTTGCCTGGAGCCCGGATGGCGACACCGTCGCCTACGTCACGCCCGACAATTCACCCATCAGCGCGAAAGACCGGCGCACCAACCACGACCTGTTCACGATCCACAACGACGACTACCTGATTCAGAAGCCCGCCGTGCCGTCGCACATCTGGCTGCTCTCGCTCAAGACGCACAAGGCGCGCCAGTTGACGCGCGGCACCACGAGCGTCCTGGAAGCCGCGCCGCCGTTCGGCGGCGGTGTTTCGGCGCCGGAATGGTCCGCGGACGGCAAGTGGATCGTTTACACGCGCCAGGCTGACGGCGACGACGCCGACTCCGACCGCACCTCGATCGCGGCGGTGAACGTCGCAACCGGCAAGGAGCACCTGATCACCGGCAAGCGCAGCTACGAGTACACGCCGCGGTTCGCGCCCACCGGCGACACCGTCGCCTGGCTGTACCCGCACGGCCCCGGCCCGGTCAGCGACATGGATCTGTTTGTCGGCTCGCCCAAGGGCGGCGCGGCGCGCGACATCAGCGCCGACCTCGACCGCAACTTCCGCGCCAACTTCGTCTGGCTGCCGGACGGCAGCGGCATCGTCGCGATTGCCGACAACCACGTCCGCCGCACGCTCTACGTCCAGCCGCTGCACGGCAAAGGCCATGCGGTGAATCTTGGCGCGCTGAACCCGCTGCAGGTCGCCGTGTCGCGCAACGACGAGATCGCCCTCGTCGCCGACAGCGCCACCAGGGCCCCGGAGTTGTACCTGCTGCGCGACCCGGACAGCACCCCGATGCGCCTGACCTCGCTCAATGCCGGCTTCGACACCTACACGTATCCGCATAGCGTCGAAGTCACCTGGCACGCGCCCGACGGCCAGCTCAACGACGGCATCCTGACCTACCCCAACGGCTACCAGCCGGGGCATAAATACCCGCTGGTCGTGTTCAGCCATGGCGGGCCGGAAGCGGCCTCGACCGAAGGCTTCGATACCGGCGAGATCGGCCCGCTACGCGACCTGTTCGCGGCCGACGGCTACGTCGTGTTCGAGCCGAACTACCGCGGCAGCGACAACCTCGGCACCGCGCACGAACACGCCATCTATCGCGATCCGGGCCAAGGCCCGAACAGCGACGTGATGTCAGGGATCAAGATGCTTGAGCATCGCGGCATCGTCGACACCTCGCGCATCGCCGCCGTCGGCCACTCCTACGGCGGCTACATGACGACCTGGCTGATCTCGCACCAGCACTTCTGGCGCGTCGCAGTCGTGGCCGACGGCGTCACCGACTGGACGGAAGAATATGAACTCTCCGGCGCCGGCAACCTGGCCTGGACGCGCGACTCGCTGGGCGGCAGCCCGTGGGACAAGCAAAGCGCCAGGCTCTACCGCACCGGCTCGCCGATCACCTACGCCGGCCGGATCGCCACGCCGACGCTGATCCTCTCGGGCACCGCCGACATCACCGTCCCGATTACCGAATCATTCGCGCTGTATCACGCTCTCGAGAATCGGCACGTGCCGGTGAAGTTTATCGGTATCCCGGGCGCACACCATACGCCACAGGATCCGGTGCACCTGGAGTTGTACTACCAGGCGATTGAAAAATGGGTCGTAGGGCATATGAAGTAAAGCAGTATTGCCACAGCTCCGTGTGGCGTCGAAAAGTCAGGGGGACCTAAACAGGAAATGGGTGCGGCAGGTCGGGGATTGCCCTATACTGCCGGCTCCGGCCCATCCGGCATTTCACGATTTCTGAGGGCAAACATGAGCAAATATCTGATCAAGCCGCTCGTCATCGGCGCTGGCCTCGCGCTTGCCGCCGGCGGCGCCCTGGCGGCGAATCACACGGCGTCCGCGTCGGCTTCGGGCGTCAGCATCATCCCCGACCAGCCGATCGCATTCAATCTCGACAACAAGTACGATCCCTGCCAGGACTTCGCCAGCTATGTGAACGCGAAGTGGAACAAGGCCCACCCGATTCCGGCCGACGAGACGCGCTGGGGCGCGTTCGGCATGCTGCACAAAAAGAGCATGGAGCAGCAGAAGCTGATCCTCACCACCGCCGCACGCGACGCCCGGGATCATAAGGGCACTTCGCTCGAACAGAAGCTCGGCAATCTGTACGCCGCAGGACTGGATACCGCCACCATCAACAAATTGGGCGACACGCCGATCAAGTCCAAGCTGGCGCAAATCGACCACCTCAAGAATACCGGCGATATCGTCAACTTCATCGACACCAGTTATAACGAAGGCGACGGCTACGTGTTCAGCTTTGGGTCGGGCGCCGACTTCAACGACGCCACCAAGCAGATCGGCTACGTGTATCAGTCGGGACTGGGCTTGCCGACGCGCGCCTATTACCTCGAAAAGAAGTACAAGGACATCCGCAACGCCTACGTCAAGTACATCGCCAAGTCGCTGGAGCTGACCGGCACGCCCGCGAGGCAGGCTCAGAAGCAGGCACATTCGGTGCTGGCGTTCGAGACGAGGCTGGCCAAGGCCTCGCTGTCGCCGACCCAGATGCGCAACCTCGACAACCAATACCACTTCGTCACGGTGGCCGAGGCCGACAAGATCAGCCCGCACTTCAGCTGGGAGAAGTTCTTCAAGGCCCAGGGCGTGAACGTCGGCAAGGGCTTCTCGCTGTCCCAGCCGAAGTTCATCGCGGAATTCGACAAGCTGCTGGTCAAGGCGCCGGTATCGCAGTGGCAGGCTTACCTCAAGTTCCACCTGATCAGCTCGTCCGCTCCGGCCCTGAGCAAGGCCTTCCAGGACAATTATTTCGAGTTCTACGGCAAGACCCTGCGCGGCCAGCCGCAGCAGAAAGCCCGCTGGAAGCGCGTGCTGCGCAGCGTCAATGGCGCCATGGGCATGGGCCTCGGCCAGCTGTACGTGGCGAAGTACTTCCCGCCGGAAACCAAGGCGCGCGCCGAGAAGCTGGTAACCAACGTGCGCAACGCGCTCAAGGAACACATCGAGCACCTCGACTGGATGAGCGAGGCGACCAAGAAGAAGGCGCTCAAGAAATGGAGCCTGTTCCTGCCGAAAATCGGCTATCCGGACAAGGGCGAATGGCGCGACTGGAGCGGTCTGACCATCCAGCCCGGCCACTGGTACGCCAACCTGGAAGCGGCCAGCAAGTACAACTACCACTACGACATCAGCAAGATTGGCCACAAGACCGATCGCAAAGAGTGGTACATGACGCCGCAGACGATCAACGCGTACTACGATCCGAGCACCAACACGATCAACTTCCCGGCCGCCATCCTGCAACCGCCGTTCTTCTACGCCCACGGCGATGACGCGGTGAACTACGGTGGCATCGGGTTCGTGATCGGCCACGAGTCCAGCCACGGCTTCGACGACCAGGGCAGCCAGTTCGACGGCCACGGCAATCGCGTCAACTGGTGGACCAAGCAGGACAAGAAGCGTTTTGACAAGCGCACCACCGCACTGGCCAAGCAGTACGACCAGTACACCCCGATCCCCGGCAAGCCCGACCTGCACGTCAAGGGCAAACTGACGCTGGGCGAGGACATCGGTGATCTGGGCGGCCTCAACATCGCCTATACGGCGCTGCAGACCGCGCTCAAGAACCATCCGAAGGAAGCCCACGAGAAGATCGACGGCATGACCGAGGATCAGCGATTCTTCCTCAGCTCCGCGCGTGTCTGGGAAGGCACCTCGCGCGTGAAGACGGCGGAACTGCTGCTGAACGTTGATCCGCACGCACCGGCGAAGATTCGCGCGTTTGCGTCGGCCAGCAACATGCCGGAGTTCGCGAAAGCCTTCAATTGCAAGGTCGGCTCGAAGATGGCCCGCAAGCACCCGGTCAAAATCTGGTAATCCGGCCCTTAAAAGCCGCGCACGTCCGACCGACGTGCGCGGCTTTTTTTATGGCACAAAATTCCCGTCGATCAAAATTTCCCAAGTGCCACTCATCCCCTCGATAGCGCCGTCCGGCCACTATTTCAGGCCGCCAGCCACCTCGCCGTTCTATCCTCGGCTCCAAAGAACGCATGTGGAGGGGAACAATGCAGAACCATTGGTACATGATCACGTCCAGCCCGGCGTTATCGCTGATAGTCTGGATTTTGTTGGCGATTCTGGTCCTTTACGGCGCCCGCAAGCCATTTCACCAGGCGATTCAGGCGCTGGCCCGCGCGCTGCATCATGGCCTTCGCGTGGCCGCCTCCAGCCTGCAACAGGCCGAGCAACGCCTGGTACTGCGTAATCGCGAGGTTTTGCTCGCGGCGGGCCGAGAGGCGAGCGAACGCATCGTCGAGCGCGAGTTCGATCGCATCGATAGTGCCGTTCAACACGAACTGGCTGAATACCTCTCCCTGCAACGCAAACTCAGCGAAGCCATAACCAATATCGAAGAAGACTACGTCAAAAGCGCGGAGGTGCCGCCCTCGCCACCCGGCTGGGTCAAGGCGGTTGAAGCGGTAGCCAATATTCCGGCGCGTAGCGAGCCGATGGTGAGCGACGTACTGGACGATATCCACGGCTCGCTGGTCAAGGCCGAAAGCCGGGCGCTGGCCGCCTACCGCGATTCCAGCCGGGAGCGCCACAAGCTGCTTAAGCGCGCCCTGCCTTACTGGCGGCAGGCCACCGCCATGCTCAACCGGATGGATAAAAACGTCACCGGCCTGTTGGATCGCACCAAGACCATCGACCGGCACATGGACAATTACGAGCAGAGCGTGCGTGGCACCGACCAGGCCGTCCGGGCTTTGTCCGCCTCATCGTTAACGCAGTTTTTCATTTCCGCCTTCGTACTGCTGATCGCGGTCGGCGGGTCGTTCATCAACTTCAATCTGATCGCCCGCCCAATGGCTGAAATGGTGGGCGGCACCAATACGCTCGGCGGTTGGCAGGTCGCCGACATTGCCGCACTGGTGATTATTCTGGTCGAGGTCTCCATGGGCCTTTTCCTGATGGAATCGCTGCGGATCACCCGCCTGTTCCCGGTCATCAGCGCGCTGAACGACCGCATCCGCACCCGCATGATGTGGATCGTATTCAGCATTTTGTTGTGCCTTGCCTGCGTCGAGTCCGGCCTGGCTTTCATGCGCGAAATTCTGATGCAGAATTCGCTGGAAACAGCCGCTTTCCTGCGCGGCGGCGAAGGGAGCGTTATTCAGCCGACGCACTCATGGATTACGACTGCGGCACAAATGGGCATGAGTTTTATCCTGCCCTTTGCACTGACCTTCGTAGCCATTCCGCTGGAAACGTTCATACATTCGATGCGCTCCGTGTTGGGCATCGTCGGCGCCGCCATATTGCGCTTCGTGGCCGTGACGTTGCGTGTTACCGGTAACGTCCTCCACGGCACGGCCAACCTGCTGGTGAATGTCTACGACCTGGCCATCTTCCTGCCCTTGTGGATCGAAGGCATGGTAAAAAATTACAGGGCGCAGAACTCCGACAGAAAGCCCGCGGTAGAAGGGTTATAGACATGCGCAAGCTATTTCATCCAAAGTCGCTGAGATTGGTACTGGTGTTAGGCACCAGCTTGATTGCGCTGACCGCATGTGGAGGCATGGGCCATACGCCGACGCGGGGCGTTTACATGCTGCTTGATACGTCGGGCACATACACCAAGGAAATCGACAAGGCCCAGCAAATCATCAGCTATCTGCTGACGCGTTTGAAGCCCGGCGACTCGATGGCCGTCGCGCGAATCGACACCGCCAGTTTCAGCGAGAAGGACATCATCGCCCAAACTACCTTTGCGGACCGTCCCAGCGTGGCCAACCAGCAAAAGCGGGATTTTGTGAAGCAGATAAGACACTTTGTCGATACTGTGCATCCCTCCGCCTACACGGATATTACCGGCGGCGTCCTGCAAGGCATCGGCTGGTTAAATGAAATAAACCCGGACCAGAAGATCATATTGATCTTTTCCGATCTGAAAGAAGACCTGCCCAAAGGGTACGTACGCGACGTCAAACTGAAACTGAACGGCGTCCAGGTTCTCGCCCTGAACGTAACGAAGTTGCGCAGCGACAATGTCGATCCGCACAAATACCTCGATCGCGTGGCATCGTGGAAGCAGCGCGTCGAAAAGACCGGCGGGAAATGGCGCGTTATCAACGACCTGCAGCGGCTGCAAAATATACTGCCGGGAGATTGAGTCCCCGGCATGCGCGTCACCAGGTGCCGCTATTGGGCATCGACTGCCAGGGTTCCGCCGGCGCCAATGCGTCCCCGCGCTGCAACAGCTCGATCGAGATACCGTCGGGTGTGCGGATAAAAGCCATGTGGCCGTCGCGAGGCGGCCGATTGATCGTGACGCCGGCATCCATCAGCTTCCGGCAAAGCGCGTAAATGTCATCTACGCGATAGGCAAGGTGCCCAAAGTTGCGCCCGCCGGTGTATTCTTCCGGATCCCAGTTGTAGGTCAGCTCCACCATCGGCGCCCAGTTGCGGCGCGCCGCCTCCTCATCGCCCGGCGCCGCGAGGAACACCAGCGTGTAGCGTCCCGCGGAGATTTCGCGGCGCTCGACCTCGACGAAGCCGAGCAGCTTGCAGAAAAACTCGAGCGTGGCATCCAGGTTCGCCACGCGCAACATCGTGTGTAAGTAATTCATGTCTCCTCCTGTTCAGCGATATCATACCCAATGGAGTCCCAATAGCGGCCAGTCCCGATCCCGGCTATAGTTCCTGCATCGCACACCAACAAAAGGAACGCGATCATGGCCTCAATCGCCCAACTCTGGCTGCCCACCCTGCTGTCCGCGATCGGCGTCTTCATCGCCAGCAGCATCCTGCACATGGCCTTGAAGTTCTGGCACAGGTCGGACTACAAGGAACTGTCGAATGAAAGCGAGGTCGCCGCTTCGCTCCGCAAAGGCGGCGCGAAGGCGGGTCTGTACGCCATCCCCTACTGCCGCCTCGAGGACATGAAGAAGCTGGAAACGAAGGTGAAGTTCAAGGACGGCCCGGTCGGGCTCCTGGTCCTTCGCCGGCCCGGCCCGATGAATATGGGCCCGAGTCTCATTCAATGGTTCGTTTACTGCCTGATCGTCTCGGTCTTCTGCGCCTACGTCGCCTCCAGCACCCTGGTCATCGGCGCGCCGCTCATTCAGGTCTTCCGCGTCGTCGGCACCATCGGCTTCATGGCCTACGCCTTTGCGGCGATTCCGGCGGGGATCTGGATCGGTCAGCCGTGGAAGATCGTTGCCAAGGAAGTCATCGACGGGCTGATCTACGGCCTTGTCACCGGTGCGCTGTTCGGCTGGCTCTGGCCGTAACAGCCTGCTGGCCGAAATCGACGAATCGGAACTGCGTGACCCGCACAAGGGTTATTCAATCGTCGTGTTCGCGCGCCATATCTATCTTGCCAAAGATATCCTTTTCGACCGCCGCTTCAGCGACATCATAGGCCGCACCGACAGCGGCCGGTGGACCATCGACTACGATCGCTTTCATAATCTGACCGAATAAGATGTCCAACGGAGAAAAGGCATGAGCTTATTGCGACTGATCGGGAATATTCTGTGGTTCGTACTCGGCGGCTTCATCATGGGGCTGGCGTGGTGGCTCGTCGGCATAATCGCCTTCATCTCCATCGTCGGCATCCCCTGGGGCCGCGCGTGCTTCGTGATCGGCAGCTTTACCTTCTGGCCGTTCGGGCGCGAGGCGGTGAGCCGGCGCGAACTCTCCGGCAGGGAGGACATCGGCACCGGCCCGTTGGGCGCGATCGGCAACATTATCTGGCTTGTTCTCTTTGGCTGGTGGCTCGCGCTCGGCCATCTGGGCAGCGCCCTCGCTGATTTCATCACGATCATCGGTATCCCGTTCGGCATTCAGCACCTGAAACTGGCGTTGATTTCGCTGTGGCCGATCGGCGTGCAGATCGTCGAGAGCGACTGAGCCCGGAACGGACGCGCTATGGACGCAGGCAGGTTTTCCAGCGAAAAAGGCGCGCCGGTAGACGGCGCGGCATCGGCATCGATTCTGCACGCGGTCAGTTTGCCGGCGCTCGCTGTTTACGATGCGGCGCTGACACATAACCTGGCGTGGATGCAACGGTTTGTCACCACACACCACGCGCAACTCGCGCCGCACGGCAAAACCACCATGACACCGGCGATATTCCGGCGCCAGATCGACGCGGGTGCATGGGGCATCACGCTGGCGACGGCGCCGCAATGTCGGGCTGCCTACCAGGAAGCCGGCGTTCGTCGCTTGCTGATGGCGAACCAACTCGTCGGCGAAGCGAACATGCGGCTGATCGCGGATCTGCTGCGCGATACGGAAGTCGATTTCTACTGCCTGGTCGATTCGCCGCAGCAGGTCCACGACCTGAATGATTTCTTTGGCGGACGAGGCCTCGTGCTGCAGGTATTGATCGAACTCGGCGCGCGCGGCGGGCGCTGCGGCTGCCGGTCGCCTGAAGAGGTTCAGGCTTTGGCTCGCGAAGTAATCGACGCGCCGGCGCTGGCATTGGCAGGCATCGAGGGTTATGAGGGCGCCATCGGAACAGGCGCGTCCGAGAACGCCATTCGACAATACGTGGAATTACTGGTGTCGACCGGCCTGCAACTGCCGAGCGATCCCGCGTTCACCGGAACCAGGCGCGTCATTACCGCCGCCGGATCCGAATGGTATGACATCGTCGCGCAAGTATTCGATCGTCCCGAAGTGCACGAGCGATTCATTCCCGTCCTCCGGCCCGGCTGTTACGTGACCCACGACCATGGAACCTACGCACAAGCCCAGCAGGCCCTTCATGCTCGCCGGCCCGATCTCGGCGACGGCCTTAAACCCGCCGTGGAAGTCATGGCAGCGATACAGTCCGTACCCGAACGCGGACTCGCGATCGCGGCGCTGGGTCGGCGCGACGTGGGTTTCGACGCGGGCTTGCCGCGGCCGCTGAGACGTTATCGCGCCGCGACGGGCTTTACCCCGGAGGCCATCGACGACTGCTCGGTCAGCCGCCTGATGGACCAGCACGCCTTTCTGAACACGCCGGACAACTGCGACCTGGACATCGGCGATATCGTGGCTTTCGGCATCTCGCATCCGTGCACCACGTTCGACAAATGGCGCCAGATCTGTCTTGTTGACGACGAAATGAACGTCATGGAACTCATCGCGACGCGGTTCTGACCGTTCAACTAAAGCGTGCGACCTTCCAGCCCGGCATCAGGTCCAGCTGATTTCCCCCAACTGAAACTCTTGACAGGATTACATTTGTAGTCTAGGCTTTAGCTTACAACTGTAATCCAGCTGAGAGTTACATGACCGACAACTTGCCGATTACCGATGCCGAACGCGAGGTGATGGATGCACTTTGGGAACGAAGCCCCCGCACATCACGCGACATTGTTCAGGCCGTACAGGCCCACACCGACTGGCAAGCCAAAACCAT